>JBCBCP010000001.1:0-162713 GCA_038530575.1 Pseudomonadota bacterium
GTTGAGTGCAATGGCATAAGCCAGCCTGACTGCGAGACTGACAAGTCGAGCAGAGTCGAAAGACGGCCATAGTGATCCGGTGGTCCCGAGTGGAAGGGCCATCGCTCAACGGATAAAAGGTACGCCGGGGATAACAGGCTGATGATGCCCAAGAGTCCATATCGACGGCATCGTTTGGCACCTCGATGTCGGCTCATCACATCCTGGGGCTGGAGCAGGTCCCAAGGGTTCGGCTGTTCGCCGATTAAAGTGGTACGTGAGCTGGGTTTAGAACGTCGTGAGACAGTTCGGTCCCTATCTGCCGTGGGTGTAGGATACTTGAGAGGAGTTGCCCCTAGTACGAGAGGACCGGGGTGAACGATCCACTGGTGGACCTGTTGTCGTGCCAACGGCAGTGCAGGGTAGCTATGATCGGACAGGATAACCGCTGAAGGCATCTAAGCGGGAAGCCCCCCTCAAAACAAGGTATCCCTGAGGGCCGAGGTAGACCACCTCGTCGATAGGCCGGAGGTGTAAGCGCAGCAATGCGTTCAGCTGACCGGTACTAATTGCCCGATAGGCTTGATTTGATCCAGTAGAAGGCAGACTTCTACAGATCTTGTCGAAAGCATACATCACAACTTGTGTACGCGACTTGGATTTGGCCCTCGCGGGCCGCAAAGGGTTCTTTTGGTTTGGTGATCATAGCGCAAGCAAAACACCCAGCCCCATCCCGAACCTGGCAGTTAAGTGCTGTAGCGCCGATGGTACTGCGTCTTAAGGCGTGGGAGAGTAGGTCGTTGCCAAACCTAACGAGCCCTTTGATTGATATCTCTCTGCCACGATGAACCAAAACCCTGTCCGAGACACATATTGGCGCGGGATGGAGCAGCCCGGTAGCTCGTCAGGCTCATAACCTGAAGGTCGTAGGTTCAAATCCTACTCCCGCAACCAAGCCCCTCGATAACGAGGGGCGTCGGCTGGCAGCACATTCGAAGAACGTGCGAGAAGCCAAGTGTGACCGCCCTTTCCGGGCGGTTTTTTTGTGTCTAGAAGGCCCGTAAAGGGGATGCGTATGACCAAAATCGTTCTATCCAGTGACCACGCGGCCATCGATCTGCGCCTTGCCGTGGGCAACCACATCGAAGCGCGGGGCTTTACTGCGATCGACATCGGCCCGACTACCCCGGAAAGCACCCATTACCCCGACCACGGCGCCGCAGCGGCGCGCAAAGTGGCCACGGGGGAGGCTGATCTGGGCATTATCCTTTGCGGTACGGGCCAGGGCATCATGATGGCGGCGAACAAGGTGCCCGGCATCCGTTGCGGCGTGTGCTCTGACACGTTTAGCGCGTCGATGATCCGTGCCCACAACGATGCGAACATGTTGTCCCTCGGGGCTCGCGTCGTGGGCGAGGGGCTCGCGCTGGCCATCGTCGACGCCTTTCTCGATACGGATTTCGAAGGCGGAAGGCACGGCACGCGGGTCGACATGATCAAAGCGCTGGAACGGTGATCAAAAAGGCAGCTCTGTTTCTTCTCGTTAGTGTAGCAGTGGCACTGGGATGGGTCCGGTGGGGAACCCCGCCGATGGAGTGGACCACACAGATCAACGGGACATGCTGCACGGACATTGCCCATGCTGGCGGGCTTTTGGATGGCGTGCCCTATACGAATTCTCTTGAGGCCTTGGACGCGGCCCGTGCAGCGGGGCGCACTTTGATCGAGGTTGATCTGCTACAAACGGCCGATGGGCGCATTGTCCTTGCCCATGATTGGGATGCCTATGAAGGGCAAGCTCCGACCTTTGACGTCTATCAAGCCGATACAAAATTTACCGTGCTAGACTGGGATGGCATGCTGGGTTGGCTCGATAGGTGCCGGGAGTGCCGGATTGTCACAGATCCCAAGATGTCCTTTGCCGACTTCTGGCCGGTCTTCGAAAGGTCAGTTTCGGACGCGCGCGGCAAGGCGCAGTTCATTCTTCAGGTCTATGACACAAACGAAGCGGCGTTTCTGGATCAGGCACGCCCGGGGCAGCCCATGATCCTGACCACCTACCGCATGGACGGGGTAGACGCAGACGCCTTGGCCACGGTGCGCGGAATAACTGGCCTTGCCGCGATCACGATGCCGATTGACCGTGTTCCTTGGGCGGCCCGCGCCGTTGCGCAGGAGGTAGGCCGCCCCGTCTTCACCCATGGCTACCCGTGGATGATGCAATCAACATTGTTACTCAAGATCGCGCGCGCATTTGGGGCGCATGGCTTCTACCGTGACTGAGATGCGCAAAATCGGCGATCTGGCTTGACTTCGTCGGGCTGCGGCGGTGTATCTGCGCCGGATTTATGACCCCTGAAGGGACCTGACAATGCATGCCTATCGCACCCATTCCTGCGCCGATCTGACTTCCGCCAATGTTGGGGATACTGTGCGCCTGTCAGGCTGGGTGCACCGCATTCGCGACCACGGTGGTGTGCTGTTCATCGACCTGCGCGACCATTTCGGCATGACTCAGGTGTTGTGCGACCCGGACAGCCCGGTGTTTTCAGAGGTCGAAAAGGTGCGCTCCGAATGGTGCATCCGCATTGATGGCAATGTGAAGGCGCGCGATGCGTCTCTGGTGAACCCCAAGATCCCTACCGGCGAGATCGAGGTCTTTATCCGCGATATGGAAGTGCTGGGCAGCGCGGCGGAGCTGCCGCTGATGGTCTTTGGCGATCAGGAATACCCCGAGGAAACCCGCCTGCGCTACCGCTACCTCGACCTGCGGCGCGAGAAGATGCAGCGGAACATGACCCTGCGCTCGGACGTGGTGTCATCGATCCGCAAGCGCATGTGGGACAAGGGATTTCGAGAGTACCAGACGCCCATTATCACCGCGTCCAGCCCCGAGGGTGCGCGCGATTTCCTCGTGCCGTCGCGTCTGCACCCCGGCAAGTTCTACGCCCTGCCGCAGGCGCCGCAGCAGTTCAAGCAGCTGCTGATGGTGTCGGGCTTTGACAAGTATTTCCAGATTGCACCCTGTTTCCGCGATGAGGACCCGCGGGCGGACCGCTCGCCGACCGATTTCTACCAGCTCGATATGGAGATGTCCTTTGTCACCCAGCAGGACGTGTTCGACACGATCAGTCCGGTGATCGCGGGCGTGTTCGAAGAGTTTGGCGGCGGCCGCAAGGTGGACGCGGCAGAGACGTGGGAGCAGATCAGCTACCGCGACGCGGCGCTGTGGTACGGCACCGACAAGCCCGACTTGCGCAACCCGATCAAGATGCAGGTGGTGTCCGAGCATTTCGCAGGCTCCGGCTTTGCCATCTTTGCCAAGCTCTTGGAGCAGGAAGGCACCGAGGTTCGCGCGATCCCGGCCCCCACGGGCGGTAGCCGCAAATTCTGCGACCGGATGGACAAGTTTGCGCGCTCCGAAGGGCTGCCGGGGATGGGGTATATCTTCTGGCGCGACCAGGGGGATGGCATGGAAGCGGCTGGGCCGCTGGCCAAAAACATCGGGCCGGAGCGGACCGAGGCGATCCGCCAGCAGCTCGGCCTTGGCGTCGGTGACGCGGCCTTCTTCCTCGCGGGCAAGCCCAAGTCGTTCGAGACGGTCGCGGGCAAGGCGCGCACGGTCATTGGGAACGAACTGGGCCTGACGGACACGGACCGCTTTGCCTTTGCGTGGATCGTGGATTTCCCGATCTACGAGGCGGACGAGGAAACCGGCAAGATCGACTTTGAGCACAACCCGTTCTCCATGCCGCAGGGCGGGATGGCGGCGCTGGAGGGCGATCCGCTTGCTGTGAAGGGCTTCCAGTATGACCTTGCCTGCAACGGATATGAGCTGGTCTCTGGCGCGATCCGGAACCACAAGCCCGAGATCATGTTCAAGGCGTTCGAGATCGCTGGCTATGGCGCGGACGAGGTGCGCAAGCGGTTCGGCGGCATGGTGAACGCGTTCCAATACGGCGCGCCGCCGCACGGGGGCTGCGCGGCGGGCATTGACCGGATCGTGATGCTGCTTGCGGACGAGCAGAACATCCGCGAGGTGATCCTCTTCCCGATGAACCAGCGGGCCGAAGACTTGATGATGGACGCCCCGTCTGAACCTGCGCCGGAACAGTTGATGGAGCTGAACCTGCGCGTGCTGCCGCAGGACTAGGCGGCTTCCCGCAGGGGGAAACATTTCTCCGCCCGCGCCGGTGAAACGGCGCGGGCGTTTTGCTATATTGGCCCGAGATCAGGAGGGACGACGTGCGCCAGTTCGATCCGGAATTTGCCGAAATGCGTTTTGGCAGCGGGCTGTCGCCCGTGATCGCGCCGCCGCGGGATGCGCAGGCGATGCTTGATGGTCTGACTGCCCCGGACGTGATCGCGCAGGACTATCCGATTCCGACATTCGCGGAGTTCGAGCCGCGCCTGACGGAGATGTTCGGCTACCTCCAGATCAAGCGCAAAAACCGGGGCACCGAGCTGGGCAAGCAGGCCGACAAGTCGCGCCGTCTGCTGCAAAAAGCGGCGCGGCAGGATATGGTGCGCTGGCTGGGTGCGTCGATGCTGCGCCGGGCGCACACGCCGTCGGGTTTCTTTGAGCGGCTGACGTATTTCTGGGGCGATCATTTCGCGGCAACGGGTAAATCCGGGGGCGTCCGCCGCGCGACCTCACCCTATATCGAAGAGGCGATCCGCCCGCATGTCACGGGCCGCTTTGCGGACATGCTGAAGGCGGCGGTGACGCATCCGGTGATGTTGGAGTTCCTGGATCAGCACGTCTCCATTGGCCCGAACAGCCGCCGGGCGGAGCGGGTCAAACGGCCTGTGGGCCTGAACGAAAACCTCGCCCGAGAGGTGCTTGAGCTGCACACGCTGGGCGTTGGCGCGCCGTACACCCAAGACGATGTCACGCAGCTCGCCGAGTTGCTGACGGGGCTGAGCTACCACCCGGAAAAGGGCTTTCGCTTCGTCAAGGCGATGGCCGAACCGGGGGCGGAGACGGTGATGGGCAAGACCTATCCCGATGTCATGTCGCTCGATCCGATCTACGAGGTGCTGGATGATCTGGCCGCGCATCCGGTTACTGCACAGCATCTGGCAAGCAAACTGGCGGTGCATTTCGTGTCCGACACCCCCGATCCGGCGCTGGTTGATCATGTCGCTGCACGTTTCCGCGATACAGGCGGGGATCTGATGGCGGTCTACGCAGCTTTGCTCGAACATCCCGCTGCCTGGGTGCGTGAGGGCGCGAATATCAAGACGCCGGTAGAGTTTGTCGGCTCTGCCATGCGGGCGCTGGCGGTGCCGCGGGACAAGATCGAGACGCTGAACGAAGGGCGGATGCGCAACCTGATCCTGACGCCGATGTCGGTGATGGGCCTGACCTGGCAGAAATTCGCGGGGCCGGATGGCTGGCCAGAGGAAGATGAAAATTGGCTGTCTCCTGCCGGGCTTGCGGGCCGGGTGCAGTGGGCCATGGGCGCGCCGATCAAGATGGTCGATGATCTGCCGGACCCGCGCGCCTTTGCAGGCACCGCGCTTGGCGGCGCACTGACCGATGACGTGATCTTTGCCGCGACGGCGGCGGAAAGCCGGGCAGAGGCGATTGGCCTCGTGCTGATGGCCCCCGCGTTTCAGCGGCGATGAGGAGTGATGCGATGAGCCTGTCCCGGCGCGGTTTCCTGAATGGTCTGGTTGGCTGTTCCCTTGCTGCCAGCCCGCTTGTGACCCCGGTGGCCTTTGCGGCTGCGCCCTGGGACACGCGACTGGTGGTGATCATCCTGCGCGGCGGAGCGGATGGGCTGGACGTGGTGCAGCCCTATGGGGATGCGAACCTTGCCAGCCTGCGACGCTCGCTTTCGGTTGGGCCCGAACGGGGGGCGAGCGATCTTGACGGGTTCTTTTCGCTGCACCCGGCCCTTGCCCCTCTGATGCCGATGTGGGCGCGGGGGCAGCTTGGTTTTGCGCACGCGGTCTCCACCCCTTATCGCGACAAGCGCAGCCATTTTGACGGGCAGGATCTGCTGGAGGCCGGGACGGACCGGCTGGACGACGGCGTGCGCGATGGCTGGTTGAACCGGATGCTGCAGGTTTTGCCGGGAGTGCAGGCCGACACGGCCTACGCCATTGGTCTGGGGCAATTGCAGGTGCTGCATGGCAGCGCGCCCGTGGCCAACTGGTCGCCTGAGGCGGACCTGACGATCAGCCCGCAAGCGCGCCAGCTTCTGGACCTCGTGATGGAGCGAGACCCCGCCCTGCATGCGGCCATGGCCGAGGCGCAGGTTCTAGACGAGGATCGCGGCGATATGGGCGATCTGAACAAGCAGATGCGCGTTCTACGCCGAGGTGACGCACAACATGTGCAGGTGGCCGAGTTCGCGGCCAAGCGGCTGCGGGCAGATGCACGGATTGCGGCGTTTTCGCTCAATGGTTGGGACACGCACCGACTGCAGGAATCCTCTTTGAATCGGGCGTTGGGCCGATTGTCCGATACGCTGTTGACGCTGGAAAAGAATTTAGCAGAGACGTGGAAGCGCACGGCGGTGATCGCCATGACGGAGTTTGGCCGAACGGCGCGCGAGAATGGAACGCGCGGTACGGACCATGGCACCGGTGGACTTGCTGTGTTGGCGGGCGGCGCGCTGCGCGGTGGGCGGGTGATCGGCGACTGGCCGGGCCTGTCCGAAGCTGACCTTTACGCGCGGCGCGACCTGATGCCGACGCGCGACGTGCGGGCGCATGCCGCGTGGATGATGCGGGCCGCAACGGGGCTTGAGCGCTCGGTGCTCGAGCGCACGATCTTTCCGGGGCTCGATATGGGGGATGACCCGGGCCTGCTTCTCTAGTTGGCCTTGCCGTGCCGAGCCCCTAGGGTCGGGCCATGACGCAAGATCGCACCCTTGGCCCACTTGTTCCCGATTGGACGCCGCCGCCCGCGCCGGACCATACGCCAATGCACGGGCGCTATGCCGCGCTTGTGCCGCTGAAGGCGGATGCGCATGCGGCGCTGCTCTACCGCGAATTTTCGGGGCATGATCACCTGTTTGACTACTTGCCGGACGGCCCCTTTGCCTCGGCCTCGCAGTTTCACCGTTGGGCGCGAGAGGCAGAGCAAAGCCGCGACATGCTGTTCTACGCCGTGCAGGACCGCGGCAGCCAGCGCTTTGTCGGTGTGCTCAGCTATTTGCGGATCGCGCCCGCGGCCGGGTCCATCGAAGTCGGCAACATCAATTTCAGCCCTGCCTTGCAACGGACCCGCGCCGCAACGGAGGCAATCTACCTCACAATGGCTTGGGCGTTCGAGGCGGGCTACCGCCGGTTCGAATGGAAGTGCAACGCACTCAACATGCCGTCCCGCCGTGCGGCGCAGCGGTTGGGGCTGAGCTATGAGGGGATTTTCCGGCAGGCCGTGGTTATCAAGGGGCGTAACCGGGACACGGCGTGGTTTGCCGCTATCGACGCGGAATGGCCCGCGCTGCAAGAAGCCTATCGTCTCTGGCTGGATCCAGCCAATTTTGACGGCAAGGGGCAACAGATCGAACGTTTATCGGACCTGACGCGGCTCGTCCGGGTATCAAGCGATCCTGCGCTTTGATCCTCTTCCTATGAACTTTGCGCCTATACCTTTGGATAGCCGCGCTGTCCGATTGCCCCTGGTTTAGACCATTCGCGCCACGATGTATGGCAGCGCGCGGCGTTATCTCGGCCGCATTGCAACCAATGGCGGCGCTATGGAAATCGTTCACGAAAGCCCAAGTCCAGACCTGAGCTTCACGGTGCGCGCACCACTGACGTTGGTGTGCGATGACGCTGTGCGGCTGCCCATCGCGCAATGGGGGCTGCACGGGTTTGCCGTGGATGACGGGTGGGCGGTGGTGCCAGGGGCGGGCACATTGGTGATCCCGTTTCAGGGTGTCGACATCGCCTTTCCGGTGCGGCTGCGGCATGATGTGGACCAGCGGTTTGTCTATTTCGAGGGGCTAACGGGGCGGCAGCGCGAAACGCTTGCCTTGTTCTACCGCAACCTGATGTCGGGCAAAATGGCCGCCACGCAAGAGGTCATCACCAGCCTGGATACGCCCGTGGACCTTGTCCCGATGGGAGAGACCGAAGAAGAGCAAAAACAGGGCGTGGCGCGCAAATCCCCGCGCGTTGTGCGGGTTCTGTACAATGCGGCGCTCTATGTCCTGCTGAGTTATTTTGTGTTCGGCATTCTAGGTGGATCGGTCTGGAGCCGGATCGACACAATCGACATTCAGCACGGTCGGCTTGACGTGCCGATGCACACGTTGATCGCGCCGGATACTGGCGTTGTGAAGGCGCTGCACGTGCGGGCGGGTCAGGCTGTGAAGGCGGGCGCGCTTTTAGTTGAGGTGACCGATGCCACCCGTGAAGCGGATGTCGCGCGCGCGGCGCTTGAGGTGCAAAGGGCGGACGCCGCGCTGCACGAGGTGGAAGCCGCGATTGCCGATCTGGAGACCGCGCTGCACCCGGACGTGACGCTTCGGGTGCGGATGGCCAAGGCGGCCCTGCACCACATGACATATTTTATCGCATCTTCTTACGAAGACATGCGCCGCCAATGGGTGGAGCTGCGCCGAACAGATCCCGAGGCCGCCCGAGATCTGGATCCGGCGCGGGTGACGCTGGACCGGCTTCATGCGTTGCGGGCCGTTCGCGTAGCAGAACATGACGCAGCCCAGGATGTGCTGGCGCGTCATGTGCAGAATGCCCGCGCGCTCAATATCCACGCACAGGCAGACGGACAGGTACGCGATGTGTTTGCCGCGACTGGCAGCGCGGTTCGGGGTGGCACGCCGCTTGTGACCCTGTCAGCTCAAACTGCGCCGTTTGCAGTTGGCTGGGCCTCGGAACGGCTTGCTGAAACGCTCTATGTCGGCATGCCGGCCTCGGTCGGGTTCAATGTCGCCGGTACGCGGCACAGTGCGTCCGGCAAGATTGTCGATCTGCGCGCGGGCGAGGATCCGACCCGCCCCGGCGAGTTTGGCATTGTCGTCACGGTGGCCAGCGACGGGTTCGCTGACGCGCGCGCGCGCGGTGCGTTGACCTCTGGCGCGCCTGTCAACCTCAGCGCCGAAAAGCAGCTTGCCACGCGGGCCCTCGCGGCGGGGCAGGCCGCGTTTGACTGGGTCTCCGGGCACCTGGCGGCACCGGGGGAACAGACCCTCGCCGCGCGCGCGCGATAGGCGCAGCCATGTACGCACCCGAGAGTGAATACGCCTTTGACAAGGACCTGACCGTGCGGCTGCGCGGGCTGAAGGGGCCGCGCCCGCGCGGGCTGTCGCGCTGGTCATTTGGACAGATGGCGTTCCTGTTGCTGATGGTTGCGACGCTGTTCTGGCTGCTGCTGAACACCGCCAACCGGTTTCTGGAGCCGGGCGTGGTCCGGATCACCTTCGTCCTCGGCATCCTGGGGTTCTGGCGCTTTGGCTGGTGGTTCACCCACGCCGTGCGGGCCGAGATCTATGCCAGGCTGAAATGGCCCGGCATGCGGTCCCGCGCCAAGGCGCTGTGGGATCAGGGCTGGCGCCCGCGCCGTCTGCACATCCAGATGACTACCTATTTCGAAGAACCCGCGATCACCAAGCGGGTTATCGGTTCTATCCTCAGCCAGATCCGGCGCGAGCAGATCCCGACCACGCTCTATATCGGCACCGGCTCGTCCTATGACGAGATGATCATCCGCGACTTTGTCGAAACCCACGCGCAGGACATCCCAGACGCCTTGGCCAAGCTGGTGTTCCTGCGCCAGAACCAGCCCGGCAAACGGATGGCGATTGGTATGATCCTGCGGGCTATCAACAGGCACGGGGTGCAAGATGATGATCTGGTGATCTTCATGGATGGCGACGCGCTTTACGGCGATGACGTCATGGAAAAGACGCTCAGCATGTTTGGCGCCGACCCGGACCTTCAGGCGCTGACCACCGACGAAGAGGTGATCTGTTACGGGCCGAAATGGATCCAGAACTGGCTGAACATGCGTTTCGCGCAGCGGCGCCTTGCGATGCAAAGCCACGCGCTGTCCGATCAGGTGCTGACGCTGACCGGGCGCATGTCGGTCTTTCGGGCCAAGCACATGGTCAGCCACCGCTTTATCCGCACGATTGAGGCCGACCACCTCGATCACTGGCTATGGGGCCGGTTTCGGTTCCTGTCAGGCGATGACAAGTCGACCTGGTATTACATGCTGACCCAGCGGGCCAAGATGACCTATGTGCCCGACGCGACGGTCTACACAATCGAGGTGATCAAGGAAAACGGGCTGGAGCGGATGGTGCAGAACTTTCGCCGCTGGTCGGGCAACATGCTGCGCAACGGGGCGCGGGCGATTGCGCTCGGTCCCTTTGTCGTGAAGCCCTTCATCTGGTGGTGTGTTGTCGATCAGCGCATCGCGATGTGGACGATGCTGGTTAGCCCGGCGATGGCGATCCTCGCGTCGGCACATGACGCGACCTACATCTATTCCTGCCTGATCTGGGTGCTGTTTTCGCGGCTTGTGCTGTGCCTGTTCCTGTTCCGATATAGCCGCAGTATCGACATGAGCTGGCCGTTCATCCTGTACTTCAACCAGATCATCAACGCGTCGGTGAAGGTCTACATGATCTTCCATCTGAGCAAGCAAAAGTGGTCGAACCGCGGGAACCAATCTGCCGGGGCGGGTCAGGGTCTGGTGGCAAGCCTGCAGAACGGGATGGCCAAGTTTCAGCTGGTGACAGCGGTTTCCGGCTTCTTCTTGTGCGTTGCCGTCTATGTCGGGCTGATCCCGAACCCGTTTTTCTAGCCCTTCAATACCTGCCACATCAGAGCCCCGCGACCCATCGGTTCGCGGGGCTTTTTTGTACCCGTTCGAAAGAGACGCGCGTCTAGCCATAAGGATAGTCACGCTGATCCAAGGGGCGCATTCCTATCCTTTCCCCAAAAACATCATTGGGTTTCAGAGGGTTATTCCATCCGCAGTGAAACACTCAACTGCGAAAGACAAAACCATGATGGATATGACTGCCTTCGACCTGCAAAACGCTGCTCCGGTCCTGAACCCTGTTCCCTCCTCCAAACCCGCCGTCAGCGTTGTCGGTTTGGGCTATGTCGGCGCGGTCTCTACCGCCTGTCTGGCAAGCCTTGGCCACCGCGTCGTCGGTGTCGATATCGACCCGGCCAAATGTGCGCAAATTGCGCAGGGCTTGTCGCCCATTCACGAAAAAGACCTTGGCAAACTGCTGAGCGAGGGCGTGGAAAACGACCTTATCACGACCACCGATGACCTCGCCTGGGCCGTGCGCGACACGGATGTGACCTTTGTGTCCGTCGGCACGCCCACGGCGGCGAATGGCGGATGCGACTACCGCTATATCGAAGCGGCGGCGCGCAGCATCGGCGTTGGCATCGCGCAGAAGGACGGGTTCCACGTTGTTGTCATGCGCTGTTCGATCCCCCCGGGCACGACGCTTGGCGTCATGGCCCCAATCATCGAGGCGATCTCGGGCAAGGCGATTGGCAAGGACTTTGGCGTGGCCTTCAACCCGGAGTTCCTGCGCGAAGGCGTGGCCGTGGCCGATTTCTACGCCCCGCCGAAGACGGTTGTCGGGGCTACGGACGAACGGACCGCCCGCATCGTGGCCCGCATGTTTGATGCCGTGGACGACAACGTCATCACCACATCGATCGAGACGGCGGAGATGGTCAAATATGTCGACAATGTCTGGCACGCCGCCAAGGTCTGCTTTGCCAACGAGGTGGGCCGCCTGTGTAAACCGCTGGGCGTGGACAGCCACGATGTCATGGACATCTTTGTGCAGGACACCAAGCTGAACCTGAGCCCCTATTACCTCAAGCCGGGCTTTGCCTATGGCGGGTCCTGCCTGCCCAAAGAGGTGCGCGCGGTCGCCCATATCGGTACGGAGGCAGGCGTTGATCTGCCCATGATCCAGGCGCTTGGCCAGTCGAACGACGCCCATATCGCGCGGGCGGCTGACATGGCGCTGGAGAGTGGCGCAAAAAGTGTGCTGGTCCTTGGCGCCGCGTTCAAGCCCGGGACGGACGATCTGCGCGAAAGCCCGATCCTCGAGGTGATTGCTAAGCTCCGGTCGGAAGGTGTCGATGTGGGCGTACATGACACGGCCATTACGCCTGACACGAATATCGAGGGGCAGCTCGCCTATGTTCGCCACGGCAGCTCGGGCTTGCAGAGCCTTGCCAGCGACTTGCGCGGTATGCTGACAGATAACCTCGAGGCGAGCGCGGCGGAGGCCGACACGATCATCCTGTGCCATCCGCACGCCACCTACCAGGATCTGCTGTCCCGCATGCCGGGCAAAACGATCATCGATCTGGTCCGTCTGAAAACCGACGTCCAGCCCACCACCCATGTGAACGGCATCGGCTGGTGACCCAACCCGGCGGGGGCTTCGGCGCTCGCCGATCTTTCAATCAGGAGTAAAGAACATGTCCACCAATCTGGGCGGGACAGGCGTGAATGACACGCTGGTCGGCGCCGACACACCTGACGTCATCACGGGCCTTGCCGGAAACGATGTCATTCGCGGAGAGGGTCAAGGCGACCTGATCCATGGCGACTACGCCGATCCGAACCTGCTGGGCGGCACAGAGGATGCCCGATCGTTCAGCGGCTACGCGGCGACGGGCGCCTGGACGGTCACGGCCTTGGGTGGCGGGCACCAGCAAATGACGCAGACTGTGCAGACCGAAGCAGGCGGCGTTTATTCGGTGTCGTTTGCTCTGGCCGCGAACTTTGCCGCGGGCCGCACGGATGCAGCGGTCGAAATTATAGTGAACGGCACGGTCGTCGAGACGGTCACCACCCAAAGCGGCGCGTTTTCGGACCACAGCCTGCAGTTCACCGCGCTGGGCGGGACCACCGAGGTCACCTTCCGCTCCGTTGATGGCGGCGGCGACGGCGCCGTGATCAACACAGATGGGCCCGCCTTTTATACCGAAGTGGAGAAAACGCTTGGTGGACAGACCTACACCGTCGCCGCCTTCGCCGATGGGCAGTCGAACCTCTATCAGGTGCTGAACGGAACGCTTTTCGTCTACGACACTGACAAAAACGCCTACGAGAAAGCGGGCGCAGACGGCACGGTCAACGTCAATTCGCTGGGCTTTAACGCCGAAGACAACCTGCTTTTTGCCATTGCGGTCGCGAACGGTGTGGATTCGCAAGGCAACGCTGTCGCCAAATCGGACCTCGTCATGATCGACGCGAAGGGCAACAGTTTTCTTGTTGGTGCAACGCCCTACCGGTCCTGGACAGGCGATTTCGATGACAAGGGCAACCTTTGGTCCTTTGAAGCGGACATGGATCGGGTGACGGTTATCGACGTTGACCAGATCGGTGCAGACGGCAAACCGGTAACAACCGTCTACAAGTTCGACACCAGCCTTGTGACGTCGAAATATTACGATCTTGCCTTCGATGCCGGAACCCAGACTTTTCGCGGTGTTTCGCGCCCGTCGGCTGAGGGGGCGGACACCACGCTGCTGATCGTTGATATCTCGTCCGGGGTGCCGGTCTTTTCGACCCTGCCCGTGACCTCAACGGTGATTGATGGCGTCATCCATGCCGGTGCCCCGCTGATGACCTTTGGCGCCGCGATCTTTGACGCGGATGGCACGCTTTATGTGGGCGGCAATGGCGGGGACCATGACATGAACGATGCCACCGCGACCTCCGGCGGCATCTACAAGGTGGTCATCGATCCCGCCACAAACGAAGCCTCGTTGGTGCTCGTGGCAGATGCGCCCAAATCCTACTCCAACGATGGCGCGGCAGATCCAACCGCCGAAAGCCCGTTTGCCGACATTGATCTGAGCAGCAGCGTTCTGCTGAGCGATCTTTCTTTGGTCGCGACCGTCGAAGGCGCGTTGACCTATGATGATACCCTGCATGGAGGCTCGGGCGGCGACACCGTTTCGGGCGGGATCGGCGACGATGTCGGTTATGGCGACAGCGCGGGCGACACCTTGTCCGGCGGGGACGGCAACGATGCGTTGCATGGCGGGTCGGGACAGGTCGGCAACGGGATCGTCTCGATCTACGACGCGGCAGGAAACCGGTTCGACCAATACGGCAACGCGCTGCCCGAAGACGATGACGTGCTTTACGGTGGGGCAGGTGACGACACATTGTCCGGGTCCGCTGGCCACGATCTGCTTGATGGTGGATATGGCGCAGATATCCTGAATGGGGGATCCGGGCGGGACTCGCTCTATGGCGCGGATGGTGATGACGTGCTGAAGGGCGGGCGGGAGGCTGACCTCCTTTATGGCCAGGACGGCGCGGATGTTCTTCTTGGTAATTCGGGAGATGATACGCTTGCGGGCGGGGCTCAAAACGATCGCCTCGTCGGGAGTAGTGGGCGGGACCGCCTGATGGGAGACGACGGCGCCGACACGCTGGACGGTGGATCGGGAGACGATGTTCTGACCGGTGGCAACGACGCGGACCGTCTGAAAGGCGGTTCGGGCAACGACCTGATGGATGGCGATGCGGGCCAAGATTACCTGAATGGCGGGACCGGGGCCGACACGCTTGATGGAGGGAGCGGCAACGATCGCCTGCTTGGCGGTAGCGGGAACGACAGTGTCGCTGGCGGCTCGGGCAACGACTACCTTAATGGCTGGATCGGTGACGACGTGCTGGACGGGGGCAGCGGGCGCGACCGCCTCTACCTGGGGGCTGGCAATGACACCGCCACCGGGGGCGCGGATGCGGACCGGTTTGTGTTCCGCTCACATGACCTTGACGGAGGGCAGGACGTGATCACTGACTTCTCCGGTGCCGACGGCGATGTACTCGACCTGCGCCAGCTTGATCTGTTGGCGAATGGCTTGTCTGCATCGGAGTGGCTGTCTGGTAACGCAGAGCGCAATGCCGAGGGGGATGTAAGCCTCGCACTGGGGCAGGGCACGCTGCTGAGCCTTGAGGGGCTTGGCCTAAGCCAAGACGTGCAGCTTCAGGATCTTGCCGAACACATCCTGTTCTGAGCCTACACTGCCAAGGGGCCGGTCAGAACAGGCCGGCCTCTTTCGCTATCATTGCCGCTTGGGTGCGGTTTTTGGCGTCGAGCTTGCGGCAGGTGGTTTTGACATGCAGCTTGATGGTGACTTCTTGCAGGTCCAGCTCGCGTGCGATTTCCTTGTTCGACAGCCCCCGGCACAGACCGCTCAGCACTTCCAGCTCGCGCTGGCTGAGGCCCTTGGCAAGTTCGTTTTGCGGCTCCGGATCGTCGGCAGTCATAAATTTCACCGGCACGAATGTCTCTCCGGCAGCCATGAACCGTACTGCGTTGATCAAGGATTTTGCCCCCATCGTCTTAGGCAGAAAGCCGATGGCGCCGGCATCCAGCGCGTCCTGGGCCACGGCCTTCGGCGCGATGCCGGACATGATCGCAACGGGGCGTCCATCACCGGCTTCCATCGCCTTTGCCAGTCCCTCAAGCCCATTCATGCCTGGCATGGAATAGTCCAGCAGGATCAGGTCAAAGAGCGTCTTTCGCGCCGCCTCGCACGCCTCGTCGAGGTTGGCGACGGCGGTGACCTGAAGGTCCGGTTCATTTTCCATGAAGGCCGAAAGCGTGTCCCGGACGAGGTCATGATCATCTGCGATAAGGATTTTCATGTGTCTTTTTCTATCTTGGTCCGTGCATGCTCTGCGACGGCTTGGGAAATTTGCCTCAGGTCAGGCGGCTTGGCAAATACCGCTTTGACCGATGGTACGGAAAGCCGTGGGTCGGCAAGACGTCGCGACAAGGCCGTCACGATCATCACGGGCAAATCGGGCGCGACCTGCGCCGCCGCTTCGACAAGATCGCCGCCGCTGATTGCGCCCATGTTGTAGTCGGACAGCACAAGCGACCATGCGCCGGGGTCATCGCGCACGCTTTCGATCGCAAGGTCAGGATCGTTCACGACAGCGACTTCGGCCCCAAGGTTTTCCAGATAAGTGCCTAGCACATTGGCCACATCCGCATCATCATCCACCACGAGGATAAGGTGCCCCGACAGATCTATCTGCGCCGCGTCCTCCTCTGCACCTGACGTGTCAATCGACGTATCCTCCAAAGGCCAGAATACCGTGAACTGGCTGCCGGCCCCCGGCGCGCTCTCAACACTGATGGCGCCGTTATTGCTGACCACCATGGAAGAGACTGTCGCCAGCCCCAGTCCCGAACCTTGCGCACCCTTTGTCGTGAAATACGGATCGAAAATTTTGGTCAGCGACCCGGCTGGGATGCCCGGCCCATCGTCGGCAACGTGAAACGTTGCATAGAGCTTGCCCACATCGACCCGGCCCACGGTCGGTTTTGCGCTTTGTCCCGTCAAGACGGCGGCCCCGATACGCAGGGTTCCTGGCGTTGACCCCATCGCGTCCTGCGCGTTCAGCAGCAGGTTTAACACGATACGAGACACCTCAGTTGGGCTGCCGCGCACGAGGATTGGCGCGTCGCCCAGGTCAGAGGTCAGCGTGACATGCGGGCCGAGGTTGACCGACAGCAGATCGACGGCCGACCGGATCGCCTCCCGCAGGTCAAACTCCGCGACATCGGACGTAGTGCGCCCCAGATCAAGCAGTCGGTTGACCAGATAGGCTGCCTGAACACCAGCTTGTGCAATGCGTTTCGCGTGTCCTTTCAGGGCATCGGTTGCGTTCGTATCTCCGCTGATGAGCGTCGCGGAGCCGTTGATGGCCGACAAAAGATTGTTAAAGTCGTGTGCAAGTCCAGCGGCCATCTGCGAAATCACCTGCTGGCGCCGGGCGAGGTCCAGCTGTTCCGTCAGCTCGAACTGCTTTTTCCGGATCGCCCGTTGTTTCGTGACATCCCGCACGATCAGGATCACACCGACCCCGTCGACCCTGCGCAGCACCACGTCATGCCAGCGGCGCCCATCGTCGCCCGCGCCCAGCACAAGCCGAAGGCGCGCCTCCCCGTCCGTTTCAAGCGCCTTGGCCGTTGCGGCGATCTGGGTTTCGGAATTGTCGGCTTTGTACTTCGCGGACCAAGGGCGGCCAATCAGGTGCATGTCGGAGACCACGCCGAAAAGCTCGCAAAGGCTGGGGTTGGCATAAACAACGCGCCCATCTGGATCCGCGATCCCGATGCCGTCCGGCGCATTGTCGATGGCAGCGACCCGTGCGCGCAGCGCGCGTTCTGTGGTTTTCAGTGGCGTAATATCGGTCGTGGACATCACGAACCCGCCTTCAGATGTCCGTTGAACCCGCAAAAGCAGCGTGCGGCCATCGGGCAGCGCCAGCTCCCTTTGGGGCGATTTCAGAACAAGCGTGCGCGGGTCGAAACGTTGCACGTCTGGCGCCTGATCCAGAATGCTGTCCGGTATCGTCTCGATATGTGCCACCACGTTGTCTTCGAACGTTGTGCCTGGCTGCCAATTATGGCCTGGCGCTGGCAGAATGTGCCCAAGCCGGGGGTTGCTGAACAGAACGGTCAAGTCCTTGTCCAGCAGCAGGAACCCGTCGTCGGTGTGCAAAAGTGCCTCGGACATGCGGCGGCGGGTCAAATCGCTTTCTTCCTGCGCCTGCACCCGCTGCGACACGTCGGCCTGCGTGGCAACAAGGTACTCGGCGCGTCCATCGTCGCCGTTGACTGGAAAGAGTGATAGCTCGTTCCAAAAGGGCGTGCCGTCTTTGCGTTTGTTCCGCAAAACAAAGCTGCCAATCCCATTGGTGCGCACCGTTTCGCGCAGCTTGCTCCGTATTGGCGCGCCTGCTGGTTCATCGTTTAGGAATCGGCAGTTTTGCCCAAGCACTTCTGCGCTGGAATAGCCCGAAAGGGTTTCAAACGCCTTGTTCACAAAGATCAGTGGGTGGCCGGCCTGCGTTGCATCGGCGATGGCAAAGCCGGAGGACGAGCCGTCAATCACCGCTGCAAGCAACTGATTGCGGGACTGCAGCTCAAGCGCTTTCAGGCTTTGCTGCGCCAGCGTGCAGATCTGCAAAAGCATCTGCCGATCCGAGTTGGTAAAGCGCGCTCTGTCCGCATGAAAGGCCAGAAGCGCGCCTCGCTCTTCACCTTCGCCGAGGCCGATTGGGGCAGATAAAACGCTGCGAACCTGTGGCGCGCGGCTTGCAAGTGTTGACCAAACTGGCAGCGTGCTCAGGTCAACAAGATTGCGTGGTTTGGACAGAACCGGCAGGGCGCCGGCATCGTCACCGGGGCCATCTAGGCCCGGCAGGTTCGAATGGATCACGCGGACCCGGTCTCCGTCGGCCGCACCCAGTAGAGCAACCGCGTCCGCCTGCAGTGCGCGCTGGGTCATGGCGATCACGCGCGTAACCGCCTCGGGCACGGTCTTTGCTGCGGACAAGGTGTTCAGAATGTCGAACAGCGTTTGTGCTTCATCAAGAAGCCGCGCTTCGCGATCCCGCAGATCTTGCAGCTCGACAAGGGCTTCGCGCAAGCGCTCGTCATCAGCCATGCGCGACTATCGACCGACGCGATCAGTCCCGGAAAACACAAGGCAAGAGATCATGAGGTTGCCATGCCTGTTTCCGCCGCCGACCACTTTTCCTTGTTCGCCAAAAGAAAAGTGCGTCAAAAACGGCGCGCCATCAAGGGCCTCCTCCGTGCCATTCAGAACAATATCCATCTTGTCCCGGATGCTCAGCATGCATCCGCCGCAATAGACCATCAACGCACCGGCGATAGCGCGACCGGCTGGGGGGCGTGCTTGACGAGCGACGCGGCCTGCCCGCTCGGCCAGCGCTGTTGACGTGCCGGCCATCTGCGTGATGGTTTCGCCCTCGGTCAGGTCAGCGAACATCTCCATCGACCCGTCCCCGTTTGCCAGCGCCGGGTGAGCAAGAAGGTAGTGCGCGATCCCTTGAACCTCGGACACCGCGCGCCCCAAAGGCCAAAGCGTAGCCGCGGAAAGGATATTTCGCACATCCCCCTCGGCAGGTGTGTCAAAGACAGTGTCTGTCCATGCATCATAGACCTCCATCGCTGGGCGATGGTCTATCTCGATCAGCTTGCGCCCTTCGACCTTGGTCACGGTGCCCTGGTGCCCTGCGGGCGCGTAGCCATTCAGGTAGGCAAAGGAAACTTCGGTCGAGGGAAAGAGTACCGAGACGACAACAGCAGCGCCGCCGGCTTCGACTGAGCTTAGAACGTACCAGTCACCGCTGACCGAATTGTCGGCCGCGCTGCCGCCGATAATCGGGACATCGGTGCCGATAACGTCCTCAATCCCCGCCAGAACGCCTTCCTCCTGACCTGGGGTTGCGGTGACCCAAACCACATCGGGGATCTCGCCCGACCGGTCCGCAGCCTCTAGTGCGGATTGGGTCGCGGCCTGTGCAGCCGCACGGGCGTCCGCGCCGATATGCTGGAACGATGTGCCATAGTCGCCATCAGGATCGGAAATGGCAAAAAGGGCGATCCCGGCACCGTCTTGGGTCGCGTCGCCAGCGTCGGTCATGGTTCCGAGGCAGGACGACGCACCGTGCGCGGCCCGAACGCTGAGCTTTGCGAGCGCGTCGCGGACAGCCTTCGCCGGGTGCAGAACATTTGTTGCCACAAAGACGAAATCCGGCGCGACGCCGGCCGCATCTATTTCGGCACCGATGGCTGCAAATGCTGCTGATGTGTCGCGAAGAATGCTGCTGAACGTGTCGATGCGCATGATGCCCCCTGCTTTGGACCAACATATACCGCGCGCCCACCACTATTGCCGGATCGCATGCGGATACCGGACTATCCTAAAGTATAGTCACGCAGGATAGGCGGCAGGCAGCATGTGGCTGATCAAGCCGCTATATGTACTGCCCCAGTCCTGACGCGCCGCGGCGTCAAAATCGGGCCCAAGGATTGACTGCATCGCCTCGATCAGGCTGGCGCCTACAACGTCATAATGTTCTGGAGCGACGCCATAAGAGACGTGACGGATCGCCAGATCACGTGCGGCAGGAAGCAGTTGGTCCGGATCATCAAGATGGTCGACGATGAAATTCAACGTGTCGATCAGTTTGACGCCTTGGGCGTGCATGTCACCAGTGAACAGAACTTGGGTTTCAGGCGCTTTTTGGAACAGCAGTGTGTAAAACCGGGCCGCAAGGGCCTCGCGCTGGGTAATGGCCTTGGCCCAAGTGTCTCTGATCCGATTATGGCTGTCCATGTTGCCCACCCCGTATTGCTATTGCGGTGAGCCTAGCCTGACGTGTTGGCAGTTTTCCAGTCGCAAACACCAAGCGTGCGTTGGAGCAAGGCGTGAAGCCGAAAGACAGTCTCGGGGCGTTGTTGTCTAGATTGCGATCCGCTGGTTAAGGCGGTCCTGTACCATCCCTGCCAAAACGGCCGTCTCGGACGCGGCGGCGCCGCCATCGGCGCGGCGTGCTGCCAGTGCGAGTGCCGCTTTCTCTAGTGGGCTATCCTCGGCGCTGCGAGCGACACCGGCCAGGAACTGAGCGACGTAATCCAGCGTGCGCGCGTCTGCCTGCCCTTCAAGTACGTCGGCGACATGTGCCATGTCGTCTTGGAAGGCGATAGGGTCAGGTGCGATGCGTTCGCTGCTGGTCTGACGCGGGCCAAGTGGCTGACGCTCCGGCGGGAGCTGGCCAAGGATGGTCTCCTGAAACACCGCCAGTGACGTGATTGGTTTGTCCAAAAAGGCCTGTGCGCCGGCATCCAGCGCAATCTTTTCCCCGCCATCGTCGCCTGAGGTGCCGATGATCACTTCGGGACGCGGAAAGGCCTCTTGTAAACTGGCGATAAGGTCCGCGCCGCTACCGTCAGGCAGGCCGAGATCAACGATAACCACCGATGGCCGATAGACCCGCAAATGCCGCCGTGCGGCTCGCAGGCTATCGGCGCGCCTGATCCGCGCGCCAGAGCGCAGGCACAAAAGGCGCATCGCCTCACAGGCAAAGCGGCTGTCTTCCACCACAAGTACGGTCAGGCCCAAAAGCGGGCGCATCGCGCTGGGGCGTGGCAGGCTTGCTTCGAAAGGGTCGGTATCCATGAGGCTCTCCCTTCATGTGTTTGGAATCAGCCTAGGATAGACATGCCTAACGACCGGTTAACGCCTGTGCGCTTTGTGCCCCTTGCCTCGCCCTGATACAGCCCGCATAACGCGCCGGACCTCTAGCATTAAGGAGACCAGACATGATCGGCCGCCTGAATCACGTCGCCATTGCCGTTCCCGATCTTGAGGCCGCTTCGGCCCAATACCGCGAGGCGCTGGGCGCAACTGTGGGCGCACCGCAGGACGAGCCTGACCATGGCGTGACGGTTGTCTTTATCGAACTGCCCAACACCAAGATCGAACTGCTTTACCCGCTGGGCGACAACTCCCCCATTCAAGGCTTTCTCGACAAAAACCCGGCAGGCGGCATCCACCATGTCTGCTACGAGGTCGAGGACATCATCGCCGCGCGCGATCACCTAAAGGCCACCGGCCTGCGGGTGCTGGGCAATGGCGAGCCGAAGATTGGCGCGCATGGCAAGCCGGTGCTGTTCCTGCATCCCAAGGACATGAACGGCACCCTGACGGAGCTGGAGCAGGTCTGATGGGGGTGACCAGCGCGATTGTCCTGTTTGCGGTCATCTGGTTTTTGACCTTTCTGATCGTGCTGCCATTCCGCATCGAAACGCAGGGTGACCGGGGCGATATCGTGCCCGGCACCCACGCAGGCGCGCCCGAGCAGCATCACCTCAAGCGCAAGGCGTGGATCACGACCGGGATCACATTTGTGGTCTGGGCGATCGTCTCGGGCATCATCCTGTCGGGGGCCATAGAAGTGCGCGACTTCGACTGGTTCAACCGGATGGGCCCGCGCGGCGGTTAACCCCGCGCCTTGAGCCGGTGGAACAGATGGGTGAACGTGGCCGCGCCGATGATCGGGATGGTCAGGTTCACCAGCGGCACGGTTAGCGGGATCGCCATCAACACGCCCGCCAGCCAGATCGTCCCGGCATGCTCCGAGCGCCGTTTCTTCGCCTCGGCCCGGCCCACACGGCGCATGGCGGCCAGCGTGTAGTATTCCCTGCCCAGCAGGAACCCGTTCAGCGCCCAGAAGATGAAAATCGCCGCAAAGGGCAGGAACACATAGGCAAAAAGCGCCACGATGTTCGCCGCAATCAGCACGCCAAGGAAATTGACCGTATCGCGCAGCGCATCGCTGAACGGGATCGGCTGCACAGGGGGCAGGTGGCGGTAGTGCTCGTCCTCGACCGCTTGCGCGACGGTCTCCAGGAACATTGACGTGATGGCCGAGGCAACGGGTACCATCAGAAAGATCGACAGCGCCAGCATGGTGAACACGCCGGCAAAGCTGAGGATGTCGTCAAGCCACGTAATCTCGCCCACGATGGGGGCTTCGATACTGTCGGCGGTCAGCCAGTCAATCAGGGCCAGAAGGCCCGCCGTGGCGCCGATCAGCAGGGCAATCGTCAGTGCGATGCCCAGCAGCAGCACGCGGCGGAAACGCGGATCGCCAATCTGGCCCAGCGCGGCAAAGAAGCTGGACAGGATCATAGCCAGCTCGTGATGGCTTCGATGTCGGGGCGGGGGCGTTCGGGAGGGGCCGACGTTTCGGTGCCGATGTGGACAAAGCCCGCGATGCGTTCGTTGTCCGCGAGCCCCATGGCGGTCATGAAGCCACGGTCATGGCTGGGCCAGCCGCTGAGCCAGTTGGCGCCCCAACCCGCGGCCAGCGCGGCGTTCAGCAGAGCAAGGCAGACAGCGCCCGCGGAATAGGTCTGTTCCAGCGGCGGGATCTTTTCGGACGGTTTTTGCACCTCGATCACCGCGACGGCGCAGACGCCGTTGTCGAACTGGCCGCGCGCCTTTGCGATGTCTTCGGGCGATTTGCCCAGCGCCTCTCCGGCGTTTTGGACGGCCTCGCTCAGGCGCGCCATGGCCTCCCCTTCGATCACGACAAAACGCCAGGGCTCCAGCTTGCCATGATCGGGCGTGCGTCCCGCAGCCGTCAGCATTTGCAGCAGCGCGGGCTTGTCCGGGCCGGGGGCGGCTAGTGTTTTCGCAGGGCGCGAGCGGCGCGTGAGCAGGAAGTCGAGCGCGGCAGGGTTTGGTGTGGGCATATGTTAAGCCTTTTTACATCTTTGCAGGGATGTCGTGGCTGCAGGCTGCGACGTCAAGGGGTTAGAGGTTCAATTCACCGGCCATCCGGTCAATCTCGCCTTTCAGGAAGGCGTCGAACCGCGGACGTGGCTGCCGGATGATGAACGCCTCGCCAAACGGGTCGTCGGCGACGGTTTGCGACCCGGCAAGGGCCTCGATGGCGGCGTGGGCGCAGAAGGGCACGTAGGCTTCGGAATAGCCGCCCTCGTGCACGAGCACCAGCTTGCCACCGCAAAGGCGGGCGGCCAGGTCTTTGATTTTCAGCGTCAATTGCCGAAACGTGTCGGCTGTGGCGAGCATGCGGGCCAACGGGTCGATGACGCTCGCGTCAAAACCGGCGGCCACGATGATCAGGTCTGGGCCAAAAGCCTCAATGGCGGGGATCGCGACCCGGTCCATGGCGTGCAGGTAGGCCGTGTGGCCCGCGCCTGCTGGCAGGGGCAGGTTGATGTTATACCCCTCGCCAGCCCCAGTTCCGCGGTCGGCCAAATCACCGGAATCAAGCGGATAGTTGCCCTCCTGGTGGAACGAGATCGTGAGCACGTCGTCCCGGTCGTAGAAAATCGCCTCGGTCCCGTTGCCGTGGTGCACGTCCCAGTCCAGCACGGCGACCTTGAGGTCTGGGCGCGTGGTCTTGGCGGCCTCAATGGCGATGGCGATGTTGGCCATCAGGCAAAACCCGTTGGGAAAGTCGGGCAAGCAGTGGTGGCCGGGCGGGCGAGACAGCGAATAGGCGTTGTCGATGGCGCCGCTCAGCACCGCCTCAACCGCGGCCACGGACAGGCCAGCGGACAGCGCGCAGATCTCGTAGCCGCCCTGCGCAAAGGGGGTACGCCGCCCAAGCTCGCCGCCGCCCGCGTCAGACAGGGCCTTGAATTCGTCTAGATAGCTGGCGGGATGCACCGCCTCAAGCTGCGCGCGCGTCGCCTCAGGCGCCGAGGACACGGCCAGTTCGGACATCAGCCCGGTCACGTTCATCAGGTTCACCAGACGCCGCTTTGTCTCCGGGCTTTCGGGCAGACCGCCCGCGGCAAGGGGCTGCACCAGCCCGCCAATGGGCAGGGTAAAGGCGTAATTCCCCCCGGCGTGCCAAAGTGTGCGTTCGTCGTGGTAAAACCCGGTTGTCATGATGAAATGCCCCTCCCTTTGCCTTTGCGAGGTAGACGGATTTGGCCAGCGGACGCAACGCGCGGCTTTGCGCGAAACCGCTTGTCTTTGCACAGGTGCTTTGCGCAAAGCACGCGGATTGGTAGGGTCGGGCAAAAGACCCGAGAGAGGTGAGCAGATGATGGAAAGACGTACGGTTCTGGCGTGTCTCGGCACGGCGGTCTTAGCTGGGTGCAGCACTGGCGCGGCGATCACCGCGCCCACGGGTCGCAGCACTGGCCTGCCCGCGGATTTACGGCCAACACCGAATGCCGGGTGGGACGCATGGGTGGCCGCGTTTCGCAACCGAGCAGAGGCGCAGGGCATCAGCGGCGCCACCCTGAATGCGGGCTTCCGCGGCGCCGGCTATCTGCCCGGAGTCGTGCGGCGCGACCGCAACCAGACAGAGTTTACTCGCACGCTTGAGGACTACCTCGCCATCGCCGCCTCGGACGAGCGGGTGTCGAAGGGCCGCGCAGCCTTTGCCCGCCACCGCAGCACGCTGGCCGCGATCGAGGCGCGCTATGGCGTGCCCGCCGAAATCGTGACCGCGATCTGGGGGCTTGAGAGCTTTTATGGCGAGCGCAAAGGGGACGTGCCGGTGGTCTCGGCCACGTCCACGCTGGCCTATGACGGGCGGCGCGGGGCGTTCTTTGAAAAGCAGCTGGTCGCGGCGCTGAAGATCATTCAGTCGGGGGATATCTCCGCGTCCCGCATGACCGGGTCCTGGGCAGGCGCCATGGGGCACACGCAGTTCATTCCCACGTCTTATCAAGCCTTTGCAGTGGATTTCACCGGCGACGGGCGGCGCGACATCTGGTCGGCGGATCCAAGCGACGCGCTGGCGTCAGCGGCGGCCTATCTTGAGCGCAATGGCTGGACCCGGGGCGTGTCCTGGGGCCGCGAGGGCGCGGGACCGGGGCGCTCGCTGACGCCACAACCGGGCGGGCCGACCTTTAGCGTGACCAGCAACTTTGGCGTGATCAAGCGCTACAACAACTCCGACAGCTACGCGATTGGCGTTGGCCATCTCGCGGACCGGATCGCAGGGGGCGGGCCAATCCGCGGATCGTTCCCGCCGGACAAGTTCGGCTTGACCAAGCGCGACCGGATGGCCCTGCAGGAAGGGCTCAACCGCGCGGGCTTCGATGCGGGCAAGCCCGACGGGGTGGTCGGCTCTGGCACCCGCGCGGCGATCGAGGCGTATCAGCGCGCGAACGGGCTTGCGGTGACGGGCGATCCGTCGCCGGAGTTGTTGGCGCGATTGGGGTGATGGGCTGCGGATTGTTCTGGTGCAGCTAAGGGCGGGTTTGATCCTACTTTGACCGATGCTGCGCTGTGCACCAACGTCAGTTTATCTGGCATCTGCCAAAATCGTGGCAGAATCAAATCGAGTTTCTCTAAGGGTTTGTGGCATAGTGTTTTTCAACGATTTCGGTTGCTAGGTCGCTTGTGACAAAAACGACCGTTTTCGCCTGCTTGGTCGTCGTTGGAGGTCAACTCAAAGTTTGATATGCAGCAGTCATTTAGTTGGAGCGATCACTTATGTGGGAGAGACTTCCGTGTGGCGGGTGTGGTGGCTATGTCGGCACTCTGGCCTACAAAAAAAGAGACCCCCATCAAGGTTGGTTCAGGAGATTGTAGCAAGTGTAGCGGTAAGGGCGAAGTGCAAGCCGTCCTTCGCCAAGGCGTGCGCCGCGAAACATGCGCACGATGTTCCGGAAGCGGCGTTTGTCCTGGATGTGGAGGAAGTGGTTGGGCTCGTTAGAGGTACGATCAAAAACCACCGTTGTTGGCAAAGGAGTTGTGACAGGGGGTTATTGGCCAGTGCGCATCAGTTCCAAAAGTAAATGACGAGGCCCCAGAAGACGACACCACCGACTACATAACCCACTTGAGGCAACCATTCTGATGGGCTGGCGATGTACTCAACCAACCCGGGTATGAAAACGTATCCGACTATGAATAAGATTGGCGTAAAGAGTATCGCCCCGCCCAAGCCGCCAATAGAGAAGCCTGCAATCGCCCCAGCTGCCGCACAGATGCAACCAACAAGCACCTTGGTATTTTCGCCTAGGTCTCTCATTCCCAGGGTACTGTAGTTGAATGGTTGATCACTGTATATCCCGTTACCGACGACCGTTCAGCACAGCTGCACAACCAGACATCCTGAAGCGCCAAAACTCATCCGTTTGTGTCACTGGCGAAAACGACTGTTTTTGACATAGGCGAAACCTCCAAAGCCGACCTTGGCGCAACCGCAGCGAAATGGTGCTTTGTCCCGCAAAGCAGTCGCTGCTGCCGCTACCGCACCATCCCGACAATCTCGTAGGTCTTCTCGAGGATGGGCGCCGTGATCTCGCGCGCCTGCTCGGCACCGTGGGCCAGAATGCGGTCGATCTGGGCCGGGTCGTCCATCAGGCGGGACATCTCGCTCGAGATCGGTGCGAGCTTCTCCACGGCCAGATCCACGAGCGCAGGCTTGAACGCCCCAAACTGCGAGCCGCCGTGATCGACCAGCACCTGATCCACGCTCATATCGGCGAGCGCGGCGTAGATGTTGACGAGGTTGCGGGCCTCGGGGCGGTCCTCCAGCCCCTTGGCCTCGGAGGGCAGGGCGTCGGGGTCGGTCTTGGCCTTGCGGATCTTCTTGGCGATGGTGTCCGCGTCGTCGGACATGTTGATGCGACTGGCATCCGAGGGGTCGGATTTCGACATCTTTTTCGACCCATCGCGCAGGGACATTACGCGGGTGGCCGCCCCTTCGATCACCGGCTCGGTCAGCGGAAAGAAGTCGACGCCGTAGTCGTGGTTGAACTTGGTCGCGATGTCGCGCGTCAGCTCGAGGTGCTGCTTCTGGTCCTCGCCCACGGGCACGTGGGTGGCGTGGTAGACAAGAATGTCCGCCGCCATCAGCGCCGGATATCCAAACAGGCCCAGCGATGCCGCCTGCGCGTTCTTGCCCGCCTTGTCCTTGAATTGCGTCATACGCTGCATCCAGCCCATGCGCGCCACGCAGTTAAAGACCCAGCCCAGCTGCGCGTGTTCAGGCACTTGGCTCTGGTTGATCAGGATGGACTTTTGCGGATCGAGGCCCGAGGCAATGAACCCCGCCGCCAGCTCGCGCGTGTTGTGCCGCAGCTTGTCCGGATCCTGCCACGTGGTGATCGCGTGCAGGTCGACCATGCAATAGACGGTCTCATACCCGCCTTCGTCCTGCATTTCGACAAATCGCTTGATCGCACCCAGATAGTTGCCCAGCGTCAGCCCGCCGGACGGCTGGATGCCGGAAAAGACGCGAGGGGTGAATTCTGTGTCGGGCATAGGGCTCTCGCGTGCGATCTCTGGGCTTTTGTGCCGGGCTGGATTACCGAGGGGGTGTCATGCCGTCAAGGAGGCCGCCATGCACCCTGCCGATCAATCGCCGGTAAACCCGTTACCGACCATCGTTTGGGTGCTGTTTGCCGCCATCGTGATCCCAGAGGCGCTGTTCAGCCTTGGTGCGGCAGGCATGGTTGGCGGGCCGGGCGCAATTGGCTGGCGGCTCGCTGCGATCAACGAGGTGCTGGTCGCCGGGCCATATTGGGAGGACGTCATCCGGCGCGGCCTGACCAGCGACACCGCGCTGCGCTTTGTAGCCTACCCCTTTGTACATGAGGCATTCACCTCCACCCTCTTTGCTGCCGTCTTGCTGTTGGCGCTGGGCAAGCTGGTGGGCGAGGTCATGGGCCAATTGGCGGTGGCCGTGGTATTTGTACTGTCGGCAATCTTTGGGGCCGTGGTCTTTTGCATGGTGGCCGGGGATGACTGGATGGTGGGCGCGTTTCCAGCAGTCTACGGCCTTATCGGCAGCTACACGTTCCTAATGTGGCGGCGATCGGACGAATTGGGCGAGGGGCCCGCCCGGGCCTTTTCGCTCATTGGGTTCCTGATGGGGATACAGATCCTGTTTTCGCTGCTCTTCGGCGGATTGAGCTGGGTGGCGGATCTGGCCGGGTTCTTCTGCGGGCTTGTATTGTCCCTCGTGGTGGTTCCGGGCGGGCTTGGACGGCTGCGCCGCCTTATCCAGCGAAAATAGGCCGCGCGATCCGGCGGCTGTTACCTCCGCCGAAAGGCGCGTTTCAACTCAGGCAGGCTGAGCGCGCCTGTCCATTGGCCGATGAGGGCGAAAGACACGACGCCCCACGCGATCAGCGCGACCAGAGCGCCGTAGCGGACCAGCGCATAGCCAAGGGCGGGCCCCAACACTATCATACCCCCATAGAGCACGCCGCCCATAAGCGCAGAGGCCAGGACAAGACGCGGCAGGCGGCGACGCAACTGGGCGTCGAAGCGCGCAGCTTGCCCCATCCCGCGTGTCCCCCACCACAAGAGCGCCAGCATCGCCCAGCCCGCCAGCGTGGTGGCAATGGCCGGGGCGAGCCAGCCAATTGTTGGGGCTAGCCCAATCGCCACCGCCGCATTCACGACCATGGCGCCCACCGCGTAGTAGAAAGGGCGCCGCGTGTCGCCGCGCGCGAAGTAGAGCGGCTGAACCACTTTCTGCAGAACAAAAGCGGGCAGGCCGAGCCCGTAGATGGCGACCGCAGCCGCGATGGAGGCGACGTCGTCAGCGCCGGTTTCGCCGCGCCCGAAGAGCACATCGACGATTGGAAAGGGGATAACCACCAATGCGACGGCAGACGGCAAAGTCAGCGCCATTGACACTTCCGCTGCGCGGCTCAGCGCCCCTTGGGCGCCCTCCGTGTCATCAGCGGCGAGGCGGCGGGCAAGGTCGGGCAGCAGGACAATGCCAACCGCGATGCCGACAACACCCAGCGGAAGCTGATAGAGCCGATCCGCGGCGAACAGCCAGCTGACCGCATTGTCAAAGCGCGAGGCGACCAGTTGGCCTACCACGAGGTTAATTTGCATCACGCCCGTGGCGAGCGCTGCCGGGACCGCCGTACGCAAAAGCTGCCCCATCTCGGGCGAAGGGCGCGGCAGCTTTGGGACAAGGCGGAAACCGGCCCGGGCGGCTGCGATAGACGTCAGCGCCAGTTGCGCGACGCCGGCGACAGGGATCGACCAGATCAACCAAACAATCGCTTCGCCGCCTGTCGCCCAAGCTGAGGTCATTGCGGCAATGACCAGAACGTTCAAAAGAACTGGCGCGGCGGCGGCCGCTGCAAACCGCCCCGCCGCGTTCAAGACACCGGAAAAGAGCGCCGAAAGTGACATAAAAAAGATGTAGGGGAACACGACGCGCCCAAACTCGGTCGTCAGCTCAAACCGTTCGGCGTCAAAGCCGCCCGCCGTGGCCCAGACCAGCGCTGGCATGAAGATCATCGCCAGTCCGGTAAGCGCCAGGGTGATCAGCGCGAGCCAGCTTAGCGCGTCAGTCGCAAAACGCGCGGGATCGTCGCCGGTCTCCACCCGTTTGGAAAACATCGGGACAAAGGCGGCGTTGAACGCGCCCTCGGCAAAGAAGCGGCGGAACATGTTGGGCAGGCGAAACGCCGCGACAAACGCGTCCATCAGCGGGCCGGGGCCGATCAGGGCAAGGATCATCACCTCGCGCACAAAGCCCAGCACACGGCTGGCCAGTGTCCAGACACCGACGGTCAGAAAGCTGGAGATGAGGCGGATGGGTTTCACATGGCTGCCCTTTTGTCCGGGCTTAACGGGTGTCGCGTGCCGGGCGCAAGGCAGCTTTGCGGCGCGGGGGCAAAGCGGCGTTCTCGGGAAAGTCTTTTGAAGGGCAAAGGCGGTCGCGCTACGTGTTGGGCTAGGGCCAACACAGGATTTTGCCATGCTGCTAGATACACCGGTTTGTGACTTCGGCGCGCGCGCGCCTGAATTCGTTTTGCGAGACCCGGCGGGGATGGAAGCTGGCGTGCCTATGAGCGTAGGGCGCAAAGGGCTGTTGGTGGCGTTCATCTGCAACCATTGCCCTTATGTCAAAGGGATTGCGGACCGGCTGTCGGAAGATTTGAACACGCTTCAGGATGAGGGCTTTGGCGTGCTGGCGGTGATGAGCAACGACTATGCAGCTTTTCCTGCAGACAACCCCGAGCGAATGACAGCCTTTGCGGAGGCGCACGGTTTTCGCTTCCCGTATCTGGTTGACGCGGATCAGAGCGTGGGGCGCGCCTACGGCGCGGTGTGCACACCCGATTTCTTTGGCTATAACGCGGCGCTGGAGCTTCAGTATCGTGGCCGACTGGATGATGCGGGGCGCGGCGATGGTGCAGGTCGGCGGCCCGAGCTATTGGAGGCGATGCGCGCCGTCGGCGCGACAGGGCGCGGGCCAGAGCCGCAGGTGCCCAGCATGGGGTGCAGCATCAAGTGGCGGTAAGGCGGTGCACCGCTGCGGAGCGTGGACGGCGGCAAACTCTGCGCTACCCTTCCGTCACGGGGGCTGTCACGGCGACTGGAAGCGAAAGCATGAGCGAGTTTCTTCACATCCTTGGCGTGGCGGTGGTCATGGCGCTTGTCAGCGCCATAGCACCGCTTTTCTGATCACCCCTGCGCCCGTTCAGCCCCTTCGGTAATCGCCGCGCGCAGGCGCTTTTCAAGCGTGCGCTGCTTTGAGGGGGTGTGGTATTTCAGGCCGAACATGTCCTTGACATAGAAAGTGTCGACAGCCTGTTCCCCGTAGGTCGCGATGACAGCGTTGGCGATGTAGACATTGGATGCGGCCAGCGTCCGGGTCAGATCATGCAGCAGCCCGGGGCGGTCACGGGTGTCGACCTCGATGATCGTGTAGATATCTGAGCCTTCGTTATCAAAGGTGATATGAGTGGGTACCTTAAAGGCCCGCTCGCGGCGTTTGACCTTGTCGCGGTCCTTGATCGCCTCGCGGGTCACAACCTCACCGGCGAGCGTTTTCTGGATCATCTGGCGCAAGCGCGGCAGCCGGTCGACGTCATAGGGGTTCCCGTCGGCGTCCTGGATCCAGAAGGCGTCGGTGACAAAGCCGTCTTTCGTCGTGTAGCTGCGCGCGTCGACGACGTTGGCGCCGACAAGGGCGAGCGCGCCGGTGAGCCGCGCGAAGATGCCCGGGTGATCTTCCATTGCGAAACAGGCGCGGGTGGCATCCCGGTCATCGTCCGGGTGCAGGTCGATGGCGATGGTGCCGGGTTCAAGGTCGCGCAGCAAATGGGCAAAGACGACATGCGCTGTCACGTGCAGGTTCTGCCAATAGGGGTCGTAGTGGCGCTGCACCTCTGTTGTGACGTCTTTACGCGGCCAATCGGATAGCGCCGCGCGCAATGCCTTTTGCGCCTCGGCGCCGCGGTTTTCGCGGTTCAGCGCTTCCATCCCGTCTTCGAGAGCGCGGCGCGTCTGGCGGTAAAGCGCGCGAATCAGAACGGCCTTCCAGTTGTTCCACGTGTCCGGCCCCACGCCGCGGATGTCGCAGACCGTCAGCACGCACAAAAGGTCCAGCCGTTCCACCGTGCGCACCGCCTTGGCAAAGTCGCGAACGGTTCGCGGGTCGGCGATATCGCGTTTCTGCGCCATGTCGGACATCAGCAAATGATACCGGACCAGCCATTCGACCGTATCGACCTCATCAGATTTGAGTCCCAGGCGGGACGCCACAGTGCGCGCGAACTGCGCGCCGATCATCGAATGATCCTCGGGCCGGCCCTTGCCGATATCGTGCAGCAAAAGCGCCACATACAGCACCCGGCGATTGATCGTGCCGCCCTGCAGGATCGAAGAGGCGACGGGCAGATCCTCTGTCAGCTCGCCCTTTTCGATCATGGCAAGCTGGGCGATGCACTGGATCGTATGCTCGTCCACCGTGTAGCTGTGGTACATATTGAACTGCATCATCGCCACGATGTGTTCAAATTCCGGGATAAAGGCCGCCAGAACGCCAAGCTCATTCATGCGTCTTAAAGCCCGTTCGGGATTGCCATGTTTGAGCAGCGTGCCCAAGAAAAGCCGCTGGGCTTCGGGGTTCTCGCGCAGGGATGCGTCGATCAGGTGCAGGTTTGATTTCACGAGGCGCATTGCATCGGGATGGATCAGCGCGCCCGTGCGCAACGCCTCTTCGAACAGGCGCAGGATGTTCAGCGGTTCGGCCAGAAAGGCGTCGTCATCGGCAATCGCCAGACGGTTCTGGATAATCTCATAGCCCTCACGCGCGCGCGGCTTGCGCTTGAACAGCCGCTCCAGCAGGGGCTCGTCCTTGAGGTGGTCCGCTTCCAGTGCTGTAAGGAAAATGCGGGTCAGATCGCCCACCTCAGTCGCGTGCAGGAAGTAGTCCTGCATGAAAAGCTCTACCCCGCGCCGGCCGGCCTTGTCCGCATAGCCCATGGCCTCGGCCACCTGGACCTGCATGTCAAAGGTCAGCTGTTCGGTGGCGCGCCCTGCGCCGAGATGCATGTGGTTGCGCACGGCCCACAGGAAGTCTTCGGCTGCGATAAAGGCGCGAAATTCCTCGGCGCGGAAGACGCCCAGCGGCACGAGGTCGGCGGCATCCTGCACCTGGTGGATGTATTTGGCGATCCAGAACAGCGATTGCAGATCGCGCAGCCCGCCCTTGCCTTCTTTGACATTCGGCTCAACCACATAGCGCTGGCCCTGCCGTTTGTGGCGTTTGTCCCGCTCTGCGAGTTTCGCCGCGATAAAGGCCTTTGCGTTGCTCGAAAACAGCTTGGCGCGCAGGGTCGTATCAAGCGCGTTTGCCAGATCGGCATCCCCCGCAATCCATCGGTGCTCCAGCAAGGCCGTCTGGATGGTGAAATCCTCGCGTGCAAGACGGACGCAATCGTCGATGGTGCGCGATGCATGCCCGACCTTTAGCTTGAGATCCCAGAGGATATACAGCATCGCCTCGATCACGCTCTCGGCCCAGGCGGTGATTTTGTAGGGCGTCAGAAAGAGAAGGTCGACATCGGAAAACGGGGCCATCTCACCCCGTCCGTACCCGCCGACAGCGACGATCGAAAGCCGCTCTGACGCGGTTGGGTTGGCCAAAGGATGCAGCGTCAGCGCGACGTCAAGCGCGGCGCGCACCGTGCAATCGGTCAAATAAGCGTACGCCGTCGTTGTCTCGCGCGCAGCAAAGGGGCGGTCCTTGAACCCGTCCGCGATGCGCGCGCGCCCGGTTTTTTGTGCCTCCCGCAAATGCGCCACCGCCGCAGCGCGCAAGTCTGCGGTGGGCGTGTCCAGAACTTTTGCCCAGGATGCCTGGTCAAAAATATCGCTGGCCGGAGCGATTAGATGCTCCGACGCCGCCGTTGCGGCCGCAGTGATCGCAGGCGTCTGGGGGGTCAAATCAGGAGCCGAAGCCGCCGAAGCCGCGGGGTGCTGCGTCGATCACGACGACCTTCTTGTCGCGCACTGTTGCCACGGCCAGACCTCGTTCAGTTGTGCCGTCGGGACGCAGTCGGAACACGCCCGACGCGCCCTGAAAGCCTGCGCCCTGTGTCAGTGCAGCGGCAGTCAGCGCGCCTGAATTGCCCTGGCCGGCCAGCGCGGTAATGGCCGCGATCCCGTCAAAGGCAATGCCGGCCAACGGGTGGGGTGCCTTGCCGTAGGCGGCTTCAAAGCGCTGGCGGAAAGCGGCGCTTGGCGCGGGGTCGGGAAGGGCGAACCATCCGCCCTGAAGGCCGGGCAGTTCGAGTGTCTGGGGCGGAATATCCCACCGGGTGAGGCCAATATACTGCACGGTTGCCGGATCTATGCCTTGCTCTGGCATCAGCTGCGCGAGCAGCGGCAGGGCGGCGGCGCTGGGCGCGGTCATAAAGACCGCATCAGCGCCAGCCGACTGCACAGCGCTGCGGATGCCCGGAATGGCGGCGACAACGCCCTGCTGCGACAGTGGGTAATCCACCGTGCCTGCAAGCGTTGCGCCCGAACTGGAAATGGCACCCTGGATCGCGTTGCGGCCCAGTTGACCGGCCACGTCCTGACCGTGGACAACGACGATGCTGTTCTTGCCCTGCCCACGCGCGAAGGACACCAGACGCCGTGCCGTGTTTTCGAATGTGTTGCCGAGGACAAAGACGTTGCCGCCGGCAATGGTCGGGTTGTTTGAAAATGCCAGAACGTTCACGCCGGACTGCGCCGCCGCCACGCCCGCGGCGTTGGCCGCCTCCGCATAAAGCGGGCCAACGATGATCTTGGCCCCGTCCGCGATCGCCAGCGCGGCCTGACTGCCCGCGGTTGCGGCGTTGCCTGCCGTGCCATAGACGCGCAGGTCGATCTGAACGCCGCCCGCGCCCGCGATGGCAAGGCGCGCCGCGTTCTCAAGATCCGTGGCGAGGAGGTTGTCCGTTGCACTGCCCCCGCGGGGAACCAAAAGCGCGACGGGAATCGGCTCCGCGGTGTTGACGCTCTGGCCGGTCCCGCCGCTGAGGTCGAAGGCTGGATCACAGGCAGCAAGCCCCAAAAGGGCGGCTGGCAACAGCGCCCGGCGCAGCGCCTTGCGGGCGGACGAGAAAAACGCGAACATATGATACTCCCTGCAGTGCCGATCCCCCGGGCCTGTACGGGCCGGGCGTTTGGATGTGGCGCGATAATAGGCATGGGCAAAGGCGGGTCCAGTTTGAATTTCGAGAAGCGCCCTCTGCCGGCGGGAATACACCTTGTCGGCGTTCCAATCGGAACGGCGCGGGACATCACGCTGCGAGCACTGGATACCCTGGCCAGCGCGGATGCGCTCGCCGCCGAGGACACCCGCAGCTTGCGCAAGCTGATGGACATTCACGGCGTACCGCTGGACGGACGCCGGATCACCGCGCTGCACGATCATAGCGGCGCGGGAGCCGTGGACGCCCTTATCGCACGCGCGCGGGAGGGCTCGGTTGCTTATGCTTCTGAGGCTGGCATGCCACTGATCGCCGATCCCGGATTTGAACTGGTCAGGGCCGCGCGCAGCGCTGGCGTGGCGGTAACCTGTGCGCCGGGTCCCTCGGCGGTGACGACCGCGTTGGCGCTGGCAGGTCTTGCGACGGATGCCTTCTTTTTCGCTGGGTTCCTGCCCAGCGCAAAGGGACCGCGCAGAGCCGCTCTGGAGGCGCAACAAACCATCCCCGCAACGCTGGTTTTTTACGAGAGCCCGAAACGACTAGACAAGATGCTGGCCGACGCGGCCGAGATCCTCGGGGGTGCTCGGCGCGTCGTGGTCTGCCGGGAACTGACAAAGCGGTTCGAAGAGGTGCGCAGCGGAACGCTTGGCGCTCTTGCGGCGGAGCTCAAGGGTACGGCGGTCAAAGGCGAAATCTGCGTTTTGATAGATCGGGATTCGGGGAAAATTAAGGAAATTGATTTTGAATCAGACCTGATCGAGGCGCTGAAGACGATGTCGGTGCGCGACGCGGTGGACATGGTCGCAGCGTCGCACGCGTTGGCCAGACGCAAGGTTTATCAGGTCGCACTGCGGCTTGCGAAGGATTGTTGAGAAACGACAGGGTCAGGCTCAGATGGGCGTACAGCTTGCATTTGATTTTTCAGCACCAGTGGTTTCCGTTCCGATGCAAGATGCCGATACGGACCGGCGTTTGCGAGGGCGGACATCTCAGCTGGCGGGCGCGGCAGCCGAATACCGAATTGCCGATGACTATGCCCGACGGGGCTACCGCATGCTGCACCAGCGCTGGCGCGGCAAAGCTGGCGAAATCGATTTGATCTTCGAAGGGGCTGGCGGCCTCGTCTTTGTGGAAGTCAAAAAGAGCCGCTGCTTTGATCGCGCTCTGGCGAGCCTGTCCACGCGGCAAGTAAAACGCATCTACAGGGCCGCCGAAGAATATGCCGGCGCGCATACGGATGGGGCTCTTGTGGACATGCGATTTGATGTGGCCCTCATGAATGAGACGGGCGAAACGCGCGTACTCGAAAACGTGACCGCACTCGATTGACCCATTGCACAGGCTACAGCCCATGGGCATGTATGGGCGGCGATAAGGAGCCGCGCCATGAAGATTGCCTTTCAGATGGACCCGATCGGAGCCGTCGATATCAATGCTGACAGCTCGTTCAGGCTGGCAGAGGAAGCGCAGGAGCGTGGGCATTCGCTCTTCTTCTACACCCCGGATCACCTCGCGTTTCAAGAAGGGCGTATCACGGCGCGTGGCCATGATCTGACCGTTCAGCGGGTTCAGGGCGCTCACGCGCAGCTTGGCCCGGAACGAGAGGTCGAATTGGCGGAATTCGATGTAGTCTGGCTGCGCCAGGATCCTCCATTTGACATGCACTACATCACGTCAACGCATTTGCTGGACCGGTTAAAGGGCCATTGCTTGGTGGTGAATGACCCTTTCTGGGTACGGAACTACCCGGAAAAACTGCTGGTGCTGGATTTCCCGGGCCTTACGCCGCCAACGACGATCGCGCGTGATCTTGCGACAATTCGGGCTTTCAAGGACAAGCACGGCGACGTGATTCTCAAGCCTCTTTATGGCAACGGGGGCGCGGGCGTGTTCCGGCTCGACGCCGAAGATCGCAATTTGTCGAGCCTGCACGAGCTTTTCACCGGGTTTTCGCGCGAGCCGCTGATCGTGCAAAAGTTCCTGCCCGATGTGGCTGCGGGCGATAAGCGCGTCATACTCGTTGACGGAGCGCCTGTCGGGGCGATCAACCGAGTCCCGGCCAAGGGAGAAACGCGGTCGAACATGCATGTCGGCGGACGGCCAGAGAAGATTGGTCTCTCCGAACGTGACCTAGAAATTTGCGCTGCCATCGGCCCGCTTTTGCGCGAGAAGGGCCAGGTCTTTGTCGGTATCGACGTGATCGGAACATATCTCACGGAAATCAATGTGACCTCGCCCACCGGCATTCAGGAGCTTGAGCGCTTTGACGGGATCAACGTCGCCGAAAAGATCTGGCAGGCGATTGAGGGCAAGTTGGCGTGAGCTGGCAAAAGCCGCTGCTAAACCGGTGGCTGGCCTTTGCCGAGAAGCCTTTTCTTGCCCGGGTAGAGGACCCGCCGAGGATCAGGCGGCGGTTCGAACGCACGGCGCGGCTGATGTTTCATCCGCCGCGCGGGACGGCGATTGAGCGGATCCAGCTCGGCGATCTGGAGGCTTTGCGGGTGCGCCCCCCGGGCCCCGTGCACCGGACGCTGCTATATTTTCACGGCGGCGCGTACATCTTTGGATCGCCCGAGACCCATAGCGCCCTGCTGGCGCATATCGCCCGGGCGGCGCAGGCGGAGGCGATTTTGCCCCGTTATCCCCTTGCGCCAGAACATCAGTTTCCGGCGGCACCGGACGCGGCCTTGCGCGCATGGGACGCGCTTGAAACCGCACATCCGGTAATCTTGGGCGGCGACTCGGCTGGAGGAGGTCTCGCGTTAAGCTTGCTAGGCATGTTGTGCGCCCGCGGCGGCGCGCGGCCGGCAGGGTTATTTGCTTTGTCTGCGTTAACTGACATGACGTATTCGGGCGCTTCCATCTCCGTCAACGCGGAGCGGGAGGTGCTTTTGCCCGCTGGGCGTGCTCGGGACATGACCGCTTTTTACCTGCCACCCGGCGTCGATCCGGCGGACCCGCGCGCCAGCCCGCTTTTTGCTGAATTTCAAGGCGCGCCGCCCGTTTGGCTTGGTGTTGGCGACACCGAAATCCTGCTGGATGACACGCGCAGGATGGTGGCCTGCCTTCGGGCCCAGGGCACCGACGTGACTTTGCAGATCGCCCAAGACCTGCCCCATGTCTGGCCGATTTTTCACAACACCCTGCCCGAAGCGCGCGCCACGATCGCGCAGGTTGGCGCGTGGATCAGACGTGTGGCGCCCGAAAGCTAATGGCTTCGGCGATATGCGGTTTGCGCACCTGTGGCGACGAATCGAGATCCGCAATGGTGCGTGCGAGGCGCATGACTCGGTGAAATCCGCGTGCGGATAGTTTGAACCGGTCGGCCGCCTTGAGCAGCAGCGCGCGGCCCTCCTCATCCGGGCGCGCCGCGTCTTCGAGGGCATTGCCGGACAGGTCAGCGTTTGTCATGCCCGGCGCGCCGTCAAAGCGTTCTGACTGGATAAGCCGCGCCGCAGTCACCCTTGCCGCCACCTCTGCAGAGCCTTCGCCTGCGGGCGGAAGATCAAGATCGGTGAAAGCGACGGGCGGCACCTCGACCCGGATGTCGAACCGGTCAAGCAGGGGGCCGGAAAGGCGCGCCATGTAGTCCTGGCCGCAGATCGGCGCACGTGAGCAAGCGCGGGCCGGGTCGGTCATGTAGCCGCATTTGCAAGGGTTTGCGGCTGCCACCAGCATGAATTTACACGGATATTTCACGTGATTGTTTGCGCGGGCGACCATAACCTCCCCGGTCTCGATGGGTTGGCGGATCGTCTCGAGGACCTGACGCGGGAATTCAGGCATTTCGTCCATGAACAGCACGCCGTTATGGGCAAGTGAGACCTCGCCCGGCTTTGCGCCGCGCCCGCCGCCGATGATCGCGGCCATGGATGCGGTGTGGTGCGGCTCGCGGAATGGGCGCGCCCGGCAGATCCCGCCGGCGTCCAGAAGGCCGGAGAGCGAGTGGATCATCGATGTCTCGAGCGCCTCAAACGGCGTGAGCGGTGGAAGGATTCCGGGTAGCCGTGCGGCCAGCATGGATTTGCCAGAGCCCGGCGGACCGGTCATGAGGAGGTGGTGTCGCCCCGCTGCAGCGATTTCCAACGCCCGTTTGGCGCGCTCCTGACCCTTCACCTCGATCAGATCGCATACGCTGGGCAGATCAGGCGGCGTGCCGGGTTCCGCCGGAGACAGGGGCGTTTGCCCGGTAAAGTGGCGCACGACGTCACCCAACGTGGCCGCAGCAATGACGTTGGCGCGTTCGACCCAGGCCGCTTCGGCCCCCGATCCCGCCGGGCAGAGCAGCGTCTGGTTACCGGCACCTGCGGTCATGGCCGCAGGCAGCGCGCCCGGCACCGGCACGAGGGAGCTGTCTAGCGCCAACTCGCCCATGGCGACCACACCATCCACCGCGTCCTTGGGCAGGATTTCGATGGCCGCGAGCAGCGACAGCGCGATGGGCAGGTCGAAATGGGCGCCTTCCTTCGGAAGGTCAGCTGGCGACAGGTTCACCGTGATACGTCGTGACGGCAGGGCAATCGACATCGCGTGCAGTGCAGCCCGCACACGTTCGCGCGCCTCGCTGACAGCCTTGTCTGGTAGGCCAACGATGGAAAAGGCCGGAAGGCCGGGTGACACGGCGCACTGTACGTCGACAGGCACCGCTTCAATGCCTTGAAACGTGATGGACTGGGCGGAGGCGAGCATGGGGCAGACCGCGCTGTTAAGGTTGGTTAACCATATTCATCGAGGTCTTACCGATTGGTTAATGTTTCAGACCGGCCAGTCGCGGCTTGGCAGTCCGAGGTCGTAGGGCATCGGATCATAGGGCACCTCGACCGCTTCGGCCCGCCATTTCCGGACAGAGGGGTGCGCGAGGCTTTGCAGGGCATAGGCGCGGACGCTGTCGGATACGGGCAGGTCATAGCCAATGATGCGCGCGGCGACAGGGGCGTAAAATACATCCGCCAGCGAGTACGCGCCAAAGAGCCAGTCGCCGTCTGATTTGAAGTGCGCAGCGTGTGCCCAGAGAGCCTCAATGCGGGCGATATCTGCCTTGACTGCGTCCGAGGGTTCAAACCCGTCCCACACGCGAAATAGCTGCATGGAGCAATCGGTGCGCAGAGCAGAGAAACCGCCCACCATTTCGGCACAGAGCCAGCGCGCCGTGGCGCGTGCGGCAGGCTCTGTCGGCCAAAGCCCCACGCTTGCATGCCGTTCGGCCAGGGTTTCGGCCATAGCGAGGCTTTCTCCAACCACCGTGCCTTCGGGCGTTCGCAGCGTCGGCACGAGGCGGGCCGGAGCGAGTGGCTGCATATCCTGCGCCATGGTGCCGGAATAGAGCCCGATCAGATGTTCGTTGAAGGGCAGCCCAAATGCGTCGAGCATGAGAAAGCCGCGCAGCGACCAGCTGGAAAAGGCGCGATCGCCGATGAAAAGATCGTAAGTCATAAGCCGTACCTTAGCGCCCGCGTACCGTGCCCAGCGAGCGATGGTTTGTTGGGTTCAGCATCACGGAAGGTGATTGATCTGGCGAACTCTCTGACTCGGCGCGGTCCAGTCGATGGTCGTGACCGACAAGTTGTCGATCTTGTGCGCAATGGCCTGTTCCGGGCGCCAACCGTTTGCGGCCTGCACTTGCGTCAGGATCACGCCGATATGGGCGACGGCTATGAAGGTGCGGCCGGGATGCGCGCGCATCAAATGGCGCACGGCTGCGCCTACGCGCGCCGCGGCGGTGTTCCAGCTTTCGCCGCCGGGCGGCGCAGTGTTGCCCGGCCGTTCCCAGTAGGGGCGGCTTTGCGCTTCGGGAATGCGTGAGAAATGCACCCCGTCCCACGCGCCGAAATGAAACTCGCGCAGGCTGGGCATGTGCGGAAGCCGGGAGCGCGCGCCGCAGATCGCGTCGGCGGTTGCGACGGAGCGCAAAAGATCGGACGAAACCACCAGCGCGTCCCTTGGCAGATGCCGGGTCAGGCGCGCAATCTGGTCCGCGTCTGACAGATCGGCGGGAACATCGCGCCAACCGACAAAGGTTTTCTGGTGCGTGGGTCCGTGGCGGACCCAGTGAAAAACGCTCATGACAAGGCCCCCTTCAGAACGTTGGGCAGCCCCGCAACAACCTGAACCGCGCAGTCCGCCTGCGCGGCAAGGGCGATGTTGAGCCGGCCTTGCGACTCCCGAAAGGCGCGGGTTTCTGCCTCCATCGGGACGATACCCTGGCCGATTTCATTGGTAACAATGACTACCGGCACCGGGGCAGTGGCAAGCCCCTCAAGAAGTGTAGCCTGTGCAGCGGCGAGATCGGTTTTATCGATCACGTGATTGGTCAGCCACATCGTTGCGCAGTCGATCAGGGCCGCTTGTCCGGCCCGCAGCCCCGCAAGCGCGGCGCCCGGATCGAGCGTAGCGTGCAGCGTCGACCATTCCGGCCCACGCCGGTCCTGATGCACCTTTACGCGCAACTTTATTTCGTCGTCCCAAATTCGGGCTGTCGCTATGTAGACAGGCTCTAACCCGCTGTTTATAAGTAAATTTTCTGCAAAGGCAGATTTTCCCGAAGCCCCGCCACCTAGAACGAGGGTGTGTGCTGGCAACTTTTTTTGCATGACCTTGTGAACCACTCGGCTGTTTGGTGCGTAATCCTGTCAGTGCGCGAAAGAAAAAACTGGCTACGACAGGGGAATTCACAATGGCCTTGGATAATATTCGTGACATGTCAATCTCGCGCGTGGCCATGAAGGCTGAATTGCTCGACGCGGAGACGGAACTTCGCCTCGCTTATGCGTGGCGCGACGAGCGGTGCGAAAAAAGCCTGCACCGACTGATTACAGCCTACATGCGTCTCGCGATCTCGATGGCGGCAAAGTTCAAACGCTACGGCGCGCCGATGAACGATCTGATCCAAGAGGCGGGGCTTGGTCTCATGAAGGCCGCTGACAAATTTGATCCCGACCGTGGTGTACGCTTCTCAACTTACGCTGTTTGGTGGATCAAGGCGTCCATCCAAGATTACGTGATGCGGAACTGGTCCATGGTTCGTACCGGCTCCACGTCGTCGCAAAAGTCGCTGTTCTTCAACATGCGCCGCGTTCAGGCGCGGCTGGAGCGGGAAAGCGCCGCGGCGGGCGAGACGCTCGACAAGCACCAGCTGCGCCAGATGATCTCGACCGAGATTGGTGTTCCGCTGCACGATGTTGAGATGATGGAAGGCCGTTTGTCCGGCTCCGACTATTCGCTGAACGCCACGCAGTCGGTGGATGACGAGGGGCGCGAGTGGATTGATGCGCTTGAGGACGACAGCGAGCAGGCGGCCGAGACAGTCGAACAGCAGCACGATACTGAGCAGCTGCGCGAGTGGCTTTTGTCGGCGCTAGGTGCACTGAACGACCGGGAGCGGTTCATCGTACGCGAACGCAAGCTGCGTGAGGACCCGCGGACCCTCGAAAGCCTCGGCCAGGAGCTGAGCCTGTCGAAGGAGCGGGTGCGCCAGCTAGAGGCCGCGGCCTTTGCTAAAATGCGCAAGTCGCTGGAAAATCAGAGCCGGGAAGTGCATCACTTCCTCGCATGATCCGCACGATATCCACTTTTGTTGTTTGGGCCGTCCTTACAGGGGCGGCCTTGGCATTTGGCCCTGATGATTTTGCTGGAGCCGACGTGGTCATTCTTGGCGAGCGGCATGACAACCCGGTGCATCATGAGATTCAGGCGCGCGCGGTTGCGATGATCTCTCCGGCCGCGATTGTTTGGGAGATGATGGTGCCTGAGCAGGCGGCGCTGGTCGATCCTGCCCTCGGCGCGGCTGAACAAGGTGCGCTTCTGGGCTGGGAAGAGGCCGGCTGGCCCGATTTCTCCATGTATCATCCCATAATGGCATCTGCCCCGGGCGCGCGGCATTACGGGGCGGCGGTGCCAAGGGCCGCGGCGCGTGCGGTGATCGAGGGCGACGTGACTGATCATTTCCCCGAGCCGATCCTCTTTGGTCTCGATGCGGCGCTGCCTACACCTGAGCAGGCGGCACGGAACCAGATGCAGTTTGATGCCCATTGTGGCATGCTTCCGCCTGATTTGATCCCGGACATGGTTGATGTGCAGCGCCTACGGGATGCCACGCTGGCCAACGTCGCGATTGAGGCTTGGCGCGAGACGGGCGGCCCGGTTGTCATCATTACCGGCAATGGTCACGCACGCGCGGATTGGGGCGTACCTAGGTTCCTTGCGCGGGCCGCGCCAGATGCAGTTGTTATTACGCTGGGTCAGGGCGAAGGCGGCGTCATGCCGGAGGGCGGCTTTGATATCCTGCGCGATGCGCCAACAATCGAACGCCCCGATCCCTGCGGGGCGCTTCGCTAGACTTCACCTGTCACATGGACCGCGCAGGAGGTCGAGCCCTGAAGAGCCCCCGTTGCGGGGGCCACCGGATGCGCCTAGTCTCGCGCCATGTTGGAAGACAAAAGCATCTTGCTGATCATTGGCGGCGGCATCGCGGCCTATAAATCCCTCGACCTGATCCGACGGCTTCGAGAGCGCGGTGCTTATGTGACGCCGGTGCTGACCAAAGCGGCCACGGAATTTGTCACACCTCTATCGGTCGCTGCGTTGTCGGGAAGCAAGGTGTATTCGGACCTTTTTGACCTGACCGATGAGGCGGAGATGGGCCATATCCAGCTGTCCCGCGTGGCCGATCTGGTTGTTGTTGCGCCGGCAACGGCAGACCTTATGGCGAAGGCCGCACAGGGGCATGCGAATGATCTGGCCACGACGCTGCTGCTTGCGACGGATACGCCGGTTCTGATGGCGCCCGCGATGAACGTGCGCATGTGGGAGCATCCGGCGACACAGCGCAATTTGCAGACTTTGCGCGGTGACGGCGTCACAATTGCGGGACCCAATGACGGGGACATGGCCTGTGGCGAGTATGGGCCCGGGCGCATGGCAGAACCGCTCGAGATTGTGGAGGCCATCGCGGCGCGCCTCAGCACTGGGCCTCTGAGCGGCAAGCGTATACTGCTCACCTCAGGCCCGACGCACGAGCCTATTGACCCGGTCCGCTATATCGCCAACCGCTCCTCGGGCGCGCAAGGTGCAGCGCTGGGCGCGGCGTTGCGCGATCTGGGCGCCGAAGTGCATTTTGTGACTGGTCCCGCGGACGTGCCGCCACCGGGCGGCGTTGTGCTGCACCGGGTGACGACCGCGCAGGAGATGCGCGATGCGGTCATGCGGGTCTTGCCCTGTGATGCGGCGATCTTCGCGGCAGCCGTTGCAGACTGGCGCGTGGCCAGCGCATCGGACCGCAAGCTGAAAAAGACACGGGGCGGGATGCCGGTGCTGGAATTCGCGGAAAACCCCGACATTCTGGCGGAGGTTGCGCAGATAGACGCAGGTCGGCCTGGTCTGGTGGTCGGGTTCGCGGCAGAAACTGATGACGTGATCGCTCATGCGACGGCGAAGCGGGTGCGCAAGGGCTGCGACTGGATCGTGGCCAACGACGTCTCGCCCGAGACGGGGATCATGGGCGGATCGGAGAACGCGGTGCACCTGATCACCGAAAGCGGATCAGAGGATTGGCCGCGGATGGGCAAGGATGAGGTGGCGCGCCGCCTTGCCGCACGTGTCGCGGAGGCTTTGGCGAGCTAACTCTGCGCCAAAGGGGAGCTGCGATGAAGATCGAAATGACATGGGCGGAGGGCGCGGACCCGTCGCTGGGCCTGCCGGCCTACGAGACGGCAGGTGCCGCCGGGGCTGATTTGCGCGCGAACCTGCCACAGGGGGCGGTCACGCTTGCCCCCGGCGGGCGTGCGCTTGTGCCAACGGGCCTGCGCATGTCGATCCCGGCGGGGGCGGAGGTGCAGGTGCGGCCCCGGTCGGGTCTTGCGCTGACGCATGGAGTGACGTTGGTGAACAGCCCGGGCACCATCGACAGCGATTATCGCGGTGAGGTTGGTGTGATCCTGATAAACCTCGGGCAGGCACCGTTCGAGGTGACCCACGGTATGCGCATCGCGCAGATGGTCGCAGCCCCTGTCGTGCAGGCTGAATTTGCCGAGGTCTCTGCGCTGAGCGAAACTGCGCGGGGCACGGGCGGTTTTGGCAGCACGGGGGCTGGCTGATGTTCATTGTATTCACGATGGCGGCCGTGATGTGGGGTATCGGCGCAGCGATGGGCGCCCCGCGGGCCGCGCGGCTGAACATGGTGGGCTTGCTGTTCGTGGCGGTTCTGGCGCTGCACGTACTGCTGCCAGATGGGCATCCCTTGCGTGCGGCGACCGGCGGTGAGCCGGAGTTTTGGCTTTTGATCCTTGCCTTTGTGTTGCTGGTGCTTGCCTATCGCTACGGTTTGAACCGTCTGCGCGGACGAGCCGGTGTTGCAGAGGCGGAACGGGCCGAAGCCGCGGCGGGAGTCGCAAATGACGGCCCGATGTCCGAGACCGAGCTGAACCGCTATGCCCGTCACATCGTCCTGCGCGAGATTGGCGGGCCGGGGCAGGTGGCGCTGAAACAGGCCAAGGTGCTTGTGGTTGGGGCTGGCGGGCTTGGATCGCCCGCGCTGCAATACCTCGCCGCCGCGGGGGTCGGGACGATCGGTGTCATCGACGATGATGTGGTGGACGGCAGCAACCTGCAGCGGCAGGTGATTCACACGGACGCACGGATCGGCATGCCCAAGGTGTTCTCGGCCGAGGCGGCGATGAAGGCGCAAAACCCCTTTGTGACCGTGCGACCCTATCACCGCGCGTTTGGCGAGGACATCGCGGATGATCTGGTCGCCGAATATGACGTGGTGCTGGACGGCACCGATGATGCGGAGACCCGTTATGCCGTGAATGCCGCCTGTGTCCGCGCGGGTGTGCCGCTGGTCTCCGGCGCGCTGAGCCAGTGGGAAGGGCAGCTGAGCGTGTTTGACCCGGCGCAGGGCGCGCCGTGCTATCGTTGTGTCTTTGACAAGCCCGCGGCAGCAGGCCTTGCGCCGTCTTGCGCCGAGGCAGGGGTGCTTGGCCCCTTGCCGGGCGTCGTTGGCGCGATGATGGCGGCAGAGGCGGTGAAGGTGATTACCGGCGCGGGCCAGCCCTTGCGCGGTCAGATGATGATCTTTGACGCGCTATGGGGTGAAAACCGGACGATCTCGGTCAGCCGCCGGGCGGAGTGTCCGGTGTGCGGAGGATCGCACTAGCCACCATCTCGCCCCAAACCGCGTAGGTCGCGTGGCCGGGATGGAACCCGTCGGACGCGACCATATCCGGCGTCAGGGCTGTTTCTGGCAAAATGTGCAGCAACGCGCCCCTGCGCCGGGCGAGGGCCGCAAGGCCTTCGGTCATCCGCGCCGCCTGACGGCCCAGCACCCAGGACAAGGGCGATGGGATCGCGGGGAAGCGCCCCACGGGCGGCATTGCGCTCAAGTGAACCTGCCGGGCGCCGCCTGTCTCCAGCTGCTCGATCAGCGCTTCGGTTTGCGCCAGCCAGCGGCGCAGCGGCACCAGCCGGGTCAGATCATTTACGCCTAAGGCAACGATCGCGATGTCGCATTTGTGGGGTGGCAGCGTCCGCGACGTACTTGCGGTCGTCGCACCCGAGCGCGCGTGCATGTGCCACGTGACAGCAAAGTGCGGCGCGAGGCGGCTCAGAATCTGACCGGGCAGGGCGTCATCCAGATGGATGACCCCCACACCCGCCATGGAACTGTCACCCACAAAAAGGACGCGCAGGGGTGGACCCTCGCCGATTGCGCCGGAGTGGTGCCCGAGCGCTTCGGGCAGGGATGGCGTGCGCGCCGCAACCCATGCACCCTGCGCCACCAGAACGGGGGCGAGGGCCAGGCGCAGGGCCGCGTCGATCAAAGCACGCGGGCCAGATCGGCGATGAGGTCTTCGGGGTCTTCGAGACCCACGGACAGGCGGAAAATCCCGTCCCCGGCATAGGCGCGGTAGCTTTCGGCCCCAGCCCCTGTCAGCGCAAAGGAAGAGGACATGAGCGCGTCCGTTTCCATCCAGAAGACAAGACTGCGGTGGTGGCCGAGCGAGACGGCGTAGTGGATCAGCTCCAGCCGCTCGATCATCGTCTGGGCGATGCGTTCCCCGGCAGCAACGTCGCCGACCTGAAAGGAGATCATGCCGGACGTGTTTTTCATCTGCTGTGCCGCCAGATTATGCTGAGGGTGGGACGCGAGGCCGGGATACATCACGCGCGTGACAGACGGCTGCGCTTCAAGCCATTCGGCCACGGCTTGCGCACCGGACCGATGCGCGCGCATCCGCAGTGGCAGCGTCGCCATGCCGCGCGCGATCAGCCACGCGTTAAACGGCGACAGGATGCTTCCATGGTGGATACCGGCTTCGAGCCTGATCTGCTTGATGAGGTCGCGGCGTCCGCAGACGGCCCCGCCCACCGCGTCGCCATGACCGCCGATATATTTGGTGGTGGAATGCATGACGAGGTCGATGCCCAGCGCCTCGGTATCGAGGCCCAGCGGGGAGGCAAAGGTCGCATCGGTCGACACGAGCGCGCCCGCGTCATGGGCAAGGCGCGCCACCGCGGCAAAGTCTGTCAGGCGCATGATCGGGTTCGCCGGGCTTTCGCAATGCACGAGCTTGGTGTTTGGGCGCAGGGCCTGCGCCACATTGGCCGGGTCCGACATGTCGACTGGCGTGACCTCGATCCCCATGCGCGGCAGGGTTTCGCGCGCCAGTTCCGCAACGCCCGCATAGCTGACATCGGAGATCACGAGGTGGTCACCAGACGACAGCAGCGTCAGCAGGATCGCCGAGGCGGCTGCCATGCCGGACGCGGTGCACAGGCAGTCTTCGGTCCCTTGCAGCGAAGCGATCTTGCGCTCCAGCATCTGGACGGACGGGTTGGCCCAGCGGGCATAGGTGAACGGGCTGTCATCGGTCAGGTCATGGGCGGAAAAGCCCCCGACATCGTGACTGACAAAGGTGGACGACATGTGGATCGCAGGCGCAGAGGCGCCGGTTGCGGTGTCGGGCGTCTCACCGGCATGGATCGCGCGGGTCATCTCGCCCAGATGGTTTGGTTTGCTCATGGGCCGACCCTTTGCCAGCGCGCGCGCGATTGCAAGTCCGTGCGGCGCGATTAGGTTATGTTGCAAAGGAGATTTCCGCCATGACAAACCCCCTGCTTGCTGACTGGGACACGCCGTTTCAGATCGCGCCTTTTGATGCCATCTCTGACGATGATTTTGCGCCCGCGTTGGACGAGGCGCTGGCCCGCCACAATGCGGAAATTGGCGCCATCGCCGGGGACACGGGGCCTGCGACCTTTGACAGCGTGATTGGCGCGCTGGAGGCGGCGGGCAAGGATCTGGACAAGGTGCTGGGGACGTTCTTTACCGTTGCTGGCGCCGACAGCAACCCGGCGCGCGAGGCGCTGCAACGGGACTTTTCCCCGAAGATCGCGGCGCATTTTGCGGACATCACGGCCAACACGGCGCTTTACGCCCGGGTCGCGGCTGTGTGGGAGGCGCGCGAGGGGCTGGAGCTGACGGACGAGCAGGCGCGGGTTCTGATGCTGACACATCGCGGTTTTGTCCGCGCGGGCGCGGCGCTGGAAGGCGCAGAGGCGGACCGGATGAAAGAGATCAAGGGGCGGCTGGCGACGCTCGGCACATCCTTTACGCAGAACCTTCTGGCGGACGAGCGCGACTGGTTCATGCCGCTTGAGGAGGGTGATCTGGCCGGTCTGCCACAGTTCGTTGTGGCTGCCGCCCGCGCGGCGGGCGAGGAAAAGGGTTCAGGCGGGCCGGTGGTGACCCTGTCGCGGTCGCTGATCGTGCCGTTCCTGCAATTCTCGCCCCGCCGGGATTTGCGCGAAAAAGCCTACAATGCCTGGGCTGCGCGCGGTGCAAACGGGGGTGAGACGGACAACCGCGCCATCGCCGCAGAGATCCTGGCCTTGCGCGAAGAGCGGGCCAAGCTGCTGGGCTATGACGATTTCGCCGCTTACAAGCTAGAAACGGAGATGGCCGGGACACCCGCCGCGGTGCGCGATCTGCTGATGCAGGTCTGGGCGCCCGCAAAGGCCGCGGCAGAGGCGGATGGCTGGGTTCTGGGCCAGATGATGCAGGCCGAGGGCGTGAATGGCGATCTGAAGCCATGGGACTGGCGCTATTACGCGGAAAAGCGGCGCAAGGATCTGCATGACCTCGATGAGGCAGAGTTGAAGCCCTATTTTCAGCTCGACCGCATGATCGCCGCGTCCTTCGACTGTGCCGAGCGGCTCTTTGGCCTGTCGTTCAAGCCACTGGACGTGCCCCTTTATCACCCGGACTGCCGGGCGTGGGAGGTGACACGCGGCGGCAAACACGTGGCGGTCTTTATCGGCGATTACTTTGCCCGGGGTGGCAAGCGGTCGGGTGCGTGGTGTTCGGCCATGCGCAGCCAAGCGCGCCACCCTGAGGTGCAGGCGCCGGTAGTGATCAATGTGTGCAATTTTGCCAAAGGCGATCCGGCGCTGCTGTCCTATGACGACGCGCGCACGCTGTTTCACGAATTTGGCCACGCGCTGCACCAGATGCTGTCGGATGTGACCTATGAATCCGTATCGGGCACATCCGTGGCGCGCGATTTCGTGGAATTGCCCAGCCAGCTGTACGAGCATTGGCTCGAGGTACCGGAGGTGTTGGCGCAGCATGCGGTGCACGCCGAGACGGGCCAGCCGATCCCGCGCGATCTTCTGGACAAGGTTCTGGCGGCGGCGACTTATGATATGGGCTTTCAGACGGTGGAATATGTTGCCTCGGCGCTGGTTGACCTTGCCTTTCACGAGGGCGCGGCGCCGACCGATCCGATGGCGCGGCAGACCGAGGTTCTGGCAGAAATCGGCATGCCCGCTGCGATAGGGATGCGCCACGCAACGCCGCATTTCGCGCATGTTTTTGCCGGCGATGGTTATAGCGCGGGCTATTACAGCTACATGTGGTCCGAGGTGATGGACGCGGACGCTTTCGCCGCCTTTGAAGAGGCAGGCAGTGCGTTTGACGTTGAAACCGCGCAGGCGCTGGAGGCCAATATCCTGTCGACCGGTGGCAGCCGCGACGCCGCAGTGCTGTACAAGGCGTTCCGCGGTCGCTTGCCGGGGGTTGAGGCGCTGCTGAAGGGGCGGGGCCTCGCGGCGTGATCTGATTGTCCGCTGCGCGGGCGCGATTTTGTTTTGCTGATGAGGGGGCAAGCCCCCTCAAACACCCCCCGCGTCGGCCAAGCCCTTGAGGGATCAGTAGCCGAGGGCGCGGTCGACCACGTGTAGCAGCGGTTTGCCGGCCTGATCGCGGGCGATGTTTTCGGCGATTGTCTGGCTTGAATACTCCGCGCGGGTTTCCGACGCGATATGTGGTGTGACTGTGACGTTCGGGTGATGCCAGTAAGGGTGATCTGCGGGCAGCGGTTCGGTGCGGAATGTATCAAGCGTGGCGTGGCCAACATGGCCCGTGTCGAGGGCCGACAACAGGGCGTCATCGTCGATCAGGGGGCCGCGGCCGGGATTGAGGATGACAGCGCCTTTTGGCAGCAACGCGAGGGTCTCGGCGTTCAGGATGTTCGTCGTGGCTTGGGTGTCGGGCAGCAGTAGCACAAGAATCTGCGCCGTACCGAGCGCTGCGGTCAGCCCATCTGCGCCCGACCGGCAAGTGATGCCGTCGATCTGTTTTTGCGTGCGGCTCCAGCCGGTGACGGGAAAGCCGATACGGCCAAGCGTCTGGCAGCACGCGGTGCCGAGTTCGCCAAGACCAAGGATGGTCACGGGGCGGTCCCAACTGAGCGGAGGGGGCGTTGGGGCCCACGTACCTGGAGCTGCGGTAATGTGTGCATCCATGCCAAGGTGATGCCGCAAGACGTGCCCACTGACCCATTCAGCCATGCCTTGCGTGAGGCCCGGATCAACCATGCGGCAGAGCGGGACGGTGAGGGTCGGGTTGCCCGCCACCATTTCGACCCCGGCCCAGAGGTTTAGCACAGCGCGCAGGCGCGTATATGGGGTGAAATCCTGCACGTCCGAATTTGGTGCGTAGACAATGTAATCGACCGTCTCGGGCGCATGGTCGCGGGCGAGGTGCACGTCGAGGCCGCAAGCCGCGAAAGCGGTGCGCAAGGGTGTCTCGTAATAGGGCCAGCGCGCATCGCTGGCTGCAAAAAGGACTTTGAGCATGGGGTTGCTACCTTGGGCGGTGGACGTGGGCGCTTTGGATCAGGCCAAAGCCGATCATCAGGACCAGCATGGCCGACCCGCCATAGCTGACCAGCGGAAGGGGCACGCCAACCACGGGGGCAAGGCCAGTGACCATGGCCATGTTGACGGCAAAGTAGAGAAAGAAGTTGAGTGCGAGCCCGAGGATGAGCAGCGATGAAAACCGGTCTTTGTTCACCAGCGCGGAAGCTACGCAGAACACGATGATGAGCGTGTAGAGCCCTAAAAGCGCCATGGAGCCGATAAAGCCGAATTCTTCGGCCAGCGTATTAAAGATGAAATCTGTATGCTTTTCCGGTAGGAAGTTCAGTCGGCTTTGCGTGCCTTGCATGAAGCCGCGGCCGGTCCAGCCGCCGGAGCCCAGCGCAATCGTCGCCTGTGTGATGTGATATCCCGCGTCAAGCGGGCTTGAGGACGGGTCAAGGAAGGTGTCTATGCGGCGGTACTGGTAGTCTGCCAGCAACTGCCAAGACGTGCCCCGCGACTGCAGCACGGCCGTGATCAGCGCAGCACCCGAGGCGATGACGGCGGCGAAATACCCCCAGTGTACCCCAGCCAGAAACATTAGGCCGCCGCCCGCCGCCAGCAGGAGGATCGACGTGCCAAGATCCGGCTGCGCAAAGACAAAGGCGGTCGGCACCAGGATGATCAACACCGGCAAAGCCACCCAGATCGGGCGAGACACTTTGGATTGCGGCAACCAGTCGTAATAGGCGGCCAGTGCCATGACCAGCGCCACTTTGGTGAGCTCGGACGGCTGCAACCGCATGAAACCAAGATCAATCCAGCGCTGTGCTCCCATTCCCACCGATCCGAAGAGTTCGACCGCTATAAGCAGAAGGATCGATACGACCAACCCGAACCCTGCCACCGACCGCCAAAACCATATGGGCACCATGGCCACGATGAACATCAGTGCGAGGCCCATGACAAAGCGCTTCATCTGCGGCTCTGCCCAGCGCGACAGGTCGCCGCCGGCGACGGAGTAGAGCATCAGGAAGCCGACACCGGCTACGGCGACCAGCAGCACCGTCAGGTACCAGTTCAGGTACAGGACCTTGCGCAGTCCGGTGGGCGTGTATTTGACGGTATATTCGAGATAGCTCATGCCTGATCCGACGTTCCGTAATTGGCCACAGGGCGCGCGTCGCGCAGGTCCGCCTGTTGTCGGCGAATGGTCTCGCGGTCTTTTGTCGGGTAAGCTTCAAGCGGCGGCTCGCCCCCGTAAAGCGCCTGAAGGGTGATGTCGCGGGCGATGGGTGCGGCGGCGGTGCTGCCCCCGCCGCCATGTTCGACGACGACCGCGACGGCGTATTTCGGGTTGTCGTAAGGCGCGTAGTTCACAAACAGCGCGTGATCGCGCCGTTCCCATGGCAGATCTTCGTTCCGGATCACGCCAGCGGCCCGTTCGGCGGCGGTGATGTTGCGCACCTGGCTGGTGCCGGTCTTGCCCGCCATGCGCATGCCGTCGGCAATCACGCGGCTTCCGTAGGCCGTGCCCTTGCGGGCGTTGACTACATCGTACATCGCCTCGCGCATTTTGCGCATGTTCGCGTCTGACAGCCCCATGTCGGTGCCGGCGCCGGACGGCGTTTCGATGCCATCCACGGATTTGATCAGGCGCGGCGACACGTCCCGCCCGGTAGCAATGCGCGCGGACATGACAGCCAGCTGCAGGGGAGAGGCCAGCATGTAGCCCTGCCCGATGGAGACGTTTACCGTATCGCCGATGCGCCATTCCTCGCCGCGCACATCGCGTTTCCAGGCGCGGTCGGGTGCGAGGCCGCGGGCAACGGCGGACATGGGAACATCGTGGCGCACGCCAAGGCCAAAACGCCGGGCCATGGCCGAGATTTTCTCGATCCCCACCTTTAGCGCGAGGTCGTAGTAGTAGACATCGCAGCTTTCCATCAGGCTTTTGCGCAAATCGACATGCCCGTGTCCGCCCCGTTTCCAGCAGTGGAATTTGCGGTCCGCGACCTCGAGGTGGCCGGGGCAATAGACCGTCTCGTCCGGGCCAACGATCCCGTCTTCCAAGGCAGCAAGCGCGGTGATCATCTTGAAGGTGGATCCGGGCGGGTACGTCCCTTGTACAGATTTGGAGGCCAACGGCCGGTACTTGTTTTCCGTCAGCTCGGCGTAATCGGCCACGGAAATCCCGCGGACAAAGAGGTTGGGATCGAATGTCGGCGCGGAAGCGATGGCCACCAGATCACCGGTTTCCACATCCATGACCACGGCGCTTGCCGATTCGTTGCCCAATCGGGCCTGCGTATAGCTTTGCAGGTTGGCGTCGATGGTCAGTTGCAGGTCCTTGCCTGCGTTGCCTTCTTGGCGCGACAGCTCGCGCATGATGCGTCCGGTTGCGTTTACCTCAACACGCTTGGTGCCCGCCTTGCCGCGCAGGAGCGCTTCGTGTTTCGCCTCAACGCCGACCTTGCCGATCTGGAAGCGTGGAATGCGCAGGAGCGGGTCCGGATCTTCAATACGGCTCAGGTCAAAATCGCTGACCGGGCCGACATAGCCCAGCACATGCGCATAGTCAGAGCCGCGCGGATAGACACGGGTCAGGCCGACCTCAGGCGAAATGCCGGGCAGGGCGGGGGCGTTTACAGACACGGCGGCAATGTCGTCCCAGCTGACATTTTCGGCGACAGCTACCGGAACAAAGGGTGCGGAGCGGCGGCTGTCCTCGAGCGCCTTGGCACGGGCTTCCGGATCCAGCGGGATGATTGTGGCGAGCCGGCTAAGCGTTTCTTCTAGATCGCCTGCATTCTCGCGCACCAGAACGATCCGGTAAGATGGGACATTTCGTGCCAGTGCCACGCCGTTACGGTCGAACACCTCGCCGCGGGCTGGCGGGATGAGGTGGATGTTAATCCGGTTTTCTTCCGCCAGCAGGCGGAATTCATCGGCCTGTTCGACCTGCAGGTACCTCATCCGCGCGGCGAGGCCGAGGACAAAGATCCCCTGCACACCGCCGATCAGTGCGGCGCGGCGGGTCAGGCGCCGCTGGGACGCTTCGATATCGGCGCGAGGGCGTCTCATGGCGCTGTTTCCAGATCGCCCGGGGCGGATTTCCGCACACGCATCACCCCATGAGTGATGAGGACGACCAGTGGGTAGGCCAGCACCGACGTTAGCGCCTGGCTGGCGCTGAGCGAGAGGCTGACATCGTCGACCAGCATGACAACAAGCACAAGTTGGTATGCCGCGGACACGCCGACAATCAGGAGCGACACTTCGAGCACCTCTGCGGCCAAGGTGGAGTCCCGCAGGGTCTGCGCGCGGGCTTTCAGCCGCTCAGCAGCGAGTAGCGCCAAAAGCGCCCAGAGCCCCGGCGGGCGCCCAAGAAGCAGGTCAGCGAGAAGCAGCAGACCGCCGAGCAGGAGCACTGGCACAAGCTCAGGCCGCCGTACCGCCCAAGCAAAGGCGAAAAGTGTTACCCATTCTGGCCCCGCCCAGGCGCGCGGAACCATTTGCTGCGGCAGCAGGTGAAAGAAGAGGATCACCATGACTAGCAGTACAAAGCCGCCGCGCATGGCCCACAGACGGGAGGAGGAGGCGTCATTCATCGCGCGGCTCCAGCCCGGCAAGCGGCGCGCTGGGGGCGATTACCTGCGCGGTGTCGGGCACATCCTCAATCCCGTAGTGACGTAGGACACGCAAAAACTCGAGCCGTTCGTAATCCGCGGCAAGACGGATGCGTAGGCGGCCGCCGGGGTCTTCGGCCACGGTCCCAATCAGCAGGCCGGCAGGAAAAACGCCGCCATCGCCGGACGAAAACACCTGATCGCCGGGGCGCACAAGGTCCCTGTTTTCAAGAAAGTCTACCGGCGGTGCGGCCGTGTTGTCGCCTGCAATGATCACCCGCTGACCCGAAGGCTGCACGACACCCGGAATACGGCTTGACGCGTCCGTAAGCAGGATGACGCGGGATGTATTTGCCGCGACACCCGACACACGGCCTACGACGCCGATGCCATCCATCGTGGCCCAACCATCCACCACGCCATCCTTGGCGCCGACGTTGATCAAAACCGACTGGCGGAAAGGCGAGCCGCTGTCGGCCAACACGACGCCAGTGACATGCGTCAGGCGCGGGTCAAGCCGGACATTATTCAAATCCAGCAGGCGTGCGTTTTCCTGCCGCAGCTGCACAGCGGCCTCTTTCCACGCGCGCATGCGGCGCAATTCTCGGCGCAGCTCTTCGTTCTGTTCGGCGAGGGCGCGGTAGCTTTGGGCGTTGCGGATCAATTGTACCGTGCCGTTTACTGGCGCCATCGCCCAGTCGAAATTGGGCACGATGCTGTCTGTGACCGCCGCCCGGAACCGCTCCACCCGCGGGCTGTCGATGCGCCAGATCAGGAAAATGCCGCCCAGCACAAGGATCATGACCGCCAGCAGCAATCGCCGCAGCGGCCCGGTAAAGTCCTGAGATGTAGAACGATCCTTGGCCACATCGTGCCCTTTGATTGCCCGTCAGGTACGCTCGGGAGTCTGGTCTGTTTCATGCTGCCGCGCAAGCATCGCGCGGATCAACTGTTGTCGAGGATCAGCCGATGCCCAACGCGTCAGCTGTCATAGTCAATGGCGTGGCGCAGTTGTTTTTCGTATTCCAGTGCCTTGCCAGTGCCGAGGGCCACGCAGTTCAGCGACTCGTCTGCGATGGACACGGCAAGCCCTGTCTGTTCGCGCAAGGCAAGGTCCAGATCCCCCAGCAGGGCGCCGCCGCCCGTGAGCATAACACCACGGTCGACGATATCCGCGGCCAGATCGGGCGGCGTGGTCTCTAACGCGGTCATGACAGCTTCGCAAATCTGCTGGACCGGTTCGGACAGGGCTTCCGCCACTTGGGCCGAGGTGATTTCGATTTCCTTCGGCACGCCGTTCAGCAGGTCGCGACCCCGGATCTGCATCGAGGTGCCACGCCCGTCGTCGGGCATCCGCGCCGTGCCGATGGACGTCTTGATCCGTTCGGCGGTCGTCTCGCCGACCAGAAGGTTCTGCTGGCGGCGCAGGTAGCTGATGATCGCCTCGTCCATGCGGTCGCCGCCGACCCGGACCGAGCGGGCGTAGACGATATCGCCGAGCGACAGAACCGCGACTTCTGTGGTGCCGCCGCCGATGTCGACAACCATGTTGCCGGTAGGGTCAGTGATGGGCATGCCCGCACCGATCGCCGCCGCGATGGGTTCGGCAATCAGGCCCGCGCGCCGGGCGCCGGCGGAGAGAACGGATTGGCGGATGGCGCGCTTTTCAACCGGAGTAGCGCCGTGCGGGACGCAGACGATGATCTTGGGCTTGGAAAAGGTGCTGCGCTTGTGGACCTTGCGGATGAAGTGCTTGATCATCTCTTCGGCCGTGTCGAAATCTGCGATCACCCCTTCGCGCATGGGCCGGATGGCCTCGATGCTGCCCGGCGTGCGGCCTAGCATCAGCTTGGCGTCCTCGCCCACGGCCAGCACTTTCTTGACGCCGTCCTTGACGTGGTAGGCCACCACGGACGGCTCTGACAGGATCACGCCGCGCCCCTTGACGTAGACCAGCGTGTTCGCCGTGCCGAGGTCGATGGCCATGTCGGACGAAAACAGGCCCCCAAGATTGTCGAATATCGCCATTGCGCGCGCGTGCCTCAAATGATCCTTGCGCCGCGACTCGGGCGCGGCGGTGACGCTTTCCTATAAAGCCCGTCCCGCGCGGTTGAAAGAGGCGCAGGCGATGTCAAATCGGCGCAATTTGGCCGATCAGCCTAGGGCAGCAGCCAAGAAGGCGGTGATGTCTTCGGCGGCGCCCGGTGGGGCAATGAAGGCGACGTATTGGTCAGGGCGCACCAGAACAGCGGCGCCTTCCGGTGCGATGCCGCGCTCGGCAAAGATATCAGCCTCCGGCGCGGGGCAGAAAACTCGCCCATAGTCTCGTAGGCCCAGCGCGCCGGTGCGCGGCAGCAGCTCGGGCTCCAGCACGGTGTCCCGGTGCGGCGTACGCAGGACCAGGTTGACCTGGGTATTCTCGGGAGGGGCTTGCAAGAGCGCCAGCGCCGCCGCGGGGTCCTTGCCTGCAAAGACGTAAAGCTGCCAGCGCCCTGACAGGTCCGCCACATGACCAAGATGCACCGGCTTCGCATCAGCCCAGCGGATCACCGGCGCGGAGTGAAAGCGCATGCCAAGCGTGAAGCCCGTTGCAAGGTCCTGATGACGTGTGCCTGTCAGCGCGGACGGCGTGTAACGGGTGGCAACCCCGGCGGTATAGCGACCCTGTTTCTGGAAATAGTTCTGAAATTCGGTGTCCGTTGCGCCAGACTTTGCAGCAAATTTCGCGGCAAACACCTTGTCAAAGTCGATCAGGTCCTGCGCGATGGCCTGCCGTTCGGCGGAATAGCTGTGCAAAAGATCGCGCCCGCCGCGCCCTTCGAGGACCGTTTGCAGTTTCCAGCCAAGGTTCCAGGCATCCTGCATCGACACGTTCATGCCCTGGCCCGCCTTGGGGCTGTGGGTGTGGCAGGCATCCCCGGCGATAAAGACGCGCGGCGCGGGGCCATCCGGCGCGGTGTCGGCAAAGCGCGGGGCGGTGCGCTGGCCGATCTCGTAGACGGACCACCAGGCAACCTCGCGCACCTCCAGCGTGTAGGGCGCAAGGATGCGCTGCGCGCCGGCGATCAGGTGGTCCGGCGTGATTTCGAGGTCCGCGACGCGCTCGGTCGGGGCTAGCTTGTCCAGCTCGATATAGAGCCGCACCATGTGCCCGCCCTCGCGCGGAATGATCAACAGCGCGCCCTCATCCGCGCTCTGGATTGCGCATTTCAGGCGAATGTCCGGAAAATCCGTGACGGCGAGCACGTCCATCACGCCCCATGCGGCATTTGCCGCCTCGCCGTGCAGGGGGATGTCCAGCGCCTTGCGCACCGCGCTGCGCGCCCCGTCGCACCCGACGACAAAGCGGGCCTTGGCGCATTCCCCGGTCGACAGGCTGACCTCCACCGGCGCGGCGGGGTCTTCGGGAATGCTCAGACCCTCCACAGTGACGCCGTATTCCGGTGTAAGACGGGTCGGCGCCTGCGCCATTGCGCGCAGGTAGAACTCTTGCACCCTAGCTTGCGACAGGATGACGTGGGGCATTTCGCTTAGCCCCGGTTCCACATCGTCGATCCGGCCCGTCCGCGCGATGTGCCCGCCCTGCGGCGCCCAAAACGCGGTCTCATTCACCCAATAGGCCTCGCGCAGGACGTCATGCACAAAGCCAAAGGCGGCGAACATCTCCATCGTGCGGCAGGCGATGCCGTCCGCCTGTCCGATCTGCAGGGGGCCGTCGCGGCGTTCGATGAGCCGGGTGTGAATATGCGGGAACTGGGCAAGGTAGGCCGCCAGCGTCAGCCCCGCCGGCCCGGACCCGACGATCAGCACATCCGCGACATCTTTGAGGCGCCGATTTTCGGGGGCGACAGAGGGATCACCGGGGCGAAAGCCGTTCTGGTGATAGTCCATCAGTCCTCCGGCGGGATATAGAGCCAGTCGCGGGGTTTGGCGCAGGCGCGGGCCTTGCGCGCGGCATTGACGGGGCCGGGTGTGGTTTCCCAGCCGAAATTGCGCCGGAAACCTGGGCCGGGATAATCCGCCATGGCCTTGCGGGCAGGGGTTGCGCGGGCCTGCTCGTATCCGCGCCCGTCAGGCCCGATCAGGCGGTAGGCCGCGCTGCAGGCCCCTTCGGACTGGCAGCCGAATAGCTGCGGATGGACCCAGTGATCGCCCTCGGCTTGCAGGACATAGCTGTGAATGCCCCAGGTCAGGATCAGCGTGCCGCTACCACAGTCGTAGACGGTTTCGGGGCTGTCCGGCAGAAAGTCGTAGGTAAACCGCCCTTCTTGCAGGTCAGGCGGCGCTGCTATGGCCTCTGACGCCATCACGCACAGGATCAGGACAAGCTGGCGCATCATATCTCCGTAGCTGACGGGCGCGTTTACTATCGCGCACGCCAACTGTCGGTTCAAGTCAACGCATGGTGGCCGCGACCGGCTCGCTTAGTCGAAGATGTCCATGAGGTTGTCAAAGATGCTGTCCCGCTTTTTGCGGCGGGGGCGTTCTTCGCGCGCGGCGTAGCGCGGTTCCTCGTAGTCGGTGTCATAGGACGCGGCAGGTGCGGGCGGGGGGCCTTGCTCATCGAGCGCCTCTTGCCGGATCATCATGATGATCTTTTCCAGCTCGCCCTTGTCGAGCCAAATGCCGCCCGAGGTGGGGCAGATGTCGATCTTGACGCCGTAGCGCTCAACCTCGCGCATGGGGGAGCCGTCTATCGGGGAAGACATGAGGGGCATGAGGCATATCCTGTTGGCATTTCGGTTGCCTTCAACGTGGGATGTGCGGGCGTCTTTGCAAGTCCGGCGGGGGCGTCATCGGGCGCTGGGGTGCCTCTTTCGACCAGAGACTGCGTACGGGTTCGGTCAGAGTTGACGGGGCCAATCGGGATGCATCGCGGGTGTGGCGCGGATGCATTCGAAATGGTCGTCGGGCCGCGCGCGGGCGTAGGCCGCATCGGTCATGGCGAGCGTCGCCCATGTTTCGTCGAAGGCCCATGACATCAGCACGCCCGGATCCGCGGCGTGTAGGGCACCGATCCGCCACGGGGCGGTATCGCTTTCGACCATGAGTTCGGTTTCCGGGTTCTGGAAATCAGCGGGTTTGAAGGTCTTGGGGATCGAGTCGCGAAATTCGCTCCATGCGGAGACTTCGGTGCAGCCCAACGCGGCAAAAAAGGCACCGATTGCTGGGGCCTGAACTTGGGGCAGCTCGTTTTCGTCGGGGAGGAACCAGCAGGTTGGCGTGTCGGCTTCGAGGGCGCTACGAACGCGGGGGTCGACCTCTTCAACGTAGCCGATGACCGCGGCCAGCCAGTAAGACAGAACAAAGTCCGCCCATGGCACGTCCGGGCAGAGCCGGGCGTGTTCGGCGGCCCATGTCGACGCGATTGCGTGTTCGCGGATCAGTTTGTCGAGGTCGGTGTGGCAGTCGTCGGTCTCGTCGACGAACCAGACGTCGTGGTGCGCGCTGACCCAGTCTTGTGCGCTCGAACGAATGCGAAATCGTTCTGGCAAGCCGCCCGTCCAAGGGATGCAGAAAGGCGGGTTCAGCACGACGAAGACGTGGTCGTAGACGCCGCGCCAATGATCGAGGACGGGTGCGCCCACAAGTGGGGCGCGGAGGTGGATTGGGGTTTTCATGCGAGACGGTGGGTTGGCACCCACCCTACGTGGGTGCCGACTTGGGTTAGCTGACGTCTTTGTAGCTGATCTCGGCCTTGTCGGTGCCGCCCTTTTCGCGGCGGACCAGCAGGCGGTTGAGGGCGTGCACGTAAGCTTTGGCGCTTGCCACAACCGTGTCGGTGTCCGCAGACTGGCCGGTGACGATGCGGCCGTCTTCTTCCATGCGGACGCTCACCGTGGCTTGCGCGTCGGTGCCTTCGGTCACCGCGTGCACCTGGTAAAGCTGCAGGCGGGCGGTGTGGGAAAACAGGGCTTTGACGGCGTTAAAGGACGCGTCCACCGGCCCGTCGCCGGTTTGGGTGGTGCTGTGCGCCTTGCCGTCGATCTCCATCGTCAGGTCGGCTTGCTGCGGGCCTTCGGTGCCGCATTGCACGCGCAGCGAGACGATCTTGAGCCGTGCGGCCTCCGGGTCTTCGGACGTACGCATGAGGGCGATCAGGTCGTCGTCAAAGACTTCCTTCTTGCGGTCGGCCAGTTCCTTGAACCTGACAAACACGTCCTTGAGTTGGTTGTCGCCCACCTCGAAACCCAGCTCCTCAAGCTTGGCGCGCAGAGCGGCCCGGCCCGAGTGTTTGCCGAGGGGAAGAGAGGTGCCTGACAAGCCCACGTCCTCGGGGCGCATGATCTCGAACGTTTCGGCGTTCTTGAGCATGCCGTCCTGGTGGATGCCGGATTCGTGCGCGAAGGCATTTTTGCCCACGATGGCCTTGTTGAACTGCACCGGAAAGCCCGACACGGCCGCGACCCGGCGGGAGATGTTCATCAGCTTGGTGGTGTCGACTCCTGTCTGGAAGGGCATGATGTCGTGGCGTACCTTCAGCGCCATCACGACCTCTTCGAGCGCGGTATTGCCCGCCCGCTCACCCAGACCGTTGATCGTGCATTCGATCTGGCGCGCGCCGGCTTCCACGGCGGCAAGCGAGTTGGCTGTCGCCATGCCCAGATCGTTGTGGCAATGGGTGGCAAAGATCACCTCGTCCGCGCCAGGCACCTTTTCAATGAGCATCCGGATCAGGTCGGCGCTTTCGCGCGGGGCGGTGTAGCCGACGGTGTCGGGAATGTTGATCGTTGTGGCGCCCGCCTTGATGGCGATTTCCACTACGCGGCACAGGTAGTCGTGTTCAGTGCGCGTGGCATCCATCGGGGACCACTGAACGTTGTCACAAAGGTTGCGGGCGTGGGTGACGGTTTCGTGGATGCGCTCCGCCATCTCGTCCTGCGTCAGGTTCGGGATGGCCCGGTGCAGGGGTGACGTGCCGATGAAAGTATGAATGCGCGGTTTCTTCGCATGCTTTACCGCCTCCCAGCAGCGGTCGATATCGGGAAGCTGCGCCCGGGCGAGGCCGCAAATGACAGAGCTCTGCGCGTTCTTGGCGATTTCACTCACGGCGGCAAAATCGCCTTCGGAGGCTATCGGAAAGCCCGCCTCGATAATGTCCACGCCCATCTCGTCCAGAAGCTGTGCGATTTCGAGCTTTTCGGCGTGGGTCATGGTCGCGCCGGGCGACTGTTCGCCGTCGCGCAGTGTGGTGTCGAAGATGACAACACGATTGTCTTTGGTCATGGGGGTGTTCCTTTGGTCCTGCGTGTTCCTTGGCGCGCTGGCGTACCTCTGAGCGGGCGCGCCGGGAATGGCACGCTCAGAGGCGGATTAGCAGCAGGATCCACAGGTTGCTCATGGCGCGCACTATGGCGGCAGTTTGCGCGCTTGGCTAGGGGTGGGAGCCTCCTTTTTCCCCAACAGGCGGCTTTACAGCCGTAAGGGGCGGGCGTGTATTTTGCAGAGTGAAGCGCATGGGCTGTGCCTTGATGGTTGGCAACCGTGCGTTAGCTGGCGGGTATGATTGATGCATTGGTAATTGGCGCCTCCGGCGGGATTGGCCGCGCGGTCGCGGACGCGATGGAAGCGCGTGGGGGCCGGGTGACACGGCTGTCGCGCGCGTCGCATGGGCTGGACGTGACAAATACCACGGCCACAGACCGCGTTTTGGGCGATCTTGATGGGCCATTCCAGACAGTTTTCGTTGCTGTTGGGGTGCTTGCTCCAGTGGGTGGCGCGCCTGAAAAGGCACTTGCCGATCTGGATGCCGAAGCGATGGCACACGTTCTCGCGGTGAACACGATTGGCGTTGCAAACGTGCTGAAACATCTGCCGCGGCTTTTGCCTAAGACGGGGCGGTCCGTCACGGGAGTCCTGACAGCGCGGGTCGGCTCGATCGGGGACAACCGGATCGGCGGTTGGTATTCCTACCGCGCCTCCAAGGCGGCGGCCAATCAGCTTGTGCATGGTGCCGGGATCGAGCTGGGTCGCAGCCATAAGGATGCGATCATTGCCGCGCTGCATCCCGGCACGGTCGAGACGGCGTTTACCGAAGGGTATCCGCGGCACAAAAAGGTGTCGGCAAGCGAGGCTGCACAAAATTTGCTGAACGTGATGGAGCGGCTTGAGCCGTCTCAGTCCGGCGGGTTTTTTGACTATGCTGGCAAGGAGGTTCCATGGTGACGCGGCTTGTTCTCGTGCTGGGCGATCAGCTGTCGGAGGGGCTCTCTGCGCTGAAGGCAGCGGATAGGGACAGCGATGTCGTAGTGATGGCGGAAGTGCGTGAGGAAGGAACCTATGCGCCGCACCATCCCAAGAAGATCGCACTGATCCTCTCCGCGATGCGCAAATTTGCGGCGCGTCTGCGCGATGACGGCTGGACGGTCGATTATACAGAGCTGGACGATAGCGAGAATAGCCAGTCCATTGTGGGCGAGTTATTGCGCCGCGCCAATCAGCGCGGGGCGTCAGAGGTTTTGGCGACGGAACCGGGAGAGTTCCGGCTGATCGAAAAGTTGAAGCATGCGCCGTTGAAGGTGCAGGTCCTGGATGACGACCGGTTCGTCGCCAGCCATGCTGCGTTCGAGGACTGGGCCAAGGGTCGCAAGGCACTGCGGATGGAATATTTCTATCGCGAAATGCGGCGCACGACGGGCCTGATGATGGAGGATGGCGAGCCGGCGGGCGGAAAGTGGAATTACGACTCCGAAAACCGCAAGCCGCCCCCCGAGGGGATCGACTTTGGCGGGCCAATGCAGTTCACGCCAGACCAGACCGTCGAGGACGTACTGGCGTTAGTAGAGCGCGAATATGGCAATCACTTTGGCGATCTGCGCCCATTCTGGTTTGCCACGGATCGGGAACAAGCGCGGCGGCAGCTGTCACATTTTGTGCAAAAGGCGCTGCCTAAGTTTGGCGACTTTCAGGATGCGATGATGGATGACGAGCGGTTCCTCTACCACTCGTTGACCTCCGCCTATATCAATATCGGCCTGCTGGACCCGCTGGAGGTGTGTCGGGCTGTTGAGGCGGCGTGGAAGGCAGGCGATGTGCCGATCAATGCGGCCGAAGGCTTCATCCGGCAGATCATCGGCTGGCGGGAATACATGCGGGGGATCTATTTCCACGAGGGGCCCGAGTATCCGCAGCGCAACGGGCTGGGGCACGGCCGTGCGCTGCCCGATTTTTACTGGGGCGGTCAAACCAAGATGCGCTGCATTGCCAAGGCCGTGGAGCAGACGCGGGAGGAGGCCTATGCCCACCACATTCAGCGGCTGATGGTGACGGGGAATTTCGCACTTTTGGCGGGGCTGAACCCGCAAGAGGTCAGCGCTTGGTACCTTGCGGTCTATATGGATGCGTTTCAGTGGGTCGAAGCGCCGAACGTTGTTGGCATGAGCCTTTTTGCCGATGGCGGGGTGATTGCGTCAAAGCCCTATGTGTCGTCAGGCGCCTACATCAACCGCATGTCGGACCACTGCAAGCCTTGCGCCTACCGGGTGCAGGACAAGACCGGCGAGAATGCCTGCCCGTTCAACCTGCTTTACTGGCATTTCCTGAACCGGCATCGGGAGCGGTTCGAAAACAATCCGCGCATGGGCAACATGTACCGCACGTGGGATCGGATGGACGAAGACCGGCGCAAAACGGTGTTGGCTGAGGGCGATGCGTTGCTGGAGCGGATGGATGCGGGCGACTTGATCTGAGCGGCAGCCTTGGCGTAGGCCGATGGCATGACCAATCCTCTCTATGATCGCCTGTTCGGGCGCTACGCTGGTGCACAGTCGCCATTTCTGCATGTTGGCGGCGACACGCTGACCCATGATGCCTTTCTGAAAATGGCCGCCCGCATTGCGCATGTGCTGGTGGGGGCGGGGCTGGGCCCTGGGGACCGGCTGGCGCTGCAGGTAGACAAAAGCGCCGAGGCGCTGGCGGTCTATGCGGCCTGTGCGCAGGCGGGCATCGTGTTTTTGCCGCTGAACACGGCCTACACCCGGGCTGAGGTGGCGTATTTCGTGGAAAACTCCGGCGCCAAGCTGTTTGTCTGTGACCCGGCGCAGGAGGATGAGATGCGCGGGCTGGCGCCGACGATGACGCTGGGCGGGGGCGGCGACGGGTCGGTGATGGTGGCGGCAGGCCAGCAGCCGGATGTGTTTCAGACCGTGCCGCGGGACGAGGGGGATCTCGCCGCGTTCCTCTATACCTCAGGCACGACGGGGCGCAGCAAGGGCGCGATGCTGACCCAGCGCAACCTTCTGAGCAATGCGGAAACGCTAACCACGCTGTGGCGGTTTACCCAAAGCGACGTCCTGCTGCACGCGCTGCCGATCTTTCACACGCATGGGCTGTTCGTGGCAACGAACGTTGTCCTGATCGCGGGCGCGTCAATGATCTTTGAGCCGAAATTCGACGTGGACCGGATGATCGCGGGCCTGCCCCGCGCCACCAGCATGATGGGCGTGCCGACCTTCTACACGAGGCTGCTGGACGATCCGCGCTTTGACCGGGCGCTGGCACAGCACATGCGGCTTTTCATTTCGGGCTCTGCACCCCTGCTGGCGGCGACGCATGAGGCGTTTGAGGCGCGCACCGGGCACCGGATCCTGGAACGCTACGGGATGACCGAGACGAACATGAACACCTCCAACCCCTATGACGGGGCGCGGCGCGCGGGCACGGTCGGTCTGCCGCTGCCGGATGTGGAGCTGAAGGTGTGCGATGCAAGCGGCGCCGAGCTGCCCCGCGGTGAGGTTGGCGTGATCGAGGTGCGCGGGCCGAACGTCTTTCAGGGCTATTGGCAGATGCCCGAAAAAACCGCCGAAGAGCTGCGCGCGGACGGGTTCTTTATCACCGGGGATCTGGGGGTGCAGGACGCGGAGGGCTACGTGTCGATTGTGGGCCGGGGCAAAGACCTGATCATCTCTGGTGGCTACAACATCTACCCCAAAGAGATCGAGCTGGTGCTGGACGAAGTGCCGGGCGTGTTGGAATCGGCCGTGATCGGCGTGCCCCACCCCGATTTTGGCGAAACCCCCGTTGGCGTTCTGGTCGCGGAAGCCGAGATTGACCTGGAGGCGGCACAGGCCGCCGTCGCCGAGGCGCTGGCCCGCTTCAAACACCCGCGCAAGCTTGTGGTCGTCGATGCGCTGCCCCGCAATACGATGGGCAAGGTGCAAAAGAACGTGCTGCGCGAGGCATATGCCGGACTTTTTGGCTAAATCTTGGGCAGTTGCGCGGTTGGGGCGAGTTAAACTGGCGCTGACATCGATGAGCCATAGTGCAGGACGCGCGACGCTTCGCTAGTCCGGCGGGGTGGACAAGAACACGCATATCCTTGTGGTCGAGCCGGACCGCGACCGCGCGCTCGCGATCATCGAGGCGCTGAAGGATGGCGGGTGGGACAACCTGACAGTGCTGGGCGACATGACGGGGCTGGCGCGCAAGATGTCTGAGGCCAACCCGGATATTGTGCTGATCAACCTCGCGGATCCCTCGCGCGATCTGCTGGAACAGGTGTCGGCAGCGTCCGACGCCAAGGGCCGCCCGGTTGCGATGTTCGTGGACCAGTCCGACGATGACATGACGCAGGCCGCCGTGGCGGCAGGGCTGAGCGCCTATGTCGTCGGCACGCTGCAGCCTGAGCGCATTCGCCCTGTGCTGGCCACCGCGATCGCCCGGTTTCAGGTCACCGCCCAGATGCGGCGCGAGCTGGAGGCCGCGAAACAAGCCCTGTCTGACCGCAAGACCATCGACCGGGCCAAGGGCGTGCTGATGCGCGCGCAGGGCGTGACCGAAGACGAGGCCTATACGCTGCTGCGCCGCAAGGCGATGGAAAGCGGGCGCAAGGTGATCGACGTGGCCGAGGCGTTGCTGACTGCCGCGGATCTTCTCAAGTGAACCGGCGTGTCCTGAATTGTGGGTATGTCCCCCTGGCCGACAGCGCCCCGCTGATCGTTGCGCAAGAGCTGGGCTATGCCGGGGACGAGGGCCTTGAGCTGAACCTGCTCCGCCAGCCGTCCTGGGCCGCGCTGCGCGATCTTCTGGCGCTGGGGCATCTGGATGCGGCGCATATCCTCGCGCCCCTGCCTGTCGCGATGAGCCTTGGGCTGTCGGGCAAGAAGGTCAGCACAAACATCCTCATGATGCTGTCCACGGGGGGCATATTCCTTGGTGTCGCCGCCGCGCTTGGGGACGCGATGCGCACACAAGGCTGGAACGGTGATCTGTGGGACGCGAAAGGCGCGCGCGCTGCGCTTGAGGCTGCGGCGGGCGGGCGTCGTCTGCGCGTCGGAGTGCCGTTCCCTTACGCCATGCACCACCTTCTGCTCCGCTACTGGGTGCGAGGCACCGGGCTGGAGGTCGACGTGATCACCACGCCGCCGCCGATGATGGCCCGCGCGGTGCAAAGCGGTGATCTGGACGTGTTCTGCGTCGGTGAGCCGTGGGGCAGCGTGGCCGTTGACAGCGGCGCGGGCGAGTTGGTCCTGCCCGGGCACGCCATCTGGCAGGGCGCGCCTGAAAAAGCGCTGGCCTGCCGCGCCGATTGGCTGGCGGCAGAGCCCGAAGCGGCCGGTGCGCTGATGCGCGCCGTCTTTCGCGCGGCAAAGTGGCTTGACGTGCCGGGCAACCGCGCGCTGGCCATCGAAATCCTGGCCCGGACCGAGCATCTGGACCTGTCCGACGCGGCGCTTGATCCCAGTCTGACAGGCCGGGTGATCCCGCGCCGGGGCGCGCCACCCGTGGAGCTCGACCAGTTCCTGCGCTTTCACCGGGGCGCGGCCACCTTCCCGTGGCGCAGTCAGGCGGCCTGGATCGGCGCGCAGATCGCAGACCTGCACGGGCGGGACGCCGACGCGTTGGCGACGGAGGCGCAATCGGTCATGCGCCCCGACTTTTACCGGGACGTGATTGGGCTGATGGGCGCCGATTTGCCCGGCGCCAGTGCCAAGCTGGAAGGCGCGATGCGCTACCGGACCGCTGTTGCCTCGACGCGGGGCGACATGATTCTCGGGCCGGATGCTTTTTTTGACGGCGAAATTTACGAAATGCCGGGAAAATAGCGCTCATTTTTTGAGCAGTTTCTGCATTGCAGCAGAAATATGACGGTTGCGACGACCTGATCCTTGAACGCACAAGCAACCTTTCAGCATAGTCAGCGCAACGGTGCATCGCAGCATCGTGCGCTCCCGAAGATGGGGGCACACACCAAGCAAAGCCGCTTGATCCGGGTCCGCGCTCCTCCTCCCTCGCGCTGGTCCAGATCGGGCGGCTTTTTTCATTCCAGCTAGGGGAACACCATGATCAGAAAAACTTTGGCTACAGCGAGCGTGATCGCCGCGGTCCTGGCCGCGCCGGGCCACGCGGAGATGCTCGATCTTGAAAAAGACGAGCTGACCTTCGGGTTCATCAAACTGACCGATATGGCGCCGCTCGCCGTCGCCTACGAGCTCGGTTATTTTGAGGACGAGGGCCTGTTCGTCACGCTGGAAGCGCAGGCGAACTGGAAGGTTCTGCTCGATGGCGTGATCGACGGCCAGCTTGACGGCGCGCATATGCTGGCGGGTCAGCCGCTGGCCGCGACCATCGGGTTTGGCACCAAGGCGCATATCGTGACGCCGTTTTCGATGGACCTGAATGGCAACGGCATCACCGTCTCCAACGAGATCTGGGAAGCTATGAAGCCGAACGTGCCCAAGATGGCAGACGGCCGCCCGCAGCATCCCATCAGCGCCGCCGCGCTGAAGCCGGTGGTTGAGGACTACGCGGACCAGGGCCTGCCGTTCAACATGGGCATGGTTTTCCCGGTCTCCACCCACAACTACGAAATCCGCTACTGGCTGGCGGCTGGCGGGCTTGAGCCCGGGTTCTACAGCCCCGATGACGTGACGGGCACGATTGGCGCGGATGTTCTGCTGTCCGTGACGCCCCCGCCGCAGATGCCGGCCACGATGGAAGCGGGCACCATCTATGGCTACGCCGTGGGCGAGCCGTGGAACCAGCAGGCGGTGTTCAAGGGCATCGGCGTGCCGGTCATCACCGATTACGATATGTGGAAGAACAACCCCGAGAAGGTGTTCGGCCTGACCAAGGAGTTCACCGAACAGTACCCAAACACCACGCTTGCCATCACCAAGGCGCTGATCCGCGCCGCGATCTGGCTGGACGAGAACGGCAATGCCAACCGCGAGGCTGCGGTGGAGATCCTGAGCCGGTCTGAATATGTGGGCGCCGATTACGAAGTGATCGCCAATTCCATGACGGGCTTTTTCGAGTTCGAAAAGGGCGACCGCCGCCCGGCCCCGGACTTCAACGTGTTCTTCCGCTATAACGCGACTTACCCGTTCTACTCCGACGCCATCTGGTACCTGACGCAGATGCGCCGCTGGGGTCAGATTGCCGAAGCTAAGCCCGACCAGTGGTATTTCGACGTGGCCGCCGATGTCTACAAGCCGGAAATCTACCTCGCCGCAGCGCGGATGCTGGTTGAAGAAGGGCTGGCGAATGAGGCGGACTTCCCCTGGGAAAGCGACGGCTTCAAAGCGCCAACACCGGCTGCCGATATCATCGACGGTATCCCTTACGATGGCCGCAAGCCTAACGCTTATCTCGAGAGCCTACCGATCGGCCTGAAAGGTGAGCAGAAGGTTATCGGCGGCGAGGTTCAAGGCTGAACCCGGCCGAGGGTGCGCAGTGGCTGCGCACCCTGCAGACCCGCCTGCTGGTCTGCTTAATTTTCGGGCACGCTGCAGTGCGGCGTGTCTGAGCCCCCGTCTAGATTGCGTACAATAAGCGTTTGGCACCTGTCGAGACATGTGCCCGCCCCAGCCCCGAGCGAGGAGCCGAAAACATGACCGCCATTGACCCCTCTGAAGTGCAGGACGAGGCGCGCGAGGCCCGGCGCCAGCGCACATTCGCCCGCATCAACACCGCCGACAAATGGTTCCAGGTTCTGGGCCTAAGCTGGGTGACCCCGGTTTTGAAAGCCGCCGCGGGTGACAACCCGAAGGCGCAACTGAACGAAATCTGGCGCCTGCTTGGCGTACCGCTTTTGGCGATCGGCTTGTTTCTTGCATCGTGGGCCACGCTGGCGCCGACGGTTCAAACCTCGCTGGGCGCTATTCCGGGTCCTGCCCAGGTGGTCGAACAGGTGGGCGTGCTGCACGCCGATGCGCAACGCGAATGGGACAAAGAAGCGGCCTTCTATGTGCGCCAGGACGAGCGTAACGCAAAGCTGATTGCTGAGGGCCGCGCGGATCGCGTGAAGGAACGCGTCTATACGGGCAAGCCGACCTATTACGATCAGATCTGGACCTCGATTAAAACCGTCTTCTTCGGCTTCCTTATTGCCTCGGCTGTCGCGATCCCGCTGGGCATTGCTGCGGGCCTGTCGCCCATCGTGAACAGCGCGCTGAATCCGCTGATCCAGATCTTCAAGCCGGTCTCGCCGCTTGCGTGGCTGCCGATTGTCACCATGGTCGTGTCCGCGACCTACACAACCTCTGCCAGTGAGGCGTGGTTCGCCAAGTCGTTTCTGAACTCGGCCATCACGGTTACGCTCTGCTCGCTCTGGCCGACGCTGATCAACACTGCGCTGGGTGTGGCGAGCATCGACAAGGATCTGGTGAGCGTCAGCAAGGTGCTGAAAATGAACACCTGGACCAAGATCACCAAGCTGGTCCTGCCCTCCGCACTGCCGCTGATCTTTACCGGTCTGCGCCTGTCGCTTGGTGTTGGCTGGATGGTGCTGATCGCCGCGGAAATGCTGGCTCAGAACCCGGGCCTTGGCAAATTCGTCTGGGATGAGTTCCAGAACGGCTCCTCGCAGTCGCTCGCCAAGATCATGGTCGCGGTCTTCACCATCGGCATCATCGGCTTCCTCCTGGACCGCCTGATGTACGCGATCCAGTCCATGTTCACCTTCACGAATAACCGGTGAGCGCGATGATCAAGTTTGACAACGTGAGCAAGAGTTTCGGTGAGGGCGATGCCCGCACCGATGTTCTGAAAAACATCAGCCTCGAGGTCGCGGAAGGGGAGTTTCTGGTCCTGCTCGGCTTCTCGGGTACGGGAAAGACGACGCTGATCAACCTGATGGCAGGGCTTGAGATGCCCTCCTCCGGGAGCGTCACCTTCAAAGGCGCACCAATCACGGAGCCCTCGCCCGAGCGCGGCGTGATCTTTCAGTCCTACTCGCTGATGCCTTGGCTGACGGTGAACGGGAATGTGGGCCTAGCGGTCGACACGATTTTCCCGGGGCTGTCGAAGGCCGAGCGGGAGGCGAAGGTCGCCCACTACGTCCAGATGGTTGGTCTGGGCCATGCCACGACGCGCCGCCCGGCGGAGCTGTCGGGTGGGATGCGCCAGCGGGTGAACGTGGCGCGGGCGCTGGCGATGAATCCCGAAGTGCTGCTGCTGGACGAGCCGCTCTCTGCTTTGGACGCGCTGACGCGGGCGAACCTCGCGGATGAGATCGAGGCGATCTGGGACGCGGACAAGAAGACCTGCGTTCTGATCACCAACGACGTGGACGAGGCGATCATCCTCGCCGACCGGATCATCGCGCTGAACCCCGACGGAACACTGGGCGAAGAGTTCAAGGTCTCTATCCCGCGCCCGCGTGACCGGATGGAGATGAACAACGACGAGACCTTCAAGGCGCTGCGCGCGAAAGTGACCGGCTATCTGATGGATGTCGGGATCGAGGCAAAGGTTGAGGGGACCAAGACGCTCCCGGATGTGACCCCAATCCACGGGGTGCCATCGGCGGTGGCCAAGGCGCAGGAAGGGATGATCGAAAACCGCTTCCTCGACTTCAGCCAGCTGCACAAGGTCTATCCGACGCCCAAGGGCCCGCTGACGGTCGTGGAAGACTTTGACCTGAAGATGAACAAGGGGGAGTTTATCTCTCTGATCGGTCACTCGGGCTGCGGCAAGTCCACCGTTCTGACGATGGCCGCGGGCCTGAACGAGATCAGCAAGGGCGCGATCAAGCTCGATGGCCGCCATGTCGAGGGCGCGGACCCCGAACGCGCGGTGGTGTTCCAGTCGCCCAACCTCTTCCCTTGGCTCAGTGCGCGCGAGAACGTGGCGATCGGGGTCGACAAGGTCTATCCTCGCGCGTCGCGCGCTGAGCGTCAGGATGTGGTCGACTACTATCTAGAGCGCGTGGGCCTTGGCGATGCGATGGACAAGCAGGCCGCGAGTCTCTCAAACGGGATGAAACAGCGCGTCGGCATTGCGCGGGCCTTCGCCCTGTCGCCGAAGCTGCTGCTGCTCGACGAGCCCTTTGGCATGCTCGACAGCCTCACCCGCTGGGAGCTGCAGGAAGTGCTGATGGAGGTGTGGTCGCGCACCAAGGTCACGGCGATCTGCGTGACGCATGACGTGGACGAGGCGATCCTGCTGGCCGACCGCGTGGTCATGATGACCAACGGGCCGCGCGCCAAGATCGGCAAGATCACCGAGGTAAACCTGCCCCGCCCGCGCACGCGCAAGGCGCTGCTGGAGCACCCGGATTACTACGCCTACCGGCAAGAAGTGCTCGATTTCCTCGAAGAGTACGAGCACGGCAACACCTCCAAAAAGGCCATGCCGGAACCGGCCAAGGCCCTCGCGGCGGAGTGAAAGGATGGTGAGTGTTTTGAAACCTTTTGACGGCATTCTGGTGGCGATTCAGGTTGGAGCCCTTCATGACGCCAGAACAGATCGACATGGTGCAGGGCAGCCTTGCGCGTATCCTTCGCGAGGAGGCAGCGTTAGCGCGGGCTTTTTACGCAGAGCTGTTCGCGATGGTGCCGCAGGTGCGGCCGCTCTTTCCCGAAGACATGGGCGCGCAGACAGCCAAGCTGGAGAATGCGCTGATCTACGTGGTGCAGAACCTGAAAACGCCCGGCGCTTTGGAGGACACGCTCATACCCCTCGCGCGGCGGCACATCGAATACGGGGCAACGCCCGCGCACTACGCGGCGGTGGGCCTGGCTCTGATGGTGGCTTTGAAGGCAACGACGCCGGGTGGGCTTACACATGCAGAGCAGAACGCCTGGCTGGCGGCCTATACGGCGATTTCGGACATGATGACCGGAGAATACCCGGGCCAGGACATGCGCTCGGCCTGACGGCACCCCTCCGGCAGGAGGGCGTGCAATGACTCAGAAGTTGATCGTGATCGGGGCCGGTATGGCCTCTGGCCGGATGCTGGAGCATCTGTTTGACGCTGGGGCGGACGTCGACGTCACGCTCTTTAACGCGGAGCCGCGGGGGAACTATAACCGCATCATGCTGTCGCCCGTTTTGGCGGGGGATCAGACATACGAAGAGATCGTCACGCACGATGCAGACTGGTACGCAGCCAATGGCGTGACCTGCCGTTTTGGCGAGCGTGTGGCCGGGATCGACCGGGCGGCCAAGACCGTGACGGCGGCGAATGGGGAGATTCTGCCCTATGACAAGCTGGTGATCGCGACCGGGTCCAACCCCTTCATGATCCCGCTGCCGGGCCATGATCTGGAAGGCGTGATCGCCTACCGCGATCTGGAAGACACCGAAGCCATGATGGCGATGGGGCCGGATAACAAGGTTGTCGTCATCGGTGGCGGCCTTCTCGGCCTTGAGGCCGCGGCGGGGATGGCGGCGCGAGGTGTGGATGTCACTGTCGTGCATATCATGGGCCACCTGATGGAGCGCCAGCTGGACGAGGCGGCAGGCTTCTTGCTGCGCCGCGCGCTGGAGGACAAGGGCATTACCGTTAAGTGCTCGGCCAACTCCAAGGAGATCCTTGGGGAGGACGGCCATGTGCGCGCGCTGCTGCTGGATGACGGTACCGAGCTGCCCTGCGATCTGCTGGTCATGGCGGTTGGCATTCGGCCCAATGTGGCGCTGGCGCAGGACGCTGGACTGGCCGTCGGCAAGGGCATCCACGTGGATGACCAGATGGTGACCTCTGACGTGGATGTGCTGGCGGTGGGCGAATGTGTTGAGCATAACGGCGCGCTCTTCGGCCTCGTCGCGCCGCTTTACGATCAGGCGAAGGTGGCGGCGCAGACGATCCTCGGCAACGAGGCCGCGTTTGTGCAAAAGGAGCTGTCGACCAAGTTGAAAGTCACGGGCTGTGACCTCTTCAGCGCGGGGGACTTCAGCGAAGGTGAGGGGCGCGAGGACATCGTCTTCCGCGACCCGGCGCGGGGCGTGTACCGGCGGCTGGTCCTCGAGGAGAACAAGATTGTCGGCGCGGTCATGTACGGCGACACGGCAGACAGCAACTGGTTCTTCGGCCTGATGCGCGACGGCACCGATATTGCCGAGATGCGCGACACTCTGATCTTTGGTCCCGCGTTTCAGGGGGGCGCCACCGCGGACCCTTTGGCAGCCGTTGCAGCCTTACCGCCTGAGGCGGAAATCTGTGGCTGTAACGGCATTTGCAAAGGGACAATTGTTGAAGCGATCCAGGGCGGCGCAACCGACCTCGCCGCGATCAAGGCAACCACGAAGGCCAGCGCGTCCTGTGGGACCTGCACCGGTTTGGTCGAACAGGTTTTGGCGGTTGAACTGGGCGACGATTTCGTCATGCCCGCCGCCCAGCCGATGTGTGGCTGCACCGACCTGACCCACGAGGACGTGCGTCGGCTGATCAAAAGCCAGGGCCTGAAATCGCAGGCGGCTGTCTGGCAGGCGGGGGCGTGGAAGACGCCTGACGGCTGCCATGTGTGCCGCCCGGCGCTGAATTACTATTTGCTGGCCGATTGGCCGGATGAGTATCAGGACGATCCGCAAAGCCGGTTCATCAACGAGCGCAAGCACGCCAACATCCAGAAAGACGGCACGTTCAGTGTCGTGCCACGCATGTGGGGCGGTGTGACCAACCCGGGTGAGCTGCGCGCCATCGCGGATGCGGCGGAAAAGTATGACGTGCCGACCATTAAGGTCACGGGGGGGCAGCGGATCGACTTGCTTGGCGTGAAGGGGGAAGACCTGCCGGATATCTGGGCCGATCTGAACGCGGCCGGGATGGTGTCGGGCTATGCCTATTCCAAGGGCCTGCGCACGGTGAAGACCTGCGTGGGCACCGACCATTGCCGCTTTGGCACACAGGACAGCACGGGGCTTGGCATCAAGCTGGAGAAAATCCTGCACGGGTCGTGGACGCCGCACAAACTGAAGCTGGCCGTGTCGGGCTGCCCGCGCAACTGCGCGGAAGCGACGTGCAAGGATATCGGGGTGGTCTGTGTGGACTCGGGCTATCAGGTGTCGATCGGCGGCGCGGCGGGCATGGACGTCAAGGAAACCGAACTGCTGATCCAGGTACCGACCGAAGACGAGGTGATCGCCGTGGTCTGTGCGGTGACGCAGCTTTACCGCGAGAACGGCAAATATCTCGACCGGATCTACAAGTGGATGGCGAAGGTGGGCCTGGACTGGATCAAGGAGCAGATCGACGACCTTGAAACGCGCGCGGCGCTGGTGGAGCGGTTCGAGGTGAGCCAGGCGATCTACCGTCATGACCCTTGGGCGGAGCATGCCGCGACAAAGGCGGACGGTTACCAACCCTTGACCAACCTGTCGCTGGAGGCTGCGGAATGACCAACTGGATTGATATTGCCGCATTGGACGACATTGCGCCGCGCGGCGCCCGCGTGATCAAGACGGCGGAGGGGTGTGTCGCGGTCTTTCGAACAGGCGATGACCGGGTCTTTGCGCTGGACAATGCCTGTCCGCACAAGGCGGGGCCGCTGGCCGAGGGGATCGTGCATGGCGCGTCGGTGACGTGCCCGCTGCACAACTGGGTGATCTCTTTGGAGACTGGCTTGGTTCAGGGGCCGGACGAGGGGTCCGTCGCCACTTATCCCGCACGGGTTGAAGCAGGCCGTGTGCTGGTTGATGCGGCCGTTTTGCGCCGACGCGCGGCATGAGCGAAACGCGCACAACCTGTCCCTATTGCGGGGTTGGCTGCGGCGTGCTGGTCTCACCAGACGGCAGCGTACGGGGCGATCCGGACCATCCGGCGAACTATGGCCGCCTGTGCTCCAAAGGCTCCGCGCTGGGCGAGACGATTGATCTGGACGGCAGGCTTTTGCAGCCGGAGATCGGCGGCGATCCGGCGTCTTGGGATGCTGCGCTTGACCTTGTTGCCAGCCGCTTTGCGCAGGCCATCGCAGAGCACGGGCCGGACAGCGTGGCCTTCTACGTGTCTGGTCAGCTGCTGACGGAGGATTACTACGTCGCGAACAAGCTGATGAAGGGCTATATCGGCAGCGCGAATATCGACACGAATTCAAGGCTTTGCATGGCGTCTTCGGTGGCGGGGCACAAGCGCGCCTTCGGCACGGACACAGTGCCCGGCACCTATGAAGACCTCGAGCAGGCAGAGCTTTTGGTTCTGGTGGGCTCTAACCTTGCGTGGTGCCACCCGGTGTTGTGGCAGCGGGTGCAGGCCGCGCGGGAAAAGACAGGCATGAAGGTCGTGGTGATTGACCCACGCCGCACCGTGACAGCCGATGGTGCCGATCTGCACCTTGCGATCCAGCCTGATGAGGACGCAGCCGTGTTCGGGCACCTGTTGGCGCATCTTTGGGAAGTCGGGGCGATCGATGCGGCCTATGTTCGCGATCACGTCGACGGTTTTGCCGAAGCGCTCGCGGCGGCGCGCGCGGCCCCGGAGCCAAGCGTTGATTTGCGCGAATTCTGCCGCTTATGGGCGCGTACCGAAAGAGTGGTGACCGTCTACAGCCAAGGTGTGAACCAATCGATCTGCGGCACGGACAAGGTCGCGTCGATCCTGAATTGCCACCTTGCCACAGGGCGGATCGGGCAGCCCGGGATGGGACCGTTCAGCGTGACGGGCCAGCCCAACGCCATGGGGGGGCGCGAGGTTGGCGGGCTGGCCAATATGCTGGCAAACCACCTCGATATCGATAACACAGACCACCGCGGTGCCCTGCAAACCTTTTGGGGTAGCCCGGCGATGTGCACCGTGCCGGGGCTCAAGGCGATTGATCTGTTTGATGCCTGTGCGGAGGGGCGTATCAAGGCCCTTTGGGTCATGTCGACCAACCCTGCTGTCAGCCTGCCTGATGCGAGCCGGGTGGCGGACGCGATCCGCACAGTCCCTTTCACAGTTGTCAGTGACATCATGGCACGTACCGACACAGGCGACCTTGCCGACGTCTTGCTGCCTGCTTCGGGGTGGGGCGAAAAATCCGGCACGGTGACCAATTCAGAACGGCGCATTTCGCGCCAGCGCCGGTTTTTGCCGGTGCCCGGGCAGGCGCGTCCGGATTGGAAGATCATCTGCGACGTTGCCAAGCGGATGGGCTTTGACGGCTTTGACTTTGCAACAGAGGCGGAAGTGTTTGCTGAATATGCTTCCTCCACCGCTCTAAGCGTAGAGTTTGGCCGCGACCTAGACCTGACCGGGCTGAGCGGTCTCAGCGCAAAAGCCTACGACACGCTCAAGCCGATACAATGGCCCGTCGCCGCTGACGGGGCGGCGGGTGGTCGGTTTTTCGCAGGCGGTGGTTTTTATCACCATGGCGGGCGTGCACGGATGTTGCCGGTAACGCCGCCCGTGGCGCAGCCGGCTGGTTTTGTGTTGAACACCGGCCGTATTCGCGACCAGTGGCACACTATGACACGCACGGGGAAATCGCCCCGCCTGGGCGCGCATCTGGCTGAGCCGTTTGTCGAAATTCACCCGGACGATGCAGCGCGGATCGGAGCAGCCCCGGCGGGTCTGATCGCGCTGCGCGCCGGACGCGCGCGCGGATTGTTCCGAACTTGGGTAACAGATCGAGTTCAGCCCGGTCAGCTTTTTGTTCCGATGCATTGGACGCGGCAAACAGGCCCGGCAAGCCTGTCTAATGTCGCGGTAAAGGTCGGGACAGATCCCTATTCAGGCCAACCCGCTTTGAAGGCAGGGCGCGTCGACGCCGCGCCGTACGAGGCCGAATGGTATGGATTCCTGGCGTGCCGCGCGCACCCAAAAGTCAACACGCCATACGCCGCAATCGCGCGCACTACCACGGGTTGGCAAGTTGAGATGGCCGGCGATGTGCCTTTGGACGATTGGGCAGGCATGCTCCACAATATCGCGGGTGCAGGCGCCATTAGCCGCTATGACGATCCGGCCAGTGGGCAGGTGCGCGTGGCCCTGAGCGCAAATGGCGGTCTTGAAGCCGTGCTCTTCGTCGCGCCTGAGCCTGTGCGCGTCGCGCGCCAGACGGTCGTGGCGCAGATCGGTACCGATATTTCCCCGCTTCTGGCGCTGGCCGGACGGCCCGCAGAAGGCATCGCAGACGCAGGACCGATTGTTTGCTCGTGCATGTCGGTTGGGCGCAACACCATCCTTGATGCGGTGCGCGCCGGCGCGTCAAGCGTTGATGCGGTTGGCGCTGTGTGTGGGGCCGGAACAAGCTGCGGGTCGTGCCGGGCAGAAATCGCGGGGCTTTTGGTGCAAGACGCGCCGAAGTTGGCCGCCGAATGACTCTGAAGCCCTTCCTTCAGGCCGTCGCGCGCGGCAAAGGGCGAGGACGCACCCTGGACTTTGACGAGGCACGCGCGGCGATGGACCTGATGCTGTCAGGCAAAGCCGAGCCGGAGGTTGAAGCCGCACTTCTCATGGTTCTGCGCTATCGCGGTGAGACCGACGCCGAAATCGCGGGCTTCACCGCGGCTTTGCAAGACCATACGCCGCTGGATGGTTATGACCTTGACTGGCCAAGCTATGCGGCTGGCCGGTCCCGCGGCGCGCCGCTGTTTCTGCTGTCGGCCAAGCTTGTGGCGCAGGCTGGCTACCGGGTTGTGCTGCACGGGTGGAATTCGGATCAGCGCGGTGTTGCGGATGTGCGCGCGGCCCTTCCCGCACTCGGCATTCCTGTTTCCGAGCCCGGCGCTGCGCTGTCCTATTACCCGCTTGAACAGCTGTCACCGGGCGCTTTCCGCTTGTTGCGTCTGCGCGAGACGCTTGGCCTCAGGTCCTGTGTGAACACGGTGCTGCGCATGTGGAACCCCGCGCGGGCATCGGCGCAGGTTCAGGGGGTTTTTCACCCCAGCTACAGGGGGCTACAGGCGCGGGCGGCCGAACGGCTGGGGCAGAAAAACCTGACGATCATCAAGGGCGGCGGCGGTGAGTTTGAGCGCCATCCGGGCAAGGATATCGCGGTCTTTGGCCTGCGAGGCGGCGCGCATATCGAAACGAGTGCGCCGGCAATCCAGAGCGCCACGCGGCGCCTGCACGAGGTGGGCGCCGATCTGAGCGCCCCGGCGCTGTGGGCCGGGCACCTGCAGGACGATTTTGCGGTGGATGTTGTGGTCGGCACTGCCGCCCTCGCGCTTTGGACGCTGGGCGCGGCGGCACAGATCGCGGACGCAGAAGAATTGGCAACCGAGCTGTGGGCCAAGCGCCTGAGCCAGGCGGAGATTTGCGCATGAAGACCTTTCCGATGTTCCTAACCATGCGGGGCCGTAGGGTTGTGATCTGCGGCGGCGGAGAGCAGGCGGCGCAAAAGTGCCGCCTGATGCTCAAGACCGAAGCGCGGATCGACCTGCGCGCGCCCGAGCTGGAGCCGGAGCTGACGGCTTTGCACGAGGCGGGCCGTGTTGAATGGACGCGCGGCCCCATCGGTGCCGAAGCCTTTGCGGGCGCGGCGTTGGTGTTCATCGCCACTGGGTGTCCCGGCATCGACGCAAGCTTGCACGCCATCGCGAAGGACGCGGGCGCCGTGGTGAACGTGGTTGATCAGCCCGATCTATGTGACGCGATCACCCCGTCGATCGTGGACCGCGATCCGGTTGTGGTCGCCATCGGGACCGAGGGAACCGCGCCGGTCCTGGGCCGCCAGATCAAGACCAAGGTCGAGCAGATGCTGGAGCCGCGTCTGGGTGACCTCGCGGCGCTGGCTGGCCGTTTGCGCGGCGCGGCGGCGCAGCGGCTTGGCCCGCGCGCCCGGCGCGATCTGTGGCGCTGGGTGTTTGACGGGCCGGTGCGCGAACGGTTTGCCATGGGTGGTGAGCGTGAGGCGGCGCGCATGGTCAAGGACGCCATCGCGTCGGGGCAGATCCCCAAACCCAGCGCGGCGCCCGTTGCGCTCGTCGGTGCAGGGCCGGGCGCCGCGGACCTGATCACCCTGCGAGGGGTCAAGCGCCTGCAAGAGGCGGACATCATTTTCTACGACCGGCTGGTTGATCCCGCCCTGCTCGAGTTGGCGCGCCGGGATGCCGAACGGGTCTATGTTGGCAAAAAGCCCGGATGCCGGGCGTGGCCGCAGGAGCGGATCAACGGGGTGATCGTGGCCGCGGCCAAGCAGGGCAAGCGCGTTGTGCGTCTCAAGTGCGGTGATCCGGGTGTCTTTGCGCGGGGCGCGGAAGAGGCGGATGCTCTGGCTGCCGAGGGCATCGCCTGCGAGATTGTGCCGGGCGTGACAAGTGCCAGCGCCTGTGCAGCCGAGGCAGGAGATTTCCTGACCGAGCGCGGGAAGGTCGACACGCTTGTCCTGACCACGGGCGCCAGCGCGCAGGATGCCGATGTGCCCGACTGGATGCGCTACCTGCATGAAGGCGCGCGCGTGGCCGTCTATATGGGGGTTGGCGCGGCGGAGCGGATCACGGATGCGCTGCTGCGTGCGGGTGTTGCGGAGCAGACAGAGGTGTTGGTCGTGGCCCGCGGCGGGATGCCGGATGCGGCCCAGATGCGCTGCGCCGGGCATGAGTTGGCAGGCGCGATTGCGGCGCGGCCCGATATCAGCAACCCCGCGATGATTTTCCTGACCCTGCCGAAGGGCGAGGTCGTGCCGGGCGTGATGTCGCCCGGGCAGCCAGAACTGAGGGTTATTTCAGCCTGATAAGGTGCCGTGCGCAGTGAATGCGCACCCTACGGGGTTTGGCCTTTAGCCGCCTTCGGTCAAGGCGCCGCTTTCCCAGGTGCCGGTTTCCGTCTCACCGCTGGCATAGCGCATCGTGCCGGTCCCCTGGCGCCGACCATCGCGGAACGTGCCCTCATAGACGTCGCCATTGGCGTAGGTGGCGATGCCCTGGCCCTCAATCTCTCCGTTGGCCCAGGCGCCTTCGTAGATAAAGCCGTCTGCCATCACGATTTTGCCCTGCCCGTGGCGCTGGCCCGACAGGAATTCGCCCTCGTAGACCGTGCCATCGGGATACACCGCGCGGCCCTGCCCCTGGCGTTGGCCATCAACCCACGCGCCTTCATAGCGGTACCCATCGGCATAGGTCATCACGCCCTGACCGTGGTTGCGCGCGTTGCGGAACTCGCCCTCATAGACAACACCGTTGGGGTAGGTGGCCTTTCCGGTGCCTTCGATCACCCCGGCGATCCAGTCACCTTCATAGGTGGCGCCGTCGGCGTAGGTGATTTTGCCTGTCCCGTCCGCAAGATCGTCGCGAAACGTGCCTTCATAGACCGACCCGTCCGGGTATGTCACGCGGCCCGTTCCTTCGATCTGGCCCGCAACCCACGTCCCTGTGTAGATGTAGCCGTCTGTGCCGGTGAACGTGCCCTGCCCATGGCGGCGGTCGTCGGCGAACTGGCCCTCGTAGACGTCCCCGTTGGCATAGGTGACGGTGCCGGTGCCTTCGCGCCGGCCTTGCGACAGTTCGCCTTCGTAGACATCGCCATTAGGCTGGGTCAGCGTGCCGGTTCCGTCGATCTGGCCGTCTGCCCAGAGCCCGGCGTAGACCAGACCGTCCGGCATGGTCAGCGTGCCGGTGCCGTGCCGCTTGCCAGCCAGGATTTCGCCGTCATAGACCGCGCCATCGGGGTATGTGATCGTGCCGATGCCCTGTTTGACGCCATCGACCCAGTCGCCTTTGTATTCGTAGCCGCCCGGGCTTTGCATGACGCCCTTGCCGTGGTGCTTGGCCTCGCGGAACTGGCCTTCATAGCGCACGCCGTTGGCGTAGATGGCGATGCCTTCGCCCATGATCGTGCCGTCTTGCCACGTGCCTTCATAGGTGCCGCCGTCTGCAAAGGTGATCTTGCCAAAGCCTTCGGGTTTGCCCTTGGCAAAGGCGCCTTCATAGACCGAGCCATTGGGAAAACGGGCGACGCCCTGGCCCTTGATCTCACCCTCGACCCACTGGCCGGTATATTCGTAACCGTTTGGCAGCCTGTAGGTGCCTGTGCCGTGCTGCAGGCCGTTCTGGAACGTGCCCTCATAGATGCCGCCATCGTCGTACTGCTTAGTCAGCACCTGCCCGTCCTGCGCCAGCGCGGCGCTAGCCGAGAGCGATACGGCGATAATGATTGCCCTGATATTCATCTGTCTCACCCTGCCCGAGACGCGCATCCCCGTTTGCGCGTGCCGAAAAATAGGCCAAGGGCGGGATGGCCGCAACAGACAAGGCCGCCTCTGGCGCGGCATTTGGGCCGCGCGGGTGGCTTTTCGCCGGTGCGGCACATGTCTATAGGGGCGTAGGCAAGCAAAGGGGCCCAACATGGCGGACCGTTTTCGCATCACTTTGGGGCAGTTGAACCCGACCGTTGGCGATCTGGCCGGCAATGCTGCGCTGGCGCGGACGGCGTGGGACGCGGGCAAGGCAGCGGGCGCGGATATGGTTGCCCTGCCCGAGATGTTCATCGCGGGCTACAACGCGCAGGACCTGGTGATGAAGCCCGCCTTTCATCACGCGGCAATGGCGGCGGTTGAGGCGCTGGCGGTGGAGTGCGCGGACGGGCCGACGCTTGCCATCGGGGCGCCGTGGGCCGAGGACGGCAAGCTCTATAACGCTTATCTCATCTGCACCGGCGGTCAGATCGTGACGAAAGTGTTCAAGCACGAGCTGCCGAACGAGACGGTTTTCGACGAGGTCCGGATTTTCGATGCCGGCCCGCTGGGCGGGCCTTATGCGGTGGGGGATGTGCGCGTCGGCTCGCCGATCTGTGAAGATGCCTGGCATCCGGATGTGGCCGAAACCCTGGCGGAGACGGGCGCCGAATTCCTGCTCGTGCCCAACGGATCGCCCTATTACCGCGGCAAGTACGACACGCGGCTCAACCACATGGTCGCCCGCACGGTCGAGACGGGGCTGCCGCTGATCTACCTCAACATGGTGGGGGGGCAGGACGATCAGGTCTTTGACGGGATGTCCTTTGCCCTGAACCCGCATGGGGAACTGGCGCTGCGGCTGCCTGCTTTTGACGCCTGCATCGAACATGTCGACCTTGCCCGAGGCCCCGAAGGCTGGCGCGTAGTGCCGGGGGACGTGGCACCGATCGGGGACGAATGGGCGCAGGATTACCGCGTGATGGTGCAAGCCTTGCGCGACTATTGCGGCAAGGCGGGCTTTGGCAAGGTCCTGCTGGGCATGTCGGGCGGCGTGGATTCGGCGCTGGTGGCGACGATTGCCGTGGATGCGCTGGGCGCGGAGAATGTGCGCTGCGTGATGCTGCCGTCGGAATATACCTCATCGGAAAGTTTGGAGGATGCCGAAGCCTGCGCCAAGGCGCTGGGCGCGCGCTATGACTATGTGCCGATCAGCGGGCCGCGCGCGGCGGTGACGGAGGCGCTTGGGCCCCTCTTCGAAGGGACCGAGCAGGGCCTGACCGAAGAGAACATTCAGTCGCGCCTGCGCGGCCTGCTGCTCATGGCGCTGAGCAATAAGTTTGGCGAGATGCTGCTGACAACAGGCAACAAATCGGAAGTCGCCGTGGGGTATGCGACGATCTATGGCGACATGTCGGGCGGCTACAATCCGATCAAGGACCTCTACAAGATGCGTGTGTTCGAGACCTGCCGCTGGCGCAACGCCAACCACGCGGACTGGATGATGGGACCGGCAGGCGAGGTGATCCCGGACCGGATCATCACCAAACCCCCGTCAGCCGAGCTGCGGGAGGATCAGAAGGACAGCGACAGCCTGCCCGATTACCCCGAGCTGGACCGCATGTTGGAAATTCTGGTGGACGAGGATGGCGCGATTGCCGATTGCGTCGCCGCCGGTTTTGACGCGGACACGGCGCGTAAGGTCGAGCGGCTAATTTACCTCAGCGAATACAAGCGCTTCCAGTCCGCACCCGGGGCGCGTTTGACCAAACGGGCGTTTTGGCTCGACCGTCGCTATCCGATCATCAACCGGTTCCGCGACCCCGGCTGATCGTTTCTTTGAAGAAACGATGTAATCATTTCTTGAAGAAATGATGGGTGGCTTTTCTTCAAAGAAAAGTCACAGCCACCATTGGTCGATCTGCGCGATGTCCTCGTCCGACCAGCCGAAATGGTGCGCCAACTCGTGGATGGTGACGTGCGCGACCAGGTCTTCAATCGCGACATCCCCGCGCGCGCGCCATTCGGCCAGGATCGGTTCGCGAAAGAGCCAGATCAGGTCAGGATAGGGCGCCGGGTCAGACAAGGATTTCTCTGTCAGCGGGATACCTTCGTAAAGGCCGGTCAGCTCAAGCGGGTCGGCGATGTCCATCTCCCGCAGGATGCGCGGGTCGGGCCAGTCGGTCACTTGCAAAACGATCTGAGCTGCGCCGGGGCGGAACGGCTCTGGCAGGCCCGCGAGCGTGTCGCGGGCCATGCCTTCCATCTCTTCGAGCGTCGCCGTCAGAGCGTCAGCTGGTAGCTGTGCGGGACGTAGTGGTAGCCTTCGCCGCGGGTTTCGACATAGCCGAAGGCCGGCCATGGCATGTGGTAGCCTACGAACGGGATGCGGTCGGCGGCCATCATGTCCAGCATCCGGCGGCGCGTGGCAGCAGCGGCGGCCTTGTCCATGTCGAACCGGACCTCCCAATCGGGATGCGCGAGCGACCACACGTAGTGGTTGGCAAAATCGGCGCCCAGCACCAGCTGGCTGCCTTCGCTTTCGATCCGGTAAGCCATGTGGCCCGGCGTGTGGCCAAAGGCAGCCATGGCCGTGATGCCGGACGCCGCGTCCTGGCCATCCTCAAGGAAGGTCATCTGCTCGGCCAGAGGCGCGACGATGGTGTCGAACCCTTCATTGCCCGCACCGGTCCAGCCATCAAATTCGGCCCGTCCGGTGACATACGCGGCATTCGGGTAGGTGGGGGCGCCATCGGTCATCAATCCGCCGATATGGTCGCCGTGCATATGCGTCAGCACAACGATATCGACCTGATCCGCGGTGTATCCTGCCGACTCAAGCGCTTGCACGGTCGCTGCGCCGTTCAGGCCGGTGTCGAACAGGACCAGCTGGCTTCCGTTGTTTACAACCGTCGGTGTGAAAAAGAACTGAACCTTGTCCGTTGGAATGCCAGCCTCAGTAGAGGCGGCGGCAAAGGTGTCCGCGTCCACGTTCATGCCGAAGATGCCCTGCGGTCCTTCGCGCGTGGCCGACCCGGCGAGCAGGGTGGTAACGTCAAAACCGCCCAGCTGGACGCGCATGAACGGCGACATGCCCGGCCCTTTCAGCGGGGCAGCCGCCCGGGCAGTACCAGCCGTGGCAGCGGCAAGCGGCAGCGCGGCGCCTGCGGCCAGCGCGGCCCGGCGGGTCATCTTTGGAGATTGGATGGTCATGTGGGACGTCCTTTTCTGCTAGGATGCGCCAGAGATAGCGCGCGGTGCCCTGCGGTCATCTGTTCGGGGATGCGGATATGTGTGTTCGGGAATGAGAGGTTAATGCGTGATGGCCGAGCCAATTCCGTTTGATCTAGGCGCCTACGCTGCGGCCCTGCCGTGGCCAAAAAGGGCAGAGGAAGCCGCGCGGCTCGACGCGCTTTTTCGGACGGCAAGCGGGCATGAGCCGACCCTGTGGTCGGGCCGGATGGTGGGATACGGCGCCTATGATTATACCTACAAAAGCGGCCGGTCCGGCACGTCGCTGGCGACGGGCTGGGCGCTGTCCAAAGCCAAGATCAGCGTCTACATCATGCCGGGTTACACCGACTTTGGGGATATCCTTGGGCGGCTTGGCAAGCACAGCAAGGGCAAGTCCTGCCTGTACCTGAACAAGCTGGAGGATGTGGACAGCTCCGTACTGGCCGAGCTGGTGCGTGCGGGTCTGGAGGATCTCAACGGTATATGGCCGGTGCGGGCGGTGTAACTGGACTTCACCCGGCCCCTGTGACAAGGCAGCGGGGCAAACTCGGAGAGGCAAATGACCACCACCCGTTTCGCCCCCTCGCCCACGGGCCATATCCATGTTGGCAACCTGCGCACGGCGCTGATGAACTATCTGATCGCACGCAAGGCGGGCGGCACGTTCATCCTGCGCATTGACGACACAGACCCCGAACGTTCGAAAGAAGAATATGTCGATGGGATCAAGCGCGACCTCGAATGGCTCGGGCTGACATGGGACCGGACCGAGCGGCAGTCGGAGCGGCTCGATCGCTATGCCGCCGCTGCGGATGCTTTGCGCGCGGCGGGGCGGTTTTACGAGGCGTTCGAGACGCCGGTTGAACTGGACCTCAAGCGCAAGAAGCAGCTGAACATGGGCAAGCCGCCCGTCTACGACCGCGCCGCGCTGGACCTGACAGACGATCAGCGGGAGGCGCTGCGGGCCGAACGTGGGAACGGTGTGTGGCGTTTCAAGCTGGACCGCGCGCGGATCGAATGGACGGACGGCATTCTGGGCGATGTCAGCATCGACGCGGCCTCGGTCAGTGACCCGGTGCTGATCCGCGGGGATGGCCAGGTGCTGTATACCATCGCCTCGGTCGTTGACGATACGGAGATGGGCGTGACGGATGTGGTGCGCGGGTCCGACCACGTAACCAACACGGCCACGCAGATCCAGATCATGGCGGCGCTTGGTTTTGAACCGCCGCGTTTTGCCCACCACTCTTTGCTGACGGGCCCGCAGGGGGAGGCGCTGTCCAAGCGTCTGGGCACGCTGGCCCTGCGCGATCTGCGGGAGGCGGGCGTGCAGCCGATGGCACTGCTCAGCACGATGGCGCGGCTTGGGTCCTCCCAACCTGTTGAGTTGGTGGGCTCAATGGATGAGTTGATCCAGAGCTTCGACGTAGGCCAGTTCGGCAGCGCACCGACAAAGTTCGACGTCGAGGATCTTTATCCGATGACGGGCCGTTACCTGGCTGGTCTCAACCTTGCGCAGGTCGAGGCGGACATCGCTGCGCTTGGTGTGCCGGAAGATCAGCGCGCGGCGTTCTGGGCCGTGGTGCGCGAGAACATCCGCACCCTGCACGACATGGCGGGCTGGTGGGATCTGATGCAGAACGGCACGGCACCGGCGCATGATGCCGAAGACGATGGCTTTGTCCGTGAGGCGGTGGCACTGTTGCCCGCGCGCCCCTGGGGGCCGGAGACGTGGAGTGCATGGACCAGCACGGTCAAGGACGTGACAGGGCGCAAGGGAAAGGGCCTATTCATGCCGCTGCGTCTGGCGTTGACCGGGCAAGCTCGCGGGCCGGAAATGGCGGCGCTTATGCCGCTGCTGGCCCGGGTGCAGGTGGCGGAGTGATCCGGCTCGCGCCCGTGCTTTTGCAGGCTGCGGGACGCTCCGCGGGGAAATTTATCGGGCATAGTGAAAGGGATGCATCCATCCCAGGCGTGGTGACGCATGGCTGAGGCACAGGCAAAGTTTCTGAGTGGGTCGCTCTTTCGCCATGTGTCGGTGATGTCATTGACCGCCAGCGTTGGCCTGATGGCCGTATTCGCCGTCGATTTCATTGACATGATTTTTATTGCCATGTTGGGCAAAGCCGAGTTGGCGGCGGCGATCGGCTATGCGGGCGCGATCCTTTTTTTCACGACCTCGTTCAGCATCGGCATGGCGATTGCTGTTGGCGCACTGGTCGCCCGGGCGCTGGGTGCGGGCGACACTGCTCTGGCGGAAGAACGGACCGCCCATGGCCTCGTTTACGGCATTGTCCTTGGATCGCTTTTTGCGCTTGGGGTTTGGCTTTTTGTCGATCCTTTGGTGCGCTTGTTGGGCGCCAGCGATCAAACGGCCGATTTGGCAGCCATGTATCTGCGGATCGTTGTGCCGTCTTTGCCGCTGCTTCTCGTGGGTATGATGGGCGGCGCGATCCTGCGGGCGCATGGGGACGCGCGGCGCGCGATGATGGCGACCATCTATGGCGGCGGGGTGAACCTTGTTCTGGACCCGATCCTGATCTTTGGCCTCGATCTGGAGCTGGTTGGTGCGGCGCTTGCTTCTGTCGCGGCGCGGGTGGCGATTGCGGGCACCGCGCTGCTGCCCATCCTGCGCCATCACGGCGGCATTCCGCGGCCCAAACGGGCCGGGCTGGTCCGAGATTTTCAGCCGATCCTGGCGATTGCTTTTCCTGCGATCCTCACCCAGTTGGCCACCCCTGTGGGCCAGGCGATTGTGACCCGCAACATGGCGCAATTCGGCGAAGAGGCGGTGGCTGCCATGGCCATTGTTGCGCGTCTGATCCCGGTGAGCTTTGGTGTGATCTTTGCCCTGTCGGGCGCTGTCGGGCCGATCATCGGGCAGAACTTTGGCGCAAAGGATTTCGACCGGGTACGGCGCGGCTACAACGCGGCGCTGCTCTTTACGGCGTTGGTGATCGTGCTCATTTCGGCAGTGCTGTTCCTGTTGCGCGCGCCGATTGCCGACCTGTTCGATGCGCAGGGCGAGATGCGCGATCTTTTGTACCTGTTCTGCGGGCCGCTGGCGCTTTTGTTTTTCTTCAACGGTGTGTTGTTCGTCAGCAATGCGGCGTTCAACAATCTGGGCCACCCGTTCTATTCGACCTTCATGAACTGGGGCCGGAACACGATAGCGATGATCCCGGCCGTCTGGCTGGGCGCCGCGTGGTTCGGGGCGGGCGGTGTGCTGATTGGGCAGGCGGTTGCGGGCGTCGTCTTTGGCGCCATTGCCTGGCTTCTGGCGCTGCGCGTGATTGCGGCGGGCGGCGCGGAGGAGCCGCGGGACGGTTTTGCGCGGCAGGGGCGCCTACATGCCTTGCTCAACCTGCGCCGCTAGCAGCGTATCCACAAGGCGCGTTTCCTCTGCGGTTAGGGTCTGGGCGCGCGGGTAGATCGGCGCGGCCCGGTCATTGTGCACCGGGATGTCCCAGCCGGTCGTCGTGTCGAAAAACCGCTCTGCGCCATCCGTCCCGAATTCCCGCAGGAAGCCCTGCACCACCACGTCAAGATAGCTGAGCAGGATCTTGTGATTGCCCTGTGGCACCATGTCTTCGGGATCGACCGCATAGACCGACACCGGGCCGGGCTGCATTTGCGGCGTCAGGTGGCGCCGGTACCCAGCCTCGCGCGCATCCAGCGCTTCCCAGTCGGCGCCCGGCACCGCAGCGATCAGCCCGTCGATGCGTGCGCCCGGATCAGGCATAGCCGTCAGAAACACCACGTCCGCCCGATGGCGCGACCGCACCCATTGCCGACGCCAGCCGGGCAGAACCGCGGTTTGCGCCTGCGGGTAATCATGTGTGGCCCGGTTGACGAGGCTGCCGTAGCCAAAGAAATACGGGGTGGTCATGGTCAGTCCGCGCTGAGCAGGCCCGCCATTTCGTCGGCAACCTTGTCCCATACGGCTTTGGACGACGCGCTGAGAAGGTAGGCATCGGGCAGGCTGGCCGTGTAGTCCGACCCATCGAGCATTGCTGCATATCCACCGGCCTGCTGGCACAGCAGGACGCCAGCCGCGTGGTCCCACGGCGTCATCTTGCCCGACAGGACAAAGTCAACGGCCCCTTGCGCGAGAAGGCGGTATTCGTGGGCCGAGCAGCGCAGGTTGCTGACCGAGGCGAAGCGGGGCAGGCGCGCGGCGGCCAGTGCGCGGTCAGCTTGCGGCATCAGGCCGAGGTGCATGTAGCCGATCATGTGGTCCAGCGGCTTGTCCGGCGCGGTCTTCAGCGTGCGGCGCCCGGCCATCGCCGGCTCTTCCTGGGCCGCGACATAGGCGTCGTCCCCGAGCGGGTCGTAGATCATGCCCCAGACCGGACGGCCAAAGCGGCACGCGGCGACCATCGTGCCAAAGACAGGCAGGCCGTTGGCGAAATTCCAGGTGCCATCAACGGGGTCGATCAGAAAGCACAGCTCCGCCTCCGCGATGCCATCGGTGATCTTGGCGTTTTTGCTGGCCGCTTCCTCGCCAATCACAAGGGCAGAAGGGAAGGCCATCTGCAGCCCCCGGGCAATCATCGCTTCGGCGGCGGTATCGGCGGCTGTCACAAGGTCATTCGGGCCGCTCTTGGTGTCGATATCGGTGCGGTCCAGCTTGCGAAAGCGGGGCAGGATTTCAGCCCGCGCGGCGCGGCGGACGAGGTTAAGAATGGCGGTGCGCTGGGCGCGGGTGAACGGGCCCTGAACGGGGATCGGCAGCTGCGACATGGTCGTCCCTTGTGCGTTATTCTCTGGCCCGCAGCACATGTGCAGGCCGGGCGGCGAGCGGCCCCCACGCAAAGGCGAGGCCCGCCAGAAGAGTCGCGGCGACTCCCCCCGCGATAATAGCCAAGGCCGAGGGCCAGATCACGGTGTAATCTGTCTCCATCACAAAGCGCGACACGGCCCAGCCGCCCAGTATACCGGCGGCCAGCGCGACCACACCCGCGGCGAGGCCCAGCAGCGCGGCGCGCCAGGCAAAGCTTGCCAGAATGCGCTGGCGCGAGGCGCCGAGTGTCTTGAGCACGGCCGCCTCGTAGGTGCGGGCGCGGGCGCCTGCCGCGGCAGCGCCAATCAGGACAAGAAAGCCTGTCAGCAGCGTGGCGGCTGCGCCGTAGGAAGTTGCCGCCGCCAGCCCCGCCAGCACGTCCGACACCCTGTCGATTGCGTCGCGCACGCGGATGGCGGTGATGTTGGGATAGGCGGAGGCAAGATCGCGCAGGATCTGCGCCTCGGCGGCCTCTTCAGCGTAGACGGTCGAGATAAAGCTGTGCGGCGCGCCCGCGAGGGCCGCAGGGTTCATCGACAGGATAAAGCCGATGCCTGCGGTCGAAAAATCGACCTCGCGGAAGGACGTGACCGTGCCGGTGATGTCGCGGCCAAGGATGTTGATGGTCATGCTGTCACCGAGGCTCAGACCCATCTCTGCGGCCTCTTCGGCGGCAAAGCTGATCTGCGGCGCGCCGGTGTAGTCTGGGGCCCACCATTCACCGGCGGTGATGGTCGTGCGCTCGTCCGGGCTGGCCGAATAGGTCACGCCCCGGTCGCCCTGCAGCACCCAGTGATCGCCCGCAACCTCGCGCGCGGGGCGGCCGTTGATCTGGGTGATGATGCCGCGCAGCATCGGCGCGCTGTCCACGCGGCTGACCGCCGGGTCATTGGACAGACGGTCCGTGAAGCCGTCCATCTGCCCCGGCTGGATATCGACGAAGAAATAGGACGGTGCAACTTGCGGCAGGTTTGTCTGGATCGCGCCGCGCAGGTTGCCGTCGATCTGGCCAACAGCGGCCAGGACCGAGAGGCCAAGGCCAAGGGACAAGACGACCGACGCCGCGCCCTCGCGCGGGCCTGAAATTGCGGCCAGCGCCCACCTGACAGCAGCGCGGCCCCGGGCGCGGGGGGTGAGCGCCCGGGCCAGTCTGCGAATACCGATGGCCGCAATCACAAGCAGCGCAAGCGCACCCGCAATGCCGCCCGCCGTCCAGAGCGTCAGCATCCAGGTGCCAGAGAACAGCGCGGCGGCGGTGATCAAAACGCCAAGCGCCACGGCCGTTGCGATCACGTAGCGGGCCGCGGGCAGCAGACGCGCCTGATCGAGCGCGTCACGGAAAAGCGTTGCCGCCCGGACTTCTTCAGCGCGGGCCAGCGGCCAGAGCGTGAAGATAAACGCGGTTAGCAGACCGTAAAGCGCAGCCTCCACCAGCGGGGCAGGATAGATGGCAAAGGCCGCAGGGATGGGCAGGCGTGCCTCGATCAGCGGGGCCAGCAGGACTGGGGCAATGGCCCCCAGCGCAAGGCCCAGAGCGATGCCGACCAGGCTCAGCACGCCGATCTGCAGGAAATAGGTCTGAAAGATCACACCACGTTCAGCGCCAAGGGTGCGCAGCGTCGCGATCACGGAGGTTTTCGAAGACAGGTAACTGCGCACCGCCGCCGACACGCCGACGCCGCCCACGGCAAGGCCCGACAGGCCCACCAGCACCAGAAACGCGCCCAGCCGGTTAACAAATTGCGCGACCCCGGGCGCACCGTTGCGCGCATCGGTCCAGCGCATCCCGGCTTCGGCAAAGCGCGCCTCTGCCTCCGCCTCCAGTGCGGCGAGGTCGGTGCCTTCGGGCAAGTCCAGCCGGTATTTCGAGTTGTAGAGCGTACCGGGCGCCAGCAGGGAGGCATTTGCCAAAGCCTCAGTGCGGACAATGGTGCGCGGACCAAGGCCGAAGCCGCCCGCGGCGCTGTCCGGCTCCCGCTCCAGCACGGCCGTCAGGCGAAAATCCTGCGTGCCAAGGCGAAACGTATCGCCAATGGAGAGGCCCAGGCGGTCGATCAGTACACGCTCCATCACGCCGCCGGGCAGGCCGCCCACTGTTGCGAGCGCATCGTCCAGAGCCATGCCGCCCGACAGAGCAACCGTGCCGACAAGCGGATAGGCGTCGTCGACCGCCTTCACCTGCGTCAGGCCCCGCTCGGTCTGCCCGTCCTGTTCGACAACCGCCATCGACCGGAAGTCGGCAATCTCTGACACCTGCGCGGCGATGCCTTGCATCCACGCGCGTTCTTCCTCCGTGGCAAAGCGGTAGGTAAAGTCAAGCTCCGCATCCCCACCGAGCAGCGCGGCGCCTTCACGGGCGAGGCCGGCCTCGATGCCCGAACGGACGGAACCTACAGCGGCGATCGCCGCGACACCGAGCGCAAGGCAGGCCAGAAATATGCGAAAGCCCTTGAGCCCGCCGCGCAGCTCGCGCGCGGCAAAACGGGCAGAGACGGAAAGGCTCATTCGGCGGCCTCAGCGCGCTGCTCAGGCGCGATGCGGCCATCCTCCAGCCGGATGACCCGGTCGCAGCGGTCCGCAAGCTCGCGCGCATGTGTCACCAGAACCAGTGTTGCGCCGTGCCGGTCGCGCAGACCAAACAGGAGGTCCATGATCGCCTGCCCGTTGGCCCCGTCGAGGTTGCCTGTCGGCTCATCCGCCAGGAGGATCGCCGGTCGGGCCACAGCCGCACGGGCCAGCGCCACGCGCTGTTGCTCGCCGCCCGACATCTGGCTGGGATAGTGCCCGGTGCGATGGCCAAGGCCGACGGCGTCCAGCTCTGCCTCCGCCCGCTCAAAGGCATCGCGCACGCCGGCAAGCTCAAGCGGTGTGGCGACGTTTTCAAGCGCGGTCATCGTCGGGATCAGGTGAAAGCTCTGAAACACCACGCCCATGTGATCGCGGCGAAAGCGGGCCAGCGCATCCTCGTTCATCGCGGTGAGATCATGGCCCAGTGCCGTGACGGTCCCGCCAGAGGCGCGTTCCAGCCCGCCCATCAGCATCAGCAGGGATGACTTGCCCGACCCGGACGGGCCGATCAGGCCTAGCGTTTCGCCCTTTTGCACGTCCAGCGAAATGCCGTGCAGAATGTCCACCCGCCCGGCATTGCCATCAAGCGAGAGCGCTGCATTTTGCAAGGAAAGGACTGGATCGGTCATGTCTGGATGCCTTTATCGGGTTACGACTGCATATGGAGGCTGGATCATGAGGGACAAGTTAATCGCGGGCGTCTTTGCGGTTTTCGCACTACCGGTCGCTGCAGAACCTGTCGTGATCGCGGCGCTTGGCGACTCGCTTACCCAGGGTTTCGGCCTGCCTCAGGAGCAAGGATTTGTCCCGCAACTGCAGCGCTGGCTCGACGCGAATGGGGCAGAGGCGACCGTGATCAATGCCGGGGTTTCGGGCGACACAACGGCTGGTGGCCTGAGCCGCGTCGCATGGACCCTGACGCCGGAGGTGGACGCGATGATCGTCGCGCTGGGCGGCAATGATCTGTTGCGGGGGATCGACCCGGCGGCGAGCCGTGCCAACCTCGACGGCATCATGCAAGCCGCCGAGGCCGCCGGGGTCGAGGTGCTGTTGGTGGGCATGCAGGCTCCGGGCAATTACGGGCCGGACTACAAAGAAGCCTTTGACCAGATCTATCCCGATCTGGCCGAGGCTTATGGCGCGCAGTTGATGGAGAGTTTCTTTGCCGGGCTGGGCGATACGAGTGACCCCGCTGCGCTGCGCGACTTTGTGCAGGCGGACGGCATCCATCCAAACGCCGAAGGTGTCGTCCGCATTGTCGAGGGCTTTGGTCCGCAGGTGCTGGACCTGATCGCCCGGGCGCGCTGAGGTGCCTGGCCGGCTCTTCCAGCGTGCGCCGCTTGTGGACGTTGCGGCGGCGCTGGGGACGCAGACCGATCTGACCGATCCGCCGCGCGCCAACATCGCGCCCGGGCAGGAGGTGGTCGTGTTTGACGGCACCTTGCGCCGGATGCGCTGGGGCATTGTGCCTGTGGGTCGTGTCAATGCGCGCGGCCGCCCGGTGATGGAGCAGATCATCAACGCCCGCTCGGAAACCGTCTTTGAAAAAAGCGCCTATGAAGGGACCCGGCGGGCAGTGATCCCGGTGCAGGGCTGGTACGAATGGACGGGGGAGGCGCGCCGCAAAACACCGTGGGCCATTCGGGACAAGACGCGGCCCTTCCTGTTCTTTGCCGCTATCACCGATGTCTGGGTTGCGCCCGGTGGGCGCGAGGTGCCGCAGGTCGCGGCGGTGACCTGCTCGCCATCGGGCGACGTGCGCGATATCCATCACCGGATGGGCGTCTTGCTTGAGGCCCAAGACGTGCCGGTCTGGTTGACCGGGGATGAGGAGGCCGCAAAGGCGCTGATGGTGCCTTGGCCAGACGGACGGCTCGAGGTCAGCGCGGCGACGAGCGTTGATTGGGACGGGCCATAAGACAGCGCGGACGGATGACGGGAGTTCCCTAGCCCGCGCCGACAGATCGTGGCGCGGGCTGGGCCCTATCAGACTGGCATATCCTCCGGGCTGCTCGTCTCTTCGGCGCCTGCTGGCGTCAATTCCCGCACCTCTACCGGAGTTTGAATCGCGTTCAGCAGATCCTGCAACTGACTGCGTTTTTGCTCCGCGATTGCGTCGGCGCGAGCGTTTGCTTCGGCCTTGTCTGCGCTCATGGCGTTTTCCGTCGCCTGCGATGTGGCTGCGCCGGTCACGGTGCTCGCGTCGACCTTGGCATCAAACACAGAGCGTGCTTCGGCTTCGGGGATCGGCTTGGCATCCTGCTGGCCGCTCTTTTCGGCGCGGGACGGCTCGGCGGCGGGTGGCGGCTGCGTGCTTGCTTCCGGCTCGCTTGCTTCTTGCGAAGCAGGCTCATTGGCTGGCTCGGCAACCGGCTGCGTCGTTTCTGTTTTCTGCTCGTCCGTTGTCGGCGTTTCTGGCGCGCGCGGCGGGACAATCGCCCCGTCAAGCCCTGATATTATCTGCATGTGCTCTCTCGTCAGGAAAGCCCTCACCCGCGTCTCACATGCCCTGCCAAATGTTAACAGAACCTTACCGGCCGCCCCAAACCTTCAGGAAAGGTTAACGCGCAAAAGGCCGCGAAACATGCGGTCAAGGTGCAAGGCCGCGCCGCGTTGGTCATGCCCGCTCAGGGTTTCGATCTGCGCCGAAAAATCGGCATAGTGCTGGGTCGTGGCCCAGATCGAATAGATGAGATGCGAAGGCGACACAGGCGCGATACGCCCCGCGTCGACCCATGCCTGAATGACAGCGCACTTTTCGTCAAAAAGCGGCTTCAGGTCCGACTGCAGGTGGGGGCCCATGCGCGGCGCGCCTTGCAAAATCTCGTTGGCGAAAAGCCTGCTTTCCCGCGGCAGATCGCGCGCCATGTCCAGCTTACGGTGCACATATCGCAGGATTTCTTCTTCGGGCTCTCCTGCGGGGTCCAGCGCGATGAGCGGGTCAAGCCACGTTTCCATCAACTGCGCCAGAAGTGTGACGTGGATCTCTTCCTTTCCGGCAAAGTAATACAGCATGTTGGGCTTGCTGAGCCCCGCGGCCTCGGCGATCTGGTCCAGCGTGGCACCGCGGTAGCCGTGGCGGGCGAACACGTCGAGCGCAGCATCTAGGATTTTGCCCCGGTTGCGCTGTTGAATGCGGCTGGGTTTTTTGGCGCCGTCGTCCGGCATGCTGTCGCCCTGCATGGTTGTGGTGCTGGATTGCTGTGCAAGTGTGGCCCGGCGCGCGGCTGGCGCCAAAGCTTTTCTTGACACAAATGCCCCTCGGCGCAATCGTGGATTTACCAAATGGTCAAAAAGCTGGCGCTGACGACCGAGATAACGGGGAAGACATGGCGGCACCGGGGCAAAACCTTCGAATTGACGCGTACCGGCTCTGGGACAGCCTGATGGAGATGGCGCAGATCGGCCCGGGCGTGGCGGGCGGCAACAACCGGCAGACGCTGACCGACGAAGATGCCGAGGGCCGCGCGCTGTTCCAGAAGTGGTGCGAGGCCGCGGGCTGCAGCATGGGCCTCGACAGTATGGGGAACATGTTTGCGCAACGGCCGGGTGCGGACCCTGAGGCGCTGCCGGTCTATGTGGGCAGCCACCTAGATACGCAGCCTACGGGCGGCAAATATGACGGTGTGCTGGGCGTTCTGGGCGGCTTGGAAATTATCCGCACCTTGAACGATCTGGATATTCGCACGAAGCATCCGATCGTTGTCACCAACTTCACCAACGAGGAAGGCACGCGCTACGCTCCGGCGATGCTGTCCTCGGGTGTGTTTGCCGGTATTCACACGCAAGACTGGGCCTATGACCGCGTGGACGCGGACGGCAAGCGCTTCGGTGACGAGCTGGAGCGTATTGGCTGGAAAGGCGACGAGGCGGTCGGCGCGCGCAAGATGCACGCCTTTTTCGAGCTGCACATTGAGCAGGGGCCGATCCTGGAGGCGGAGGGCAAGGATATCGGGGTGGTGACCCACGGGCAGGGGCTGTCTTGGACGCAGGTGACGATCATCGGCAAGGACGCGCATACAGGCTCGACGCCGATGCCGATGCGGCGGAACGCGGGCCTCGGGATGGCGCGGGTTCTGGAGGCGGTGGACGCGATTGCACTGAGCCATGCGCCGCACGCGGTGGGCGCGGCGGGGCATATCGATGTCTATCCTAACTCGCGCAACGTGATCCCGGGACAGGTGGTCTTCACGGTCGATTTCCGCTCGCCCGAGCTCGCGGTGATTGAGGATATGGAAGCGCGGCTGCGCACCGAGGGCCAGCGCATTGCGGATGAGATGGGGCTGGAGATCGCGTTCGAGAAGGTCGGTGGGTTTGACCCGGTGGCCTTTGACGAGGGGTGTGTGACGGCGATCCGGTCGGCGGCAGAGCGATTGGGGTATAGCCATCAGAACATCATCTCGGGCGCGGGGCATGATGCGTGCTGGATCAATCAGGTGGCGCCCACGGCGATGGTGATGTGCCCCTGTGTCGACGGGCTGAGCCATAACGAGGCCGAGGAGATCACCAAGGACTGGGCGAAGGCCGGGGCGGATGTGCTCTTGCACGCGGTGGTGGAGACGGCGGAGGTGGTCGCGTGATCGGGTTTTCCGACGCGGAAAACGGGACGGAAACCGCGACGGTTTCCGGGATGCGCTGATGCTGGAGCCTGAACTTTCCATCGGTGAGCGTGTGGCGCTTTTGGCGCGGGCGGAGGCAGAGGATGCGCCGCGCGGCACAGCGCAGGAGCGGCGGCTGGCGGATGCGTTTCAAGACGCGCTGGTGCGGCCCTTCGAGACGACGGTGCAGTTCAGCGGCGGGATCACGCAGACCTGTTGGACCGTGACGCGCACGGATGGGGCCTATCGCGTCGTCTACCTGCCGAACGCGGGGTATTTCGCGCTGTGCGTGGAGAGCGATTTCGGGCCGTTGGATATCGGGGTGCATGGCCCCGCGCTTGGCTGTTTTGCCAGCGTCTGACGTGGAAAATAGAAAGGGGCCCGATTGGTTATTCGTTTCACTAGGGCTGATCCTTGTACCAATTGGGATGATGATTGGAGGCTTGTCCGGCTACGAACAAGCGGGCTGGATTGGGCTGCTAGTTGGCGTTTTGGCGGGTGGTTTTCTAGGGGTGTTGGGCACCTATGCTGTGTCTTTCGTACTTGCCCTAGGCCTCGCCTTAATCGTGATACTTGGTCCTGTCGCTTTGATTGTGACCGTGGTTTTCTGGTTCTTGAAGGGGAAAGTCGGATAAAATGAGCAAGGTGATCAAGGGCGGGATGGTTTGCACGGCGGACCGGACCTGGAAAGCGGATGTGCTGATCGAGGGAGAAGTCATCAAGGCAATTGGTGAGGACCTTGTCGGGGACGAATATATCGACGCCGAGGGGGCTTACGTGATCCCGGGCGGGATCGATCCGCATACGCATCTGGAAATGCCGTTCATGGGGACGACCGCGGCGGAGACCTTCGAGAGCGGGACCTGGGCGGCGGCGGTTGGAGGGACCACGATGATCGTGGACTTCTGCCTTCCGGGCGCGGATGGGTCGATCAAGAATGCGATCAATGAATGGCACCGGAAGTCGGCGCCGCAGATCTGTTCGGATGTCGGCTATCACATGGCGATCACCGGTTGGAACGAGACCATCTTTGACGAGATGAAGGACGCTGTCGACATGGGCGTCAATTCGTTCAAGCACTTCATGGCCTACAAGGGCGCACTGATGATCGAGGATGACGAGATGTTCGCGTCCTTCAAACGCTGCGCGGAGCTGGGTGCGTTGCCAATGGTGCATGCAGAGAATGGCGATCTGGTCGCCGAGATGCAGCAGAAGTATTTCGATCAGGGGATCACGGGACCGGAGGGGCATGCCTATTCGCGTCCCCCGGAGTTCGAGGGCGAGGCGGCGAACCGGGCGATCACGATTGCCGATTGCGCGGGCACGCCGCTCTACATCGTGCACGTCAGCTGCGAGCAGGCGCATGAGGCGATCCGTCGGGCGCGGCAGAAGGGGATGCGCGTTTACGGTGAGCCGCTGATCCAGTTCCTGACGCTGGACGAGTCCGAGTATTTCAACAAGGACTGGGACCACGCGGCGCGGCGGGTGATGTCGCCGCCCTTCCGCAGCAAGGATCACCAGGATTCTTTGTGGGCGGGTCTGCAGGCAGGCTCGTTGCAGGTCGTGGCGACGGACCATGCGGCGTTCAATACCGAGCAGAAGCGGGCGGGGCGGCATGATTTTCGGATCATTCCCAACGGCTCAAACGGGCTGGAGGAGCGGCTTGCCGTGCTCTGGACGGAAGGGGTCGAGACGGGCCGCTTGACGCCAAATGAGTTCGTGGCGGTGACTTCGAGCAACGTGGCGAAGATCCTGAACATCTATCCCAAGAAGGGCGCGATCGTTGAGGGCGCGGACGCGGATATCGTGGTTTGGGATCCGAAGATCACCAAGACGATTTCGCCCGCCAATCATCATTCCGTGCTGGACTACAACGTGTTCGAAGGGTTCGAGGTGAAAGCGCAGGCGCGGTATACTTTGAGCCGCGGCGAGGTGATCTGGGCCTGGGGGCAGAATTCGCAGCCCAACCCGGGGCGCGGGCGGTTTGTGCCTCGGCCTGCGTTCCCGTCGGCGAGTGTGGCGCTGTCGAAGTGGAAGGCGCTGACCGCGCCGAAAATGATCGAGCGTGATCCGCTGAACATTCCGGCGGGGATTTGAGTGAGCGCACTTGAAACAGCCTGGCAGGCGCTGCCGGACATTCGAGAAGTTGAGCCCTACGCGACAACCTTCGCAGCCCTCGCCATCATCGGGATTGCGGTTCAGGCCCTTCTCCAACGCCGTTCGGTGCGCGCGGATGAGGCGCGGCTGGCGCGGGAAAGCGCGGTGTTCGTTCATGGCGTCTTTGGCAGTGAAGAGTTCCGGCAGCTGCGCAAGATCGTTGGTGCCAAACACGAGCAAAGCTATGAACGGATGTCTGATGACACCAAAGGCGCGTTTCGGGGCGTTTTGCACAATTACGGGATCGTGGCCCTCGCCTTTGTTGAGGGCGGCGTGACTGCGCGCGTGGTTGAAAGCTACTGGGGTAGCATCCTTGCCAAGGATTGGGCGCGTCTTGCGCGCTTTGTGGCCGAAGAGCGGCGCAAGAATCCCAAGCTGCATCGCAACACCGAAGAGATGGTCGAGGCCGTGGAGAAGATCAGAAGTGGCAAGTAGCGTTATCGCGGCAAAAGTCTTGGACCTAACTTTCCAGACAAATGACGGGCCGGTCCACGCTTTGAAGGGCGTATCGCTCGATATCGCGCAGGGTGATTTTGTCAGCTTCATTGGGCCTTCGGGCTGCGGGAAGACGACATTTCTACGCTGTATGGCGGACTTGGAGCAGCCGACCGGCGGGACGATCACCGTGAACGGGGGCACGCCTGAGGCAGCCCGGAAGGCGCGGGCTTATGGGTACGTGTTTCAGGCGGCGGGGCTTTATCCGTGGCGGACGATCGGGCGGAATGTGTCCCTGCCGTTGGAGATCATGGGCTATTCCAAGGCCGAGCAGGCAGAGCGCGTGGCGCGAGTGCTGGAACTGGTGGAGCTTTCGGGGTTCGAAAAGAAATTCCCCTGGCAGCTGTCGGGCGGGATGCAGCAGCGGGCCTCGATTGCGCGCGCTTTGGCCTTTGATGCGGATATCCTGCTGATGGACGAGCCGTTTGGCGCGCTCGATGAGATTGTCCGGGACCACTTGAACGAGCAACTGTTGTCGCTTTGGGACCGGACGGGCAAGACGATTGCCTTTGTCACGCACTCGATCCCGGAAGCCGTGTACCTGTCGACAAAGATCGTCGTCATGTCGCCACGGCCAGGGCGGATCACGGATGTGATCGAGAGCACGCTGCCGCGGGAGCGCCCCTTGGACATTCGCGAAAGCCCGGAGTTTCTGGAGATCGCGCACCGGGTGCGGGACGGGCTGCGGGCGGGGCATGCCTATGATTGAGCGCCGGCTTGTATCTGAGGGGCCCTCCCCTTACGGCGGCAAAGCCGCCTATCGGGCAGTGGGGGGGAGTTTTTTTAGCCAAGTGAAGGGGCGGCGCAGTGCGTAATATCCTGCCCGTTCTCACCGTGTTGGCCGTGATCGTGGTGATCTGGCAGCTGGCTGTGGCGCCGATGAACATTCGTGTGGCGCTTGATCAGGCGGAGCGGGGCGGGGCGGAGATTGTGCCGGAAGGATCGGTGCCGCGGCGGGATATGTCTGTGTGGCGGCTGATGCTGGATAATTCGGAGAATGTGGCGGCGGGCTATGCGCTGGAGCGGCCCCGTTTGCCGACGCCGGCGCAGGTCGGCGCAGAGCTTTGGAAGACCACCGGTGCCATGATCGAAAGGGGGCGCGCCTGGTCGAAGCGGAGCCTGATATATCATGGGTGGATTACGTTGCAGTCCACCTTATGGGGGTTCTTTCTGGGAACCGCGATTGGGATCATCGGAGCGGTCGCGATTGTCTATTCGCGCACGGCGGAGTTGAGCCTGATGCCGTGGGCGATTATCAGCCAGACCGTGCCGATTGTGGCGCTTGCGCCCATGATCATCGTGCTGTCGGGGCAGCTGGGGGTCGATGGGCGCGGGGTGCCGAAGGCGATCATCTCGGCTTACCTGTGTTTCTTCCCGGTGCTGGTGGGGATGGTGAAGGGGCTGCGGGCGCCTTTGCCGGCTCAGCTGGATTTGCTGCGGACCTATAGTGCGGATGGCTTGCAGACCTTCCTTCGGCTGCGGCTGCCGGCGTCGGTGCCGTATCTGTTTACGTCGCTCAAGATCGGGATTGCAGCGGCTTTGGTTGGGACGATCGTGGGCGAGTTGCCGACCGGGGCCGTCGAAGGGCTTGGTGCGCGTATCCTGATAGGGGATCAGTTTGGCACGCCCTTGGCGATCTGGTCCGCGCTTTTTGCGGCCGCGATCCTTGCAGGGGTTCTGGTCACGCTCCTTGATCTGGCCCAGCGGGTGACGCTGCGGCGGATGGGGATGGCGGCATGAGTTGGCTGGTGTTTGCACTCGCTGCGTGGCTTGGTGGCTGGGCATTAAATGTCTGGCTTGCGCGGCGTGGGGATCGGCGCGCTGTGCAGATCGCGGTTCCGGTCATCTTTGGTCTGACGCTGATCGTGATTTGGGAGGCGCTGGTGCGGAGCTTTGGGGTGTCGCCCGTGATTCTGCCGCCGCCGACTATGGTGGTGCAAACTTTTGCCAGCTCGACCGATATCCTGTGGGTCGACTTCCAGCAAACCGTGCTGAAGGGGGCGCTGCGTGGCTATCTGATCGGGGCTGTGGCGGCTTTGGTGACAGCCATTGCGATTGACCGCAGCGCGTTCCTGACGCGCGGTCTTCTGCCCATCGGGAACTTCGTTGCCGCTCTGCCCATCGTCGGGATCGCGCCGATCCTTGTGGGTTGGTTCGGGTTCGACTGGCAGTCCAAAGCCGCCGTGGTCGTTGTGATGGTCTTCTTCCCGATCCTCGTGAACACGGTGCAGGGATTGGCCGAAGCGAGCGCGATGCAGCGCGACCTGATGCGGACTTATGCGGCGGGCTACTGGCAGACGCTGTGGCGGCTGCGCTTGCCGGCCGCGATGCCGTTTCTTTTCAACGGGTTCAAGATTGCCACAACGCTGGCGCTGATTGGGGCCATTGTTGCTGAATATTTTGGCTCTCCGACGCGGGGGATGGGGTTTCGCATCTCCACCGGGGTGGGGAGCTTGTCGATCGATCTGGTCTGGGCTGAGATCGCTGTGGCTGCGCTTGCAGGCACTGCTTTTTACGGGCTCGTGGCCTTTGTCGAACGGCGGGTGACCTTTTGGCACCCGTCACAAAGGGGATAACAACCAACCTGGAGGGTAACATGAAGATCAAGGCAACATTTGCGGCGCTGGCACTGACGGCGTCCGGAGCATGGGCGGACGAGGTCACGCTACAGCTGAAATGGGTCACGCAGGCGCAATTCGCGGGCTATTACGTGGCGCTTGATAAGGGATTTTACGAGGAAGAAGGGCTTGATGTGACGATCAAGCCGGGCGGGCCGGACATCGCGCCGACGCAGGTCCTTGCTGGCGGCGGGGCCGATGTGACCGTTGAGTGGATGCCGGCAGCTCTGGCCGCGCGCGAAAAGGGCCTGCCGATGGTCAACATCGCGCAGCCCTTCAAGTCGTCGGGCATGATGCTGACCTGCCGCAAGGACGCGGGCGTGGAGACAACCGCTGACCTGCCGGGCAAGACGCTGGGCGTGTGGTTCTTTGGCAATGAATTTCCGTTCCTGAGCTGGATGAGCCAGCTTGAGATCCCGACCGATGGCAGCGACACGGGTGTGGAAGTGCTCAAGCAGGGCTTCAACGTCGATCCGATCCTGAACGGGCAGGCGGCCTGCGTGTCGACCATGACCTACAACGAATACTGGCAGATCATCGACGCCGGCCTGACCCCGGACGATCTGACCGTGTTCAAGTACGAAGAGCAGGGTGTTGCGACACTGGAAGATGGCCTTTACGTGCTTGAGGAGAACCTTGAGGACCCGGCGTTTCAGGATCGTATGGTGCGTTTTGTGCGCGCCTCGATGAAGGGGTGGAAATACGCCGAGGAGAACCCGGGAGAGGCCGCGTTGATCGTTTTGGATAACGACGCAACCGGTGCGCAGACTGAAAAGCATCAGACCCGCATGATGGGCGAGATTGCCAAGCTGACTGCGGGCAGCAATGGCGCCCTTGTGCCGGCCGACTTTGAGCGCACAGTGGATAGCCTGCTGGCGGGCGGGTCCGACCCAGTGATCACCAAGCGGCCCGAAGGCGCATGGACGCACATGATCACGGACAAGGCGCTGAACTAGGCCCGATCACATCTTTGAAAGGGCCGGTTTGCGCCGGCCCTTTTTTGTGGACACACTCACGACGCGCCCCATTTCTGATATCAAAGTAGTCTAGAGGGCCGGACGATGACCAATATGGAAGACATGAACACCAAACTGACCGAGGCGGAGCGCCAGCAGCAGGTGTACGACCGCGCCATGGCGTCGCTGTCGCTGGATAGCGCGCGGCAGGAGCGGAATGGACACGCCGTCATGTCCACCTTCATGAGCTACGGTGCCGCATCTGAGGGCACGGGCGTCTTCGGCAAAGTCAGCCAGGCCGCCAAGCTGTTCTGCATCGCGTTTGCGTTTGCGGTGCCGCCGCTGCTGGTCTGGGGCTATCTGCTCTGATCTCAGCAATCACGCATGAAAAAGGGTGGCGCCCGGTTGGGACGCCACCCTTTTTTGTGTCGTGATCTGGCTTAAAGGACCGTGACAATCGTGCCGGTCGGCACACGGTTGTAGAGGTCAATCACATGCTCGTTCAGCATCCGAATGCAGCCGTTGGAGGCGGACTGGCCAATCGTGCGCGGCGCGGTGGTGCCGTGGATGCGGAAATAGGTGTCGACGCCGTTCTGGAACAGGTAAAGCGCGCGTGCGCCCAGCGGGTTGCCCGGGCCGCCCGGCTGGACATAGTCGTTGCCCTTGAACTTGCCGTAGGCCACCGGATCACGCTCGATCATCTCGTTGGTCGGGCGCCAGGTGGGCCACTCCTTCTTGACGGCGATCTCGGCGGTGCCGGTAAATTCGAGGCCGGCGCGGCCAACACCGCAGCCGTAGCGGATCGCCTTGCGTGGCTCGGTCACCCAGTAAAGGTAGTAAGACCGCGGCAGGATCAGCAGCTGACCGGGCTGGAAGTCTTTCTTGATGCGGACCTCTTGCGGGGTCGGATCGAAGGTGGACACATTGGCCAGCGCAGGTGCGGCAAGCGCGGTTGTCGCGGCTGCGGTTGTGGCAAGGAATGTACGGCGGTGCATGGCAGAAGGCTCCCCGGGTAATGGATAAACTGTAGGCGGAGTGTCGCTGAACTTGGGCTGCGCGATCAAGGTAAGGAAAACCGGAAAGCGCGCAGAGTCACCGGGAGGCCACGGGTTTAGAGGCCTCTGTATTCAACTTTTCGTTAGCCGCAGCCTGAAGTACACAGCCCGCGATCAATATTAACGGACGAACTTCTTGTGCTTGAGGCGCTTCGGCTCCAACGCATCCGCTCCGAGCCGCCGCTTCTTGTCTTCCTCGTAGTCTTCGAAGTTACCTTCGAACCATTCGACATGCGCCTCGCCCTCAAAGGCGAGGATGTGAGTGCAGATGCGGTCGAGGAAGAAACGGTCGTGACTGATGACCACGGCGCAGCCGGCGAAATCGACCAGCGCGTCTTCCAATGCGCGCAGGGTTTCGACGTCCAGATCGTTGGTCGGCTCGTCCAGCAGCAGCACGTTGCCGCCGTCCTTCAGCAGGCGCGCCATGTGAACGCGGTTGCGCTCGCCCCCTGACAGCAGGGACACTTTCTTCTGCTGGTCGCCACCCTTGAAGTTGAAGGACGAGCAGTAAGCGCGGGAGTTCACTTGCGCGTCCCCCAGCTCGATCACCTCGGCCCCGCCAGAGATCGCTTCCCACACCGTCTCATCCGCCGCCAAATCGTCGCGGGACTGGTCCACATAGGACAGCTTGACCGTGTCGCCGTACTCGATCGTGCCCGCATCGGGCTGTTCCTGCCCGGTGAGCATTTTGAAAAGGGTCGATTTGCCCGCGCCGTTGGGGCCGATCACGCCGACGATCCCGCCGGGCGGTAGGGAGAAATCCAGCCCCTCGACCAGCAGTTTGTCGCCCATCGCCTTGGTCAGGCCCGCCACCTCGATCACCTTGTCGCCAAGGCGCGGGCCGTTCGGGATGACAATCTGCGCGCGGCCGACCTTTTCGCGCTCCGACTGGCCCGCCAGCTCGTTATAGGCGTTGATCCGGGCTTTCTGCTTGGCCTGCCGGGCCTTCTGACCCTGTCGCATCCATTCCAGTTCGCGTTCCAGCGTTTTCTGGCGGGACTTGTCCTCGCGCGCTTCCTGCTCCAGCCGCTTGGCTTTCTGCTCCAGCCAAGACGAATAGTTGCCCTCGTAGGGAATGCCCCGCCCGCGGTCGAGTTCAAGGATCCAGCCGGTGATGTCGTCAAGGAAGTAGCGGTCGTGGGTGACGATGAGGATTGTACCTTTATAGTCAATGAGGTGCTGCTGCAGCCACGCGATAGTCTCCGCGTCGAGGTGGTTGGTTGGCTCGTCCAAGAGCAGCATTTCCGGCGCCTCGAGCAGCAGCTTGCACAGCGCCACGCGGCGACGCTCGCCCCCGGACAAATTGCCCGGCATCGCGTCATCGGGCGGGCAGCGCAGCGCCTCCATGCTCACGTCGATCTGCGCGTCGAGGTCCCAGAGGTTTTCGGCGTCGATCTGGTCTTGCAGCGCGGCCATCTCGTCCGCTGTCTCGTTGCTGTAGTTCATCGCCAGCTCATTGTAGCGGTCTAGAATAGCCTTCTTTTCGGCGACGCCTTGCATCACGTTTTCGCGGACGGTGATTGTGTCGTCCAGATGTGGCTCCTGCGGCAGGTAACCGACCTTGGCGCCTTCAGCGGCCCATGCTTCTCCGGAGAAATCGGTGTCGAGGCCCGCCATGATCTTCATCAGCGTGGATTTGCCAGCGCCATTCACCCCAACGACACCAATCTTCACGCCGGGCAGGAAGTTCAGGTGGATATTTTCGAATGTCTTTTTGCCGCCCGGATAGGTCTTCGACACACCGGACATGTGGTAGACGTATTGATAAGCGGCCATTGGGTCCTCCAGGCTAAGCGTTCTTTCGCGGTTTAGGGTGCAGGGCGGCGATTGGCAATTCAGTTTGGCGGGCGCTGTGCCTGTCAAAAAGGGCTTTGCGCCCGCCCGGATTTGCGATGTTATGTGCCCCAGGAGGGCCGACTGCCATGCGCCCATTCTTTGCCGCACTCTGTGGCCTCTGTGTCGCCCTACTAAGCGGCTGCGTTCAGGGCGCATTTCTTGCGCCGCCGCCAAACCTTTATCTTGAGGGGCGGAATTATCAGGCCGAGGCCGTGCCGGGGGTTTTGCAGACCGCGACGCCGACGATATTTTTTGTCACGGATCGCGCGCGGGATGGGGCAGGTTATGGCGCAAAGCGGTCCGATGCCATGGTCTTTGGCGCGGCGGATGTCAGTTTTGGCACCGGGCTGAGCTGGCAAGAGGTTGTGGCGCGCACGCATACCGACAGTGGCCGACGACTGTCGCGGCTGGAGGTACGGGACACGCAGGCACTTGTGCAATTTTCCGGCACGCCACTGCCTTACGAGCGGGCGGACGGCGTACTTCGAACTGTGGCACAGGCGCGTGAGGTGTATCAGCAGGAGACACGCGCCTTTCAGGACGCCATCGCGGAACAAATCCGGCAGACCGGAAACACCCGCGTGCTTGTGTACGTTCATGGGTTCAATACCGGGTTTGATGACACGCTGACGACGCTGGCCAACCTGTGGCACTTCGCCGGGCGTCGTACGGTTCCGGTGGCCTTTTCTTGGCCTGCGGGCAGCGGCATCGGCCCCATCGGATATTTCAGTGACCGCGAAAGTGGAACCTTCGCGGTGCACCACGCCAAAGAGTTCCTGCGCATGATCGCGGCTATTCCCGAGGTCGAGGACATCGACATCGTTGCCCATTCGCGCGGCACCGATGTGATGACGCAAGCCTTGCGCGAGATGATCATTTTCGAACGCGGACGCGGTGTGCATCCCAAGTTGGGCATGAAGACGGGCACGCTGATCCTGGCCGCGCCGGATCTTGATACGGGCATCGTGCGTCAACGGCTGGTGGCAGAGCGCTTTTCGGAGGCGTTTGAGCAGGTCAACGCCTATATCAATCCGCGCGACGCGGCGCTGCGGCTGTCGTCTATTCTGACAAAGTCGGACCGGTTTGGGGCCTTGCGGGCCGAGGATGTGAAGCCTGGCGAGATCGCGCGTCTGAAAAAGCACGGTCTTGTTCATTTTATTCGTGTCGAGGGGCGGGTTGGCGGCACCTTTGGGCACAGCTATTTCCGCGACAACCCTGCTGTTCTGTCGGATATCGTGCTGGCTTTGCGCACGCGTGCGTTCCCGGGCGGTACCCTGCGTCCGCTAGAGGAAGGGGCTGACGGGATCTGGCAGCTTCATCCGAACTACCCGCTGGAGCGTTTGCCCGACCTTCTGCTGTTCGAGAGCCCGCGCTGACTTGCTGACCCTCGCCGAACTGACCTCGCGCAACACGCAGCCGGGCCGGGTCGCGTGGATTGGCCTCAGGCCGTCAAAGCGCGCGCCCATGGAGGAGGTGCTTGCAGCCGAGGTGACGTCTGCCGGTCTGACCGGGGACCGGGGCCGCGCAGGCAAGCGCGCGGTCACCTTGATACAGGCGGAGCATTTGCCCGTCATTGCGTCGTTTCTGGGACGCAAAGTCGTGGACCCAAGAGATTTGCGCCGGAATATCGTGATTTCCGGCATAAACCTAGCCGGGGCAAAGGGGCGGCTCTTGCACGTAGGCACCGCCGTTTTGCGCCTGTCGGTGATCTGCGCGCCGTGTAGCCGTATGGAAGAAACCTTTGGTTATGGTGGTTATTCTGCCGTCCGCAGCCATGGCGGCTGGTGTGCCGAGGTTGTCCTTCCAGGGCAGATCGCGCTTGGTGATCGCGTTGACATTGCAGGCCAAGACAGGGCCTAAGGCGGCATGACCATACTGACCACACCGGGCCAGACCATCGGCCTTTTGGGCGGCTCGTTTGACCCCGCACACGAGGGCCACGCGCATATCACACGGCAGGCGATGACCCGGTTTGGCTTGTCTCATTGCTGGTGGCTGGTGAGCCCTGGCAATCCGCTGAAAACCCGCGGTCCAGCCCCGCTGACACAGCGTATGCAGCGCGCGCGGGCCGTTATGGATCATCCGCGCGTACGCGTGACCGACATAGAGGCGCAGCTTGGCACGCGCTATACGGCCCAGACCCTTCAGGCCCTGATCGCCCGGCACCAGGGGGTGCGCTTTGTGTGGCTCATGGGAGCGGACAACCTGGCGCAGCTGCACCGTTGGCAGGACTGGCACTGGATTATGGAAAACGTGCCTGTAGGTGTGCTTGCCCGTCCGCGTATGAGAATCTCGGCGCGGCGCAGCCCGGCCGCGCAGCTTTATGCAAAATACCGTATTTCCGGACGCGCCTCGCACCTCTTGGCGCACACGTACGCGCCGGCATGGTGCTTTGTGAACCTGCCGATGTTGGATGTATCCTCGACGCAGATTCGCGCTGCGGGGGGCTGGTCTGGACCTGCGTCCAGCTGACGCGCGCAATCAGCGTGATGTGAACGCAACCATGCTTGGCCTGCGCGCCACACGGGGCTAACGTCCTAGCATGCTGCCCCCTGTTTCAAGACGATTTTTTCTGTTCGCGTCCTCCAGCCTGATGGCAACCGGGGCTTGTGCGGCGCCGCCAACACAATCGTTGCGCCCGACGCTGCGATCAGCAGAGGCGCCGCGCCGCGCAGTTGCGGGCGCAAACGCCATCATAGAGGCTGCGCAACTTGGTGGGCGCGTGACCTTTGCGGTTGCAGACACCCGCACCGGCAAGCTGCTTGAAGAAAATGGTGCGCAAACGGCGACCCCGCCGGCCTCTGTCACAAAGGCAGTTACAGCACTCTACGCACTAGATGCACTGGGCGGCGCGCATCGCTTTCGCACGCGCGTGCTTGCAAGTGGTCCGATCTCTGGCGGGACGCTACAGGGCGATTTGATACTTGTGGGCGGCGGAGATCCGACGCTTGACACAAACGGGTTGGCGGCGCTGGCCAGCCGCCTAAAGCAGGCTGGTGTGCGGGAGGTGCGCGGCGGCTTCAAAGTATATGATGGCGCCTTGCCGCGAATCGACACGATCGACCCGGCGCAACCTCCGCATGTCGGCTACAGCCCGGCGGTGGGCGGCATTGCGCTGAATTTCAACCGGGTGCACTTCGAGTGGAAACGGCAGGGCGGCGGCTATGCGGTCACGATGGACGCCCGCTCGGACCGGTTCAAACCGACGGCCTATACCTCGACCATGCGCGTGGTCGAACGCCGGTTGCCGATTTACTCCTACAGTTCCAGTGGGGGTAAGGATAACTGGACCGTCGCGCGCGGCGCTTTGGGCAGTGGCGGGTCGCGGTGGCTGCCTGTCCGCAATCCCGCGCTGTATGCCGGTGACGTGTTTCAGACCCTCGCGCGGGCACAGGGCATCGCGCTGAAAGCGCCAGTCGTGACGCGCGCGGCGCCGTCTGGCACCGAGATCGCCGCGCTTCAAAGCGCACCGCTCAGTGACATCCTGAAGGACATGCTGCGCTTTTCCACGAATATCACGGCCGAGATGGTTGGACTTGCCGCAACGGCCAAGCGCACCGGGCAGGTGCCACGCTCGCTCAAGGCGTCGGCGGCGGAGATGAACCGCTGGGCGGGCGCAAAGCTGGGCGCGGCAGGTATCAAGGTCGAAGACCATTCGGGCCTCGGCAGCGCAAGCCGTATGACCGCGAACGGGATGCTGACGGCTTTGCTGGCGGCGCGCAAGGATGGCCGGTTGCGCCCGCTGCTCAAGCGTATTGCCATGCTGGACAGCAACCGGAGACCCATCAAGAACCATCCGGTAACTGTGCATGCCAAAACCGGAACGCTGAATTTCGTGTCGTGCCTTGCGGGCTACATGACGGCGCCAGGTGGGTCGGAGATGGCCTTTGTCATCTTTACCGCGAACGAGGCGCAACGGCGCGGCATTGCAAAAGAAGACCGCGAACGGCCAACCGGTGCCCGCGCCTGGAATCGCCGGTCTAAGGCGATGCAGCAAAAGCTGATCGAACGCTGGGGCGCGCTTTACGGGGCCTGAGGTCCCGGGCCTAGGTCATGTGCCGCGCGCGGCTGCCACGCTCGATCGCCGCGGCGTGCAGCCGGTCGAGGTTCAACTCGTAGCGGATTTCCTCCAGGAGGCGCAGCTCGGTATCCTCAAGCGTTCCATCGGCGGCAGCCACGTCGCAGGCCAGCGCGTAACAAGTCTCAAACAGCCGCTCTGGCAGCGCCTGCCGCACAAGGCCAAAGAGTGCGTCCAGCCCTTCTTCTTGCTCAAAGAGGTCAAAGACGGTTTGGCTGACAGGGCCAAGCCGGTCCGCGTCATAGCTGCCGAAGATCGGCAGGTTATTCACCGCGGAGTTGATTTTGACCAGTTCGGCCGTCCGAATGTCCTCGTCTGAGGCGGAGACCGCGACCATTACGGCCACAAGGGCATCCTGGGCTGTCCAGCCGGCGGGGTCGGTCATGATGCGCTCTCCTGTTGCGTCGCACCTGCAAAATATTGACCGCGACCGCGGCCCGCAATAGGTAGCGCTGCGCAATAAGGCCGGGAAAGGCACGGAAACAGATGGCGGACCTCAGAGAGGCTGGCATGACCAGCAAAGCATGGCCCTTCGAGGCGGCGCGCGCCGTGCTCAAGCGCTATGAAAAGGCGCCGCCGGAAAAGGGCTATGTGCTGTTCGAGACGGGCTATGGCCCCTCTGGCCTGCCGCATATCGGCACCTTTGGCGAAGTTGCGCGCACGTCAATGGTGCAGCGCGCCTTCGAGGTTATCAGCGACATTCCGACCAAGCTGATCTGTTTTTCCGATGACCTCGATGGCATGCGCAAGGTGCCGGGCAACGTGCCGAACCCGGACCGGCTGCAAGAGCATCTGCAAAAACCGCTGACCTCGGTGCCCGATCCTTTCGAGCAGTTTCAGAGCTTTGGGCATCACAATAACGCGATGCTGCGCCGCTTCCTCGACACGTTTGGGTTCCGCTACGAGTTTATCAGTGCAACCGACTTTTACGGCGATGGCCGCTTTGACGAGGTGCTGCTGCGCGCGGCCGAAAAATATGACGCCATCATGGAGGTCATGCTGAAATCCCTGCGGGACGAGCGGCGGCAGACCTATTCGATCTTCCTGCCCATCCACCCCGAAACGGGCCGGGTCATGTACGTGCCGATGAAAGAGGTGAACGCCAAGGACGGCACGATTACCTTCGACGCCGAAGACGGAACGGAAATGACGCTTCCGGTCACGGGCGGCAACGTCAAGCTGCAGTGGAAGCCGGATTTCGGCGCGCGCTGGGCCGCGCTGGGCGTCGATTTCGAGATGTATGGCAAGGACCATTCGACCAATACGCCGATCTACGACCGCATCTGCCAGATCCTCGGATGGAAGCCGCCGGAGCATTTCACCTATGAGCTGTTTCTGGACGCCAATGGCCAGAAGATCAGCAAATCGAGCGGGAACGGCATCTCTATTGACGAGTGGCTGACCTACGCCTCGACGGAATCGCTGAGCTATTTCATGTATTTGAAGCCAAAGACGGCCAAGCGCATGCATTTCGACGTGATCCCGAAAGCGGTGGATGAATATCACCAGCAACTGCGCGCCTATCCCGGTCAGGACGTGGCGCAACAGGCGGCCAACCCGGTCTGGCACATCCATGGCGGTGAGGTCCCGGGCAGCACGCTGATTGTGCCCTTTGCCATGCTGCTCAACCTCGCGTCGGTCAGTCAGGCCGAAGATACGGACAAACTTTGGGGCTTTATCCAGCGCTATGCGCCCGATGCGGGACCTGAGACACATCCCGATCTGGACCAGGCAGCTGGTTTTGCGGTGCGCTATTTCAACGATTTTGTGAAGCCCACGCGCACCTACCGCACGCCAACCGATCAGGAGCGTGAAGCGCTGGAGGCGCTGCGCACTGAGCTGGCCAGCTATGACGGCCCGCTTGAGGACGAGGCGTTGCAATCGGTGGTCTATGCCGTCGGGCGCGAGCGTTTCGATCCGCTGCGTGGCTGGTTCACGGCGCTTTACGAGGTGCTGTTGGGGGCGTCGCAAGGCCCTCGGTTTGGTGGGTTCATTGCTCTTTACGGCGTGGCAGAGACGATTGCCCTGATCGACGCCGCACTCGCGGGGGAGCTTGCCGAGGCTTGAGCACCGAGGCCCTCGCGCTACCGTAGGGTTAGCCACCGGAGGACTACTCATGCTCAAACGCCTCGCCACCCTTTTGATTGCGCTGATGCTGGCCTTGCCCGCAGCCGCGCAGGAAGAGCCGATCCAGAACACGATCAGCCGCCAGATCGACGCTTTCAAGGTCGACGATTTCCGCGAGGCGTTCACCTTTGCCAGCCCGATGATCCAGGGCATTTTCCGCACGCCCGAGAATTTCGGGCGGATGGTCAGTCAGGGCTATCCGATGGTCTGGCGGCCCGCGGAGGTTCAATACCTCGACCTGCGCGAAGAGAACGGCGCGCTGATCCAGAAGGTCATGATCACCGATCAGGAGGGCGGCGTGCACCTGCTTGACTACCGCATGATCGAGACGCCGGATGGCTGGAAAATCAACGGTGTGTCCTTGCTGGACAGCGGCGCAGTCGCTGCCTGAGGCCCGCACCGTACGGTGGACTGACACCGCGTTAAGACTTCATTGATACTTCCCTGAGCCGCGATGCGGTGCGCCCCTTTGTGGGTCGGCACCTGTGTAACGGTTGGCCCGACGGGGGCCGCGGCAAAAGGGATATCTTCATGAACAAGGCCATCACCGACGGCGTCCAGCTTAACCCGCCGCCATTCGCAGACGGGCTGAACGTCTGGTCCAGCGGCGACGGCACGCCGGGCAGCGACACCTACCAGAACGCGTCAAATGCGGCCTTCGTGCCCGCGGATCAGGATTTCGGCGGCTGCCTTGAGATCCAGAAAAACGCGGGCACGACGCGTGTGCGCTACATGGGCCAGACACCGATGATCCCGGGCTGTTATCTGCGCGTGACGGTGCGGATCAAAGCCATCAGCGGCAACCTGCCCAATGTGCGTATCGCAGGCTTTGCCGCTCGGTCCAGTGGCGCGGCAGACCCCAACGCCGACACCGAGGCGGACGGCGTTTCGCTGACGAGTTACGGCGAAGTCGTCGAGGTCAGCGCGATCGTGGGCGCAGGCAACCGCAGCGGCGTTGACATGGTTTGGGGACAGCGCCCGGCCTACGGTCACTTCGGCCTTGACCTGACAGGCCCGAACGGCGGCGTCGTCCGTATTGACGATATCGAGATCGAAGACATCTCTGGCGCGTTCCTGAGCGATCTGGTGTCGGTTGTGGACGTGCGCGATTACGGCGCCATCGGCGACGGCACGGCAGACGACACGGAAGCGTTTGAAGCGGCCAACACGGCTTCGGGCGGCCGCACCATTCTGGTGCCGGAGGGTACGTTCCGCCTAACCGACACGGTCACCTTTGATCACCCGGTGAAATTTGTCGGTAAAGTCACGATGCCAATGGACAAGATGTTGTTGCTGCGCCGGAACTTCGACCTGCCGAATTACATGGAAGCCTTTGAGAATGAAGAACTGGCGTTCAAGAAAGCGTTTCAGGCGCTTCTGAACAACGTTGACCACGAAAGCCTCGATATGGGCGGGCGCAGCGTGGCGGTCAGTGCGCCAATTGATATGCAGGCGATTTCCAATCGGACAAGTTTTGCAACACGCCGGGTCATCCGCAATGGTCAGCTGACCACGAGCGGCACATCTGCCTGGCAAACCGACGTGGTGACCAGCCAAGCAACGTACAGCCCGTCGAATGATACGCGGCGTCTGACCAATGTGACCAACGTTGCCAATATCCAGGTTGGCAGCCTGGTGACCGGCAACGGCGTAGGCCGCGAGGTTTATGTGCGGTCCGTAAATGTCGGCCAACAGATCGTAGAGCTGTCAGCACCGCTCTACGACGCGGCCGGAACGCAGAACTTCACCTTCCGCCGATTCAAGTACATCCTTGATTTTTCGGGTTTCACGACGCTCAAGGGCTTTGCGCTGAACAACATCGAATTGCAGGCCAACAATATTGCCTCCTGCATTCTCCTCGCGCAGCAGGGCGTGTCGTTCCAAATCAAGGATTGCTATCTCAGCCGAATGAAGGACCGCGGCATTTCGAGCTTCGGCGGCGGGTGTCAGGGCATGATCATCGACCGCTGCCAGTTCCTGAGCTCCGAAGACGCCGTGAACGTCCCTCAGCGTGTTTCGATCGGATTCAACGTCAACTCGAACGATGCCAAGGTGCGCAACAACCGGGCCACGCGGCTGCGCCATTTCGGCCTTCTTGCGGGCAGTAACAATTTGATCATCGGCAACCACTTTTTTCAGGGAGACGCGGTGGCTGACGGCGTGCGGTCCGCAGGCCTTGTCATTCTGAAGCCTCACACGTCTTCGGTGATCTCCGGCAACTACATCGATAATTGCTTTATCGAGTGGACCAACGAGCAAGACGCGAGCCCGGCCTTTACGGGTGGGTTTTCGTTCAGCGCACTGTCGATCACGGACAATGTGTTCCTGTCGGGCGATGTCGCGCCGTGGTTCAGCTACATCGTGGTCAAGCCACATGGAGCAGGGCATTTCGTCAACGGGATTTCAGTTGCGGGCAACAAGTTCCGTTCGATCCTCGGCAACATCGACCGGGTGGAGCGCGTCGACACCAGCTTTGCCGATCTCGATTACTCGCGGATGAAGGATATCGAGTTCAAAGGCAACTCTTTCCACTCGATCACAACGCAGGTCAGCAACCCGTTGCATGTCGCCCACGCTCAGAACAGTCCGGCGAGCACGTGGGTGGTCGATACAAGCGGAAAACTCCCCTTCGAAGCGCGCGCGCGCCTTGTTCAAAGCGTTGTGCCCTACGACCGCATCCGCAACAGCAGCAATGCGACCCGGTCGTACCTGCCTTATGCAGAAGGTCAAAAGGGCGCCAATCAGGATCAGGTGCACTTGATCTGGCAGGAGGCTGTCCGCGGCGCAGTGAACCTGTTGGTCCGCATGGACAACTGACAGCGCTCAGAATTTGCGCCACAGACCGAGCTTGAGTCCAAGCTCGGTCTTTTTGCTTCTTTTTGCTTCAAGTCCCAGTTGATACGACGGTCCGCCCTGTTTGGGCGTAAAGACGTAGGACGGCGCCAATGTGGTGTGTAAATCCCCCGCGTTGTCAGCCGTCACGAACAGCTGCAGCATCCCCTTGCCGCGTTGACCGATCTGCATCCCAAAGGTCGTGTCCAGCTTGAATTGACGAACCGCGCTGGTTCCCAGATCGACGCGCGTGTCGAAGGCCAGCCAACCCATGCGGCCTTTCCAATTCAGTCCGCGCCCAATGCTAACACCGCCGCTTGCGAAAGGCTCAAGACGGCCTTGCAAGTCGCGTCCCCCCAGACCCACATGCCAACTTGCGATCCATGTGCCATCGGCCAGAGGCATGCGGGCAAAGACCCGGCCCGAGCCCGACAGGGGCGCCGCACCCGGCATGGTCAGGTCAAGCTCCGCCCCGATCGTCAGCCGCGCGCGCAGCCCGTAATCCACATAAAGCGATGTGCCCTGCTCGTAGCGTTCGTTCACCGTGCCACTGAGCGCAAAAAAACCGGTGCCAGCCTCGCGAAGCCAAGGCCCGGCGTTTGCCGGTCCCGCCCAGAGCAGCAGCAGTATCGCCAGCACGCGCATCATCGCCCCCTTTCGCGTCCATCCTTTGGTAACTTTGGTTAACAAAGCGTTAGGCTGGACCGCCGGGGCGGACGGATTACCTGCCATTCATGGAACTGCGACCAGAAAACGTACAGAGCTACCCACGCCCTCCAGCGCTTGAGCCGGTCCCTCAGACCGTTCGTATTCTTCTGAGGGGCGCCGTAGTGGCAGAGACCCAGCTGGCCCTGCGTGTGCTGGAGACGCATCACGCGCCAACCTATTACATCCCGCCCAGCGATGTGCAGGCAGAGCTACGGCCAGCGCCGGGCCGGTCGCTTTGCGAATGGAAAGGGCAGGCGCGCTATTGGGATGTGATCGCAGGTGGCCAGACGGCCCGGCGCGCGGCGTGGAGCTACACAAACCCGTCGCGGCGCTTTGCGGATCTTGATGGCTTCCTCGCGTTTTACTGCAGCCTGATGGATGAATGCACCGTGGGCGGGGTGGTCGCGACACCCCAGCCAGGGGATTTCTACGGCGGGTGGGTAACGCCGAACCTGACCGGCATAGTCAAGGGCGACGCGGCCACGCGGCACTGGTAAATCGGCCTACGGAGCGGCGTCGAACCGATATGCCTTGCCGAAGCCCCCGTTCAGCAGGGCGTCCTGCACATCGAACACCACGAAGCGAAAATCACCAAAATCGGCGTAAAGCCCCGCCTTCGGGCGCTGGCTCAGGAAGCGTGCGCGCAGGGGGGTGTGTTCGGGCGCGTCTCGTGCAATCAGACGTGCGGTGCAGTGCAGGGTCAGGCGTGGATGGATTAACGGGTCGCCTTTAGGGCCAGGCTCGCCTACCAGAAGCGCGCAGGCCGGGTCTGAATCCAGCGCGGCGGTGTGCGGCGAGAGGGACGAAACAAGCGACAGCGGCGCCCCGTCTTCTGTGATGGCCAGGCCAATGCGCGTGACGCTGGGCGTGCCGTTTTGCGTGACGGCCAGGGCGGCGAAGGTCGCCGCGTCCAGCAGGGCGCGGGCCTGTGCGCGGGCCTCTGGTGTGACGGCTTGAAACGGGTCTTTTGTCATGCCAACGGCGTTTTGGTGCAGTCCCGAAACCTCTGCACCGGCTCTGCCGCGCCATCAAGGCTGAAGGTCACAGCGGCGGTCTGTGTGAAGGCAGTAGCGGAGCGGTTGAACTCCAAGCCGTCCAGCACGTTGCCAAATCCGGTGTCGGTGACGGTTAGCGTGTTGCCTTGGGTCTGGTGCCGCGCGGTGGAGATGGTGTTGGGCCTTGGCCCGTCAAACCGCATGGAGAAGGCAGGCGCGTCGGGCCAGCCGTAGGGGGCGGTGACGTCCACGGCGTAAAGCTGGCTGCCATGGTCGTAGGTCACGGTGATCTCTGCCCCATCCTCTGCATGGGTGAGCGTGCAGATCGGGCTGGGGGAAAACTCCCAAGCGTGGGCGGCGGGAGCGGCGAGGATAAGGAGGGCTAGGAGGCGCATGGGTCAGAGGTAGAGCAGCCAGGCATCTGATCAAAGCGCAAAGGGCCGCGCCCGACCTGGAGGGCGTTCGCCGCATGTGTTCAGTGGGGTTGTCTCAAAGCACGCATGTCGACCGAGTTATGCAAGACTTCGCCAACGGGCCCTCCTGGGGGAGGTCGGGCGCGGCCCGGCCGGGTGCCGGGCGGCAAGTCTTCCACCGCTCTCACCTAATGAGCCACCGCTAGGTGCAGAAGTCAGCTACCGTAAATCGTTACCAAGAAAACGCCGAGGTTAGTAAGAGTGGCGAACGTCACGATCAAAGTCATCCAGAAAATACCGAGCGTGAACCGGTCCATTCTGCGAGAAAATCTCTCCATCTCGCGGGATCGTATTTCGTCTTTCACGTAGTTAAGGCCGACTTGTGTATGCTCAGCCATCTTATCGTGCATGCGAACTAAATCCTCATGGGACATAGATCGAAGTTCAGAAAACGTTTTTGCAATCACCGCTTCTTCCGCCGCTTCACATTCCCACCCCGCTGGCCAGGACGCCCCGCGGTACTCCGCCCCGAGGCCTTCTGCGCATCGTCCACTGCGGCCTCCACCGCTGACTGCCGTGCCATTGGGTCGTCGGACACGGCCAGGTCCACGGCCTCCAGGCGCTTGACCTCGTCGCGCAGGCGGGCGGCTTCTTCGAACTCCAGGTTCTCGGCGGCTTTGCGCATGTCGGCGCGCAGGCCGTCCAGCACCGCTTGTAGGTTGCCGCCGTGCTTGGTGTCGATCTTGGCGGTGACGCGGGACTGGTCCGTGTCGCCTTTATACAAACCGGCGAGGATATCCTCGACGTTCTTTTTCACCGTCTCGGGTGTGATCCCGTGTTCCTCGTTATAGGCGATCTGCTTGGCGCGGCGGCGGTTGGTCTCGGCCAGCGCCCGCTCCATCGACCCTGTCACCTTGTCGGCATACATGATCACGCGGCCCTCGGCGTTTCGTGCCGCACGTCCGATGGTCTGCACAAGTGACGTCTCTGAGCGCAGGAAGCCTTCCTTGTCCGCATCCAGAATGGCCACCAGCCCGCATTCGGGGATGTCGAGCCCCTCGCGCAGCAGGTTGATGCCGATCAGCACGTCGAAGGCCCCCAGACGCAGGTCGCGCAGGATTTCGATCCGCTCAATGGTGTCAATGTCGCTGTGCATGTAGCGGACCTTGATGCCTTGCTCGTGCATGTATTCGGTCAGGTCCTCCGCCATGCGCTTGGTCAGCGTGGTGCAGAGCGTGCGGTAGCCATCGGCGGCGACCTTGCGGACCTCGTCCAGCAGATCGTCGACCTGCATGGAGACGGGGCGGATTTCCACCTCGGGGTCCAGAAGGCCCGTGGGGCGGATCACCTGTTCGGTGAACACCCCACCCGATTGGTCGATTTCCCACGCCGCTGGGGTCGCGGACACGAACACCGACTGGGGGCGCATGGCATCCCATTCCTCGAACTTGAGGGGGCGGTTGTCCATGCAGGAGGGAAGGCGGAAGCCATGCTCGGCCAGCGTGAACTTGCGGCGGTAGTCGCCCTTGTACATCGCGCCGATCTGCGGGACCGAGACGTGGCTTTCGTCCGCAAAAACAATCGCATTGTCCGGGATGAACTCGAACAGGGTCGGGGGCGGCTCACCGGGCGCGCGGCCGGTGAGGTAACGCGAATAGTTCTCGATCCCGTTGCAGACGCCCGTGGCCTCCAGCATCTCCAGATCGAAATTCGTGCGCTGCTCCAGTCGCTGTGCTTCCAGCAGCTTGCCTTCGCTCACCAACTGATCCAGCCGGATTTTCAGCTCTTTCTTGATGCCGATGATGGCCTGGTTCATCGTCGGCTTCGGAGTCACGTAGTGCGAGTTGGCGTAGACGCGTACGCGGTCCATGTTGGCCTGCTTTTCCCCGGTCAGCGGGTCGAATTCGGTGATGCTTTCCAGCTCTTCACCAAAGAAAGACAGCTTCCACGCGCGGTCCTCAAGGTGGGCTGGGAAAATCTCCAAGGAGTCGCCGCGCACCCGGAACGATCCGCGCTGGAAGGCCGCGTCGTTGCGCTTGTACTGCTGGGCGACGAGGTCGGCCATGACCGCGCGCTGGTCGTACATGCCGCCAACCTTCAAGTCCTGCGTCATGGCCCCATAGGTCTCGACCGAGCCGATGCCGTAGATGCACGATACCGAGGCGACGATGATCACGTCGTCCCGCTCCAAAAGCGCCCGCGTGGCCGAGTGGCGCATGCGGTCGATCTGTTCGTTAATCTGGCTCTCTTTTTCGATGTATGTGTCGGACCGCGGGACGTAGGCCTCGGGCTGGTAGTAGTCGTAGTAGCTGACGAAATACTCGACCGCGTTGTCCGGGAAGAAGCCCTTGAACTCCCCGTAAAGCTGCGCAGCGAGCGTCTTGTTCGGCGCGAGGATGATGGCGGGGCGCTGCGTCTCCTCGATCACCTTGGCCATGGTGTAGGTCTTGCCCGTACCCGTCGCACCCAGCAGCACCTGGTTCTGCTCGCCGTCCAGCACGCCTGCCGACAGCTCGGCAATGGCGGTGGGCTGGTCGCCTGCTGGCTTGAATTCGGTGTTCATGCGCAGGCGAATGCCACCTTCCAGCTTTTCCCGCTCTTTCGGCGGGGCGGGGGCATGCGTCAGGGCGGCTTCGGAACTGTCGGAGTGGGCGTAAGGCATGCCCGATATGTGGCCTGAATGCCGCAGGATGCAAGATACCATGCTGTCATGCTTTGGCAGTATTGGGTGATAGCGGGGCGACCGCGCAGGCGCCGCCCCGCACCGTGGCCTACTGAGCCGTCAGTTGCGCGACGGCGCCGGTCCAGTCCTCAAGGTGGTAGATGTGGCTAATCAGGCCATCCGTGACGGTGACGATGTCGATCGACATGATTTCGAACGACTTGCCGGTGGCCGGATCGACGCCAAAGAATGGACCAACCGGCGTGCCGGACGCTGTGCCGCGCACAACGAAGCGGCCATCTCCCGTGGGAATCACCTCTTCAGGAGTCCAGGTCAGGTCGGGAACGACCTGGCCGAGGAAAGCCACCGTGTTCAACATGCCGCGCGCGCCCGGACCACCGGGCGGGGTCGGGATCGACACGATGTCGGGCGAGAAGAGCTCGAAATACCGCGCCTCGGTCGTCTCGGCCGGGGTGGTCAGGATGTCCGAATAGAACGCGCGCACGGTATCAATGTCATCTGCCTGTGCCGTCCCGGCGATCAGGCTGACCGCAACGGCGGCGGATGTCAGGGTTCGTTTCATGTTTTCACTCCTTGTCGCGGGGTGCGACGTCTATGGTTGAAATTTAACGAACCAACCGGTACGAAAACAATACGCGGACGTCAATAATAAAATACCAGTCGGTACGAAATATGAATGATACACCAAAACCCAAACGTGGCCGACCACCGACCCTGGACGCGGAAAAGACGCTTGATGTGGCGATGCGCGCGTATTGGGCGTCCGACCCTGCTGATGTGTCGATCAATTCCATCTGCACGCTTGCGGGGGTCTCCAAGCCAGCGCTTTACCGGGTCTTTGGCAACGAGGATGGGCTGATGCGCGCGGTCCTCGACCGCTACGCCGAAACGGTGCTGTCCGACATCTTCGACATTCTGTCGCGCGGCGGGCCGTTCGCGGACACGCTCGCGGCGCTGGTCACCTTTGGCGCCGTGGATGCAAAGATGGAAACCGGGTGTGTCTTTTTCAAAATGCGGGCGGGCAAGCACCGGCTGGGACCGGAAACGCGCGCCCGCGTTGGGGAGGTCGACAAGGCAGCGGTGGCGGCCTTTGCAGGCTATCTCGCGGCATGCCGCGCGGCGGGCACGTGGACCGGCGCAATGCCTGACGCGGTCGCGGCGCGTTACCTCGTGGAACAGATCGGGCTGGCCCTGTCGCAGCGGGCGGCCGGTGAGGATGCCGAAGAAGTCAAGGCAACGATGGAATTGGCGCTGTCGGCGCTGTGACCTGCGCGCTCCCGTCATCTTGGCAAGCCGCGCGTGACTGCGTATCACCCAGCATAAAATGACAAGGAACCGAATATGCGCGCACGCATCTTTCAACCCGCCCGAACCGCAATGTCGTCAGGCACGGCCAAGACCAAGCACTGGGTTCTGGAATTCGCCCCTGCCGAGGCGCGCAAGGTCGACCCACTGATGGGCTGGACGTCGTCCTCGGACACGCAGGCGCAGGTGCGCCTGACCTTCGACACCAAGGAAGCCGCGATTGACTACGCGTCGGAGCATGGGATTGACCACACTGTTCAGGAGCCGACCAAGCGCAAGCACAACATCCGACCCGGCGGCTACGGCGACAACTTTGCGACAAACCGGCGGGGCGCGTGGACGCACTGAATATTTCGCGCGCCGCACCAACGGACGCGGGCGTGCAAGACGTGCTGGAGGCGCATCACGCGCTGATGCGCAGCCAGAGCCCGGCCGAAAGCTGCCACGTTCTTGATCCAACAGAGCTGACCGCAGCCGGTGCGGTCCTGTTCGCCGCGCGGAGCGGCAGCACCGTCCTGGGCGTTGGTGCCATAGCGCCCATCGGCCCCGGCCGCGCCGAGCTGAAATCGATGCACACCACCGCTGCCGCGCGCGGGCGCGGAGTGGGCCGCGCCATCCTGTCACGGCTGATGGAAGAGGCCCGCGTGCAGGGGGTCACAACAATCTGGCTTGAAACCGGCAGTGCCCCGGAATTCGCGGCTGCAAGGCGACTTTACATGGCAGAGGGGTTTACGGAATGCCCCCCGTTTGGATCCTATGTGTCCGACCCGCTCAGCGTTTTCATGACCCGGTCTTTGTAAAGCGGCGCTTGTCACGCCCCGCTGCGCCGGGCTATCTGGCCCCAGCGGTCCCTTAGCTCAACTGGATAGAGCAGCTGACTTCTAATCAGCAGGTTGAGGGTTCGAGTCCTTCAGGGATCGCCAGTTTTCGACAGCGGCGCTGAGATTGGGTTTTGAATGCCCGCCGTTCGGCGCTCCGCCTCACATCCGGGATACAGACGCGGTGCGCGTTGCAGCTATCTAGAACGACACGGCCTGAAGGAGCTGTTCGCGCTGGGTTTCGGCCTTGGTCCCTTCATAAATCACGGCACCACGGGACATCACGGTAAAGTGGTCGGCAATGCCGTAAGCAAAGTCAAAGAACTGCTCGACCAGAACGATGGCAATCTCGCCCTCGTCGCGCAACGCCTCGATCACCTTACCAATCTGTTTGATGATATTGGGTTGGATGCCTTCGGTCGGCTCGTCCAGCAAAAGAACGCGGGGCCGGGTTATCAGCGCGCGTGCGATGGCCAACTGTTGCTGTTGCCCCCCCGACAGGTCTCCACCGCGCCGCGCCCGCATGTCCTTGAGCACCGGAAAAAGGTCATAGATGCGATCCGGAATCCGGTGGTCGGCGCTATCAAGGCACGCGAACCCCGTCGTCAGGTTTTCCTCCACCGTCATCAGCGGGAACACCTCGCGGCCCTGAGGGACATAGGCAATGCCCGCACGCGCCGCCTGAAAGGCGGTCGGTTTGGCAAGATCGCGGCCATCAACCGCGACGGTGCCGCCAGAGTAGGGGTGGCGCCCCGCGATGGCCTTCAAAAGGGAGGTCTTGCCGACGCCATTGGTGCCCATCACGGCGGTGATCTGGCCCGGCTCGGCGGCCAGCCCGATGCCGTGTAGGATCTGGCTCTGGCCATAGTGCAGGGTCAGGTTTTCAACGCTCAACATGGCTTAGCGCCCCAGATAGACGTCGATGACGTCCTGATTTTTGGTGACATGATCGAGCGAGCCTTCGGCCAGCACTGATCCCTCGTGCAGCACGGTGACCTTGCAGTTCAGGCGGCGCACGAAGTCCATGTCATGTTCAACAACCACAACCGCCCGGGTTTGCGCGGCGCGTTTGAGAAGGTCGGTGGTATGCTCGCGTTCGGAGGGCGTCATGCCCGCCGCAGGTTCGTCCACCAACAAAAGGCGGGGATCCTGCGCCAGAAGCATCCCGATTTCCAGCCATTGCTTTTGTCCGTGCGACAACTCTCCGGCGCGACGGGGCAATGCGTCCGAGAGGCCGATCTCCTCCGCGATTTCCTCGATCCGGGCGGCGCCCTTGGCGTTCTTGCGGTAGAGGAGCACGTCGAAGGGTCCACGCTTGTTGGACAAGGCCATCGCGAGGTTTTCGCGCACAGTCTGATCTTCGAACACGGTTGGCTTCTGGAATTTGCGGCCGATGCCCGCCCGGGCGATCTGGCTTTCGGACATGGCCAGCAGCGACACCGATTTCTCGCCCCAGATGACCCGGCCCTCGTCCGGGCGGGTTTTGCCGGTCACGATGTCCATGAAGGTTGTCTTTCCCGCGCCATTGGGGCCGATCACGGCGCGCAATTCAGGCTCGGCGATCTGGATCGACAGATTGTTGATCGCCCGGAAGCCGTCGAAGGTGACGGAGACGCCCGAGACTTCGAGGAGGGTGTTCATCAGGGTTTCCTCACCAGTTTGTCGACCAGCCCGCCGATGCCCTGCGGGGCAAAGAGGGTGACAGCGACGAAGGACACGCCGAGCAGGACAAGCCACCAGTCGGTCCACTGGATGGTGTAAAAGCCCAGCGGAATGTCGGGTGCGCCGCCCCCCGTGAACCAGCTGCTGAGGAGCGAGACAAAGGCCGCGCCAATGACCGCACCGTAAAGCCGCCCGCGGCCCCCGATGGCGACCCAGACCGCAAGGTAGATGGACGCGATGGGCGCGATCTCTGCGGGGTTGATGATGCCTGCCTGCGGGTAGTACAGCGCGCCAGCAATGCCCGAAACGATGGCGGTGAGGGTAAAGACGAAGAGTTTGTAGCTTTCCACGTCATAACCAAGGAAGCGCACGCGCGCCTCGTCATCCCTGATGGCGCGGATCACGCTGCCCATCTTGCCCGAGACGACCCATGCAAACAGCAGATAGCCCAGCCCGAGGGCCAGCGCAGAGGCCCAAAGGAAGACGATAGAGATAGTCGCCTGCGGCACCGCCTCGAACCCGGGGATGTTTTGCAGGCCCGAAAGGCCGTTGTTGCCCCGCAGCCCGCTGTCATTCTGGAACAGGTAGAGCGAGAGCGCGAGGGTCATGGCTTGGGTCAGGATCGACAGATACACGCCCGTCACCCGGCTGCGGAAAGCTAGCCAGCCAAAGACAAGCGCGAGCAGGCCAGGGACAAGGACGATCATAGCCAGTTGCAAGGGAAGGCTACTCGAGAAAGCCCAGATTGCCGGAAATTCAGAGCTGCCCACGACACCAAAGATCTGCGTGCCGATGGCGTCGGTCACCTCTTGGGGCGTCGGAGGAAGCGGTGCTTCAGCCAGTGAGGCCTCAACAATGCGTTCGGTGCGCGCATACATCAGCCACATGCCGATGGCATATCCGCCAATGCCGAAAAAGGCGAAATGGCCGAGGCTGAGGATGCCGCAGTAGCCCCAGACCACGTCCATCGCTATGGCAATCAGGCACAGGCACAGCGTCTTGCCCAGTGTTTTGACAAAACTGGTGGAGAGTACGCCGATGCCGAAAGCTTCGGACAGGACAGTGACGCCGAGGGTGAACAGGCCCAACGCGGCGAGGAAGATCAGGACCGAAGGGTTCTGGGCGATGAAGGATTTATGCATCTTGTGCGTCCCCTTGCGGAACAGAGCGCCAAGCCTGACCTCGGGTGGGCCACTGAATTGCGAAGGACAGTGCCTCTAAGAACCAGACGTCGTTCTGCGTGGAACGGGTCTCGCCAATAAGCCCTCCCTGGAGGGAGGTCGGGCTTGGCGCGTTCGCGCAAGGCGGGACGGTTGGTGTTGTACCCAGACACGTTTGAGTTGGCGAAGCGTAGATCATCCTCAATCCCCCGCCGCGCGGCCTTTGAGGGCGACGATGCCCTTGGGCCGGAATTGAATGAACAGGATGATGAACAGGATCATGTAGGTCTGCGCCGCCAGCGTGTTGGACGGGTTGAACCACTCAATCCCCTTTTGCAGGAACCCGATGAGCGAGGCTCCGGCCAGCGTGCCCCAAACATTGCCGACCCCACCGACAACAACCGTCATGAACGACTGCACGATGTAGTCGGCGCCCATCTCGGACGTGACCTTGGCATAAAGCCCGATGGCGACCCCAGCGATGCCCGCAATCCCCGACCCCAGACCGAACGTCAGCATGTTGATCCGGTCGGGGTTGATCCCCATGCTTGCTGCCATGCCCGGGTTCTGGGTGACGGCGCGCACTTCCAGCCCAAGCCGTGTGCGGTTCAGAACGTAAAGAATGAGCCCCAGGAAGATCAGCGCCAAAACAAAGATCGCGATGCGGATATAGCTGATCGCGACCACATCGTTGATCACCCACGCGCCATCCAGCCACGCAGGAGAGGTCAACGGGCGGGCCTGCGTGCCAAAGATGTTCTTTGCCAGTTGCTGCAAGGCGATGGAGATGCCGAAGGTCGCCAGCAGCGTCTCAAGCGGGCGGTGGTAAAGCCAGCGGATCACCAGTCGTTCCATAGCGACGCCGGCGCCAAAGGTGACGGCAAAGGCCAGCGGCAGGGCGATGAGGATCGACAGCGTGTAGTCGGGCACGAAAAGCTGCACGACATAGCCTGTATAGGCGCCCATCATGATGAACTCGCCATGCGCCATGTTGATCACGCCCATGACCCCAAAGGTGATCGCAAGGCCAATTGCGGCGAGGAAATAGATTGAGGCAAGAGAGAGAGCATCGAGGGTCACATCCAGCGTCTGGTTCAGCGCGACGCGGGTCTCGATCCCGGCAAGGGCTGCCTTCGCCGCGTCTGTAACGGCGGCGTCGGGCTCTGCGTATACGGTAAAGAAGACGTGGGCGCCCAAGGCTTCGGCCTGATCGGACGGCTGCGCAAATGCTGGTGCTGCGCCCGCGGCAACCAGTGCTGCGTATGCCGCGGCGCGGGCGGCCTCCGTGCCCAGATTTTCTACGGGCACGCCCGCCACCGCGCCGCTTTCGATGTTGGCGATCAGCGCCTCGCGAATTGCCGCCGCATCCGCTGGCGGCGGGGCCACTCCCTGTTCAACCAGCCGGGTATAAGCGTCAGCGGTGCTGAGCGCGTCGGTGCCGGGCTCCAGAACATCGGCTACATTCTCGTCTGCGGGCAGGGTTTCTGCCACGCGCTCCTCCGCGCTTAGGATTTGGTTCAGTACCGCGCGCACTTCTATCGACAGGCTTCCGGCCATGCCTTCGATGGCGGCCACGCGCGCCTCTGTGTCGCTGCCAAAGCGGGCGGTCAGCATCTGGGCCAGCACCGTTTTGCGCGCCTTCAGGGCCGGGTCTGGCTCGTCTTCAATGGACGCCACCAGCGGCTCCAGCTGCGCGGCGCCGGGCGACCGGGCAATGGCATCGACAGCCGCGGTACGCCGATCCATGTCGGGGCTGGACAGTTGGAACTGCACCAGCACGCGCGCAATCTCGCGGCGCACGCCGCCATTGGGGCGCACGGCGCTGACGCCGGTGGCCGGACCGGCCGATGCGCCCGTGTCCAGATCGAACAGCGTGTCGCCATCCACGCGAAAGAACAGCCCGTCCGCGTCACGCTGCACGATCTCGCGCGCCTGCCACGCCTCAAGGAAGTCAACGGCTTGCGCGAGGCCCGAGGCCGCAAGGTCATCTAGCACCACGCCCACCGACCGGCGGCCTGGCTTGGCCACCTCTTCGGCATGCGTTTGCAGTATTGACTGGAGCGTCTGTGCTTCGGCCGCGCGGGGCAGGGCGAGAGACCAAAGCAGCCCAAGGAGCAACAGCGGGGCGAGCAGGAAAAGGCGCAGCATCAGTATCCGGTTCAAGTTCGAGAAAAGGGGCGCGAGCCATGTCGCGCCCCCCTTTGTCACGCGGACTTCAGATCAGTAGTTCGACTTGATCTGAACGCAGGTTTCGGTTTGCGTGTTGAACATACCGCAGCCCAACTCTTTCCAGTCAGACACCAGAACCGCGCTGTCGGGCAGGTGGTCCGTCCAGGCATCGCCGGGAACCGGGTCGGTCTGGCTGATGATGTCAAACTGGCCATCTGCGCGGATCTCGCCGATCAGGACCGGCTTGGCGAGGTGGTGGTTCGGCAGCATCACGGCGGTGCCGCCGGTCAGGTTCGGGAATTCCTGCCCGTACATGGCAGTACGCACGGCATCCACATCAGTGGTGCCCGCCTGCGTGACGGCGTTGATCCACATGTTGAAGCCGATGAAATGCGCCTCCATCGGGTCGTTCGTCACGCGATCTGCGCCCATGCGCTCTTTCCAGGCCGCGACCCAAGCCTCGTTTGCGGCGCCTTCGGCGGACTGGAAATAGTTCCAGGCCGCGAGGTGACCGACGAGGTTGGATGTGTCCAGGCCCGAAAGTTCTTCTTCACCAACCGAGAACGCCACGACGGGGATGTCATCGGCGCTGACGCCCGCGGCCGCGAGTTCCTTGTAGAACCCGATATTGGCGTCGCCGTTGATTGTCGAAATCACGCCGACTTGCTTGCCATCTGCGCCCAATGCCACGACGTCGGCCACGATGGTGGCCCAGTCGGAATGGCCGAAGGGCGTGTAGTTCACAAAGATGTCTTCGTCCGCGATCCCCTTGGACTTGAGATAGCTTTCAAGAATGTTGTTCGTCGTACGCGGGTAGACATAGTCGGTGCCCAAGAGCGCGAACTTTTCGACGCCCAGTTCCTCAAGGAAATAGTCCGTGGCTGGGATCGCCTGCTGGTTGGGCGCAGCGCCGGTGTAGAACACGTTTTTCGAGCTTTCCTCGCCCTCATACTGCACAGGATAGAACAGCAGACCGTTCAGTTCTTCGATCACCGGCAGAACCGATTTGCGGGACACGGACGTCCAGTTGCCAAAGATTACGTCGACCTCGTGCACGGTCAGCAGCTCGCGCGCCTTTTCCGCGAACAGCGGCCAGTCGGAAGCCGGATCAACCACAACCGCCTCAAGCTGACAGCCCAGCACACCACCTTTTGCGTTCTGCTGCTCGATCAGCATTTCCATCGTGTCTTTGAGCGTTGTTTCGGAAATTGCCATGGTGCCGGATAACGAATGCAGAACGCCGACCTTGATCGGGCAATCCGCCAACGCGGCTGTGCCGGACAGCATGATGGCTGCCAAGGACAAGCCAAGGCGGGTAGGTGTGAATTTCATGGAGTTGTTCCCCCGTTCGGGCACGCAAGACAGGACTACGCCCTTTAAGTCGGGAGCAGGGATCCTATTTTGAACGCGCAGCTTTGACGTTGCAGTCGCGCGGCGGTGACATCTTCCAGGACGATCCGTTGCGCGACGTTTCGAGTCTCGCCGTTGAGACACGCGCCAGTTAGCGTGTGCGCCTCGCCATCAAACAAGCCTTGTGGTTAACCTGTCGCCGACAAGCTGACGTGCTGCCCAAAATTTATGCGGAATATGTTCTCGCGCTGCAATTCAGGGCAACGCTTGCGCAGACGGGCATCCGCCCAGCCCAGTTGTTTGGGTGCTTCCTCCGAAACGTTGTGCGCTCGTCGGCCTGGCGACATCGCCCGTGTTCTGCCGCTCGCCAAGGGCTTGGCGCATCCATCCCTATCACTTTGCCCAAAAACTGGGACGCACCGAGCCAGAAATTGCCCCCTATACGGGTATTCTGCGGGTTCGATGGGATGGAGTGTTTCACAGTATGCACAATACTGATACGCGGCGCGTGTAAGATTAATGAGACAACACCCGTGCGCCAAATGGGCGATGCAAGACTTTCCAACATAACATGCAAGGGTCCAGCAATCGGTGGCTCGTCAGCCAGACACCTTTCCAACATTTTCAGGTATTAAACATTCAATGACGCGGCTTCGGGAACTTAACAATCAAGACTGCTTGATCGGATACACCGGTTTTGTCGGGGGCATCCTGAGCCAGCAGGCGCAATTTTCGGGGTTCTTTAACAGCAAGAACATATCCGAAATTGAAAGCGAGACCTGGGATACTGTCGTTTGTGCTGCGGCTCCGGGATCAATGTTTGAGGCGAACAAGTTCCCGGACAGGGATCAGGCGCAAATTCAGGCCCTGATCGACACACTTCAAACCGTTAAAGCGCGCCGCTTCATTCTTATTTCCTCAATTGCGGTACTTGAAGACTTTGCCGGGGCTGACGACGAAGAAACGACGGCCTTCCAGACCTCTCTGGCCTACGGGCGTCATCGCAGGCTTTTGGAGAGCTTTGTTGAAGATCACTTTTCCCACAGCCTTATCGTGCGTTTGCCGGCGCTTTTCGGCCACGGGTTACGAAAGAATTTCATCTTTGACCTATTGAACCCCGTCCCAACCATGCTGACGCAAGCCAAACTGAATGACCTCTCCAGCACCGTAAGCGCCGATTTGAAAGCCTGCCTCTCTTCAATTTACGCCTACGATACCGCGACCGACATGGTGAAGGTCGACCGCGCGAAGCTTGCGTCGGATCCGCAGAAGTCGGCTTTGGAAAACGCCATCATCGATCTTGGGTTTGCCGCAACGCAATTTCACAACCCGGAGACGACCTACCAATATTACGACATGAGCCGTTTGTGGTCCGATATCGAGATTGCGACACAAGCCGGATTATCGCACATCCACCTTGTCTCTGAGCCGTTACAGGCCAGAAAGATCCATGATCGCTTGATTGGTCGGCCTATGCCCGAGACATCCGCGCGGCTTCATCACGAGGACATGCGCACGCGGCATGCCGTGCTTTGGGAGCAGACGGGCCCTTATCTGGCAGATGCCGAGACCACACTTGATAAATTGGCGGCGTTCTTTGCCACGGAAAAGGCACGGGCATGAAGTACGCCGTGTCGAACCTTGCATGGTCCCCCGAAGAACGGCTGGACGCGTATCGCATCCTCGAAGAGGCCGGGATCACGGGTCTGGAGATCGCGCCGGGCCTGCTGTTTCACGCCGCGCAAGACCCTTTTGTACCCGAAGATGCCGTCGCGGAGGCAGCCCTCGCAGAGCTGGCAGATGCGGGGCTTATATTGGTCTCCATGCAGTCGCTCCTGTTCGGCGTCTCGGGTGCGGGGTTGTTTGACGGAGCGGAGGCACGCGAAGCGCTCGTATCCGGAATGGAACGGGCGATTGCGTTGGCCGGCCGGTTCGACATTCCCAACCTTGTGTTTGGGTCTCCGAAACAACGAGTGGTCCCGGATACAATGACCACCGCTGACGCGCTAAGCGAAGCCGTCTCAGTGTTTCGCGCGCTCGGTGACGTGGCCGCACAGGCGGGCACCAAGATCGCGATCGAATCCAATCCCGCCCTGTATGGAACCAACTTCCTTACGACACTTGAAGACGCGCACGCGTTTGTTGAGCGCGTTGATCATTCCGCAATCGTGTCCATTCTCGATCTTGGTGCCATGCACATCAACGGAACCTATACAACCGTCCCAGATCGTATTCCCGAGATTATAAAGCACCTAAACCACGTCCATGTCAGCGAGCCCAATCTTGCACCTGCTCCGGACTGTTCTGAAGCGCTGGTGCCGGTCTTGCAGGCCTTGCAGGCCAGTAACTACGAACACGCTGTATCCATCGAAATGGCACGCCCCAGCAGCGGGCTGGCCGATGTGAAACGCGCCGTGGACCGGCTGGTTGCGGCAATCAATTCTGTCGAGCGCACTCATGCCTGATGGTCAGACACAAAGCACGGTCACCCTGCGCGAAGATATCGTCGTATCGGTGTGTTTCTTCGATCTGGAGCCAACTCAGGAAGCGCTGCGGCAGTTGCAGGACCTCGCGCATAAACTCGATAAAATCTATCGGTTCCGCGAACTCATTCTGGTCGTGGACGATCACCACCGCGCAGCCGTACTGCCTTTTGTAGAAAAAATCGAAGACCTTCGCATCTTTGTCGTTCGATCTGACATGGGGTATTACGCGCGTCGCATCGTGGCAGCCGAAGAGGCGATTGGCGACGTCGTCGTCATTGCCAACAGTGCCGAGCTTGCGCATGTCGACATACCTGAATTCATCCGGCGGGCGGAGACTGGCAACGCTCTGGTGTTGGGGACGCGGGCCCGCAGAAGGCCGATCCGCATCGGCCTGTCTTCGCCGATTATCGCGTTGGGGCGGATCGCTGGTTTCAAGGTCAACCTTGATGACCTTCAGACCATAGCCATCCCGCGCACGCTTCTTAACCAGTTGTTGCGGCATCCCGAACCGCAACTGGCGTTGCGATTTCCGCCAAGGGACCCAGGCTTGCCGCTGGTATTCCTTGAGGTTGAGACCCTGCCAAACAACGGGCACGGCAAGCTCAATGAGCTGCCGCGCCGCTTGCAACTTCTTCAGAAGCTGCTCGTTTATCTTGCCCCCAGTCTGCTTATGCTCGTTGCTCTGACCTCGACGATCCTGACAGCGCTCGGCATCGGCTATGCCTTTTACATCATCGGCGCGTGGATTTTGGTCGAAACGCTCGCCCCCGGATGGCTGACCACCTCCGCGATGCTAAGCCTGAGCGCAACTTTCATGGGCGTTTCGATGCTGGGCCTAAGCCTCGGTGTCCAACAATTGCTCAGCCAGATGCGAAAGACGGACGGTCACGCGGTCTCGGAAGAGATCAACCGAATAGATCTCTTTGGCAAAGTCGCTTCTGATTTGAACGTCGAAGTTGAAGCCGACGTCAGTCGCAGCGAGCATCAATGACAGCCGCCAAATCCACGAGGGACTACGATTACGTCATCATCGGCGGTGGTTTCTACGGGTGCTGTTTGGCGCTGTACCTGCGGTCAATTTCAACGCGTGTCCTTCTGGTCGAAGCGGGCGATCACCTGCTTAACCGTGCCTCTCGGGTGAACCAGGCGCGGGTGCACACAGGGTTTCATTACCCGCGCTCCTCTGTGACGGCCGTGAAGTCCATGTTGTTGCACAGACGCTTCTTAAAGGACTTTCCAGACGCAGTGTTTGACGAGTTCGAGATGGTCTATGCGATCGCGCGGCGGCGATCGAAGGTCTCGGCCAAGAAATTCCACCGTATGTTCCGCGACATGAATGCCCCGATACGCCCAGCCTCGCCCAACCAGGTGGCCCTGCTGGATGGCGACATGATCGAGGCTGCCTTTGCGTGCTACGAGGTTGCCTTCGACTACTCCGTGCTCAAGCAGCAAATGACCGAGCGGCTGGAGGCCACCAGCATCGACGTTCGGCTTTCAACACGGGTGCTGGAATTGGACACGAACAAACAACACGTCAGGGCCGGGCTGTCTGACGGCACTGAAGTGACTGCACGATATGCATTCAACATCACCTATTCTCAGATCAACGCCGTTCTAGAGACGGCGAACCTGCCGAAGGCGCATCTTAAGCACGAGTTGGCAGAACTTGCACTGATCGATCCTCCGGAAGAGCTTCGAGATGCGGGCATTACCGTCATGGACGGGCCGTTCTTTTCTTGCATGCCTTATCCATCGGAAAAACTCCATTCATTGACACATGTACGGTATACGCCCCACGAAAGCTGGCTGGACAATGCGCCGTCACGTGATCCCTATGCTTATTTTGAGGGCCGTAATCTAGAAACACGCTACGCCTATATGCTGCGTGACGCGCAACGCTATATGCCGTGCCTGGCAGGAGCCGTTTACAAAAAGTCGATTTTTGACGTGAAAACGGTACTTGTGAAGAACGAACACGATGACGGTCGGCCAATCCTTTACCAACAAAAGCCAAAAGACAGTCGCGTAATATCGATTCTCGGTGGCAAGATCGATAACATCTACGATCTATTCGATCTTGTGCGAACAACAGACCCGGCCTTCGCGGCGGCGACGACGCACTACCTCCTGAAAGACAGATAATGTCCAAGCAGCTTCAGATTATTTCAATTGTAAGTCTCATAGTGGCGGCAGCGTTTATTACAAGTATTAGCCTCAGAGTTCCAAATTTCATGCAGGAAACTGGGAGCCCTGGGCTGGAGGCTACGTATCATGTCCTCTGGACATCAAAAGTCCTTCAGGAAACTGTGGCCGCTCACCATTTTTGGCTACCATCAGTAACTTTGAGCCCTGAAGTCGGGAGCCCTTATGCATGGGGGGCGACCGTTGAGACCAAAGGGGGTAGCTTTGTCTACACCTCTTTCCCACCGCTGGGCTTTCTCGTTCCAGCCTTTCTTTTGTCACTGGCCTCCAGCGATATGGCTTTCGTGCTCCTTGGTCTCCTGAATTCACTTATTGGTTTGCTTTGTGCAATTGTTCTGGGCTTGCTGGCGAAGCGCGTTGCCTATGACTGTAACCTTGCGGGGCAAGAACAGAATGATCAGTCGTTATGGGCCATATTCACAGCTACTTCTGTTGTTTATCTGCTGTTAAACGAGTCTCTGACAAGCCATGGGCCTGTGTACTGGCCACACTCTCTTTCGCAGCTTTTCTTTATACTATCTTGTGCGATCTCTTATCGCATCTACAAAGATCAATGCAATTTTGGCATGTATCTATGTTTGCTTCTGTGTTCATTTGTCTATTGCAGCTTGGAGTGGACTGGTTTCGTTTTTTGTCTCGGCGCCGCAATCCTGTGCGTCGTTTTTCGGTTTGGCTCAAGCGACATAGCCCTGAGGAGGCGTCTCCTTGCAAAGTTTCTGATTTTAGCTGCAGCTAGCTTGCTGGCTGCTGCCCTCTTGGTGATACACTTTTCAATTGCGATCGGAATCGGTGACCTAATACATGTGCTCAGCAGTAGGGCTGTCGCTCGATCTTTCAACTTGCGAGCGCTCCTTGGGATAATTCCCTCTTATTTCGAGTCGTTTGGCGCCCTATTTCTTTTATCTCTTGTCTTCACCTTCTCTCTGATGACACGGCGCGCGCAAGAACGACCAAAGCTAGGATCGCCACTTGTTTTTTTACTCTGTCTTTCAACTATCCCAATGATAGAGAATCTTATTTTGCTGGAGCACGCATATTATTTCCCATTTGACCGGCTTAAGTTCGCTTTGCCGATGATCTTGGTCTCTGTCGTTTTTTATAAATACTATCAATATCTACATATCAATCTCTTCGCTTTCATCGCGGTTGCCTTAGTGCTTCACACAAATCTAACCAATTTTCAGTTTCGCAATCTCCAATACCAAGAATGGGGGGCGACTGTTCGCCATAACAATCAAGTCGTTGCTGATTTTAGAAGCCACGCTCTTTCGGATTGTGTCGTGCTTGGAAATAACGGATCGGCCCGAGGCCACCTCAACCTGCTTTTCGCCTCAGATATCATAGAGAGGGCGTCATTGGCTGATCTTGAGCAGGTAATTGAGGCTGGTGACTACTGTGGCATGGGGCTGATTTCGACAGAGCGCGTTTTCACTGATCAACCGAGAGTTACGTCGATCACACTATACGATTTGGATGGCAATCGTATTGCATCCTTCGGAAGTTCAGGTGTCCTATGAACCATCGCAGAGCTGTTTTCTCGGAAGGTGTGCGGTTCCTGTGCGTGTCTATCTTTGGCGTGCTGATCGACTTGTCCATAGCCTTCGGGCTGGCGACATATGCGAGCGCCCCACTGTGGATTGCAGCAACCGTCGGATTTCTTGTTGCCGCGCTGGTCAACTATGGCATCCACGAGCTTTGGACGTTTCGACAAGGCGCGCGGGCTCTCTCGATGACCCGCTCCCTCAAGTACCTCACGGTGTCAACCGTCACGCTTCTATCGCGGATCGCGGTCGTCGTCCCTCTGGAACACCTATTGCCAAACAGGACCCTTGTGATCTTGCTCTGCGGCGCTGGGGTGTCCTTCTTTGTCAATTTTGCGTTGAGCAAATTTGTCGTTTTCGCAAGCTCCAGCACGGAGACAAAAACATCACCATGACCGAAACCGCTACGACCCAGATCGACGATACGCATTGGGAAGTGCCTGATTATCGCGAAAACCTGTTCGAGGAAAAGCGCCACCAACATGCTTTGGTGATCCCCGTCATCAACGAAGGGGACAGAATTCGTGAGCAGCTCTTGCGCATCAAGGACGCCAGCTTGCCGGTTGATGTTATCGTCGCCGATGGGGGATCGACAGATGGTTCACTTGAAGCGGATTTTATCCGGACCACGGGCGCGCGCGCTGTTCTGATAAAGACAGGGCCCGGAAAACTCAGCGCGCAGCTCCGCATGGCGTACGCTTGGTGCATACGGCAAGGGTATGCGGGGATCGTGACCATCGATGGAAATGGGAAAGACGGCGTTCGAGAAGTTGCGAACATGGTCGCGAAGCTCGAAGAAGGTTTCGATTACGTGCAGGGCTCGCGTTATCTTCCCGGTGGGCTTGCCGAAAACACCCCGCTCGAGCGCACGATTGCAAACAGGTTCATTCATGCGCCCTTGTTGAGCATAGCGGGGCGAAACTGGTTCACTGACACCACAAATGGGTTCAGAGCCTATTCGGCCGGGTACTTACTGGACCCAAGAGTTCAGCCATTCCGCGAGGTATTTAAAAAATACGAGCTTTTGTTTTACCTGACGGTGCGTGCTGGCCAAATTGGCCGTAAGGTTGCGCATCTTCCGGTTCGCAGGGCTTACCCAAGACAAACCGCAACACCCACAAAGATTACCGGCATGCGGGGCAAGCTCGACGTATTAAAGCAAACCGTGCATGCCGCTCTGGGGCGCTACAAGCCTTAGGACTAAAGACAGCAATGACGTCCTTTTCCCGACACAACGGGCTTTTCCTTGTCGCAACGTTTGTCTTCATTCTTGGCGTTCTGACGTTTAATTGGAATCTGCTCCAGACGGCCGACACCGAACTTTTTTCGACATTCCAGACAGACTCGGACAGCTTGGTGTTGCAAGCCCTAGGCGCCGACGCTCGCATGCTCGGTGTAGAGACCGACGCAGGATTTACGATTTACCCGTCTCAATATGGCGCGCAGCTTCTCTTTTTCCGCGCCATAGGTGGTCTAGACGTCTGGTCGCCGGTTGGTCTTGCCAGTGTAAATGCAACGCTCATGGCACTGGTCGTTGCGATTGTGTCTTTCCTGACCGGTCGGCGCATTTTTGGCATTTGGGGTGCTGCTGCTTTTGGCATCTGGCTTTGCTTATCTCCAATGGCGGTGATGATGGCCGGAAGCATCTACTGGATGAGTTGGACTTGGTTGCTGCCTTTTCTTGTCTCTTTGTCGCTGGCACCGCGGCTGTGGAGCAGCACGGGGCTGCTGCTTGCCGTTGTTCTGTGGTGGATAACGCTGACGGTAAAGAACCTCTTCGGATACGAATTTGCGAGCACGATCGCGATATCTGCAGCGGTCCCAATCGTCATTTACGGGCTGAAGCAGGGCAAAAGCGTGCGTGCGACCGCCGTGCCCTGTTTTGTCCTTGCTGCGGTATCCGTGGTCGCTATGGCCACGGCGCTGGTTCTGCATGTGAACCGCTTGCCAGATGACCCCAATGGGCTGAGCGGCTGGGCCCAAATTGGCTTGATCGCTGAAAAACGGATTGCTGATAACAGCACGCCTGAGGCCCTGAGGGCCGCATGTGAAATCACCCCGCGGATCAGCGCCCTGTCCGGAGCGGATAGAGAAAAGGCAATCAATCAGTGCGCCAAGAACCTGGCGCGAACCCAGGAAGCGTCCCGCCCTGTCGTTGTGTTGGCGTATTCTACATTTCGCAGAACGGTGCCGTGGCTGGCGGGCCCTGACATCATCGACAGCGAAGAGCTGGTGCCGGTACGTGGCATGTTGCGGCGTGGTGATCTCTCTGGTGCCAGAGCGGCCTTGGCGGGCAGCGACAGCGCGGTTTTGCGATTGGCGTCTTTGCCGGCAACTATTTTGATCGTGTGGTCGTTGATTGCTCTCGTTATATGGAGCATCTGGAGGCGCCGAGACAAAGCGCAAGCCTACGCTATTCTGGTCTCCGCCGCGGCGCCACTAAGCTGGTATTTGTTGGCGACGGCGCATTCTTATGGTCACCTGCATATAGCATTCATCCTGTGGAACGTGCCTTTTCTTCCTGTGCTTGCCGGCATGCTTTTCAGTGCATTCGACGAAAGACACGCTTAGAAGGCATTAGAAATCAGACCCTTCGAATTGCACGTCCGATGCAGTTTACGGCGACCAGCAGTCAAGAAGAGATGGCCATGCTGCTTTGAAGAGCGGCGCCAAACGTGTCTCACCGTCATTCCTTGGTGATGCGCCAGCCATACATGTTGTCAGTCCCGCTCGATAATCCGGTACCCGCCGGATCTATGCCTTCGGTCTGTCTGGCGAAGGTGCACTTTGTAACCCTCTGCGCCCAAGAGTCTTTTGAGCGTCGGCACGACGTTCGGCCCCTTCCCCAGCAGGTCCGTTTGCTTGAGCAAGCTGAACTGAGCGGTTTCGGGAACCCGCTCGTTCAGATATTCGATCCCGCTCGCGATGCGCTCTTTTCGAATTTGTTTGAGCGATCGGATACGGTCTATTTCGAGCGCAGATCGTTGCTGCGCGACCTTTTCGTATGCGAGCCGGGCTTTCTGTGCCTGCTCCTGCCACGAAAGCAATCCAAGGCGTAGGGACGAATCCGGCCCCAATCTATATCGTTCGATAAAGTCGTTTACCTTGTCCCAAAGCTCCAGGTAGGCGACCCGCAGCGCCTCCTCTCGCGTCTTAATGCCGGACAAGTCACTCGAGCTGTCGTAGACGGCCGTGATGGTGGCGAGTTCTTCTTCAGTGAAGCCACCGCTCATCCCGAACGCAAAATCCTCTTCCGCGCGCAAAAGCTCGTCGATCAGGAAGGCAAAGCGATCTGCCCACGCCCGCGAAAACGTGGCATCCCACGGATCGAGGCACAGGATCATCAAATTTTTCAGTTCCGCTTCTGTCTTCTTCAACCGGGCTAAAGGCTCGCGTGCCTGAACCGGAATGATTGAATTCACACCCACCTCGTAAGGGTATCTGGTGGGTGGGAGCCGGACAGACTCAGCAGCCTTGCAGGGATCTTTGACCACCGCCCTGATTTCATTTCCCGACGGTCTGTCCTTTCCTGTGGCCTTGTCGTCCTTCTTTCCGGTGATCCGAACAGTCCTGCGATCTTTTTGGCTTAGTTCTTTGATCCGGGCCTCTGATTTGGCCAAGGCGTCTTCGACCCCCAGCAATTCTTCTTTGAGTGCGACAGCGTCTTCGCTGTCTGCGGGCAATCCGGCGATTGTCCGCTTCAGAACGGCGATTTCGTCCCTGAGATCACGGGAATAGCCGCGTTCCTCTTCAAGTTCATTCACAACGCTTTCTGGCGCCGCGGCGGCTGGGGCAAACGGCAGGTGCGCAAAGGCACATGCCAAAACTATGACCGCGCTATACGGAAACCGGACCAGCCTCATGGGGAGACCTCGGCTTGTGGCTCCACAACTTCGAACGGAATCTGAGTTTGAAACTCCGACGGCCCGACCTGAAACGCTTCAAGCTGAATCGTTTCTGAGCCAATTGTCACGTCGACGAGCCGTGTTCCCGGGGCGGGGTCATCGAGTTCAAAAATCAGCCTAACAAAAATCGGAATGTCGAAGGGTAGTTCTTGCACCTCAACAAGGGCCCCATCGATTTCGGCGTGATAGGACACAATCGGATCAACTTTGATCTTTGGAAAGCGTGTCGCCAACGCCTGCTGCAGCAACGCTTCGGCCTCGGGAACCGAGTAGACAATCGTCTCGCCAAACGATCGTGAGCGGCCATCTTTGCAATCGTCAGCCGAGCGCCGGGCAAACGCGATGTCGGGCACATTCGAGCGACCGCGCGCCAGCCGGTCAAGATGTGTCGCCATGCCCTGCAAGACGGCAACCGGTTGGTTGAGCGGGCCGAGCATGCACATTTCAGTGGCGACAGCGAGCATGCTTTTCTTCAAGATTTTCCGATCGCTGCGCAGGAGCGCGATATTATGGTTCAGGATTTCTTCGTTTTCGCGGATGAAGTCCTCGTACGCTGCGGGGATGGGATACTCGCGCGCGAAGGTCAGCCCGTTGTAGTTTTTCTGCAGCTCGTAGGGGTTTGAAATATATCGCTCAAAGGTTTGGATCCACCGGAAGCGTTCCCAAAGGGTGATGACTTCTTGCGCGGCGGCGGATGTCGCCACTGCGAAGATGGCGGCGGCGGTTGAGATTTGCCGGAAATAAAACAAACCAAGATCCATAAATGGTAATGACTATGGCAAAAGATACCCCGGCGGCCTCGTTTCCTGTCAAGTCGGCACATGCAAGGTTGCGCCGCTGCACAGCCTTCAATCGGCCAGAATTCTGTCGGCAATGTCGTCCAGCAATACCGCAACGGGTGTTTCCGGCCGCTTGTCTGCCACATCCGGAATGAGCGAAATATATGACATGCCGTGCACAAAGCACCAAAGCATGTATGACCGGTCCTCGACCTTGGCATTCACCTCGGGTTCCTTCAGCGCGGCGCGCACTTCTTCTTTCACGAGGTTGTAGACCAGAGTGCCGTTTTCCTTCAGCACCGGGGACTCTTCCGGCGCATTGGGATCAAATCGCAGCTTGAACATCTCCGGCTCGCGCAGGGCGAAGTCGACGTAATTCAGGCCCATCGCCACGATCCGCGCCTTGCTGCCTTTTTCATGGCCGGCAAGGTCCAGTTGCAGGCTCGCGTAGTGCCGTCCCATCGCGTCCGCGATCACGGCATTCACCATTTCTTCCTTGCTTTTAAAGTGCTTGTAAGGCGCGGCCGTAGACACGCCAGCAAGGCGACACGCGTCGGTAACCGAGAAATTGTCGCGCCCTTTAGCTTCGATCAACTCTCGCGTTGCCTGCAAAAGGGCATCGCGAAGATCGCCGTGATGATAGCTGTCGCGACTGTTTTTGGTCTGCTCAGTGGCCATGCCCGTAATCTTATTCAAACTTCTCACCTTGTCAAAGTTAGAAGCACTTACATATGTAAGATGCTCTAACTTGCAACGGAGGCATTCATGGCCACGCTTTCCCGTACCAAGTCCTTTCTCGGCCGCCTTGTGCGGTTCACCGTCCGGATCACCCTCACACTTGCCGTAATGGGTGGTGCGGGTGCGGCGGTGTTCTACGGACAGGAGTTTCTTGAGGCGCGCGCCGATGCTCGCCCTGCGCCTGAGCCCGCGCCGCTGGTATCGGTGGCCGTCCGACCCCTGACGCCCGAGGCAGGCTATTCGCAGGTCAGGGCATTCGTGGGCCAGATCGAACCGCGCAAGACCGTGGCGGTTTCGTTCGAGCTTCCCGGGACACTGACGCAAATCACGGTGGACGAGGGCCAGTCGGTGACCAAAGGCCAGCTTATTGCCACGCAGGATGTCGAACTTCTGACGGCAGAGCGGGACCAACTGCGCTCGTCGCGTGCGGCTGTGCAGGCGCAGCTTGACTTCGCTCTACAGCAGCTTGAGCGGAGCGCGGCGTTGCGCGACCGCGGGTTCGCCTCGCAGCAGGCGCTGGATCAGGCGACTTCCACCCGAAATGAGCTCGACGCCCGCATTCGCGAGTTGGATGCCGGGCTGGCACGTATCGCTATCCAGCTGGATAAATCCCGCATTACCGCGCCGTTTGACGGCCGCGTCACGCGTCGGTTCCTCGATGGCGGCGAGGCGGTTTCGCCTGGGCAAGCGGTGCTGGAAATCGTGGAAAGCGCGGCACCGATGGTGCGAGTTGGGGTGCCTGTATCATTCGGACAGGACACGCTTAGCACCGCAACTCTTATGATCGCGGGGCAAGAGTTCGAGGCGCGCTTCGTCACGCTGCGTCCGGACATCGATCCGACAACCCGCACCCGCACGGCCCTCTTTGCGCCGGTTGGGCCGATCCCGGCAGCCTTCGGTCAGACAGCCGAAATTCGCGTCGATACCAAGGTCGCCGTTCAGGGCACATGGGTGCCGATTGAAAGCCTCAAGGAAGGCGAACGCGGCCAGTGGACGCTGCTGGTTCTGAGCGAGGACAACGTGGTGCGCCGCGCAACGGCACTTGTCGTGCATGCGGAAACCGACCGGGTTTTTGTGCAGGGGTCCTTCCCGCCCGGCACACGCATGATCGAAGAGGGCCCGCAGCGCGTTGTGCCGGGCCAGCAGGTGATCCCGCTGCAGCAGATGGCAGAGGGGTAGGGACATGGAAACGCTCACCTTCCGCACCCCGCGCCTTGTGGCGCTCATCGTCCTGACAATGATTGCCGCGGGAGCGTCGGCGTTCCTTTCGCTTGGTCGCCAAGAAGACCCGACGATCACTAACCTTTTCGCCACTGTGACCACCCAGTTCCCCGGCGCGGACCCCGCTCGGGTCGAGGCGCTAGTGACAGCAGAGATCGAAGAGCAGGTGCGTGAGATCGCAGAAGTCGACCTTGTCGCGTCCGTCTCTCGTACGGGCGTCTCGGTCGTCTCGATTGAACTGCTGCAAACCTTGTCGGACACGGAAATAGAGCAGACTTGGACGGAAATCCGCGACGCGGTTTCGCAGGCCGAAGCCAACTTTCCCGCGGGCGCGCAGACGCCCGAGATCGACAGCGAAGGCATCTCTGCCTATTCGGCCGTCATCGCGGTGACGCCAACCCACGACGGCGTATCGCCCGCCCTGTTGTCGCGCCACGCTGAATCTCTCGCCGACCGTCTGCGTAACATCCCTTCAACCCGCGCAGTAGACCGGTTTGGCACACCCGAAGAGGAAGTGTTGATCGCCGTCGACCAAAGCCGCGCGGCTGCGTTGGGACTTTCGGCGGGTGAAATCTCGCAACTGATCGCCGCGGCCGATGGCAAGGTGCAGGCCGGCCGCCTGCAAGGTGAGGCTGATCTTTCGATCACTGTCTCTGGCGAGATCGAGGCGCTGGACCGTCTGCGCGCCGTGGTGCTGCGCGAAAACACCGATGGGGTTGCCGTCACCCTCGGTGATATCGCCGAAATCACCCGCGGCATTCGCACGCCGACGTCCGAGATCGCAATCGCCAATGGTCAGCCTGCCGTGCTGATCGGCGCGTTGGCACAAGATGGCGTGCAAATCGACGTCTGGATGGACAGGGTCCGCACGGCCCTCGCGGACGGCGCAGCGCTGGTGCCCCTGGGGGTCGAAGAAACGCTGCTCTTTGATCAATCCACCTACACAGTGGAGCGTTTGCAGGACGTCGCCGTCAATATGGCCATCGGCATAGGCTTGGTGGTCGCCGTGCTGTTCGTAACGCTCGGCTGGCGCGCGGCGATCATCGTGGCGCTGGTCCTGCCGATCGTGTCGCTTGCCACGCTTGCCACGCTGAACTTTATGGGTATTCCGCTGCATCAGATGTCGGTGACCGGCCTGATCGTGGCGCTGGGCCTTTTGGTCGATGCGGCGATCGTGATGTGCGATGAAGTGCGCAAACGGCTGGCGCGTGGCCTCGACCGGGAAAACGCCGCGGGGGATGCGGTGCGCCGCCTTGCGGGGCCATTGCTCGCTTCGACCGTAACCACCGCGCTGGCCTTTACGCCGATGATCCTGCTGCCCGGGCCCGCGGGTGATTTTGTCGGCTCGATTGCGATCTCGGTTGTGGTTATGCTGATCTGGTCCTTCATCGTGGCACTGACGGTGACGCCAGCGCTGGCCGCTTGGTTTATCAAGGCGCGGCCCGAAGCTCCGGACCGGGTCGGCCTGTTTGAACGCTTCATGCGCCTTGTGCTGAGTAACCCACTGCGCGCGCTTGCGATCTCGCTTATCTTGCCAGTGCTGGGCTTTGCATCCATGTCAACGCTCACGGCACAGTTCTTTCCGGGCGTCGACCGGGACCAGTTCTACCTCGAGGTAGATATGCCGGCTGGCACCGGGATCGAGGAAACCCATGCAACCGTGCGCGAGATGGATGCCGCGCTGCTGGCTGATCCCGGCGTGACGTCCGTTTACTGGACAATCGGAAAATCTGGCCCCGCCTTTTACTACAATATCACCGGCGGGCGGTCGCGCGAGCCAGCCTTTGCGCAGGCCATGATCACCACCCAGACCGAAGCAGACGCGGCGCGCCTTGTCGCCAGCCTGCAAGAAGAGTTCGGACAGGCCTATCCGCAGGCGCAAATCGTTGTGCGCGGGATCGTGCAGGGCCCACCCGTTGCCGCCCCGGTCGAAATCCGGATCGAGGGGCAGGATCCGGCCGAACTGCGCCGGCTGGGTGATGAGGTCCGTGCGATCATGGCCGGGCTCGATCAGGTGACAACCGTGCGCACCGGCACGAATGGTGGCGCGCCACAGATCCGTTTTGATATCGACGAGGTGCAGGCCCGCCTCCTTGGCCTTAACGTGACAGATGTTGCTGCGCAGCTCAACGCGGCGCTGGTCGGCGTAACAGGTGGCAGCCTTGTTGAAGGAACCGAACAGCTTCCCGTGCGCGTGCGAATGGGGGGTGACCTTCGGGGCAACCTTGCTGCGATTGCCGATATGCCCATCCTCCTGCCGGGAGCCGGCGCGCTGAGCGCGCAAGGGATATATCCCGCAGTTCCGCTGTCTGCGCTGGCCACACCGCTGCTTGAGCCGGCGGAGGGCGTTATCATCCGCCGCGACGGGCAGCGCGAGAACACCGTACAGGCCTTTCTCGTCCCGGGTGTTCTGCCCGAAGAAGCGCTTCAGGATGTGTTGGCACAGCTTGATGCGAGCGGCTTTGACCTGCCTGTTGGGTATGAGCTGAAGCTGGGCGGGGACAGCGACGCGCGCGATGATACGCTTGGCAACCTTATGGCCTCGGTTGGTCTGATCGTGACGCTGACGATCGGAGCGATCGCGCTGACGTTCAATTCCTTCCGTCTTACTGGGGTTGCGCTGGTGGTGTGCGTGCTTTCGGCGGGTCTTTCGATCCTGTCGCTGGCGATTATGCAGTACCCGTTTGGCATCATCGCGATCATTGGCGTAATCGGGTCGATCGGGGTGTCAATAAATGCGGCGATTATCATCCTGACCGGGCTTCAGGCCGATGCAGATGCGAACGCGGGTAGCCGGAATGCCATGGCAAAGGTGGTTGCGGGCTCATCGCGGCATATCATCTCGACCACGGTGACGACGTTTGGGGGCTTCCTGCCCCTGATCCTGGATGGTGGTGCGTTCTGGCCGCCCTTTGCGGTGTCCATCGCTGGCGGGGTTTTGTTGTCGACGGTGGTCAGCTTTCTCTTCACGCCTGCCGCCTTTGCCCTGATTCACCGCCGCGAGCCGCAAGCCAAGGTCGATGCGGAACCGCAGGCTGAAAGCACCCCTGTAAAACTGGCGGTGGCCGCGGAATAGGCGCTTCAGGCTGAACGAATGATGCGCTCCGTTTCAGGTGCTGGCGAAGCGCTTCCTGTCTCAAAAGCAACAACCGCGGACGCAAGCGCCGATGCTTCGGCTTCAAGTGCAGCGAGCGCGGCACTGGTTTCTTCCACGATCGCCGCGGTTTCCTGCGTACTGTTATCAAGGTCCTTTGTGGCCTGCGAAATCCCGTTCACAACGGAAACGGTCTGCCCTGCGTTTGTATCGATTTCAGTGATCTTGTTTGCGACCTGAGATATCCCGCTCACGATTTGCTGTAACGTGTCCCCCGAGCTGGTGACCAAGGCGACGCCACGGTCAATATCGCCGGTGGCGGTGGTGATCAGCGTCGCGATTTCGCTCGCTGCATCAGCCGACCTGGCCGCCAGCGCACGTACTTCACTTGCCACGACGGCGAAACCGCGACCAGCTTCGCCCGCGCGCGCGGCCTCTACTCCGGCGTTAAGGGCCAAGAGGTTCGTCTGAAAGGCAATATCGTCAATGACCTTGAGGATTTTTTCGATCGCGCGCGACGACGCTTCAATTTCGCCCATGGCCGCAATGGCTTGCTGCATGATGTCCTGGCCGGCGTTAGCGTCGTTCGAAATGGCTTCGACGGTCGATTTTGCCGATCTCGCGATATCGGACGAAGACTTGATGGTTCCGGCCATGTCGTCGATGGCGGTACTGGTTTGCTTCAGGGTGGACGCGTTGCGTTCGCTGCGCTGCGCGAGGTCAAACGTGACCGACGTAATTTCCTTACAGGCGGTGTCGATGGTTCCCGATGCCTTGGAAATATTAAGGATGGTGGTGTTCAAACTCGCCGCGGTCGTATTCGTTGCGTCGGCGATTTCCCCGAAAATACCGGCAAGTCCGTAGTCCATTCGGTATGTCAGATCGCCGGCGGCGAGCCTGTGCAGCGCTGTTTGAACAGAAGCCAATCCTTCATTTGCGGTCGCGCCCACCTGATTGAGCCCGGCACATAGCTCTGCAAACACACCATCCTTGTCGTCGGTGCGCAGATGGCCGGAAAAGTCGCCTTCCGCGCACGCGGCAACCACGGCAGCGACTTCGGCGGCCGCGCGGCGTTCGGCCTCGCGCGTTTGCTGCAAACTGCGCTGTTGTTCTTCGGCGGCGTGCTTTTCCGCTTCCAGCCGTTCTGCGGCCAGGCGCGCGTCTTCCCGCTCGCGCGCGCGTTTGGCTTCCGCGGTTTTGGCCTGCTGGGCATTCAATTCATCAACTTGTCGCGACATTTGCACCAACTTGTCGAGCGCTGATCGCAACCGCCCAAATTCCGCTCCAGCGGGCAGCGCGCTTAGATCTATGTCCGTTCGGCCATCAGCCAACTGGTCGATCGACGTGACGGCTCGGCTCAGTGGGCGAACAACCGAAGTCATGACAATCATGATAGAGCCAGCGACGATCAGTAGACAGAGCATGCCAACGGCGGCGCTTGCATTTCGTACAAACCTCGCGTCCGCCATCGCTGCGGAGACGTCTCTGATCAAACGGTTTTCAAGCAGCTTATGCAGTGCAGTGAGTGACTCACGAACCTCCTCAGTTGCGGCAAACCAGTCGGCCGTGTTTGCCCCTTCGGGGCGATCGCCGCCGTTGATGGAAACGTCGGTCAAACCATCCGCGATCTGAAAAAGTGCCGCATCGGTGATTTGCACAGAACTTTGAGGATCTCCGGCCAAAACCGTCTCCAGCGCGGCATCGAAACGGCCACGTGCGCCTGCGGCGGCCCCGGCAAGCTCAGGTCCAAGGTGGCCCCGCGACGCGACGAACCCGCCGAAGACCGACACAAAATCGGTGAGCTCCAATTTTGCGCGCTCGAGGGCGGTCATTCGCACCAAAAGGTCCTGCATTGCCGCGTCCAGCGCCGCACCTGGTGGGATGGTTGCCCCGCGCACCAGGCCTAGGTTGCGGATCGCGGTTTTTGAGGCCTCTCGCCAAAGTCCTGCCACCTGAATATCGCGGGTCATGGCAGACTTCTGGAATTCCTCGGTCGCCCTTGCCCGCAGGTCTTCGAGTGCCTTTAGCGCAGCGAGGGTGCTGTCCCCCAGCGTGGCCTGGCCGAGCGCGTCTGCTTGCGCCGCAATACGCGCGGCGCGCGCGTCGATCCGCGCCAGCGTCGGCTCGAGGGCGGCCCCCCTTACCCGCTTGGAAGACGCCAGCAGCGCATAGATTTCAAGCTGCTCACCCTCCAACTCGGCTTGCAACGCGTTCAGCGCAGACCGGATTGGCACGGCGTCTTGCACCCGCTGGCCCTTTGTTAGGTCCGTCTGGGCCGCGCCCAGTTGAAACGCGGCCTGAGCCAGCGCGAAGCCTGCGAGAAGCAGGACAACAACGCCAATCTTTTGAGAAACGGACATCAGTTTAAGGCCTAAAGCGCCGCGTACATGCCGACTGCCTTGTGCATTTCGGCGAGGATCTTGTTGTTCTGGTCGGCTACGAACTTGATTTGCTGCGCGGTAGGTGTCCCGCCGGCTGCAACGCTCTTGAAGACCTCTGCCACAGGGGCCCAGAGGGCCTGAACCCGCTGAAGCTGATCATAAATCTCGTCTGTGGGTGCTTCGGGCAGGCCAAGGTCCTCGCTTCCGTCCATCAAAGCCAGCAGCGAGCTTTCAAAGAGTGCGACCGTTGCCGCCAGGGCTTCGCGATTTTCCGAAACGCTCTGTCCGGCAACAACAAGGCAAAATTCCTTGCTGGATTTTTGCGACAGCATCCTTTGACGCCCCGATACGTTGATCGCCAGTGCCAGAGCCGGGTGCAGGTCGGATGCGCCATATCGTTGCTCGAACGCACCGACGGCTTTGTTCATTTGCACCAGAGTGGGCAGGTTCAAGCTGGCCACGTCCGATAGTGCGGACGGCGTGATGTCGGATGCGGTTTCGATTTCGGCAATTGCGCCGCCATAGGTCGCCCACAGATCGTCAACACCATCCAGTTCGACAAGGATCGCAGGCGCATTCTCGGGAAGAATACCAAGGTCCGTGTCGCCGTGCCGCAGGCCAGCCAGCGCTTTGTCGAATTGCGCATGGGCGCTGGCGGCCATCTTCAGGTGTGCGGACGTATCCACGTCAATCGCCGCGAAACACACCGCTTTGGCCATGCGCTGGGACAGCATGCGGTTACGACCAGACACATTGATCTTGGTCTTGCCATCTTGGGCAGAGGTGATCGCGGTGGCAGTGAGCGGAACGGGCAGGGTGGATAGACCCAATGCGACAGCAACGGCTGCAGCCGTGGAAAGGCGGGCGGGCATAATCGGGCACTCCGGTACAGGAAACAGGTGGTGGGCACTGTCGCCGGCAAGCGTTGATATCTCCCTAATCGCCAGAGGAATTTCGCGTCCATTTTCGCCAGATGCAGCGCGGCATAAATGCCTAAAGCGTTATCATGTACCCGTAGGTGCGGCATCTGGCGCCACCTGCCGGATTGGCAATCATGTAGACATCTGGCATCGTTTCGCCAAACGCACGGAGCGGGCAGTGGGGATGGAATTCAGCCGGTATGCCGTCTATTTTACGCCGCCTGCAGGGTCGGCGTTACACGCATTTGGCGCGTCCGTCCTTGGGTGGGACCCGGTGGGCGGCGTACGCGTTCCACACCTTGATGCGCCGGGCGTCGATATTGCGGCGATCACGGATACGCCGCGAAAATACGGGTTTCATGCAACGATCAAACCGCCCTTCAGGCTGGCGCAAGGCTGCACGGCCGAAGATCTTTGGGAGGCGTTCGAAGCGCTTGCAGGCCGCCACGCGCCTGTGACACTGCCGGGTCTTGCGCTGGCGCGGTTGGGACGGTTCCTCGCCCTTGTGCCTGTCGGTCAAACCGCGGACCTGTCCGCACTGGCCTCCCGCGCGGTTACCGAGCTTGACCGCTTCCGCGCCCCTGCAACCGAAGCAGAGCTTTCCCGCCGCCGCGCCGCGCGCTTGTCCCGTGCGCAAGAGGACAATCTCGTGAAATGGGGCTATCCTTACGTACTGGACGAATTCCGCTTTCACATGACCCTGTCGGGCCGCCTTGACGATCCGGGCCCCGTACTGGAGGCGTTGCGACCACGGGTTCAGGCGCTGAACCTGTCACCTTTCACCATCGGCAGCCTCACTCTGATGGGAGAGGCGCGAGACGGCATGTTCCGCGAAGTCAGCCGCGTTGCACTTGCCGGCTAGACGAAAGCAAAATCGCTCTGGTGCAGGTCAGTCACCAGGACATTCTGCAGCGTGATCACATCCCCGTCGCCCAACGCGATCACAACGTTTGCGCCAACCTGGCTTGAGGCGGCCAGCACCTCCGCAAAGGTGTCAAATGCGGTGCCAAAGCCCGACAGGCGAATCTGGTCGCCTGCGCCCGGCCCCGCGTCAAAATCGGTGATCACATCGCGCCCGTCGAACTTGTTAAAGACGAAACTGTCGGCACCGGCCCCGCCGGTCAGGGTGTCATTGCCCAGCCCGCCGATCAGCCGATCCGCGCCAATACCGCCCTCGAGCACGTCGAAATCACGTCCCCCATCCAGCGTGTCATTGCCCGCGCCGCCGCCCAGATCGTCGTCACCCGTGCCGCCAAACGCGATGTCGTTGCCGGTGCCCATGCGGAGCGTGTCGTTCCCACTGTCTCCAAACGCGCGATCGTCACCATCCCCGGCAAAAAGCCGGTCGAAATCACGCCCACCCATCAGGGTGTCATTGCCACCGCCCGCGTTCAGCAGATCGTCCCCGATCCCGCCGCGCAAAAGGTCATTGCCGAGCCCGCCGACAAGCCTGTCCTCGCCCCGATCCCCAAGCAGGCGGTCATTGCCCTCTTCCCCAAGGATGGTGTCGTTGCCGTCCCCGCCGCGGAGCAGGTCGTCGCCACCCGCGCCAAGCAGCCTGTCGGTGCCCGACCCGCCATTTGCCGTGTCCGCGTCCAGCCCGCCAAGCATGGTGTCTACGCCTTCGCCGCCCGCCATGTAGTTGGCGCCAGCGACGCTTTCGATCAGGTCGTCACCTAGGCCCGCGATCAGACTGTCATCACCCAAGCCGCCGAACAGCGCGTCATCACCGTTGTCCCCGACAAGCCGGTCCGCGCCGCCGTCACCAAACATCCGGTCATTGCCAAGCCCGCCCAGCAGCGTGTCATTGTCCGCGCCGCCAAAGGCGCGGTCATCGCCATCCCCGGCCAGCAAGCGGTCCGCGCCGGCGCCACCATTCAGCACCTCCGCCTCGCCTGAGCCTTGCAGCAGATCGTCCCCCGCATCGCCAAACAGGCGATCCGCCCCGTCCTTGGCGATGAGCGTGTCGTTGCCTGCGCCGCCAAACAGGATGTCGTCCCCAACGCCGCCGTCCACGACATCGTTGCCGTCCCCGCCGTCCATCCGGTCATTGCCGTCACCGCCAAGCAGGCGGTCATTCCCCGTCCCGCCATTGATGGTGTCATTGCCTTCTTCGCCCAGAAGCGTGTCGTTGTTCGCACCGCCGTCGATGAAATCGTTCTGCTCTCCGCCAAAGATGCGGTCGTCACCCGCGCGCCCCTCAAGCGTGTCGCGGTTGCCGCGGCCAAAGACCGTGTCGTCGCCCACGCCGCCGACAAGCGTATCATTCCGCACGGTGCCATTCAGCACGTCGTTGTTGTCGGCGCCGACCGTGGTAAAGGACACCGTCGTCGTGGATGTATCTGTCCCGTCCGTGATCGAGTAGGTGATCGTCTCGGTCCGGCTCTCGCCAAGCGGCAGGAATTCCAGCAAACCGTTGCTGTCATAGCTGAACGTGCCGTCCGCGTTGACCGTCACGGTCGCGCCCGAGGCAAGCGTCAGCAGCGTGCCCACATTGGCCGCCGCGCCGTTCACGGACGAGATGGTAAAGGCCGCCCCGGTCAGGGATGTATCGACGCCGCTGCCATTGTCGGCGAACAAATCGCCCGAGGTCCCGCCCAGATCGCCCAGCGAAATCGCGTCCGGCCGCGCCGCCAAATTCGCATCGAACTCCAGCGAAATTTCAATGAACTCACCAACGCGCAGATTGTCGACCGAGAACGGATGGTCGAACTGGAATTCGATCACCCCGTCGGCGAGGATCTGGTCCATCTCCGTCCGGCTGAGCGTCGCCGTCCCCTCAAGCCGCGTGCCGTACTGGTTGCCTAAATCCCGGCTGAAGTCAAAGCGGTCGTCGGTCTGGTTGTTGTTGAAGATTCGGCCCAAAGAGATGCCTTCGACCGAGACGTCGCTGTATTCCGACGTGGAGTCAAAATCGCCGCGCATGGTCAGTGTCAGAATGCCAAGGGACGTCGAATTCAGCAGGCCGCCCGTGTCGATGGAAATGGTGACGTTATGCGGCTCGGACCCTGAAGCCCATTCACGCGCCTCCCCGGTCAGTGTGTTGGCGAAAGTGATCATGGCGCGTCCTTAATAATACTTGGGCAACAAATACGGGTCTGTGCAGGTGCTGCGTCGACAGGCGGTCTGCGCCTTGGACAAACATTAACACATCTTTCACCATAAGGGGCGTTGCAGCGAAAATTCGCGCGCGTTCCTGTTGATATTCGCGCCTCGGTTGAAGGGCGCAAGCGCACCACAAGAAAACCGTGATGCGTCGGAGCGATGAACGCTTTGGGCTAAGATGGTGCTGCTGGACCAGCGTAGCGGCGCAGCCGATGCGCGTCGCTCCAGCACTAAGCGTGCGCCAACGGCGTACGCGTCGGTCGAGCGCAACAGTTGCGCCGAGAGCGGCGTTCCAGCGGGATGTGACGTAGGTGGTGCTGCTGGAGAGAATTGAACTCTCGACCTCTCCCTTACCAAGGGAGTGCTCTACCTCTGAGCTACAGCAGCGCCGTGCGCGGCGGGATAGACCCAAAAGCGGCCCCGTGCAACCCTATTCTGGACGCCTTGCGCGCCCTCCTGTAGACCCTGTTCATGGCAGAGCGGAAACCCCCGGAAAAAGCCTCCAAGGACGGGCGCGACGCGCGGCTCAAGGCCGCGCTCAAGGCAAATCTTGCGCGGCGCAAGGCACAGTCGAAAGCACGCACCGAGGACGCCGGGAAAACAGGCAAGGAAGGCGCGTAATGGATTCAATTTTGGTAACGGGTAACGGGGCGCTGTCGGGCGATATCCCCATCGCGGGGGCCAAGAATGCCTGCCTGACCCTGATGCCGGCGACACTCCTGACGGATGAGCCGCTGACGCTGCTGAACGCACCGCGCCTAAGCGATATCAAGACGATGACCGACCTGCTGCAAAGCCTTGGGGCCGAGGTCACGACGCTGGAGGACGGGCGGGTGATTGCCATGTCCTCGCATACGATTACCAATCACACCGCCCATTACGACATCGTGCGCAAGATGCGCGCTTCGATCCTCGTGCTCGGCCCGATGCTGGCCCGTGAAGGGCACGCTGTCGTGTCCCTGCCCGGCGGCTGCGCTATCGGAGCGCGGCCCGTCGATTTGCACCTCAAGGCGCTGGAAGCCATGGGCGCCGAGCTGGACCTGCGCGATGGATATGTCCACGCCAAGGCCCCCGGCGGCCTCAAAGGCGGCAAGGTCACCTTCGAATTTGCCTCCGTCGGCGCGACTGAAAACGCCCTCATGGCCGCGACGCTCGCCAAAGGCACGTCCGTGATCGACAACGCCGCGCGTGAGCCGGAGATTGTCGATCTGGCCGATTGCCTGCGCAAGATGGGCGCCCAGATCGAGGGCGACGGCACGCCCACCATCACTGTGCAGGGCGTTGACCGGCTAGGTGGCGCCACCCACCGGGTCGTGACCGACCGGATCGAGCTGGGCACCTACATGCTGGCCCCCGCGATTTGTGGCGGAAAGGTCACGCTTCTGGGCGGCAAGCGCGATCTGCTCGGCGCGTTCTGTGACAAGCTGGAAGCGGCCGGCGCACAGATCGAGGAAGACGCGCGTGGCCTGACCGTGTCGCGCAATGGCGGGCCAATCCGGGCCGTTGACGTGGTGACCGAACCCTACCCGGGCTTTCCCACCGATCTGCAGGCGCAGATGATGGCGCTGCTGTGCACCGCCGAAGGCACCTCGGTGCTCGAGGAAAAGATCTTTGAAAACCGCTTCATGCACGCGCCTGAGCTGACCCGCATGGGCGCCGACATTGATGTGTCCGGCGGCACGGCAACCGTGCGCGGCGTAAAATCGCTGAAGGGTGCGCCGGTCATGGCAACCGATCTGCGTGCCTCAGTCTCGCTGATCCTCGCGGGCCTTGCGGCCGAAGGGGAAACGCGCGTCGCAAGGGTCTACCACCTCGACCGCGGCTATGAACATGTGGTGTCCAAGCTGCGGGGCGTTGGCGCGCACATCGAACGGATCAAGGACGCATGAGCGACGCAACCTTTCAGGACGGGCGCGAGGCGCCGCTGAACCTTGGGGCCGAGGACGCGGACGATCTGCAGATCCTGTCGAGCCTGTGCCAGGACGCCGTGTTCCCGATCACAGAAATGCGCTTTGACCGCGCCGCGCGCACCTTTGCCCTGCTGGTGAACCGCTTTCGGTGGGAAGATGGCGGCCGCGAACGGCACGGGGCAGAGCGGGTGCAATCCGTGCTTGCGTTCGAGGATGTTCAGAGGGTCGCCTCCCAGGGCATTGACCGCGCGGACAAGGACATGGTGCTGTCGCTTTTATCCGTGGCCTTCGAGCCGGGCGAGGATGGCACGGGCGCCGTGATCCTGACGCTGGCCGGCGATGGTGCGATCCGGCTGGAGGTTGAGGCCCTGAGCGCACGGCTGCGCGATGTCACGCGCCCCTACAAGGCCCCCGCAGGCAAGGCGCCGGACCACCCGGAATGATCACCGCCCGGCGCGCCCGCGCCGCGGACGCGGCCGCGTGGCGCAACTTGCGCATTGACGCGCTGCGCGCCTATCCCACCGCCTTCCTGACGACGGTGGAAGAGGCACAGGCGCGCGACGTGGACGCGTATGCGCAAATGATCGAGGCCGGGCACAGCTTCATCGCGCTTGATCGCGAGGCCCCCATCGGCATCGCCGCACTCATTCCCCTGACCCACAGCACACAAACACGCCACCGGGCCGAGATCGGCGCAGTCTACATCGCGCCCTCCCATCACGGCACCGGCGCCGCACGCACGCTGATGCTCGCCATGGAAACCCACGCCAAATCAATCGGCATCTGGCAGCTCGAGCTGTTCGCCGAAGCGACCAACACCCGCGCGCTCACCTTCTACGAACGTCTCGGCTTCCTCCGCCAGGGCCGCCTGCCAAACGCCGTGGTCGGCGCAAATGGCCCCGCCGACGACATCTTTCTGACACGCGACCTGCGCTAGACAGCCGCGGGCCCTTCTTTGGGTTCCAAATATCCCGGGGAGCGCGAGGGGCAGCGCCCCTCGCACTGATCGGACCAGGCGCAGCCGGTCCGAACCCTCAAACCCGATACGCCTCGGGCATCTGGCCGAGCACAGATCCCAGCGATGCCTCTAGCGCTTCGGCGACATCCAGCACCGCGTCATCGGCATGCATCGGCCCAACGATCTGCACACCCTGCGGTATCCCGCCCGCCACATGGGTTGGCAGCGCACAGGCGGGCAGGCCAAGGAAGTTAACGACGTAAAGCGGCTTTTGCGCATCGATCAGGGTAGGTCCCATGGACTGGTCCTTGAAATCGAGGTCATTTTCAAAGGGCGAGATTTGCGACACAGGCAGGATCAGCGCGTCAAAGCCGGCAAACATATGCGCCCAGGCCCGTTGATGTGCCCCGCGTTCGGCAAAGCCGTGCATATAACCCTGCAGATCCAACAGCTGGAAATAGTCCTGAAAGGCTTGCAACCAGCGCTGCAAATCCTCGGACCCGTTGGCGCGGATAAAGTCGTGGTAGAAGCCCTCGGTCTCGGTAAACAGCATCTGGCCCCACAGCTCGGCAATCCGCTCCACGTCCGGCAGCTGGACCTCCACCACCTCATAGCCCGCAGCCTCCGCCGCCCGCGCCGCCCGTGCCACCGCATCGGCGACATCCGCGCTGGGCGCCGTGGTAAATCCCGTCCCGATCCCGATCCGCCCCGTGCCCGATGGCCCGCCCCAGCTGGGCGCGGCGCTCCACATCGGATCGTCCGGCGAAAAGCCCCGCATCGCCGTCAGCCCCAGCCGCGCATCCGCGACCGACCGGGCCAGCGGGCCTTGCACGCTCATCAGCATGGTCATGGGCGGGCGTTCTCCGGGTGCTGATGGGTTGAACGCGGGCACCCGGCCCAGCGACGGGCGATGGCCCACCAGCCCGCAGCAATGCGCAGGATAGCGCACCGATCCGCCCAGATCGTTGCCATGGGCCAGAACGCCCACCCCCGCCGACAGCGAGGCCGAAGCCCCACCCGACGAGCCGCCGGGTGTGATGGACGTATCCCACGGGTTCAGTGTGACCCCGTGCAGCGGGTTCGAGCTGCACCAGCGCAGGCTCATCTCCGGCGTGTTGGTCCGACCGACTACAACCGCGCCCGCATCCATGAGGTTGCCAACCACCGCGCTGTGCCCCGGCGCGACATTCTCCGCCTGTGCGGGCAGGCCATTGGTGTTCACCAGCCCTTCCTGATCAGCGTTGATCTTGGTCGTGATCGGCGCGCCATGCAGCAAGCCCGGTGCCACCGTCCCGGCATCAATCGCGCGCGCCCGCTCCAGCGCGTCCGGCACATCGCCGACAACTGCATTCAGCCCCGGGTTGATCTCCGCCAGCCGCTCAAGATGGGTCGTGCACACCTCTTCCGCGCTAACCGTCTTTGCGCGCAACCGCGCCACTGTCTCCACCGCGCTCCAGCGCAAAATCTCCGACATCCTTGAGCCTCCTGTCCCTGCCCGCTAGACACGCGCCAACCCTCAACCGGAGCGCCCCATGCCCTTCATTCTCGACTATGCGCAACACGACTTCGATGCGCAATTCCGCGCGCTCCTGAGCCTCAAGCGCGAGGACAGCCCGGACGTCGACGCCGCCGTCGCCGAGATCATCGCAGACGTGCGCGCGCGGGGCGATGCGGCCCTGATCGACCTGACAGCACGCTTTGACCGGCTGACCCTGACGCAGGAAACGCTTGCCATCTCTGCGGCCGAGGTTGACGCAGCCATTACGGACGTCCCCGAAGAGGTGGCCGAAGCGCTCGAACTGGCCGCCGCGCGCATCCGCGCCTATCACGAGCGTCAGTTGCCCCATTCCGAAAGCTGGACCGATCAGACCGGCGCACGGCTTGGCTGGCGCTGGACGCCGGTGTCGGCAGCGGGACTTTACGTGCCGGGCGGGCAGGCGTCTTACCCGTCTTCGGTCCTGATGAACGCGATCCCCGCGCAGGTCGCTGGCGTGCCGCGCCTTGCCATTACCGTGCCCGCGCCGGACGGTGTGCTGAACCCCGCCGTCCTGCTGGCCGCGCGTCTTGCCGGGGTCACGGAAATCTACCGGGTGGGGGGCGCGCAAGCCGTCGCCGCGCTGGCCTATGGCACCGAAACGATTGCGCCCGTCGACAAGATCACCGGCCCCGGCAACGCCTTTGTCGCGGCGGCCAAGCGGCGGGTCTTTGGCGCGGTGGGCATCGATTCCATCGCCGGGCCGTCGGAAATCCTGGTCATCGCCGACGCGGACAACGATCCCGACTGGATCGCGCTCGACCTGCTGAGCCAGGCCGAACATGATGAAAGCGCCCAGTCGATCCTGATCACCACCGATGCAGGCTTTGCCAAAACGGTCGCTGAGGCGGTGGACACGCGGCTTGAAACCCTCCAACGCCGCGACATTGCGGGGGCCAGCTGGCGCGATCACGGGGCGATCATCACCGTGCCCGATCTGGACGTCGCCGCCGCCCTCACGGACCGCATTGCCCCCGAACACCTCGAACTCTGCGTTGCCGACCCCGAAGCGCTAAGCGCCAAGATTACCCACGCCGGGGCGATCTTTCTGGGGGCGTGGACGCCCGAAGCGATCGGTGACTATGTGGGCGGACCCAATCACGTGCTGCCCACCGCGCGCTCCGCCCGTTTCTCTTCTGGGCTCTCGGTACTTGATTTCATGAAACGCACCACGCTGACCCAGATGACCCCTGACGCCCTGCGCGCCATTGGCCCCGCCGCCGAAGCGCTTGCCGAGGCGGAAAGCCTCGAAGCACATGGCTTGTCTGTAACTGCCCGATTGGCGCGGCTTAATCGGTAGCCAAGCCTGTCGGTGCGTATGGAGAACGTGCCTAACGTGGCAGGCCTGCGCGCGCACAAAGACGGACGATAGTGCGGGCCGGCCGGCGGTGTCATCGCTTTGGCCTCTCGCGCTTTCTGAAGTGATCAAGCCCGGCAGGAGCTTTCAGGACTTAAAGATCCGCGCTCCGCAACCTTTCGGCTAGGCTGGAGACGTCATGCGAAAGCGACAAGACGCGCGCGACCTGCGTGCTGTCCACACTCCCCGCCATATCGTATCCACACTGTTCCAGCATTTCACCAAGCAGTCGCAACGCGTCGCGCGCCTTGTCAACTTGAGAGGCGTCTTCTGCCCCCGTTATCGCGGCAGCCTTATGTGTCCCGTTCATGGCCTATTGCCTTCCAATGGCCCAAGATCGGCGTGCCCCCAGTTCCCCCACGCCGCTTGGTGTAGCGCGATAAGCCGCGCCCACTCACAGTTGAAAGCATAGCCTGAATACAACCCAAGGGGAAGTGCGCCATTTTCATCGCACGCTGATCGTGGCGCGCAAACCCTTCTGCGGTCTATTGCCGCCCTGAAAAAGGCAGGTTAGCAAAGCTGGGTTACCCGCCCAGCGAGAGCCTGCCATGGACCGTATCAGCCACATCGCGCTTGACGACGCGAACCTGCCGCCACCCACGCCCGAGATCGAGCAGGAGCGCAAGGTCGCCGTTTTCGACCTGCTCGAAGACAACAGCTTTGCCCTGCCCGCGCGTGAGGGGCGCCCGGTGCCTGCGGGGCCCTACCATCTGCTCCTGGCGATCCGCGACGGGCGGCTGGTCTTTGACGTGCGCACCGAGGCCGAAGAGAAAGCAGCCGAATTTCACTTGTCCCTCGGCCCGTTCCGGCAGGTGGTGAAGGACTACTTCCAGATCTGCAAAAGCTACTTCGATGCGGTCAAGAACCTACCGCCCAGCCAGATCGAAACGATTGATATGGCCCGGCGCGGCATTCACAACGAAGGCAGCCGGGTGTTGCAGGAACGGCTCGAGGGCAAGGCCACCGTCGATGATGGAACATCGCGCCGGCTCTTCACGCTTATCTGTGTTCTTCACTTCGGGGGCTAGATGTTGGCGCCGCTTCCCCAGTCGGTGCTGTTTTGCTGCGATCACAACGCAGTTCGCTCGCCCATGGCTGAAGGGATCATGAAAAAGTTCTACGGGACCGGAACCTACGTCCAGTCCGTTGGTGTGCACAATGACATGGAAATCGATGGCTTTTCCATCGCCGTGTGCCAGGAAATGGACGTTGAACTCAGCCGCCACCGCTCCCGCAGCTTTGACGAGATGGAGGAATGGGGCGACGATCTGTCCTCGTTCGATCTTGTCATTGCGCTCAGCCCCGCATCGCAGCGCCGTGCACTTGAGCTGACCCGCTACTACCACCTTGAGGTGGAATATTGGCCAATCCTTGACCCCACAGGCATCGGCACGATGCGTCAGGACAAACTCGCCGCCTACCGCAATGCGCGGGACCAGATCATCAGCCGCCTCAAGGACCGCTGGGGCGAACCAACGAGGCCGCAATGAGCATCATTCAGACCTATTTCGACGCCTTCAACGCTGGTGATGTGCCCGCGATGCTGGACTGCCTGACCGATGACGTGGCCCACCACGTGAACGAAGGGCAAATCCGCACCGGCAAGGATAAGTTCCGCGCGTTTTGCGCGCATATGAGCGCCTGTTATGCGGAGAAGCTGACCGATATGGTGATCTTTGAAAACGGTGACCGCGCCGCAGCGGAATACACCGTAAACGGCACCTATGTTGCGACTGACCCGGGCCTGCCCGAAGCGCACGGGCAGACGTATCGCTTGCCCGCCGGCTCCTTTTTTACCCTCAAGGGCGGCAAAATTGCCCGCGTGGTCACCTACTATAACCTCGCGGACTGGACGGCGCAGGTCTCCGGCCCGCAGGCGGCGCGCTGATGCAGGTCCGCCGCCTGACCGGCCAAGCGCTTGATGACGCAATCGAGGAAGTCGCGCGCCTGCGCATCCGCGTCTTTGCGGAATGGCCCTATCTCTATGACGGGGATCTGGCCTACGAGGCGCGCTACCTGCAGGCGTTCCGCGCCTCGCCGCAGGCCACAATCGTCGGCGCCTATGATGGCGACTGGCTGGTCGGCGCAGCGACCGGTGCCCCCCTGACCGATCATGCGGATGACTTCCGCGCGGCATGGGACAGCACAGGCATACCGCTTGAAAATGTATTCTACTGCGCGGAAAGCGTGCTGTCGCCTCGCTATCGCGGCCGCGGCATCGGGCACCGCTTCTTTGACCTGCGCGAGGAATACGCCGCCAGCCAGGGCTTTACCCGCGTTGCCTTCTGTGCCGTGATCCGGCCCGAAGATCATCCGGCACGTCCAAGCGAATACACGCCTCTTGATGCGTTCTGGCGTGGGCGCGGCTATGCCCCAATGGACGGCGTCGTGGCAAATTTCAGCTGGAAAGACCTCGGCGACGCGCGCGAGAGCGTTAAACCGCTACAATTCTGGATGAAGCGGCTTTAATTGCACAACGCTTCGGCGCGCGCTCCAAATGCTTTCCAAGCGGTCCAGAACCGGCCGTTGCTGGGGTTGCTTTGCGACGACTGACGCACCTCCTGCAGCGCGTGCGGATCGCGGAAATACCCAGCGCCGCGGCGTTGCTGTGCAGCCGAAAGTTCCATATCAGCCACCGCCTGCACACAGCCACAGCGTGCGCGCGACGCCTGCTTGCGCCCTGCGGCCTCGCAGGCCGTCTTGATCGGCCCCGTTGCAAACAGCACCGACGGCGCCGGCGTTGCAGGCCCGCGATAGGAGGCCGCATTGCGCGATGCATAGGGCGAGCCGCCACAGCTCGCGACCAGCACGCATACCAAAAGAAGTCCGAAAACCCGTGTCATCTCGTTCGCCTCTGTCCGGCCGGTCTGTTGCCTGCCTATTGAAGGTATCTATGCCACATAGATCGCCCCCGGGCAATTCACGCCTTTTTCAACGCGCGCCCCCTGCCAGACGTTCAGGTTGCCCTACGTCGCTTTGTGACCAAAGACAAACCACGGAGCCCAAGACATGAAGACCGACGGCACCAAGGCAACCATCCTGCACTTCGCTCGCTATATCGGCCGGACCGATGTGCGCACCCCCACCCTGATCGCCCGCCGCCGCGGCTGGCTGGACTCGCGCGGAGAGGTCACCCAAGACGGCAAGGCCCTCGCCGACGCCCTCGGCGAGCAAACCGCCACCCGCACAGTATTCCGGGGCAACTTCTAGGCGTAGGGTGGGTGCCAACCCACCACCTGCCGCCAGTCCTTCGGCACCCCAGCGCGGAACCAAGGCCGCAGGCCGGCGCGCTTCGCGAAGTACCCTACGGCAATACAGCCTCTGCTGTGTGTAAGACGGCCACAGGCACCAGGTCCAAAGCCAAAGCGCGGAATCAAGCCGAAGGCGCCGCGCCAGAGCCGGGCCCTCCCACGGCCCGGCTCTTTGGTTGCCGTTGGCGAGACCGCAGAGCGACGATGACACCGCAGCCATAAAGTGCCTGGGAACCAGTGTCTCAACCGCCAGCCCAAGGCCCGCCTCCGCCGCCGCTTAGCGCAGCAGGGCTGGTTTCACCCCGCGGTAGGGGGTGCCGACCCACCGTCCGCATCAAACATCGGTCGGCGGATCCTCAAACGCATCCATGACCCGCTGCACCTGCTTCCAAAGCCACGTGACACGGCCTTCGCCTTTCTTGGTTCGGTCAATCCACTTAACAATCGTCGACGTGTAGTTGGCAAACCGGGCCCGGATGAATCGCCCAACCGCGCGGCCAGAAGCAATCGCTTTGCCATCTTGACGAATAATCTCTTCCGCTTCGCCTTCCGTTTCAGCCGCGACTTCGTCAATGAACTTTTCCATGTCCGCGTGATCAAGCGGCGGTGGGTTTTTCCGCAAAAACAGCTTCGAGGCGCGCAAACACCGGGCGCGCGCCAGATCGTCGGTTTCGCAGATCTCTTCGGCGCCGGAAAACGCCGCAGCCTGCAGAGCAATCAAAGATCCATCATCCGGGTAACGGTTCCCTAGGTTCTTCTGAAACATGAGGCTGGCATCGTTCAACAGGCCAGCGACAGCACTTGGGTTCCGGCTTGTGAGAGCATTGCGGATCGCCATTGCCTCTGGGCACTCTGCGTCAAAACCGTTCGCCCCGCCGTCGGCAAGCGCTGTATCCAAGGCACCGCCAACCCGCTCTTTGATGTAGTCCAGCACTTCATCGGGCAGCGGCGCCTCGTCTTTCAACCGAAAGGCTGTATCGTTGTTATTGCGGATGATCGGGACTGTGATGCTGGTGCGGAACCGATCGGAAATTTTCTCAATTTCCCGCGCCACCTCCGACAGCGCGTCGTCCCCCTCCCAATATTCATCCTGAATCTTCGCTACTTCGATGGCCAAATCCCAATCCCGAAACGTCCCGTCCCACATCTCGCCGTACCACCGCCGCCAGAACGCCCAGTCCGCACTGCTGCTCAGAAGCATGTCAAAGGAGCGTTTTTTTCGAGCATACGCTTTGGAACGTGCTTCATGGCTCCACAGTGTGCGCCCGATCAAACCAGATGGCGCCTCATTCGCATCTCTCGAACACTGCGCGAGTACCGCCAAATAGCCGGCGGATCTTGTTCGAAAAGGCGATGAAGGCGAAAGGGCTAAGGCCGAGCGAGTCAACACCCGCCCAGCAAGGCTTGCAAAATCACCATTCGTTGTATGGCTAGCTACGCCCATAAAAACCATCTCAGCTGCGGCAGCTGCGGCGTCGGCAGCATAGGCAGCGCGCAATTCATCTGACGTCGGTCCCGTTTCATAATCAGCACCTGAACTCGCCAATGCAGCTATTCGGTCCGCGCCCGCAAAAGCCTTCCCAGCTATCTCCTTAAGGATGCCAATATCGGCGTTGTCGCACTGTCCGCTACATAGGGTGACGAGTGACGCGCGAAGGGCGAGTAACACCAGATTGCTTCGTTTGCTGGGTGCTGACCCGCAGGTAAATGCGATGACCCTTAGCGCACTTCTACCAACGATGGCAGAACGGATATGCTGGGGCTGCCCTTCAAACCAAGTTTCTGCATCTTTTACGCTGCGAAATTCAAGTTCACTCACCGCGACACTCCACCCATTGACCGCCCCCCAAAACCCTTACATATCCAAACCATGACACCGCTCAGCCATATCCGCAATTTCTCCATCGTCGCGCATATCGACCATGGGAAATCCACGCTTGCCGACCGCCTCATCCAGTTGACGCAGACCGTCGCGGACCGAGACATGAAGGACCAGCTTCTGGACTCCATGGATATCGAGCGCGAACGGGGCATTACCATCAAGGCCAACACCGTCCGCATCGACTACCTCGCGCAGGATGGGGAGACGTATGTCCTCAACCTCATCGACACGCCCGGCCACGTGGATTTCGGCTACGAGGTCTCGCGGAGCATGCAGGCGGTCGAAGGGTCCTTGCTGGTCGTCGACGCCTCTCAGGGGGTCGAGGCGCAGACGCTGGCCAATGTCTACCAGGCGATCGATGCCGACCACGAGATCGTGCCCGTGCTCAACAAGATCGACCTGCCCGCCGCTGACCCGGACCGCGTGCGCGAACAGATCGAGGACGTCATCGGCATTGAGGCGCATGACGCCATCGAGATGTCCGCCAAAACCGGCCTCGGCATCCCCGATGTGCTGGAGGCCATCGTCACGCGCCTGCCCGCGCCCACAGGGGGCGATCCCGACGCGCCGCTCAAGGCCATGCTGGTCGACAGCAAATACGACCAGTATCTCGGCGTCATCTGTATCGTCCGCATCATCGAAGGCACGCTGAAAAAGGGCGACCGCATCCGCATGATGAAGACGGGCGGCACTTACGACGTGGACGATGTGGGGGTCTACCGCCCCGCCATGACCTCCTCCGGCACGCTTGGCCCCGGAGAGATCGGCTACCTCAACGCCTCCATCAAACAGGTCCGCGACACCCGCGTCGGCGACACGATCACCCACGAAAAGCGCCAGACGGACACGCCCCTGCCGGGCTTCAAGCCCTCCCAGCCGGTGGTCTTCTGCGGCCTCTTCCCCGTGGACTCCGCCCAGTTCGAGGACCTGCGCGACGCGATCGAGAAACTGGCGCTCAACGACGCCTCGTTCTCCTTCGAAATGGAGACCTCTGCCGCGCTGGGCTTCGGCTTCCGCTGCGGCTTCCTCGGCCTTCTGCACCTCGAGGTGATCCGCG
>JBCBCP010000002.1:0-141857 GCA_038530575.1 Pseudomonadota bacterium
GTCAGAAGCGTCGCCGTTGCCGCAATGGTCAACGAGGACAGGTAAGCCTTCCAATAAAGATCATCCTGCGTCAGGAACACAAAGTTCTCGAAGTCGAAGGCTGCCAACATCTCTGCCAGCCCGTCTTTCATCGTCGGGGTGTACGGCGGGATCGCGATGGCGATATCGCTGAGCGAGATTTTGAAGACGATCAGAAACGGGATAAGGAACAGCGCCAAAAGCCACGCGTAGGGAATGGCGATCAGCGCGGCGCGGCGCATCACGCCTCCAGCAGGACGGCGCAGTTCACCGTCCAGTTCACGAACACCTTGTCTTCCCAGGTGAAGGGCTGCCGCGTCTTGCGCTCGGTGTTGAAACTTTGCGCCTTGATGATCTGCCCGCCCGCCAGTTCGACGTGGTAGGTCGACAGGTTGCCGAAATAGGCAATGTCGATGATCTTGCCCTCAAGTACGTTGTCATCGTCCGGGCGCTCGCGGTGGATTTCGACCTTCTCGGGCCGGATCGCGATGTGGCTACGGGTGCCGCTGATCTGCCGGTCGGAATGGACACGAATGGGCGGCTGCCCTTCGGCCCAGTCCAGTGCGTAGACGTTGCCATCCTTGCGCGCGTTGCCTTCGATCAAGGTCACATCGCCGATAAAGTCGGCGACATAGACCGTCGCAGGCGCCTCGTATATCTGCGGCGGCGTGTCGACCTGGACGATGCGCCCCTCGTTCATCACCGCGATGCGGGAGGCGACGGTCATCGCTTCTTCCTGGTCGTGGGTGACGATCACAAAGGTCGTGCCGGTCTTTTCCTGGATATCCATTAGCTCGAACTGCGTGTCCTGCCGCAGCTTCGCGTCGAGCGCGCCAAGCGGTTCGTCCAGCAGCAGCAGCTTAGGCGCTTTGGCCAGACTGCGGGCGAGGGCGACGCGCTGACGCTGTCCGCCAGAGATCTGGTGCGGCTTGCGCCGGGCAAAGCGTTCCAGCCTGACAAGCGCAATCATCTCGTCCACGCGGGCAGCGATGGCGTCTTTGGCCATACCATCACGGCGCAGACCAAAGGCAATGTTGTCCCACACGGAAAGGTGCGGAAACAGTGCGTAGGATTGGAACATCATATTAACGGCGCGCTGGTTCGGCGGCACACCGGCGATGTCTTGCCCGGCGAGCGATATGCGCCCCTCTGTCGGGTCCTCGAACCCGGCCAGCATCCGCATCATCGTCGTCTTGCCGCAGCCCGAGGGGCCGAGCAGCGCAAAAAACTCTCGTTCGTAGATGTTCAGCGTCAGATCGTCGATCGCGGTGAAATCGCCAAACCGCTTGGTGACGTTTTCAAACCGGATCAGCGGTTTTGCCGCCGGGTCCGCCCAAGGTGCGAATTCTTCCTGATTCAACGCTGACGCTCCACGTGAAAGGGGCGCCCCGAAGGCCGCCCCATCTGTCACATTCAGGTGCCCGACTTGATGCGGGTCCAAGTGCGGGTCAGGTTACGCTGATCGCGCGCGCCCCATGTCGTCACCGTGTAAAGATTGGCAAGCGCTGCGGCGTCCGGATAGATCGCCGTGTCACCGATGACATCCTCGACGAGGAACTCCTGGCTCGCGAGGTTGCCGTTGGCGTAGTAGACATAGTTCGACGCCGCCGCCATGTTCTGCGCGTTCATGATGAAGTTTAGGAACAGATGCGCGCCTTCGGGGTTCGGTGCGTCTGCGGGAATCGCCATCTGGTCAAACCACATCAGCGCGCCTTCGGACGGGGCGGTATAGGCAATCTCGACCCCGTTGTCGGCCTCCGCCGCACGGTCACGCGCCTGCAGGATGTCACCGGACCAGCCGAACGCCACGCAGATCTCACCATTGGCCAGCGCGTTGATATATTCCGAGCTGTGGAATTTCTGAACGTAGGGCCGGATCGCCATCAGCACCTCTTCGGCCTTAGCGAGAGACTCGGCGTCCTTAGCGTCCGACTCAAGGCCGGCATATGTCAGTGCGGCCGGAATCATCTCCGTCGGGGCATCCAGGAAATGCACGCCGCATTCGGCCAGCTTTTCCATGTTTGCCGGGTTAAAGATCAGGTCGAGCGAGCCCATCGGCGCATCCGCCCCAAGGATTTCGGTGACCTTGCCCACATTCACGCCGAGGCCCGTGGTGCCCCACATGTAGTTGATCGAGTAGGCGTTCTCGGGGTCATATTGCGCCGTCTGCGTCTCGATCACGTCCCACATGTTTTCAAGATTGGACAATTTGGATTTGTCCAACGGCTGGAACGCACCGGCCTGGATCTGACGCGCGAGGAATGTTCCGGTCGGCACCACGACGTCGTAGCCCGAACCGCCCGCGAGCATCTTGGTTTCCAGAACTTCGTTGCTGTCAAACACGTCATAAACCAGCTTCAGGCCGGTCTCTTCCTCGAACTTGGCCAGCAACTCTTCGTCGATATAGTCCGACCAGTTGTAGACGCGCACTTCGTCCGCGGCTGCGGCGGCGGCAAGCGCCAAGGCTGCGGTGGCGAGAAGGAACTGTTTCATATCATACTCCCGTTATGGTGACCGGTTGGCCCGGCTCGCCCGGGATTAAGCCTTGTTTTGCGGCCGCGCACAACTCGATTGATGACGCACGCGGCGCGCGGCGCATGCAACGGCGCGTTCTTGGGCGGCGCGCCGCATTGACTATGCACGCGCGCCCAACATACTGCCGCGCAGCCAGTTCAGGAGGCCCCATGCCCGCGATCACCAACCACCTGCCCACGTCCGAATTGCAGGCGCTTGACGCCGCCCACCACATGCACCCGTTCACGGCCGGGACCGCGCTGGGCCAGAAAGGCGCGCGGGTGATGACGCGGGCCGAGGGTGTGTGGCTGACCGATTCCGATGGGCACCGCATTCTGGACGGGATGGCGGGGCTTTGGTGTGTGAACATCGGCTACGGCCGGTCCGAACTGGCCGATGTCGCCGCGCGGCAAATGCGCGAGCTGCCGTATTACAATACGTTTTTCCAGACAACCCACGTGCCGGCCATCGCGCTGGCGCAGAAGCTGGCGGAGCTCGCCCCCGAAGGCATTGACCACGTGTTTTTTGCCGGGTCCGGATCAGAGGCGAATGACACCAACCTGCGGATGGTGCGCACCTATTGGGCCGCGAAGGGAAAGCCGGAAAAGCAGATCGTGATTTCGCGCCGCAATGCCTATCACGGCTCGTCTGTCGGGTCGGGCAGTCTGGGCGGGATGGCTGCAATGCACGCGCAAGGCGGTATGCCCATCCCCGGCATCGTGCATATTGGACAGCCGAACTGGTGGGCTGAAGGGGGCGACATGAGCCCCGAGGATTTCGGCCTGATGCGCGCGCGCGAGCTAGAAGCGGCAATTGCCGAGCATGGCGAGGACAAGATCGCGGCCTTTATCGCAGAACCTGTGCAAGGCGCCGGCGGCGTGATCGTACCGCCCAGCACCTACTGGCCCGAAATCCAGCGCATTTGCGACGCGCATGAAATTCTGCTGATCGCGGACGAGGTGATTTGCGGCTTTGGGCGCACCGGCAACTGGTTTGGCAGCCAGACCCTGAACATCCGGCCCGACATCATGACCATCGCCAAGGGTCTGTCGTCGGGCTATCAGCCAATTGGCGGGTCCATCGTGTCGAATGAGATCGCCGAGGTGATCGGCGGCGACGAGTTCAACCACGGCTACACCTATTCAGGCCATCCGGTCGCGGCGGCGGTCGCCTTGGAAAACCTTCGAATTCTCGAGGACGAGAAGGTCATTGACCACGTCCGTGACATCGCCGCCCCTGCGCTGGCCGAGATGTGGCACGGGCTGGCGGATCATCCGATGGTGGGCGAGACCAAGATGGTTGGCATGATGGGCAGCCTCGCCCTGACCCCGCACAAGGAAAGCCGCGCCGCTTTTGCCGCAGAGGCGGGCACGGCTGGGTTCATGGTCCGCGAGCGGTGTTTTTCCAACAACCTGATCATGCGGCACGTCTATGACCGGATGATCATCTCGCCCCCGCTGGTCATTACGCCCGAAGAGATCACCGAGCTGGGCACCCGCGCCCGCCGTGCGCTCGATGAGGGTTATGTCGATCTGAAGGAGGCTGGTCTGTTCAAGCCGGCGTCGTAACGTGGTTCTAGCCGAGAGTGGCTCTGGACCCAGGTAGCGGGGCTTGTATCGAGCCAGCCGGCAAAAAATAGTCACCGCCTTGGAACTAAGTCATCTGGCATTCGTTTAGCGGCCAAAAGGTAACCCGCGCGGCAATCTAGTTGCATTGCCGCCGATGCGCTGTTTACCTTGTCGCGGCGCGGCGGAGATCGCGCGAACAACGGGGAGTCAGGTTTGACTGGCACAAGTGGCGATGCTGCGTTCGTCGAATTCGAACGCGTGCAAAAAAGTTATGATGGCATCAATCTTGTCGTCAAAGACCTGAACCTGTCGATGCCGAAGGGCGAGTTTCTGACAATGCTTGGGCCTTCGGGGTCCGGCAAAACGACCTGCCTCATGATGCTGGCCGGGTTTGAAACCGCGACCCATGGCGACATTCGCCTTGATGGCACCTCGATCAACAACATCCCGCCGCACAAGCGCGGGATCGGAATGGTGTTTCAGAATTACGCGCTGTTTCCGCACATGACCGTGGCCGAAAACCTCGCCTTCCCGCTGGAGGTGCGCAAGATCGGCAAGGCCGAGCGCGAGGAAAAGATCATGCGCGCGCTTGGCATGGTGCAGATGCAGGACTTTGCCGGCCGCCGCCCCGCGCAGCTGTCAGGCGGACAACAGCAGCGCATCGCGTTGGCCCGCGCGCTGGTGTTTGAACCGGAACTGGTGCTGATGGACGAGCCGCTGGGCGCGCTCGACAAGCAATTACGCGAGACGCTGCAGTTCGAAATTACGAAGCTGGCGCACGATCTGGGCATCACCACCGTTTATGTCACTCATGACCAGACCGAAGCGCTGACCATGTCGGACCGTGTTGCCGTGTTCGATGACGGGCGCATTCAGCAGCTTGCCCCCCCGGATGAGCTGTATGAGGCGCCGGAAAACAGTTTCGTTGCGCAGTTCATTGGCGAAAACAACACACTGATGGGAACGGTCGACAAAATCTCGGGCGGCACCTGCGAGGTGCGGCTGGATGGCGGCGAGGTGATCGATGCCAAGCCGATCAATGTGACGAATGTGGGCGAGCGCACGCGCGTGTCGATCCGCCCCGAACGGGTGGAGATGGACCCGTCGCGCCTTAGTGCAGACGCGCACACGCTCGATGCGGAGGTGATGGAGTTCATCTATATGGGCGATATCTTCCGCACCCGGCTGAAGGTCGCCGGCAAGGACGACTTCATCATCAAGACCCGCAACGCGCCCGATCAGCGCCGCCTGACACCGGGCGAGAAGATCAAGATCGGCTGGCTGGCCGAAGACTGCCGCGCGCTCGACGCCTGAGCGTGCCCCGCACTTCGCGGGCCCTGTCCCGCGATGAACACGAGGCGAAGGGCGAGCCCGCCCCCGCGCCTCATCAAGACGCTAACGCGGGCAAACAACTTGGGAGACCAAAATGAAACGGACAAAGACCTTGATGGCAACCACCGCGCTGACCGCGCTGGCTGGCACCGCCATTGCCGATGGCCACATGGCCAGCGACATGACCCTCGTGAGCTGGGGCGGCGCCTACCAGGCTTCGCAGCAGAAGGCATATGTCGAACCCTACATCGCCATGAACGAAGGCGTGACCGCGGTTTGGGACGAAAGCTCGGCCGAGGCGGTCGCCAAGCTGCGCGCGATGAACGAAGCGGGCAGCGTGACCTGGGACGTCGTCGACGTGGTGGCCGCTGACGCGATCCGCCTGTGCGACGAAGGCCTCGCGCTGGAAATCGACGTGGACGAAATGCTCGCGGCTGCGCCCGATGGCACCTCCGCCTCCGACGATTTCGGTGACCTGCTGGTTTCCGACTGCTTCATCCCGCAGATCGTTTATTCGACCACCTTCGGCTACCGCACGGACCTGGTGGGTGACACCCCGCCGACATCCGTCTGCGCCGTGTTCGACACGGAAAACTATCCGGGCAAGCGCGCGCTTGAGCGTCGCCCGATCAACAACATGGAATGGGCGCTGCTCTGTGATGGCGTCGCCAAGGAAGACGTCTATGACGTGCTGGCAACCGATGCCGGTCAGCAGCAGGCGCTGGACAAGCTGGCAACCATCAAGGACGACGTTGTCTGGTGGTCCGCGGGCGCCGACACGCCGCAGCTTCTGGCGGATGGCGAAGTCATCATGGGCTCCACCTACAATGGCCGCCTCTTTGCCGCGATCGAAGAGCAGGGCCAGCCCATCGGCATGCTCTGGGACGCGCAGGTGTTCGACCTTGACGGCTGGATCATCCCGACGGGCCTGTCGCCCGAGCGTCAGAAGCGCGCGCTGGACTTCGTGAAGTTCGCGACCGACACGCAGCGCCTTGCCGATCAGGCAAAGTACATCAGCTATGGCCCGGCGCGCGCGTCGTCCGCACCGCTGGTGGGCAAGCATGCCACGCTGGGCATCGACATGGCACCGCACATGCCGACTGACCCGGAGAACGCCAAGAACACGTTCCTCTACAACTACGAGTTCTGGGCCGATTATCGCGACGACATCGACGCGAAGTTCCAGGCTTGGCTCGCGCAGTAAGCGAACCTTTGGGGTGGGCAGCAATGCCCACCCTTCCCTAATTTCAGGACACCCCCATGAGCGACGCAGCACAGTCCGGCCCCATGTTGGCCGCCGATGGTACTCCGCTGAAACGCAGCCTCGCGCGCGCCCTGCGCCGCCAGAAACTGCGCGCGCTGGCGCTGATCGCGCCGCTGCTGCTGTTTGTGCTGATCACGTTCATCATCCCCATCGCGTCGATGCTGTTCCGGTCGGTGGAAAACCAGATCGTTGAAAACACCCTGCCCATGACGGTGCAAGAACTGCGCGGCTGGGATGCGACCTCGGGCGATTTACCGTCTGAGGCGGTCTATGAGGCAATGTATTTCGACATGTTTCTCGCCGCCGAGGCCAAGCGGCACACGCGCCTTGGCTCGCGCCTGAATTACGAGACGACCGGCATGTCATCGCTTTTCCGCCAATCCGGACGGCGGCTGGATGATATCGGCAAGGAAACCCAGCGCCCGCTGGAACGCCTGAACGGCGATTGGAAAGATGGTGAAACTTGGCACGCTGTGCTGAGCGCCGGGGATAGCGCCGCGGCGACTGACCTCGTGGCCGTGCAAAGGGCGCGCATTGCCTACCTGACAGATACCGATGCGGCTGGTGCAGTGAACTTTGCCCCTAGTGCGGAGCTGGCGGCGCTGCTGCCCCGCACGATGCGGGAATACACCGCTTGGGCCGTCTTTACCGCCACCCAAGACAACCGCGACCCCGCCGTGCGCGACCCGTGGGAAAGCGTTGCAACAGCGCTAGCGCTCGACCTGCAGACGGCGGACCTGAGCGGCTATGAGGGTGCAGGCGCGGAGCTACTACGCGAGGCGCAAGCGGCTGCCCTGCCTGTGCCCGCAATGACCCAAGCCTTTGCCGACATGGACGAGGATTGGGCGACGGCGGAGCCATGGGCCACGATCCAAACCCATTCCGGCGCCTACACCTCCGGCTATTTCCTGAACGCGGTCGACGCGCAGAAGACGCCCGACGGTGTCGCGTGGCAGCCCGAAGAAAAACAGATCCTGCTGACGCTGTTCTGGCGCACGCTGGTCATGTCGCTGGCGATTACGATCTCGTGCATGCTGCTGGGCTACCCGATTGCATGGCTGCTCGCGAACCTGCCAGCGCGCAAGGCGAATCTGCTGCTGATCCTGGTGCTCTTGCCGTTCTGGACCTCGCTGTTGGTGCGAACGTCTGCCTGGAAGGTGATGCTGCAGACGCAAGGCGTGGTGAATGACACGCTGGTCTGGTGGCATTCGACCTTTGTGGGCCAACTGATTGACCCGGTGATCACCTTTATCCTCAACATCTTTATCGGGCTGATGAACGCCGTGCTCTGGGTCTGGAACCTTCTGAGCGGGATCTGGGGCGCGGTTGATCTAGAGCTGTTCACCTACGCGGCGTTGGGGTTCGAACGGCTGGCGCTGATCAACAACGTCACCGGCACGATCATCGCCATGACGCATATCCTGCTGCCGTTCATGATCCTGCCGATGTATTCGGTGATGCAGACGATCCCGCCCAGCTATCTGCGCGCCGCAAAAAGCCTTGGCGCCACGAATACCGTCGCCTTCTGGCGCGTCTACTTCCCGCAATCGGTGCCGGGGATTGGCGCGGGCAGCATCCTCGTCTTCATCCTCGCCATCGGCTACTACATCACGCCGGAAATCGTGGGCGGGACAAAGGGTGTCTTCATCTCGAACCGGATCGCCTTCCACATCTCGTCCTCACTGAACTGGGGGCTGGCGGCCGCCTTGGGGACAATCCTGCTGGTGGCGGTGCTGATCCTCTACTGGGCCTACGACAAGATCGTCGGCATCGATAACGTGAAGCTGGGGTAACGAGACATGGGCCTTCCTCCCTACGCAACATTCGGCCAGCGCGTCTGGTACTACGGCTTTCGGGTCATCTGCGCACTGATCTTCCTGTTCCTGATCACGCCAATCATCGTGGTCATGCCGCTGAGCTTTAACGCGCAGGACTTCTTTACCTTTACCCCGGAAATGCTGCGGCTGGACCCTGAAGGTTATTCGCTCAAGCACTACCGCGACTTCTTCACCAACCCGCAATGGCAGCTAGCGCTGCAAAACTCGCTGATCATCGCGCCGCTGGCGACGATCATCTCGGTCTCGCTGGGGACATTGGCGGCAATCGGGCTGTCGCAATCCCATGTTCCGTTCAAGGGGACGATCATGGCGATCCTCATTTCCCCTATGATCGTACCGCTGATCATCTCGGCCACCGGGATGTTCTTTTTCTACGCCCAGATGGGCAATTGGATGGAAAACACATTGGGCTTTGACAAGAACTTCACTGGCTACGTGAAGGTCATTCTGGCCCACGCGGTACTGGGTATTCCCTTTGTGATCATCACGGTGACGGCGACGCTTGTGGGTTTTGATCGCTCGTTGACCCGCGCGGCGGCGAATATGGGCGCGGGGCCGGTCACGACGTTTTTCCGAGTGCAGATGCCGCTGATCCTGCCGGGCGTGATCTCGGGCGGGCTGTTTGCGTTCATCACGTCGTTTGACGAAGTGGTTGTGGTACTGTTTGTCGGCTCGGCGAGCCAAAAGACGCTGCCTTGGCAAATGTTCATCGGCCTGCGGGAACAGATCAGCCCGACGATCCTCGCGGTTGCAACGATACTCGTGGTGATCTCCATCGCGCTGCTGACAACCGTAGAGTTGTTGCGGCGGCGCAGTGAACGCCTGCGAGGGATGTCTCCGGGCTAACGCAACCGCTTCAGGATCGCGAGCGACGCGTAGCCGTCCGGGACAAGGCCGAGTGAGGCCTGATATTGGCGCACTGCCTCGATTGTAAGCGGGCCGATTTTACCGTCGATCTTTTGCGGGTCGAATCCGGCACTCCGCAGCCGCTTTTGAAGCTCGATCCGTTCATCCAGCGTCAGCGCCCTGTCCTGCCGCGGCCAGCTGGCGGCAAGCGGCCCCGCCCCCGCGATCCGGTCGGCAAGGTGGCCCACGCCGATCACGTAGGCATCGGCGGTGTTGTAGCGTTCAAGCACTTCAAAGTTGTCGAATACCAGAAAGGCCGCGCCCTGCGCCCCCGCGGGCAGCAGGACAGAGGCCGGCCCCTTGTCTGGCACCGGGCCCGAGACGCCGCGCACGCCCAGTCGCGCCCAATCGCTTGGCATGCGCGTGATCTCACGACGAGCCGATGCGTAATCGAACCCGCCCGGCAGGTTCACCTCAACGCCCCAAGGCACCCCGGTCTGCCAGCCAAAATGTGCAAGGTAGGCGGCGGTGGAGGCCAACGCGTCGGCCGGATCATCTGACCAGATATCGCGCCGCCCATCACCGTCGTAATCAACCGCATGATCGAGGTATGAGGTCGGCATGAACTGGGTATGGCCCATGGCCCCCGCCCATGAGCCCAGCATACGGGTCGCACTGACATCGCCGCTTTGCAGGATCTGCAGCGCGGCCATTAGCTGCCCTTCAAAGAACGCCCCGCGCCGCGCATCAAACGCGAGTGTTGCGAGGCTTTGCACCGTGCTGTCGGTGCCGCGAAATCCGCCATAGGCGCTTTCCAAACCCCAGATGGCAACGATAATTTCCTTGCGCACGCCATACTTGGCTTCGATCCGTTCAAGCGTGGCGCGATGCCGGGCGAGCGCCGTGCGGCCGTTTTGCACCCTTAGGTCAGACACGGCAGTATCAAGGTAATCCCAGATGGTCTTGGTAAACTCGGATTGGTTGCGGTCGCGCTGGACGACCTTGGCATCATAGCGAACACTAGCGAACGCTTTATCAAGCACGGCGTCCGAAATCCCCTGCCCCGCCGCGCGAGCTTTAAAACCTCGCACCCAAGCATCGAAATCCTGTTCGGACTGCTGTGCAGGCCTTTCGGGCCGTAGAACCGGCCGCAGGCTCTTGTCACTGACACCGCCAGCTGCCTGTGCTTGCGCCACGATTGGGACAACAAAGAAACTCGCCCACATCAGGAAAAACCTCAAACCGCGCATTTTGTACCTGCACTTGCGACTGCTCATTGTTTCCAAATTATCGACAATGCACCAAAGCGCCTAGCGCCAATCGGAATGCGAGCGCGCGCCCGCCGACGCCTCCAGTTCTGACCGGATAAGCGAAAGGTGTTCGCGCAAAAGCGATACCCGCTGTGGGCGAAAGCTTGTTTCAGTGACAACCAGCGCATTCATCCGGTCAAGCCGGAACGTTCGGAAATCCTCGCGTAGCAAACACCACGCCAAAAGCATGTTGGTCTGTTCCAGATAGACGATACCCAAGGGCTTGACCGATCTTTGCGTGTTTTGGCCTGCACGGTCTTCGTAGTCGAAGGAAACGACATGTTCGTCCCATGCGGCGCGGCGCAGACATGCGACATCGATCCGGGGTGGGGCGGGGCGTACAAACCGTTGAGCATCGAGCACGGCATGTTGCAAGCGGTGACGCTGTCGCGGCGGCACCCGCGCTTGGATTTTGGCCAATGCGCTTTGGGCGGCATCTGCGAGCGCCGGGTCAGCAATCACCGCCACATCCCTGAGGCCAAGCACAAGCGCTTCCAACTCGTCATCTTCGAAACCCAGGGGCGGCAGCGCGGCGTCCTCAACGAGCGTAAAGCCGAACCCCGCCTCGCCATCAATCACCGCGCCCAGACTGCGCAAAGCGTCGATATCGCGGTACACCGTGCGCAATGACACCTGCATTTCGCTCGCCAGATGCGCGGCCGTCACCGGCGGGGCAAGACGGCGCAGGGTTTGCATCAACTGGAACAGGCGATGTGTGCGTGACATGCCCGCAGCATAGCAGATGTACTGACAGTTTCTGACAGCTTACCGGCGCTTGCGGCTTACCTTGCGCTTAGTCTTCTCGATCTTGTGCCGCCCAGCACGTTCTTTCCGCCGCGAAGCACGGCCCGGCGCACTGCGAGCGCCACGTTGTAGGGTCTTTCCGTCGACTGACACCAACTCAAGCGCGATACCGCCCGTGACCGGGGTCGCCTCTGTCAACTTTGCTGTTACACGCTGCCCCATGGCCAGCATCAGGCCCGTGTCAGAGCCCATGAGCGTCCCGGCATCGCGATCAAAGTGGAAATACTCGTCCCCAATTGACCGGATTGGCACTAGGCCATCTGCGCCACTGTCATCCAGTTTCACAAAGATTCCGAATTTGGCCACGCCGCTGATCCGCCCGCTGAAAGCGTCCCCCACACGTTCGCTCAGATAAGCAGCGAGGTAGCGGTCGGTTGTATCGCGTTCCGCGACCATCGACCGGCGCTCGGTCTCGGAGATATGCTGTGCCGTCTGCTCCAAGCCATCAATCGCGTCGTTGTCCAAACCGTCCTTGCCCCAGCCATGGGCCGCAATCAGGGCTCGGTGCACGATCAAGTCAGAATAGCGTCGGATAGGCGATGTAAAATGCGCATAGTTTTGCAGGGCGAGGCCAAAATGCCCGAAATTCTGTGGGCTGTAATAGGCCTGTGTCATGCTGCGCAAAGTTGTAATGTTGATGAGTTCCGCGTCGTCGCTTCCTTCTGCCTGTCGCAGCAAACGATTAAGATGGGCGGTCTGCAGAACCTGACCTTTTGCAAGGTTGTAACCTGCTGCCGCCGCGGTCTCTCGTAGGGCATCCAACTTTTCAGGCGACGGTTCTTCGTGAACGCGGAACAGAAGGGCGAAACGGCGCTTGGTCAACTCTTCGGCAGCTGCGACATTGGCAAGCACCATGAATTCTTCGATCAGTTTATGCGCATCCAGCCGGTCTTTGAACGCGACGCTTTCCACCTCGCCCTTTTCCGACAGAACGATCTGCCGCTCCGGAAGATCCAGATCCAGCGGCTGGCGCCGCTCTCTTGCGCGCCTCAAAGCGGCGTAGGCATCATACAAGGGACGCAAAACAGGCTCTACAAAGGCGCTGGTTCGGTCATTCGGATGACCATCAATCGCTGCCTGCACCTCTTCGTAGTGCAGAGACGCAGGGGAGCGCATGAGCCCCCGAACAAAGCGATGCGACAGTTTTTGGCCGTCTGCATCAATCTTCATCTCGACCGCAATGCAGGCCCGCGGCACCCCTTCGTGCAGGCTGCACAGATCACCCGACAAACGATCAGGCAACATCGGCACCACGCGATCGGGGAAATAAGTAGAATTGCCCCTTTTGCGCGCCTCACGATCCAGTGCGCTGCCCGGCACGACGTACGCGGCAACATCAGCGATGGCGACCCAAAGCAGGAAGCCGCCCGGATTCTTCGGGTCTTCGTCCGCCTGCGCATAGCAAGCATCGTCGTGGTCTCGCGCATCGGATGGGTCGATGGTGATCAGGGGCAGATCGCGCAGATCGGTGCGGCCCTTCAGGCCAATCGGCTTTTGCGCGTCAGCCTCTGCCATCACGTCATCGGGGAAATCGTCTGGGATCCCGTGCTGGTGGATCGCAATCAACGACACGGCCTTTGGCGCGGACGGGTCGCCCAGCCGGTCGGTGATGCGCGCCCGCGGCATGCCCATGCGCGCCTTGGGGCCGGATTGTTCCGCCTCTACCAGCTCACCGTCCTTGGCGCCGTGGGTCGCACCCGCCGGTACCATCCATTCGGTGTCGTTCTTCTTGTCGATGGGCACGATACGACCGCCCTCGGCCCCCTTGCGAAAGACCCCGAGGATTTTCTTCGGGTTGGTCCCGATCCGGCGGATCAGACGGCCTTCGTAGTGATGCTCTTGCCCCTGCACCAAGGTCAGCCGCGCGAGAATTCGATCCCCCTCGCCCAGCGCCGGGTCAGACGCGCGCAGGATCAGGATGATGCGGGGCTCAACCCCCTCGCCGTGCCACTCCATCGGGCGGGCGTAGAGGTCTCCATCGGCATCCGCCGATGTGACCTGGAGCACGGAGACAGGCGGCAGACGGTCCGGGTCCTGATAGCTGCGCTTGCGCTTTTCGAGGTGTCCTTCGTCCTCAAGCTCGCGCAGAAGGCGCTTGAGGTCGATCCGCGCGGCGCCCTTGATCCCGAAGGCTTTGGCGATGTCACGTTTGGCTGTCAGGGTCGGGTTGGCCGCGATCCAGTCGAGGATCTGCGCCTTGGTCGGCATCTGGTTCATAAGGCGGAGATAGCACGCAGCGGGGCAAAGCGTTACTGCAAATCGGCAGCGGTATCGACGTCGCGCAGAGTTGCCGCCAACGCGATGCGGCGCCCGGGGATCGACGCCATCGAATCCGCAAGGGCATGGGGCGAAGACCAGCGAACCCCGTCAAACAGACCCGCAGGCAAGGGCGCGGCGTGTTTGAACCCGACGAGCCAGTATCCACCGTCCGGTGCAGGGCCAAAGACGGCATCATGGCGGCCAAGCAGCCCGAAGGACTGGGCAATATGGCGCCGCGTGATGCCCGGAATATCGGCCCCGATCACACAGACCGGCGCGCGGTGGCCAGACATGGCGCGGGCCATGCGGGCACCGAGGTCGCCGCGGCCTTGCGGTATGCGGGGCATTTGGGACAGGAAGGCGCGAGAGATCACAGCCGTGTCTGGCGCGACAGACAGCACAACCTCCCACCGCGGATCGACAACATTTTTCAGGAGGTTACGAAGCTGATGCCGGAACCACCACGTCGCCTCGATCCCGCCAATATCGGCGGCAAGACGGGTTTTGACACGGCCTGGTCGCGGCTCTTTGACCATGACGATCAGGCGGGGCTTCACAGGGCGCGTTCCATATCGCGGTGCGGGATCCCGGCGTCGTCATAGACCGGACCAAAGGCTGTAAACCCAAGCCTTTCGTAGAACCCCAGCGCATGTGTCTGTGCACCAAGGAGCGCGCGCGTTGCCGCGTTTTGCGCAGCAAGGGCAAGGCATTCACGAATGATCGCCGCCCCCAGTCCCGTACCCCGATGCGAGGGCAGCACGCACACACGGCCAATCTTGGCAGTCTGGTCCTTGATCAATATGCGCGCGCAGCCGACGGGCACACCATCGATCGCCAAGACATGCAGCGCCATGTCGTCGAGGCCATCAAGTTCTTCGTGCTCAGGCACGTTCTGTTCGTCTATGAACACACGGCGCCGCAGGTCGAGGCACGTTACAAGATCATCCGTTTGGTCGATCTGCCATGTCATATGGATCGCAGCCTTTGCATATCACAAATTCAATTTTCGTGCCGTGTTACGCTTGATGCCCTGGCACTTAGGCCTTGATGCGGCAATTAAAGTGATGGTCTGACAACATCAACCGACCTGCTCAGGCACCTTTGACGCTGGCAGCCAGATCTCAAAACGCGCACCTCCACGGCGGCGGTTCGTGGCCGTGATAATCCCATTCGCACGCTGGATAAGAGTTTGGGAAATAGACAGGCCAAGGCCGGTGCCTTCTGACTGTTTCGTGGTAAAAAAGGGGTCGAAAACCTCATTTAGCCGGTCCGGAGCGATGCCAGGTCCGGTATCCGCTACAGTGATGAGCACGCCAAGTGCGCCATCTTGTTTTGCGTCACGGGTGCTCACCGTTAATGATCCGGCGCCTTCCATCGCCTGGACTCCGTTCATGATCAGATTCACCATAACCTGCTGCAGCTCACCCGGATCGATGCGAACATGAACAGTCGCCTCCAGCTGCGTCTCCACCTCGATATTGGCGCGCGTGATCAGATGGTCGACCAACTCAAGACAATCGCGCACCACCGGACTAACAGAGATCGTCTGTTCGAGATCTGCAAATTCCCCGGGGCGCGCAAACCGCAAGAGCTTACTGACGATAGTCTGAATGCGCCCAACCTGCCGATCAATCAGCGACAATTCGGTCCCGACATCAGTTTGGCCCACGTCGAGGCTGTCGCGGATCACGTCCACATTGCCCTGGATTACCGCGACCGGGTTGCCAATCTCGTGCGCGACACCAGCCGTAATCTCGCCAATCGAAGCAAGCTTCTCGCTCATCACAAGTTGGCGGAAAGTCTCCTCGAGTTTGGCGTTCGACTCGCGTAATTCGGCTGTACGCTGTTCCACACGCTCATTCAGATCTTCATCGCGTTCCTGCACCTGGTTCAGCAGATCATCAAGGTGGCGCGCGACCTCGCCGATTTCGCCCGAACCGCTCATGTCGCCATTGCGCGCAGAAAGGTTGCCACGGCGGACCAGAAGCATGATGTGAGTCATGCGTTCGAGCGGCGCAAAGATACCCTTGGCCATGCGCAAAAACAGCGGCGCCGAAACCAAAAGCACAAAGATAAAAGCGCCCAGAACCGTCAGGAACCCGTTGCGCTTAGCGACGGTGAAAGGTGCTTCGAGAAAACCGACATATAACATGCCGATGTTTTCACCAAAGCTGTCTTGCAACGGCAGATAACCCGAAATGTACCAGTCATTGACCACAAAGGCGCGGTTCAGCCAGGTCCGCCCTTCGTCAAGCACGGCGCGGCGCACCTCGGCCGATACACGGGTGCCCACGGCGCGGACGTCTTCGAAAAGGCGCACGTTCGTCGATACACGCACATCTTCGAGGAAAAGCGTCGCAGTGCCTGTCGCGCCCTCGTCAAAGACCAGTGCGTTGATCGTATCGATGAAGCCTAGGTTTCCATTCAATAGGACCCCGCCCACAAGAACCCCGCCCGGTGCCGGAACCGCAGCGTGAATGACCATGCCGCGATCCTCGATCGTTCGCGTGGTCGGCACGGCGGCCTCGGTCGGGATCAGCGGAATACGCGCGCGGCTGGCCAACGTCGGCGCCAGACCCCTCAGCGTCGCCTGATCCATGATGTCGAGCACGGTGCCACCCTGCCCTCGGGCCGCCGCCACAATCACCGGCCATGAAGATTGCGCTGCCTCTCGTCGGGGCATGAAGTAAAGATAATCGAGTGCCTGCTCGGCGCGCTTTTCAGAAAAAAAATCGGCGTCGTTGCCCCGCTCACTAAACGCCGTTGATGCCGCCACTGCCGCCAGATCGGCCCTGGTTCGGTCAAGCAACTGCGCGAGGTACTGCTCAGCGATGCGCAAGTCGCTGTCTACCTTGTCGATCAACACCTCGTCGTAGTCGGCCGTCCAGCGCGTCATACTCAGAAAAAGCAAAAGCGGCATCAGCACCACCATCGGTGCCAGTGCGAGGATGAGGAGCCTGTAGCGAACAGAAAGCATAGTGCGAGGCTAGCCCACGCTACCGCGCACCGCCAAGCGTCCAAAATGACCCGGACGGCCTGCGGAACCCGCGCCACCCGCGACACGCTGACTGAGTTGTGCGCAAGCTCTGGAATCCGCCACCAAAACCCGCCACGCTGAACGTCAGAAACAGGGGAGTGACCGACATCGTCGATCTTTGGGAGGGTCTGCGACACGCCTTTTGGCTCGTCGTCACGCTGGATGCTGAGCTGGCGGATATTGCTCTGCGCTCGTTGCAGGTGACGCTCACCGCTTTGGTGATTGCCTGCGCGATCGCCTTGCCACTGGCTGCGTTTCTGGCAGTGCGCCGGTTCCGGTTCCGCCGCGCCACCATTGCAACGCTGAACGCCTTTATGGGCCTGCCGCCGGTCGTTGTGGGTCTAATCGTTTACATCCTTCTCTCTCGCTCGGGACCGTTTGGCGCGCTGGGACTCCTGTTTACTCCTACCGCCATGATCATCGCGCAGGTCGTCATCATCGTGCCGCTTATCGCCTCTATCGCGCACCAATCGCTGCGCGACTTGTGGGCCGAATATCACGACCTGCTCATTTCGATGAACGTCACCCAGATACAGAAGGTACGGACACTACTTTGGGACGCGCGGCGCGCCCTCCTTACAGCAGCGCTTGCTGGGTTTGGGCGTGGCATCGGTGAGGTCGGCGCAATCATGATCGTAGGCGGCAATATCGACAACGCGACGCGCGTGCTGACCACGGCGATTGCACTTGAGACCGGCAAAGGCGAGTTCGCACTCGCACTCGCGCTAGGCTTCATCCTGATCGCGCTGGCCGTCGGAGTGAACCTTGCAATCCACTGGGCCGGACAAACAGAGAGGGACAGCCGGTGGTAGACCTCTTTCCTCTCACACTGGAGTCGGCAGAGACATCGCGGCGTGGCAAACGTCTGATTGGGCCGCTGAACCTCACGTTGAGCGGCGATGGCATTTGCGTTGTGATGGGGCCGAACGGATCTGGCAAAACAACCTTGCTACGACTTATGCACGGGACGGCGCGGCTGACCGGAGGGCGGGTGCGCTGGGCCTGCGACACGGAAACGGCCCGGCACGATCAGGCCTTTGTCTTTCAACGACCCGTTATGCTGCGGCGGACGGTCGAAGAGAACCTTGCCTATCCGCTGCGGCTGCGCGGGGTGGCACGGGCCGAAGCGCGCGGACAGGCGCGCAACTGGGCGGTCCGCGTGGGGCTTGGTGAAATGCTTGAGCGGCGAGCGGTCCTGCTATCGGGTGGAGAGCAGCAGAAGCTTGCCATCGCGCGGGCGCTGATCACGGAGCCAGCCCTGCTGTTTCTGGACGAGCCCACCGCATCGCTCGACGGGCGGGCCATGCGCGAGATCGAGGCAATTCTAACCGCCGCACGCGCGAGCGGTACACGGCTTATTATGTCCACGCACGACATGGGTCAGGCACGGCGCATAGCCGATCATATTGTCTTTTTGCTGGGCGGGCAGGTGCACGAAACCTCAGCCGCCGAAAGCTTTTTCGCGGGGCCTGAAACGGCAGAAGCCCGCGCCTTTTTGAACGGGGAGATCGTGGAATGAAACAGGCTCTGATACTGGTCTTTTTGACCGTTTTTGCGACCAGCGCAAAAGCGGCCGAGGTGATGCGGATGGCCGTCACCACATCTTTTCATAACTCAGGCCTTGCGGATGTGCTGCTGCCTGAGATTGCTGCAGATCTAGACCTCGAGGTTCAGCTTTTGGTCGTTGGCACTGGGCAGGCGCTTCGGCTTGGGCGTGCCGGCGATGTAGATGCGATCCTAGTGCATTCACGCATGGCGGAAGAAGCCTTTGTGGCCGAGGGTTATGGCACGCACAGGCGCGAAATCATGTATAACGACTTTGTCCTGATCGGGCCGTCGGACGATCCAGCCGCCATTGCGGGCACCGATACGGCGGCCACAGCGTTGCAAGCGATCGCGGCGGCGCAGGTAGGATTTGTTAGCCGGGGGGATGACAGCGGCACACACAAAAAAGAACTGAGCCTTTGGGCGGATGCGGATGTCGTTCCCGAGGGCGCCTGGTACAACGCGGTCGGCGCCGGCATGGGAGCGGCACTGAACACGGCCGCCGGGCTGAACGCCTATATCATGTCGGATCGCGCCAGCTGGCTGAACTTTGGCAACAAGGGTGACCTGGTGCTGCTGTTTGCTGGCGATCCGGTGCTTTTCAACCAGTATGCCTTCCTACCCGTCAACCCAGAGCGTCATGGGCATGTGAAAGCGGACGCGGCGACACGGCTTGAGGCTTGGTTGGCGTCGGAGAAAGCCGCCGGGCTGATCAATGGCTACCAGATCGGCGGCGAGCAGCTTTTCGTGTTCAACGCCACGCCTTAATCGCCGCGGTCACCGTGAATGGCAAACTGGTCGAGACCTGCGTCCTGGGGCTCGATCGTGCGGTAGGCTTCACGCACGCCGGCGTCCGTCAGCTCGCGCGCCACGGTCAGAAGCGTGTTGGGGTCATGGTCTGCGCACAGCTCGATCATCTGGGCCAGCTCTTCGGCAGCGACGGGCGTCGCGGCCTCGACGGACGGAGCACCGTAATACGTCACGAAGTGCTGGGCGAGGAGCTGTGTCAGCGTCTCTAACTCGGCGCTTTCCAGCTGTGTGACCGCGACGAAGGTTACGCGCCCGCCAGTCTCAAGTCCCAGCCAGCCGTTTGCGAAAGCCTGCCGCGCCTTGCCCTCAAGATCGCCCTGCGTCCAGTTGGAAAACTCGAACCCGCCAGAAATGCACCACTCGCCCGTACGCGCGGGCGAGGCAAATACGTGTTGATCGCTTTCGTCAAAATGGATGGCACGGGCGAGTTTCATGTCACGTCCTCAAGCACGGATGTCAGGGGGATCAGGTGGGTAGTCGTACCGTCACGAAGGAGCATGCCGAAATCCTCGTCTACACCCAGAAAGGTGCCTGTTAGAGACCGATTTTTGATCTGTTCGCCCATCCCGTGAGCAAGCCCGCGCCATTCGGCGTGAAGTGGGCCTGAGCCCTCGTCCTCCCACCGGGCAAGGCCCGCGAGGGTGTGGCGCGACCACGACTCGAGAAGCGCGGGCGGCGTGACCTCGGCGCAACCTTCGGCATAAAGCGCTGTCTGATCAGGGGTCAGACCGCCATCTTCGGACGGAGGTACAAGCGGCAGGGTGAAGCCGACCACGAGCCAGTCTGGCACAGCCTCCACATCGGAACCAGAAGCAGCCACCCGGAAACGTCCGCAAGCTGCACCGTTGACCCAGATACCACCCGCCCAGCCAAGGTGCACCGCAACCTCCGGCGGGGCCAGCGCGCCCAGCGCATTCTGAAAACCAACCGCACACAAGGGCAGCATCGCGATTGCTTTGCGCAGAGAAACTTCTGGCGCGAAAACCAGCGCGGCTTCCATCTCCGTCGCACCGAGAGCATAGGCAATCAGGCCGGCATCACATCCAACGCTGGCCCGCATGACAGCATGCTCGAACGCACCGCCTTTGGCTTCCTCTCCCCACATCAGCGGGGGGAAGGTGACAGGTTCGGCGCTCACGCCGCGCCCTGGGCGACAAGCGCGTTGGCCACGTCATAAAACGCACGGGCCTGTGCGCTGTCTGGGGCGCTTACTGCGATGGGCGCTCCACCGTCGGCCGCGAGGCGAATGTCGAGGTGCAGCGGCACCTCGGCGAGCAGGGGCACGCCCAGCTTTTCCGCCTCTTTCCGCACGCCGCCATGGCCGAACACGTGCTCCTCGTGCCCGCAGTTCGAGCAGATGTGGGTGCTCATGTTCTCGATCATGCCAACGATGGGCACGCGCAGCTGCTGGAACATGTCGATCCCCTTGCGGGCGTCCAGAAGGGCTACATCCTGCGGTGTAGACACGATAATCGCCCCGTCGACATGCGCCTTCTGCGCCAGTGTCATCTGCACATCGCCAGTGCCGGGGGGCAGATCGACCAGCAACACATCCAGCGCGCCCCACTGCACCTGCATCATCATCTGTTGTAGCGCGCCCATCAGCATCGGCCCGCGCCAGACGACCGCCTGATCCTCATTGGTCATCAGGCCGATGGACATCATGGTGACGCCATGGTTCCGCATGGGCAGGATCGTTTTTCCATCGGGGGAGGCGGGGCGACCTGAAACGCCCAGCATCCGGGGCTGCGACGGGCCATACACATCGGCGTCGAGCAGGCCAACGCGGCGCCCTTGTGCGGCCAACGCGCAGGCCAGATTTGCGGACACGGTGGATTTGCCGACGCCGCCCTTGCCAGACGCGATGGCAAGAATGCGGTCGACGCCGGGGATGCGTTCGGGGCCCTTCGGCTCAGCCGGTTTTGATGGCTTGAGGTCGGGCGGGGCCTTTTCGGTGTGGCCGGTCAGCACGATGGACACGGTGTCGATGCCCGCCAGCGCCTTGAGCGCCGCTTCGGCCTCCGCCTGGACCCTTTGGTAGGATTCGGCCAATTTAGGGTCGATTTCCATGACGAAACGCACGGTGCCGCCATCGACGTTCAGCGCGCGCATGACGCCGGTCGACACGATGTCACCGCCCGGCGCGTCGATCGCCTTGAGCGCTGTCAGAACGTCCTCGCGGCCTGCGCTCACTGGTCGCCCCGCCCTGTAATAGAGCCTGTTACCTCATGGCTCATGCCCAGCTCTTCGATGGTGATGACGGCCTTGACGGCGTAGGTCTTGCCGCCGGTGTCGGCGCTGCGCATCGCCTCCTCGATGGCCTGCTGCGACGTGACACCGACCTGTTTCAGGAACTTGCGCATCGACATGTTGAAATCGTCGCTCATCGTTTGTCTCTCCCGTTTTTATTGACCCGCACGCGCTGTGGCCCCTAGGCTTGGCCTATGCGCGTGTTGATCCTGATACTGCTGCTGTTGCCGGGCCTTGCAAGGGCCGAAGACAAACTGGTTCGCTTCTATGCCGCACCGGAACTGGTGGACAGCGGGTTGATCCAGCACATCAGACCCCGTTTTTCCCTGAAGACGCAGGTTAGGGTCGAAATGGTGGCCGAGGCGGAGGCGGATTTGACCCTTGCCAGCGACGGCATTGCACTGTTTTCGGGACTTGGCCGCACGTGGCACATGAACCAACGGGGGCAAGGAAGGGGCGCCAAGCGCTTCGCCGATTGGCTGACATCTGACGTGGGCGCACGTACCGTTCGCAGTTTTGCGCCCGAAGGGGCGCCGCTGTTCACGGCGCCGGAAGTGCAGCAGGTTATCGCCACGCAGGATGTCATGCCCGGTGACGCGGTTCTGGGGCGCGAAGTGAGCGAGGCCAAATGTGGGCGGTGCCATGTCACGCAAAAGGGTGGCTTCAGCATCGGATCCACACCCAGCTTTTTCGTCATGCGCAACTTTGACGATTGGGAGGCTCGGTTTTCCGGGTTCTTCATCCTGAAGCCGCATGGTGCGTTCACCCAGATCGCCGGGGTCACAGACCCTTTTCCAATTGACCGGCCGTCGCCAATCTCGGTCATCGCACTGAATATTGACGAGCTGGAGGCGATCGTCGCCTATGTGGCAGGCCTTGAGCCCGCCAATCTGGGAGCGCCGCTGGCTCATCAGTGATCGCGCCGTTTGAGGTAGTCGTCAGTGGTGCGCACACGAGGCCGTTCCCCACCGGCGAAGGGGTTGTTCTCGGAATGGACCTGCGCGTTGACGCGGCAATCGTCACACATCTGGATCATACGCAGCTTGTCGCCCGCAAACATGGCGTGATCCCTGAGCTTTTCGGTGATTCGATCGATGGCGGATTTTGAGCCAAAGAGCGAGCCACATTCTATGCAGGCAAAGGGCTCTTCTTCGTTCAGCACTTTCTGGGTGAGCGCAGCGTCGGTCAGGTCCAACCGTGCCTCGTAGGTAATCGCGTCTTCAGGGCAGATGTTCGCGCAAAGGCCGCATTGCAGGCATGCGTCTTCCTGAAAACGAAGCTGCGGCTTGTCGGGGTTGTCGCCCAGCGCGCCGGAGGGGCAGAGCGAGACGCAGGACAGGCACAGCGTGCAGGCATCGGTGTCGACGAGGACCGCTCCGTAGGGGGCGCCTTCAGGCAGGGCGACGATTTCGGTGTGCAGGTTCAGCGCCTTGGCGGCCTGCCGGGTGATCTGGCGGCGGGTGCCCATCGGGCGGACAGGCGTTGCGACCGGCGCGGGGGCCTCCAGCCCGAAGAGCGCATCGCTCATCGCGTCGGGGTCCGTGGTGTCCAGCAGGGTCACGTCGCCGCCGATGGCCCGGGCGAGCGCCACCTGCGTTTGCAGGGCGGGGACATCGGCCTGGGGGCCGGGCAGAAGCGCCACGGTGGCAAAGCCGGCGGCGAGGCCCGCGACGATTTCGGCGTGCCCGAACGCGCCGATGGAAGCGATTTCAAGCGGTATCACATCCGCCGGCAAACCGCGCCCGTGGCGGGCGGAAAGGCGGATCATTTCCGAGCCGTGGGCATCGTGCACCAGAAGACGGGGCGCGGTGCCGCCCGCAGCAAGGTAGGACTTGGCAAGCGTTTGAACGCGGCGCATGACTTCATCCACCGGGGGGGCGTCGAAAGTGATTGCACCAGACGGACACGCGGCCGAGCACGCGCCGCAGCCCGCACAGATCATCGGGTCGATCGCGACATGCTCTCCAGCAGAGGTGATTGCGCCCGTCGGGCAAAGGTCAAGGCAGTTCGTGCACCCAGTTTGTTCAGCCCGAGAATGGGCGCACAAAAGCGGGGTCGTCTTGACGTGCAGCGTTTTTTCAAAGGTACCGACCATGTGCGAGGCGGCCATGACTGCCGCCGCCACGCCCGCAGGGTGGCCCGGATCAGCCCGAAGGTAGCCATCGCGTTTTTCCGGCGCTGGGAACAAGGGCGTGCCACCGCACAGATCAAGGATGAGGTCACATTGGGAGGCCGCCCCGTCCATGGGATCGGACAGGGAAAAGTCGCCCCGCCCACCCGGTTCGATTTGCTGGAACGCGTCGATCACCACCTCGAACTGGCCGAATGCACCTGAGGCGCGACGCAGGCTTCCGCGCACTACATCGAAATCGCGGGTATCGGGCAAATCGGCGCCGTCTTCGATCAGAACAGTTATGCCAAGGTGGTCCTTGAGCTGATCCGCCGCGCCAAGCGTTACATCGGAAGGGCCAAGGATCAGGCACATGCCGTCGCTAATGACATCAAGCGTCTTATGGGGGCTCTCAGGCAGCAATGCCTCGGCAATGAGCGCGGACATTTTGGGCACATTCGACGCGGCGTCATCAGACCACCCCGCACGGTCACGCAGGTCGATGAAGGGCGGCGCAGGGCGGTCGAGAGCCTCTGCCAGCTCCTCAAAAACCCGCGACTCCTGGGCGCAGGCGATAGCGACGTCAGGGTCCGCCAAAGCGGCTTGCACAACATCCAATTGGGCAGTGCAGAGCGCCGAACATGGGGCGCGGACGTCAAGACCTGTTGCCTTCGAAAGCGCTTCGGCGTCGATCGTCTGCGTGCCAATACAATCGCACGTTATCAATGACTTGGCCATTGTTTCCTCCCCTTGCGCGGCGCTGGGTTTCAAGCCATTTTCAGCCCTCGCACGGTGTGAGGGTAGACGCGATTCGCAAACCATTTCAAACCGTTTTCGCGTGCAGGAAGTCTGCCGACCACGCCGCGAAGGGGGATGATTCGCATCAAGGCAGCAGCCGGCAGTATACAAATGTATTCCCGATTTAATCACTCGGGCTAGACAATGTGACCCTAGGGAACCCGCCTGCTCCATCAGCCCGGCCATTCTGCCGACTGATCCGGGAAAAACCGTGATCTGCCAACTTGTCGCTACGCGCCGCGCCGCATGGCCTGCTTTGTTGGCAGCACGGAGGAAATAGTTTGATCCACAACCCGGACAAGTTCCGCTCCATGCCGCTTGGCATCGTCGTGAGGCGTTTGCCGGGCGTAACCCGTTGGGCCAGCCATTCCTGGCAGGCGGTCGCTGTCATTCCCGGCGCGCAGCAGACCCGCTGGCACGAGTTACGCCGCGATGGCGATGCTGTCGAATATCACGCCGCTACGCTCCCTCTCGACCTTCACGGTGCCGAGACCGAAGCCTACCTGCACGGTCTGTCGGCCGAGGTTCCATCGGTCTACGTGGTGATGCGCGAGGATGGCGAGGCCCCGCTTGATGTGACGCTGGTCACGGCCTCCCCTTACGAGGCGCAGGATTACACCGACAACGGCGAGGACCTTGTCGAAAAGGTGCCGATGCCCGCGGGCCTCATTGCGTGGGTGCAGGACTTCATCACTGCCTTCCACGAGGAAGAGACCTTTATCAAACGCAAGCGCGACAAGAAGCGGATCGACCTGAGCCAGGACGGCATCGGCGACCCGCGTATTGCTGCAGCCTCCGACATCTACGCCTCCCCGGCGCGCAAGCGGCAGAGGATACACTGATGGCGTCGTTCTGGGATCGCAGACGCGCGGCCGTTGCTGCAGAAGAAGCCACCCTCGAGGCCGAGGTGCAGGAGGCCAAGCTGGCCGAGCGCACAGACGAAGAGATTCTGGCCGAGCTGGAGTTGCCGGAGCCGGAGGCGCTGGAAAGCCCTGACGCAGTGCGCGATTTTCTGAAGGCCGAGTTGCCGCAGCGGCTGAAAACTCGTGCGCTGCGCCGTCTGTGGCGGCTGAACCCCGTGCTCGCCAACCTCGACGGGCTGGTCGATTACGGTGAGGATTTCACCGACAGCGCGACCGTGATCGAGAATATGCAGACCGTCTATCAGGTTGGCAAAGGCATGTTGACGGCCCTGACCGAAGAGCCGGAAGCCGACATCGAAGAGGACGTCGAGGAAGCAGAAGACGTCCTTCTCGCCGAAGCCGAGCCTGAAGAGGCCAGAGAGATTACCCCAACACCCCTGCCAGACCCAGAACCAGAAGCCCCGGCCATGCCGCAGCGGCGCATGCGGTTTGTGGTTCAGCAAGCATGAGCGAGGAGACAGGCATGACCGCCGCCCACGATACCCAGATCAGCGACATGGATCGCGCCCGGGCTGACCTTTACAACTTTCTTGGCGCCTTGCTGGCTGGTCCTCCGGACGAGCTGCTGCTGGCCCAGACCGCTGGCTTGACCGGCGACGCGACCGAGATGGGCCAAGCCATCGGCACGCTGGCCCGTGTGGCAAAGGTGACCAAGCCCAAGGCAGCGGAAAGCGAGTTCAACCGCTTGTTCATCGGGCTGGGGCGCGGCGAGCTGTTGCCTTTCGCCAGCTACTACCTGACCGGCTTTCTGAACGAAAAACCGCTGGCGCTCTTGCGGCAGGACATGGCGCGCAAGGGGATGGCACGGGCGGAGACCGTGTTTGAGCCCGAAGACAGCATTGCAAGCCTAATGGAGATGATGGCCGCGATGATCGTGGGGCGATTTGGCACGGCAGCGGACCTCACCGCGCAGCGCAATTTCTTCAATACGCATGTCGGCCCCTGGGCCGGTCACTTCTTTACCGACCTCGAAGAGGCGAAGGGGAGCGTGTTCTACACGCCCATCGGCACGGTCGGAAAGATCTTCATGTCTGTGGAGGCTGAGGCCTTCCGGATGAGCGGCACCTGACGGTGTCATCAAGGGGCGGGGTGACCCGCCCGAAACCATCGAAACGGAGGTTTTCGATGAGCAAGAAAGAAGACGGCAATACCCGCCGCGACTTTCTCAAGCTGGCCGGAACGGCAGCACCCGCAGCAGCGGTTGCCGTCGCATCTGGCGGCACCGCGGCAGAGGCGGCTGAGGCCGACCTATCCCGCGAGACGATGCAGGATACCGCGCACACGCGCGCGTATTTCGACAGCGCGCGGTTCTAACACCGCAAACGGGAGGGCCACGCCCGGGAATGAGCCCGGACGCGGCAGGCAGACAGCGACTGGTTGCGTGACGCCCGACTGCTGAAAGCCACACGAGGACCAAGCGATTTGCTGGGCAAGCAGCAGAGAGCAAGGGAGAAGCGATATGCTTAGGAAAAAGACCAACGGGGTTGCGAGACGCCCCCAGCGGACAAGTATCCTGACCGAAGCCGCCAATGCTTCGGTAGACCGCCGCGCGTTTTTGCGTGGGTCGGGTCTGGTGATCGGGGGCCTTTCGGCCATTGCCGCCACGGGCGGAACCGTCACCCAGGCCAGCGCAGCCACGGCTGCGATGGGCAAGGTAGATTTGAAAAAGACAGTGTGCACGCATTGCTCGGTCGGCTGTACGGTCGTGGCCGAGGTGCAGGACGGTGTCTGGACGGGTCAGGAGCCCGGCTGGGACAGCCCGTTCAACCTGGGCGCCCACTGCGCCAAGGGTGCCGCGGTGCGCGAGCACGCCCACGGCGAGCGCCGCCTCAAGTATCCGATGAAAAAGGAGAATGGGGAATGGAAACGCGTCAGCTGGGAACAGGCGATCAACGAGATCGGCGACGGCATGATGCAGATCCGGGACGAAAGCGGTCCGGATAGCGTCTACTGGCTCGGCTCGGCCAAGCACAGCAACGAACAAGCCTACCTGTTCCGCAAGTTCGCCGCCTACTGGGGCACGAACAACGTGGATCACCAGGCGCGTATCTGCCATTCGACCACCGTTGCGGGCGTTGCGAACACATGGGGCTACGGCGCCATGACCAACAGCTACAACGACATCCACAATTCGAAGGCGATCTTTATGATCGGCTCGAACGCGGCCGAAGCGCACCCCGTTTCGCTCCTGCACATCCTGCGTGCCAAAGAGCAGAACAACGCGCCCGTGATCGTCTGCGACCCGCGCTTTACGCGTACCGCGGCCCATGCGGACGAGTATGTGCGCTTCCGCCCCGGCACTGACGTTGCGCTGGTGTGGGGCATCCTGTGGCACATCTTTGACAACGGGTGGGAAGACAAAGAGTTCATCCGCACCCGTGTCTGGGGCATGGACCAGATCAAAGATGAAGTGAAAAAGTGGACGCCCGAGGAAGTCGAGCGTGTGACCGGCACCCCCGGCAGCCAGCTGAAGCGGGTTGCGCGGACGCTGGCCAATAACCGGCCCGGCACCGTGATCTGGTGTATGGGTGGCACGCAGCACACCAACGGCAACAACAACACCCGCGCCTACTGCATCCTTCAGCTTGCGCTGGGGAACATGGGCACCACGGGTGGCGGCACCAACATCTTCCGCGGCCACGACAACGTGCAGGGTGCAACGGACCTTGGCGTTCTGTCGCACACGCTGCCGGGCTACTATGGCCTGTCGGCTGGTGCATGGGCGCACTGGGCCCGTGTCTGGGAAGAGGACCCCGAATGGCTCGGTGGTCGGTTTGCCAAGACGACCGGCGCGGATGGCAAGGAAAAGTCGCTTCAGAACCTCACCGGGATCCCGGTGTCGCGCTGGATCGACGGTGTGCTTGAAGACCCGGCAAACACCGATCAGCCCGCCGCCGTGCGTGCAATGGTGCTTTGGGGCCACGCGCCGAACTCGCAGACCCGCATGGTCGAAATGAAGAAGGCGATGGAGCAGCTGGACATGCTGGTCGTCATCGACCCCTTCCCGACCGTCTCGGCGGTGCTGCATGACCGTGAAGACGGCGTTTACCTGCTACCCGCCTCGACCCAGTTCGAGACGCGCGGTTCGGCAACTGCCTCGAACCGGTCGTTCCAGTGGCGCGAGCAGGTCATCGATCCGCTGTTTGAGTCCAAGCCCGATCACGAGATCATCGCACTGTTTTCCAAGAAGTTCGGCTTCCACGACCGTATCTTCCGCAACATCAAGCTGGAAGAAGACGGCCTGACGCCCGAGCCCGAGGATACGCTGCGCGAGATCAACCGCGGTATGTGGACCATCGGCTATACCGGCCAGTCGCCCGAGCGGGTCAAGCTGCACATGGCAAACCAGCACACGTTCGACCGGACGACGCTGCGCGCCAATGGTGGCCCCGCGGATGGGGACTACTACGGTCTGCCGTGGCCAAGCTGGGGCACGCCCGAGATGAACCACCCCGGCACGCCCAACCTTTACGACATGTCCAAGCCTGTCGCAGAGGGCGGTTTGACCTTCCGCGCACGTTTCGGCGTGGAACGGGACGGGCAGAACCTGTTGGCCGAAGGTGTCTACAGCGTGGGTTCGGAAATCCAGGACGGATACCCCGAGTTCACCATGCAGATGCTGATGGACCTTGGCTGGGACGGCGATCTGACAGCGGAAGAACGTGCCGCAATCGACGCTGTGGCCGGGCCCAAGACCAACTGGAAGACCGACCTTTCTGGCGGTATCCAGCGGGTCGCGATCAAGCATGGCTGCGCGCCCTTCGGGAACGCCAAAGCCCGCGCGGTCGTCTGGACCTTCCCCGACCCGGTGCCTGTGCACCGCGAGCCGCTTTATACAAACCGGCGCGATCTGGTCGCGGACTACCCCACCTACGAGGACCGGAAGTTCTACCGCCTGCCGACGATGTACGCGTCGATCCAGAAGCAGGACTTTAGCAAGGACTATCCGATCATCCTCACCTCCGGCCGTCTGGTCGAATATGAGGGCGGCGGGGACGAAACCCGGTCCAACCCGTGGCTTGCCGAGCTTCAGCAAGACATGTTCGTCGAGATTAACCCGCGTGACGCCAATAACCTTGGTGTGCGGGACGGCGCGCAGGTCTGGGTCGAAGGACCCGAAGGCGGCAAGGTCAAGGTCATGGCGATGGTCACCAACCGGGTGGGCGAGGGCGTTGCCTTCATGCCCTTCCACTTTGGCGGCCACTACCAGGGCGAAGACCTGCGTTCGAAGTATCCGGAAGGGGCGGACCCCTACGTGCTGGGTGAAAGCACGAACACCGCCCAGACCTACGGGTATGACTCAGTCACCCAGATGCAGGAGACCAAAGCGACTCTCTGCAAAATCTGGACAGCGTAAGGAGGAGACGAGATGGCAAGAGCAAAGTTTCTCTGCGACGCCGAGCGCTGCATTGAATGCAACGCCTGTGTGACGGCCTGTAAGAATGAGCATGAGGTGCCCTGGGGCATCAACCGCCGCCGCGTGGTGACCATCAACGATGGTGACCCCGGCGAACGGTCGATCTCCGTGGCGTGCATGCACTGTTCTGATGCGCCTTGTATGGCGGTCTGCCCTGTGGACTGCTTCTACCAGAACGAGGAAGGGGTGGTTCTGCACTCCAAGGACCTCTGCATCGGCTGCGGCTACTGCTTCTACGCGTGCCCCTTTGGCGCGCCGCAGTTCCCGCAGGCGGGCAACTTCGGCAGCCGCGGCAAGATGGACAAGTGTACCTTCTGCGCCGGCGGTCCCGAGGACACGCATTCAACTGCCGAGTTCGCCAAGTACGGACGCAACCGGATCGCGGAAGGCAAGCTGCCGATCTGCGCCGAGATGTGTTCGACCAAGGCGCTGCTTGCCGGTGACGGCGACGTCGTGTCCGCGATCTACCGCGAGCGCGTCGTGGCCCGCGGCTTCGGCTCGGGTGCCTGGGGCTGGGGGTCCGCCTACGGCCAGCAAGGCGGCTAAAGCCTCCTCCCCACCGGCATCGCTCACAGTGCGCGGGTGCCGGTGGCCACAGCAGGTCGGGGCGCAGGCAAGTGCGCCCCGACCAACTCCGCAATCGCGGACACTGGCAGATATTTCGGACCAATTTCTTACAAAGAAATCGTCCCCCGCTTCAAAAAAGGATGACCCAAATGCGCGCCATTCTCGCCCTTTTCGTTACGCTGCTGTTGGCCTTTCCGCTGGCCGCGCAGGAAACGCCTGCCCCCGGACCTGACCGGGCGGCAACCGGCGGTGCCCAAACGCTCGAAGATATCCTCGCCCGTCAGCGCGGGGAGGCCGTGGCGCCAAAGACAGGCGATGCAGCCGGTGCAGCGCAAGAGCTGTCGGGCCAGCTTGGCACGCTGGGCGGCGCGTCCGATCCGGAACTCTGGCGCGCGCTGCGCTACGGCTCGGCGGATGTGACCGTCTCGTCGGGTGGTGAGGTTGCGTCGGTGCTGATGCAGGACGGCGGCATGGCGTGGCTGGAGTTCCGGCAAGGGCCGCTGGCCACCTATGGCGGCGGTCTGCTCCTGGGCACCATGGCGCTGCTGCTGGTGTTCTACCTGCTGCGCGGCCGGGTCAAGCTGGACTACGAGAAGACCGGCCGGACCGTGACCCGCTTCAAAAGCTTTGAGCGGGCGGCGCATTGGTTGCTGGCCGGATCGTTCATCCTGCTGGGTCTCACGGGGCTGCTGGTTCTGTTCGGGCGCTGGGTGATCGCGCCCTATATCTCAAAAGACTTCAACGCACTGATCCTGATGGGGTCCAAATACGTGCACAACAACGTCGCCTGGGCGTTCATGGTGGCGCTGATCGTCGTGTTCTTCCTGTGGGTCTGGCACAACATTCCGCACCGCACGGATATCACATGGTTCGCGCAGGCCGGCGGAATCGTCGGGTCCAAGCACCCGCCCGCAAAGAAGTTCAACGGCGGTCAGAAGATCATCTTCTGGTCGGTCATCCTGCTGGGCGGGTCGATCTCGCTCTCGGGTTTGTCGCTGCTGTTCCCGTTCGAGCTGCCGATGTTCATGAAGACCTTTGACCTGATGCGATCTGTCGGCATCGAGAGCCTGCCGATATATGGCCAGCTACCCACCGCGATGGCCCCGCACGAAGAGATGCAGTACGCGCAAGCCTGGCACGCCATCGTCGCATTTGTGCTGATGGCGATCATCATCGCGCACATCTATATCGGGTCGGTCGGGATGGAAGGCGCCTACGACGCCATGGGCTCCGGCGAGGTCGACGAGGCCTGGGCCCGGCAGCACCATTCGCTGTGGCTGGAAGAGCTGGAGGCCAAAGGCAAGGTCGCGCCGAACGATGCGACGCCTGCTGAGTAGCCTGCTGCTGTGCCTAGCTGTTCCGGCAGCCGCGCAGGAGTTCACCACTTATAAAGGGCATGGAGGCCCCGTGATGGGGCTGGCCATGACGGCGGATGGCACGCTTACCTCTGCGAGTTTCGATAATTCCATCGGCCTCTGGCCTGGCCCGCGCTGGCTCGAAGGACATGACGCGGCGGTGAATGTTGTCGTCCCGTTCCAACCCGGCGTTCTTGTGTCAGGCGGGGACGATTTTGCGCTGTGGCTGTGGGACGGAGACCAAGGGCAAAAGCTGGGCAGCCACAAGGGCAAGATCCAGGACATCGCCACGACCGGCACCTTGATCGCAACGGGGTCATGGGACGGGTCCATCGGGATCTGGATTGCGGTGCGATCCAGCGCAACGGGCGGGTGGAGCGCCATTCGCAAAGACCTGACAGGCCATAACGCGGGCATCAACGCTGTCGCGTTCTCGGCCGACGGCAAACGGCTTTATTCTGCGTCCAGCGATGGGACCATCCGGCTGTGGGAAAATGGCGGGAGCATCTCGCGCGTTCTGGTGTCGAACGGGTTTGCGATCAACGAATTGGTGGTGAACGAGGCCGAAGGCTGGCTCGCCTATGGCGCCGTGGATGGCGTGACGCGGATCGTCAACCCATCCACGGGCGCACAGATCGCAGATCTGACGCTTGAAAGGCGGCCGATCCTCGCGATGGATTACCACGCAGCCGCGAACCAATTGGCCGTCGGTGACGGCCAGGGGTTCATCATGATGATCGACACAAAGACATGGCGGATCACGCGCGACTTCAAAGCGATGCGGGACGGTCCGGTCTGGGCATTGGCCTTTTCTAACGACGGGCAAACCATCCATGCTGGCGGGATCGAGGATTTGATTTATGCTTGGCCAGTAGCTTTGCTGGATACCTATGACCCGGTGGGCGGCGCGGGGCGCAGTTTCCTGCGTGATGCAGAGACGATGCCCAACGGCGAACGGCAGTTCATGCGCAAATGCTCGATCTGTCATAGCCTTGAGGCGGGACCGTCGCGCAAGGCAGGTCCGACGCTCTTCGGGGTCTTCGGGCGGCCGGCAGGTGCGCTTGAAGGCTACCGCTATTCCGAGACATTGACCGGGTCAGACATCATCTGGGACGACGCGACAATCGACGCGCTGTTCGATCAGGGCCCTGATCATTACATTCCTGGATCAAAGATGCCGATGCAGGTCATCGCAGCGCCACAGGATCGCGCCGATCTGATCGCTTTTCTGCGGTCACGAACAGAGGGAGGGGAATAAGCAATGAAGGCCATGATGATGGGCTTTGCCGCAATGATCGTGATTTCGGTCGGAGGCTATTTCGTGCTGCAAGAGATGGGGTTTTCCTCTAGCGCCGCAGGCGCCGGTGACGCGGTCCGGCTGGACTGATGAATGCGCCGCGCAAACCTGTGATGGACATTTATGGCAAGTCGCTCGCCGGCGCCTCGATCCTCGTGGTCGATGATGAGCCGGGCATGCGCCATTTCCTGACCAAGACGCTGGAAGGGCGGGTCAAGCGCGTGGATGCGGCATCTGGCCCTGCGCAGGCGTCGCGCGCGCTGGATGATGCGCAATACGATCTGGTAATCCTCGACAATCTGATGCCAGGGGGCACCGGCCTTGATTGGCTCGGCGAGCAAAAGCGGCGCGGCCTTTTCGCCGATGCTATCCTGATCACCGCCTATGCCGATCTCGAAACGGCGATTGCTGCGTTGCGGGCGGGCGTGAGCGATTTTGTGATGAAGCCATTCCGTGCGAACCAGATCCTGAGTGCAGTGGCCCGCGCACTTGATCGCAAGCTGCTACGCCGCGACAACACCCTTTTGCGTCGCGAGCTTCAGAAAGGTGGCGGGCATGGTGACCTTCTGGGCAATTCGGAGCCGATGGAGGCGGTGCGCGATTTGCTGTCCCGCGTTGCCCCGCTGCCAACGCCAGTACTGTTCACCGGCGCCTCGGGCACAGGAAAGGAACTGGCCGCCAGGCAACTGCATGCGCTGTCAGACCGGGCGGAAGCGCCTTTTGTACCCGTGAATTGCGCGACCATTCAGGAACACCGCTTTGCCGAAGAGCTGTTCGGTACCGTATCGGGTGAGGATGACCGTCTAAAGCCCGGCCTTTTGTTACTGGCCGGCGGAGGCACGTTGCTACTGGACGAGGTCGCGCAGATGCCAGACGCGGTGCAGGCCGCGCTGCTGCGGGTGCTTGAAGACAAGAAGGTACGTCCTGTTGGAGCAGAGCGGGAAATCCCGCTCAACGTCCGCTTCCTATTTGCCACAAACGACGATCTGGAAACTGCCGTTGCCGAAGGCCGGTTCCGCGCGGATCTCTACCACCGGATCCACGTGGTGCGGATTGACATGCCGCCTCTGAGAAATCGGATGGACGACATCGTCGAGCTAGCTGCCACCTTCATGGAGCAATTCTCGAAAACTCTGGGCATGCCGTCCCTGGAACTTGACGAGGAAACACTGCTCAACCTGCGGCGCTATGAATGGCCCGGCAACGTCCGCGAGCTGCGCAACCTCATTGAACGCTCGGTGATCCTTGGCGCATTTCCGGAAAGCTTTGCTGGTGCAGGCTCTGTGACGGGGCCGCAAGCGATTGAACAGCTGGAGCTCGTGGTGCAGCGGCATATCTTGCACATCCTTGACTTGTGCGATGGCAACCGGGCCGAAGCCGCGCGGCGACTGGGCGTGTCCCGCAAAACCATCGACCGGCGAATGGCCGATTGGTCAAGCTGAGGCGAAGTAGTCCCCAAGTACACGGCGGTAGATCTGCGCCAGTTGGGTGATGTGATCGGTCGCGACATGCTCATCCACCTGATGCATCGACTGACCAACCAGCCCGAACTCTACGACCGGGCAGTGATCCTTGACGAACCGTGCATCCGACGTCCCACCCGTGGTCGACAGGACCGGCGCAACGCCTGTTTCGGCCTCAACGGCCTTGGCAACCAGATCCGACAGAGGGCCAGGCGGTGTCAGGAACGCCTCGCCCGATATCTTGATGCGCAGGTCGATCTGCACACCGAAATCTGCGCGGGCCCGCGCCACGTGCTCTTCGAGCCAACGGGTCAGGCTGGCGCCGGTGTGGGTGTCGTTGAAGCGGATATTTACAGCGGCCGTACAGGTGGCCGGGATCACGTTAGTCGCGGGGTTTCCAGTGTCGACCGTAACAACCGCGAGCGTTGACGGATCGAAGTGATCCGTCCCCTCGTCAAGCGTATGCGAGGCAAGCACATCCATCAGACGCAGCATCGCGGGAAGCGGGTTTTTGGCACGATGGGGATAGGCACTATGCCCCTGTTTGCCGGTCACCGTAAACCACGCCGTCATTGATCCGCGACGACCAATCTTCATCATCTCGCCCATCGTGTTCGGACAGGTGGGCTCTCCGACAAGGCAGACCGCCATCGCCTCGCCCTGATCTTTCATGTGATCAAGAAGGGCCGTCGTACCGTCTGTTGCATCGCCCTCTTCATCTCCGGTGATTGCGAGGATGATGGCACCATCCGGCGGGTCGTTGCAGACCATATCAATCGCCGCGGCGACAAAGGCGGCCACGCCGGATTTCATGTCGGTCGTGCCCCGTCCGTACATTTTTCCGCCTTCGATCTCGGCGCCAAAGGGCGGTTTCGTCCAGTCAGCCTCCGTCCCGATCGGAACGACATCCGTGTGACCATTGAAGCCGAAGGTCTTGGGGTGCCCCTTGTCGCCCCAGCGAGCGAGCATATTGCGGATGCCGCCCCGGTTCGCCCAAGACACCTCAAACCCTGCTGCGGCAAGCGGGGCGGCGATAACATCCAAAGCGCCCTCATCAGCGGGGGTTACGGATGCGCAGCGCACAAGGTCGGCTGTGAGGGTCACGGGATCAGGGGTCATCGGGCTCTCCTGTGGCGAAAAGGACGCGAGGTGCGCCGTGGTCGATGTAAAGCGTTAACAGAGCGTTAAGCGCCGTGCTAGGCTGGCGACAACAATATGACCTGAGGCAGGTCCGACGCAGCATCGCCGCCAACGTGCGGCACACTGACAAAAGCAAGAGCACCGGTATCAACCGGCCTGCTGTGCGCGTGTCTGCCTTACTAAGATTGGGTTGGGGCAGACATGGTTGCAGCATCGGAACTTCCGATTCAAACAGTGCGCGAAGGCGTTGACGCGGACGATTTGGCGAACGCGATCTTCGGTGATGGCGTGCAGGTCGTTGGCGCGACCTATACAGGCGACATCGACAGCGCGGGCATCTATTCGGACGGCACGAACACATCGCCTAATGCAACGCCAGGCGACACCGGCATTATCCTGTCAACTGGGAACGCAGAGGATTACACCCGCTCAACCGGGTCGTCGAACCAGTCGAACAGCACCTCGACCAACACCACCGGGCAAAACAACAACGCGCAGTTCAACGCGGCCGCCGGCACCCGCACCTACGACGCGGCCTATCTGGACGTCGATTTCATCGCGACCGGCGACACGATGACGATGCAGTTCATCTTTGCCTCCGAAGAATATCCGGAGTTCACCAACTCCATCTATCAGGACTTCGTCGGAGTCTGGATCAACGGCCAACAGGTCGACATTACGGTCGGCAACGGGGACACAGACCCGGGCAACCTGAACCAGGCATCCAACGAAAACCTTTACCTCGACAACACAAACGACGCCTACAACACCGAGATGGACGGCCTGACCGTCACGCTGACCCTGACCTTTCCGGTGCTGAATGACGGCAGTGTGAACTCCATCCGGATCGGCATCGCAGACGTCTCGGACAACCGCTACGATTCCAACCTGCTGATCGCAGGCGACTCGGTTCAGACATCGCTTATTGCGAACGACGACATCACGCACCTGACCGATCCGAACGGGTCGAAAGTGGTCAATGTGATCAGCAATGATACCGGTCCGAACGGGGCCGTGCTGGAGGTGACGCACATCAACGGCGTGCGGGTCTATGCCGACGACGAGGTGATCCTGAACACCGGCCAGACGGTCAAGCTAAACCAGGACGGCACGTTGCAAGTCATCGGGGATGGCGACAGCGAGGATTTCAATTTTACCTACACGATGACCGACGGGGTAAATTCCGATGTCGGTATCGTCAACGTCTCGTCCATCCCCTGTTTCGTCGCCGGCACATTGATCGACACGCCGGACGGCCCGCGCCCGGTCGAAGCGATAGCGCCCGGTGATCTGGTCATGACCCGCGATGACGGCGCCCAACCCGTGCGCTGGGCTGGTGCGCGGACGGTCGAGGCGGCAGGCGCTTTTGCCCCGGTTGCCATAGCGGCAGGGGCGCTCGGCCATCATGACGCGCTGATGCTGTCACCGGAACACCGGGTTCTGGTCGAAGGGCACACGGCCGAGCTGCTTTTTGGCGAACGCGAGGTGCTGGTCGCGGCAAAGCATCTGGTCGATGGCAACGCCGTGACGCAACGCCCGGGCGGCGATGTAACTTATGTGCACCTGATGTTTGACAGCCACCAGGTGGTGACGACCCAAGGGCTTGAAAGCGAAAGCTTCCTGCCGGGCCCCCAAACTAAGTGCAGTTTCGAAGAAAGCGTGCTGAACGAGATCTGCGCGATTTTCCCGGAACTCGACCCGGAGACGGGCGAGGGATACGGGCCAGCCGCCCGGCGAACCCTGCGCGGGTATGAGGCTGGCCTTCTTGCAGCCGCGCGCGCGGCCTAAGCCTTGAGCTGGATCGCCCTTAACGACCGAACCGAGGGGCGCTTTGCCCCCTGCGGTCTTGGGCTACAGCGGCGGCAACAGCGGCTGATTGGAACCGGCTCGGATGCGCTCCTTCCGCGCGGGACGCTGGTTGTTGAGGCGCAGTTGTTGCCCGACGGGCGGCCACAGGAGCTGTTCGGTTTTGATATTTGGCACCCGTGGCACAGGCGTTTGATGATCCAGGCTCTGCCCGGCGGGTCCATTGCCCTCGTTCATCAACAGGGCGACACAATTTGCCACGCCGTTGTGCGCTTACCGGCGACCGAACGGGCCGAGGTCGTCCGCATAAGTTTTGCCTGGGATGCGCCCACCGGGTTTGGTCGCCTTGCGCTGGAACAGCATGAAACAGGCGGCATTGCGTCAGTTTTGGTGCGCGCACCGCTGCCTTTACCGGTCTTGGATGCGCGCACCATGATGCTGGGCCGACCGGGCTGCGTACGCGCACCAGATGTAGACCATGCCGCCTTATCGACCGAGATTGAGCCGATCGGGCCACAGCCGTCGCTCGCTACGGATGTGCCGGTGGCGACACCCTTTGGATACCGAGCAGCCGGGACGCTGCGCCGCGGAGATCTTGTCTTGACCGAAGCCGCCGGACCTGTCCCCGTGCTGCACCGCATTGACCGCGTGGTGCCTGCACGCGGCTCTTTCCGGCCCTTGCGGCTGTTCGCGCCCTATTTCGGGCTGCGGCAGGATATCGTCGTCGCCCCATCTCAACGCCTCGTCATTCGGGGGAGCGAAGTTGAGTACATCTTTGGCCGTGAGGCCGTCCTTGTGCCTGCCGTTCACCTGTTGAATGGCCATGTTGGCCGGGCAGAACCTGCAGATGCGTTAATACGCTACACCCAGCTTGTCCTTCCGGGGCACGAGACGGTGCTGACCGCCGGCACGTGGTCAGAAAGCCTTTACCTCGGGCGCATCCGGCGGAACGCGAAGCGGGTGGGGCAATCGGTGCTGGCAGGGCTGGACCGGTCGCAGCTACCCGAACATGGCAAGCCCGCCTTTCCGGTCCTGCGCAGGTTCGAGGCGGTGACGCTCGCCGATCAGCGCGCGGCCTGATCGTCGCCTTCTTCCCCGAAAAAAGGGGTCACCTGTGCCACAATCACCGCGTTGTCGCGCAAGGCCTGATCCATCAGGGCGCGCTCCTCATCGGAAATCTCATGCCCTTCGGCCTCGCGCTCCTGCAAAGTGCCGTAGCCCGTCACATCAAGCGGGGCTGTATCCGCCTGCTTCAGCAAGGCCACGGTTTCTCGCACCGCTTCCGCCTCGTCCACACCCGACGCGTAGCACATGAGCGCGGCGCCCGTCGCGCCATCGGGCAAGCCGTCACCGGATTTGCGGCCGATCTGAACCACTAGTGTGTAGACGTGTTGGGTGCGTTTGGCTTTGGTCATGGTGGGGCGCGTTTACACCGGTGTTGCGCAAATCGGCAAGCGGGGCGTGGTCAGCAGCGTCCCGGCGATTTATTCCGGGCCAAATCAGTTGGGGGCTGTGATGGCGCGTTTGGCAATTTTTTTGGTTTTCCTGTGCACCGCATTGCCCCTGCGCGCGCAAGAGCGCGAGCTTGTCTTTGCCACGGTCGAACGTCCGCCTTTCAGCTTTAACACTGGCGGGGAGCTTGTCGGCTTTAGCGTCGATCTGATGCGCGCCATCGGTGACGAGTTGGGCGCAGAGATACGTTTTGTGCAAAAGCTCAGCTTTGCCGAAATGCTGGGCGCAGTAGAGCGCGCGGAGGTCGATGGCGCGATTGCCAACATCTCGATCACCGGCGGGCGTGAAAGGGTCATGGATTTCACGCTGCCGATTTTCCGCAGCGGCCTGCAGATCATGGTGCACGCAAATGACGGGCCTGAGCGGTTCCTGCCCTCTGTCATGACCCGAGAGCTTAGCCTTGTCCTTGGGGGCGGCCTTGCCCTGCTGGTGTCGATGGGGGCGCTTTGGTGGCTGTTTGGGCCACAACTCACGTACAGCGCGGGTGGGCGCGCGGCATCCGTGGTCATGGGTACGGTGGCGCTGCTGGTGATATCAATCATGGTGGCGAACCTAACGACCGCACTCACGTTGCGCGGGCTAAAGGAGCAGGTCGCCGGGATAGATGACTTGGATGGGCGGCTTGTCGCGACGACTGCCGGATCGACCGCCAGCACTTTTCTTGCGGGGCGCGAGATCGGCCATGAAACCTTTGTCGACTACATTTCGCTTATTCGCGCATTTGAAGAAGGCGATCTGGATGCGGTGTTCTTCGATGCGCCCCTGTTGGCCTATTACGTGGCCACGGACGGACGTGGCACGGCACGCCTGATTGATCGGGTATTCCAGCCTGAGGATTATGGCATTGCTCTACCGCAAGGCAGTGATCTGCGAGAACGGATCAACTTGGCGCTTCTCGAAGTGCAGGAAACGGGCGCCTACGAGGCGCTGTACTGGAAGTGGTTCGAAACCGCGCGCTAGCGTAGCTTGCGGCCAATCCAAATGAGCAGCGATGCGCCACCGGCCCCGATGATCAGCTGCGGCAACCATGCCCTTTCGGCGTAAATTCCCAGATATCCCAAGATCAGGTTCAAAACGGCCGCGCCGATGATGCCAAGCAGTATATTGACGACGAGCCCCGTGTCGGCCCGCATCATCCGCGATGCGATCCAACCGGCAAACCCGCCGACAATCAGAGAGCCGAAAAACCCCAGACCCATTGTGTTCTCCCTTGTTGAAAAGAGCGCCAAGGGGCCGCGTCGGTTCCGGATCAGTCGCGCAGCAGCTCGTTGATCGACGTCTTGGAGCGGGTGCGCTCGTCCACACGCTTTACGATGACCGCACAATACAAGTGGACGCCATTTTTAGACGGCATGGAGCCTGCAACTACCACAGAGCCCGCGGGAACCTCGCCGTACATGACCTCTCCGCTCTCGCGGTCCACGATCTTGGTCGACTGGCCGATGAAAACACCCATGCCCAGCACAGAGCCTTTGCGTACAATCACGCCTTCAACAACTTCGGAGCGTGCGCCGATAAAGCAGTCATCCTCGATGATCGTGGGGCCGGCCTGCATCGGCTCCAGCACGCCGCCGATGCCAACGCCGCCCGACAGGTGCACGTTCTTGCCTATCTGTGCGCAGGAGCCGACGGTCGCCCAGGTGTCCACCATGGTGCCGCTGTCGACATAAGCGCCAAGGTTCACGAAAGACGGCATGAGCACGACGCCAGGCGCGACATAGGCCGATTTGCGCACCACGCAGTTTGGCACCGCGCGGAAGCCGGCTGCGGTCCACTCCTGATCGGTCCAGCCCTTGAACTTGCTGTCGACCTTGTCCCACCAGCCGCCGCCCTGCGGGCCGCCCGATTGCTGCTCCATGTCCTTGAGCCGGAAGCCCAGCAGGACCGCCTTTTTGGCCCACTGGTTCACGTGCCAGTCGCCGGTGTCCGAAGGCTCGGCCACACGCAGGCTGCCACTGTCCAAAGCGTTCAGCGTCGATTCAATCGCGTCGCGTGTTTCACCGGTGGTTGCGGGGCTGATGCTGTCGCGCGCCTCCCATGCGGCTTCGATGGCGGCTTCGAGCTGAGCGTTGGACATTGGTTTCCTCCGGGGCAAGCGTTTGAGCAGGGCAATAGACGCGGGCGGGGCCATGTGCAACGGTCCAGCGGACAGACAGCGCCAGGGAGGCCACATGAAAGACGACCGCACCAGCCCGTTCCGCGATGCCCACCAGGATCGCGAAGCCGCCAAGGGCGTGCCAAACACACCGCAGACGCGCTCCCCGGCTTATGCTCTGGCCTTTGCGGATGAAGAGTTCATGTGCCGGGACGAGCTGCGCCCCGTGCGGCTGCAGCTGGAACTGCTGAAGCCCGAGATGCTGATGAACGAGGCCGGGATCGAATCGACAATTGTCCTGTTCGGTGGCGCGCGCATTCCGGAACCCGACAAGAAGGCGGGTGCGCGGACAAAGACGCTTGCTGATCTGTCGTCGTTTTATGACGAGGCGCGCACCTTTGCCCGCCTGATGACGGAGCGGTCGATTGCGTCCGGCGGCACTCGGGATGTTGTCGTGACGGGGGGCGGCCCGGGTGTGATGGAGGCGGGAAACCGCGGTGCCGTGGATGCAGGCGGGGCGTCGATCGGGCTCAATATTGTTCTGCCTCACGAACAGGCGCCAAATGCCTTTGTCACGCCCGACCTGTGCTTCAACTTCCACTACTTCGCGATCCGCAAGATGCACTTTCTAATGCGCGCGAAGGCGATCTGCGTGTTCCCGGGCGGCTTTGGCACCCTCGACGAGCTCTTTGAGGCGCTGACGCTGATCCAGACCGGTCGTATGGAGCGGGTGCCGTTTCTGCTGTTCGGCCGCGACTTCTGGAACAGCATCATCAACTGGGACGCGCTGGCGGACGCGGGCACGATCTCTGCCGATGATCTGGACCTGTTCCGCTTTGTCGAAACCGCTGAAGAGGCAGTTGCGGCCATTGACGCTTGGGGCCCTGCCGCGCGACGGGAGGCTATTCCGGGGCGCTAGTGCAAGACATCACCGAAAATCATGGTTGTTGGCGGATCAGCGCTGATCGAAGCCAATCTGCAAGAATTCAATCAAAACGATAACTTGGCCATCTATTCTTTGCTGGCCCGATCAGATATCCCTATCCTACTGTTTCGATCTGCGCATTTGACTGTTTCGTTTGCAGGCACGCGCGGCCCAAATGATACCGTATTGCTGCGCTAGCCCTCTCGGCGCACACATTGGACGAGGACGACATGTCAGCACTTCACGACGTTTCCACGCCCCATCCCTCGGGCTGCGGCTGTAGCGCCTGCTGCGCTGACGCGATGGACGGGTCCGGCACGTCCGGAAGCAGCAGCACCGGCACCGAGGTCAGCGACTACACCGCGCTTCTGTATTACCGCCAAAGCGATTCACTGCGCTGGAACGGGCAGACAAATGTCGGCACCCAAGTCGTCGTCACCTATTCGTTCACGGAAGCCATAGACTTACCGGATCCATCGGGCGATCCATTCGGGGCGACGGGCTATTGGGCCTATACCGAGGCTCAACGCACCCTGTTCCGAGAGGTCATCGCAAAGTTCGAGGCCGTGGCGGGCATCAAGTTTGTCGAGATTGAAGGCAGCTCGATGATCAACGTCTATGGCTCGACCGGCGGCACCGCGGGTGGATGGGCGAACGTCTCCCAAGCGACAAACAGATCTACAAATAACGGGGACCTGACCAACAACTACATGTCGATGTCCGAAGGGGACTATGGCTATCAGGTGAATCTGCATGAGCTTGGCCACGCGATGGGGCTACAGCACCCGTTCGAAGGCATGTTCGTGCTCGAGGATTCGCTCGACACGCAGACCAACACGGTCATGACGTACAATATCGAAACGCCCTACGTCACCGAATTGGGCATATTCGACATCCAAGCTTTGGTCGAGCTATACGGCGCGGCTGACAGCTTTGATCGTTGGGCCGTGGCCGTGAACGCCTCGAACGTCATCACAATTCGGGCAACCAATAACGCCGAAATCGTGCTTGCCACGGATCAGGACACAATTGTTCGTTCCGGCGGCGGAAATGACGAGGTGTTTGGCCGCGAAGGAAATGACTGGCTGAATGGAGGTATCGGCGAGGATACCGTGATCGGCGCCGCGGGAGATGACACCGTGCTGGGCAGTCACGACAACGATCTACTGATCGGTGACTTTGAAACGCTGCCTTATTCTGGCACTGGCAACGACTTACTGAACGGTGGCTTGGGCGACGACACGGCCTATGGTGGTGGCGGGAACGACACGTTGATCGGCGCAGGTGGCAACGATTCGCTCTTTGGCGGATACGACGATGACCGCCTGATCGGTGTGGCCGGCAACGACCTTCTTGATGGCGATTTTGGCAATGACACTTTGGTTGGCGGCGCGGGCAACGATACGCTCAATGGTGGATCGAACGATGACCGGCTTATCGGTGTCGGGGGCCATGACAGCCTCGATGGCGGCTTTGGCAATGACTTCCTGAGCGGGGGGCAAGGCAACGACACGCTCTATAGCGGCGATGGCGATGACCGAATGCAGGGCGATGCTGGTGCTGATGTTTTCTTGTTCCTGAACGCTGACGCGTTCGAGGTGAACAAGATCGTCGACTTTACCGTCGGTGAGGACTTAATCGACGTATCGAGCTTCGGCTTTTCAACGTTAGGGCAGTTCACAGTGACAACCGCCGGAGCCAACACCACGCTTAGCTACAGCAATTGGTTCGAACTTGTTCTGAACAACTTCACGCAAACTCTATCCGACACCGACTTTATCTTTGCGTGAAAGCGGCGCGGGCTCAGCCCGCGCGCCTTAGACAGACAGTTCGGCTGGCAGTGCGCAGACCGGGACGCGGTGCGGAAGGGTTTCGACATAGTCGCCCTCGTCCGTTTCGCGGATGGTGTAGCCGTAACCGGCAAGGCGATGTTTCCACTCGCGGCGGGACAGCGACTGGCTGCGCTCACGCGCAACAATGTCGAGCACCTGAGCGGCGACGACTAGGTTCTGTTCAACGATGATGGACATGGTTTTTCTCCGATAGGCATGTCTTGATGCCTGTCACCGTGCCCCCCGCCCGTGGCGGGATTGGTGCGGGATCGGGAAAAGATTGTGACCATTTCGAGAACAGTCGCTATTCGAGCGCTTTGAGCGCCTCGCGGTCAGCGATGCGGTCTTTGACCTTTTGCTCGTGCTTCTTAAGACGCTTTTTCGCGCGCTTCAGCCAGTTCTTGAAGCGCTTGCTCTCGGGCTCTTCCTCCAAACTTCTTTTGTAATCTTCGATCAACTCCTTGGTGCGGACCACCTGCTCTTTCGCGGAAACAATTTCTACGTCGATAGCTTTGCCCACGGCCTCGCGGCCCGTGTCACCGGGCGGGAAACGCATGACATGCGTGTCAGCATGGGGATCGCCACCGTCAAGACCTTCCGGCCGCTTTCCAGTTTTGCAATCGAACGTCCAGGCACCCATGAACTGGGTCCTATACGGAAAGGCGATGACGATCACGCCATCAGGATAATCAGCGGGCAGTTTGAGTTGGAACATGATCCACCACACCTTCAGCCCGATGTAGAACGATTTTTCCCGCGTGTATGTCTTGAGAAACTCCTGGAACGGCACATCGAAAGTGTAAGAGCCAAGCCTGTTGTCCAGTTCAAGCAGGGTCTTTCCGACGTTCGATTCGTTCGTGTCCGAGATGAACCGATAGAGGAGCCTTTCGTCCGCGCGCTTGGTATTCTTTCCCTTCTTGTTCACGCCCTTCATCTTGAACCAAGGTCGAATGGATATCCGCCCGTCCTTGTTCACATTGTCAAAGGAAGCCAGATGCTGGGTGCAATCGTACTTGCAGACGATGCGCCAATCGTACTGTTTGAACTCTTCGCAGACAATGTCGAGCGGTTCGGTTGGCTCAATGAAATAGGGGAAATCCATGCCCCAGATGGTTTTGCCCCCACGCGCTTGGTAATCGACGGTTTCGACGTCAAATTCTGCGTCGCCTAGTTTCAGTTTCATGAATGCTCCTGTCATTTAATGCTGCGGTCAAAGGGCTTTGGACATTTACAGGCTGCCAAGTTCCTCACTGAGCTGGCGCAGTCGGTCCAGTTTAGCGCGTGCCCGTTTGATCATGCGGTTACTGGCCGCCTTAATGCTCTTGGCCTGTTCCGGGTCCGGCCACATCTCGCGGTCGATCGCCCTTTGCTGCTTGAGCCATTTTAGGCCAGCCACCGCCTGTTTGATGCGCCGCGCGAGGTCAGCCAGAACGATCTTGCGCAGGGCCGCATCGCGCACAGGAAAAGTCCTGTATCCCGCCTCGTGCGCCAGGTTGCGGTCAAACGGGGCAGGCCCGCCGCGTTTGCAATCGAAGGTCATGGCCGCGTGAAACGACACCTCGTACGGAACGCCGATGCAAATGACCCCGGGCGGGAACCCTGCCGGTAGTCTTAGCTGCACCATGATCCAACTGACCGTCATATAGGCGCGCCAGGACTTGTCAGGACCGAAAGCAGCTACGAAGTCCTTGAACGGGATGTCGAGGCTGTGTTGCCCCAAAGATTGGAAAATCTCAGCCACAGTATCGGTGACCGAGACCTTGCCAGTCGCCTCGGCGAATTTGGCCGACAGCGCCTTGTCGGCCTTGTCCGTGTTTCGCCCTTTGGCATTTACACCGATGATCGAAATCCACGGCAGGAGGGTGATTTTTCCGTCCGGCGACGTGCCGAACGCGTCAAACGTGCGGGTCTGGCAGTTGTATTCCGCAACCTTGCGCGTGCGCAGGCGCCCAAGGTCTACTGACGCCTTGGCCAGAGGCGTGGTGGGGTTCAGGAACCCTCCGTTTAGGCTGTGTTGGTGCGCATAGCCTTTGAAGTCGACTTCGACGATGTCGAACGTGCCGGTCCCGATTTTGAGTGTCATGGCGATCCCTTTTGGGTGCCATGATGCACAGGACGAGCCGAATCAGGAAGTCAGGCCAGTTTCCGCTGCGATCTGGGCGCGGGATTTGCGTGCGCGCTCCGTAGCCGACTTGAGTTGGCCGCAAGCGGCCATGATGTCCTCGCCCCGCGGAGTGCGAATAGGCGACGCGTAGCCGGCCTTGTAGATGATGTCCGCAAACTTGCGGATTCGGTTGTTGGACGACCGCTTGTAAGGCGCACCGGGCCATTCGTTAAATGGGATCAGGTTCACCTTCGCTGGTATATCTTTCAGCAACTCGACCAGCCGGTGCGCGTCAGCGTCAGTGTCGTTCACACCGTCGAGCATCACATATTCGAACGTGATCCGCTCAGAATTGCGCCCGCGGGGGTAGGCGCGCAACGCGTCCAGCAGGACCTCGATATTCCAGCGCTTGTTGATCGGCACCAGCTTGTCCCGCACCGCGTCGGTGGTGGCGTGGAACGAGACGGCAAGCTGGCAGCCAATCTCATTCGCTGTGCGTTCAATCTCTGGCACGACGCCAGAGGTCGACAGCGTGATGCGGCGACGCGACAGTGCAATACCTTCGGCGTCCATTGCGATCTTCATCGCATCGCGCACGTTCTCGAAGTTATAAAGCGGCTCGCCCATGCCCATCAGCACGATGTTGGACAGAAGTCGTGTTTCATCCTTTGGCTCCCCGGGCACAGGCCATTCGTCCAGATCATCGCGGGCCATCATGACCTGACCGATGATCTCGGCGGCCGTCAGATTACGCACGAGTTTCTGAGTACCAGTATGGCAGAAGGAGCACGTGAGCGTGCATCCAACCTGCGAGGAGACGCAGAGCGTGCCGCGGTCTTCCTCGGGGATGTAGACGACCTCAACCTCGTGCCCCCCGGCGATGCGGACCAGCCACTTGCGGGTGCCGTCAGTGGAAACCTGTTTGCTGACCACCTCGGGGATTTCGATCACAAAATGCTCGGCCAGCTGCGCGCGGTAAGCCTTGGCGAGGTTCGTCATGTCGGCAAAGTCGCGCTTGCCCCACTGGTAGATCCACGCCCAGATCTGGCCCACGCGCATCTTGGCCTGCTTCTCCGGCGTCCCCATCGCAATCAACGCCGCGCGCATCTGGTCACGGGTCAGACCGACAAGGTTCTGTGGTCCCTCCGGCAGTTTGCGGGGGATCGTCATGACATCTTGGGTGATCGGCGCGTCGGGCATGGGGCTGTCCTTCGGGGTGAAGTGGGCCTGATATAGGAAGTTGGCGGCGTTTCCAAATGGTTTGGGTCGGCAGCCCTCCAGAGCCTTAGAACGGCTTGGCGACGACGACCCACAGGATTGCAATCACGCCGATCACGCTGATCTCGTTGAACACGCGCAGCCAGCGGTCGGATTCGTCAAACCGGCCTACCCGCGCCCGCGCGACCAGAACACCGGTCCAGACGTAGTGGCCCGCCAGCAGCGCCACGAGGCCCAGCTTGACCAAGACCCACGAGTCGAACTGCCAGAGGTGGCCAAGGTAAAGGCCCGTGCCCAACGCGATCACCCCAAGCCCAGCCGAAAACCGGTAAAGGCGAAAGGTCAGATCACCCAAGGGGCCATCCTCGCCCGTCTTGGCATAGTCACGCTTCCAATAGATCAGCGCCCGCGGGACGGCGAAAATGCTGGTCATCCAGCCCATCACGCACAGGATGTGGATGATCTTGACCGTAATCAATCAGGTCAGCCGCCGCACCGTGCCGCCGCATCCTCGACCGCCGCTGTAAAGCCAAGAAGCGAAAACGTGTCCTTCGTGGTTGTGCCCCTGCTGGACACGCCCGTCACGACCGCCTGCGCACCGCGCTTCATTGCGGTGACAATCTTTGCATCGTCGGACGGGGTGGCAGGCCATGCCCATTCACCATCGGTAAAAAGCTCAAACTCCGTGCCACCGATCGCGAGGTTCACCGTACTGCCATCGCGGAACGGATAACCCCCGGTAAATGCCACCTGCCCTGCAACGCTGGCCGATGGGCGATAGGACACCATAAGAAGGATTTGGCCGCGCGTTGCTGCAACAACGCGTCCATCGCGGGTGTTCACAATTTCCGTGGGCGTGGATACGCCCCAGCATTCGGTCGGGTTGTCCTCGATAAAGACACTCCAGTCGGTCTTGCTGGCAACCTGGTTTGTACTTGTGGCCTGTGCCAGCGCACCGCCCGCAAGGCAGACGGCAAGGGCCGTGCCGATTATGCTATTGGTCCAGTTCATGTTCTCATGGCCTCCGAGCCAATCATCCTCAATATCTTCGGCCTCTTGCGCGGGCCGTCGTTTGTCTCGACAAGAAGCACAAATACGCGAAAGATGCGCGTCCGGAAACCTCAATTGGCAGGTTTTCGCCAAGAAGTGAGGAGACAGAGATGCAACCGGGTGAGCCAATGGTCGAGCTATGGCGCGGACCGCTTCTGGAATCGGTGCATCGCGGCCATGCAGTTATCTGGGGGCCGGGCGGGCTGGAACGGTCCTGGGGCAATCCAGACGAGGTCGTCTATCCCCGCTCCTCGGCCAAGATGGTTCAGGCCATTCCCCTTATTGAAAGCGGCGCGGCAAAGGCGTTTGGGCTGGGGCCCGAGCAACTGGCGCTGGCCTGCGCCTCGCATAACGGTGCGGCGATTCATACGTCACGCGTGGCAAAGTGGCTCGACCATATCGGGAGGAGCGACGACGATTTGCGCTGCGGCGCGCAGGAGCCCGCCGATCTGCCGGCGCGCGATGCACTAATCCGCACGCATTCGGGCCCATGCCAGATGCACAACAATTGCTCGGGCAAACATGCGGGGTTTCTGACCCTTGCCAAGCATACCGGTGCGGGACCCGAATATATCGACCCAGACCACCCCGTGCAGCGCGCCGCACGAGAAGCGCAGGAACGGCTGGCCGGAGAAGAAACCTTTGGCTACGGCATCGACGGATGCAGCGCCCCAAACTTCGCTTTCACCCTGCAGGGCGTAGCGCGTGCCATGGCGGCATTTGCCGCCGCGCCCGAGGGCAGCCCAGAAGCGACGCTGCGGGAGGCTATGACTGCACATCCTGACCTTGTCGCTGGCGAAGGGCGCGCCTGCACCCTCTTGATGCGCGCAATGGGCGGGCGCGTTGCGCTCAAGACCGGGGCCGAAGGATTTTTCATCGCCATCATCCCCGAAATGCAAATGGGTGTGGCGCTCAAGATCGTTGACGGAACACGCCGCGCAGCAGAGTGCGCAATTGCCGCCATCCTCGTTCAGCTTGGCGTGTTGGAAGCAGATCACCCGGCCACGCTCCAATTTCTGAATACGCCCATCCGCAACTGGAACGGCCTTCAGACTGGATGGCAACGCGCGTCCCCAGCACTAATCTAATCTTCATTTCGTCGTAGAATTTTTGGACGTGGGGGGGGGCTGCCGCATCACTTCGGTCTTTTACGGGACCGAAACGAACTCATCCCGGGCATAACCTTGTAGGTACAAAAGCGCAGTCAGGTCACCAAAGTTAATCCGCACCGCGCATGCTTCAGCAACGGATGGCTTTGCGTGCAATGCAACGCCAAGACCCGCAAGCCCAAGCATCCCCAGGTCATTTGCGCCATCGCCCACGGCAAGACATTGATCGTCTGTAATGCCGCGCGCCGCCGTCAATTCATCTACCGCGTCCATCTTGGCCTGCTGGCCCAGCACGGGCTTTTGCACGGCACCGGTCAAAACGCCGCCATCCTCCAGCAAGACGTTTGCCCGATGCTCATCAAAGCCAAGATGTGCCGCGACCGCGCCGGTAAACGCCGTGAAACCACCCGAGACCAGCGCGGTGTACGCACCATTCGCCTTCATCGTAGCCAGCAACGTCGCGCCGCCTGGTGTGTATGTTATCCGCTCCGCCAGAACCTGTGCGATCACGGTCGTGGGCAGTTCCTTTAGCAACGCGACCCGCGCATCCAGCGCCTCCTCGAAATCAAGCTCGCCGTTCATGGCGCGCGCGGTAGTGGCCTTGACCTGATCGCCAACGCCAGCAACGTCCGCCAATTCGTCAATGCACTCCTGCTGGATCATCGTACTGTCCATATCCGCCAGCAGCAGCGTTTTGCGCCGCCCGCCCGCAGCCTGCATCGCCATGTCGACACGCGTTTGCTGCAGATCGGCCCATACCTCCCAGAAGTTATCCGGCATGGTTTTCACGCAAAATTCAGCCGCTTCGCCGGGCGACAGCCACACGACATCGCCGCCACCCCATGCGTTACGCAGGTTTTCGGGCAAGGCCGGGTCCAGCTGGCCCGGTTCGGCAATGAGGCTCACAACAAGGTCATGCATGTTTCCGATCCGCTCCCGGCGCGTCGCGATTGGTTGCTGATGCGGCGCTATAGACCGCTTTTGGCGGTTGTGGAAGCCGCGCAAGAGGCGTAGCTGCGACGGTGGGACACCCTTCCCCAACGAAGGGCGCATATCTGGAAGGATAGCAGAAATGGCTATGACACCACCGGCAGCACGGCCGGCAAACCCGCGTTTTTCGTCGGGACCTTGTGCAAAACCCCCCACCCATTCTTTGTCCGCGTTGTCCGACGCGCCACTGGGCCGGTCGCACCGCGCTGCTGTGGGCAAAGCCAAACTGGCCGAGGCGATCGAGCTGACACGAGAGATCCTTGGCGTGCCTGCGGAGTACAAGATCGGCATCGTGCCCGCCTCCGACACCGGCGCCTATGAGATGGCGATGTGGACCATGCTGGGCGCGCGGCCCGTAGAGATGGTCGCCTGGGAAAGCTTTGGCGCTGGCTGGGTCACGGATGCCGTCAAGCAGCTGAAGCTGGACGCAACCGTGCACGAAGCGCCCTATGGCGAGATCGTGGATATGGACGCGCTGAACTACGACCACGACGTCTGCTTCACCTGGAACGGGACGACCTCGGGCGTGCGCGTGGCCGGTGATCCAATCCCGGCGGACCGCACGGGGCTGACCCTGTGCGACGCGACCTCGGCGGCGTTCGCGATGGACCTGCCCTGGGAAAAACTGGATGTGACCACCTTCTCATGGCAGAAGGTGCTCGGCGGTGAAGCGGCGCACGGCATGCTGATCCTCAGCCCCCGCGCCGTGGAGCGGCTGGAAACGTACACCCCCCCATGGCCACTCCCCAAGATTTTCCGCCTGACTAAGGGCGGCAAGCTGAATGAAGGCATCTTCCGCGGAGAGACAATCAACACGCCGTCGATGCTGTGCGTTGAGGATTACCTGTTCGCGCTGAAGTGGGCGAAGTCTGTTGGGGGCCTCGAAGGGCTAAAAGCGCGGGCCGAGGCCAATGCTCAGGCAATCTGGGATTTCTGCGATGCGCGCGACTGGATCGAAAACCTCGCCATGGATCCGGCGGCGCGGTCCAACACCTCCGTCTGCCTGAAGTTCACCGATGACCGCATTTCCGATGGCGCCGCGTTCGCAAAGGCAGTTGCCAAGCGCCTGTCCGACGAGGGTATCGCTCTCGACATTGGCGCGTACCGCGACGCCCCCCCGGGCCTGCGCATCTGGTGCGGCGGCACGGTAGAAACCTCGGACATCGAGGCGATGCTACCCTGGCTCGACTGGGCCTTCGAACAAGAAATTTCGGCGGGCTGAAGCCCGTCTCACCCGCAATCCGTAAGGCGGCTTCCTTCCGCCAAATGCATGGAGATTAACATGCCCAAAGTTCTCGTATCCGACAAACTCAGCGAAACCGCCGTACAGATCTTCCGCGACCGCGGCATCGACGTAGATTTCGAACCCGACCTCGGGAAGGACAAAGACAGGTTGGCACAAGTGATCGGCCAATATGATGGTCTTGCCATTCGGTCTGCCACCAAAGTGACGGAAAAAATCCTAGATGCTGCGGACAACCTCAAGGTCATTGGCCGCGCTGGCATCGGCACCGATAACATCGACAAGGACGCCGCCAGCAAGAAAGGCGTGATCGTCATGAACACGCCCTTCGGCAACATGATCACGACCGCCGAGCACGCCATTGCAATGATGTTTGCCGTGGCGCGCCAAATTCCTGAGGCCAGCGCATCAACCCATGCAGGCAAATGGGAAAAGTCGAAGTTCATGGGCGTTGAGCTGACGAACAAGGTGCTGGGCGTCATCGGTGCTGGCAACATCGGCGGCATCGTCTGTGATCGCGCACGCGGGCTGAAGATGAAGGTGCTGGCCTATGACCCGTACCTGTCCGAGGAGAAGGCCGACAAGATGGGGGTCGAAAAGGTCGAGCTGGAGGATCTGCTGGGCCGCGCCGACTTCGTAACGCTGCATGTGCCCAAGACGGACCAGACGGCCAACATCCTGTCCGCCGAGCGGATCGCGATGATGAAGCCCGGCGCACGCCTGATCAATTGCGCCCGCGGCGGGCTGGTTGACGAGAACGCGCTGGCAGAGGCGCTGAAATCCGGCCATGTGGCCGGGGCCGCGTTCGATGTGTTTGCGACCGAACCGGCCACAGAAAACGCGCTGTTCAACCTGCCGAATGTCGTCGTGACCCCGCACCTTGGCGCGGCCACCACCGAAGCGCAGGAAAACGTGGCCCTGCAGGTGGCGGAGCAAATGTCGAACTACCTGCTGACCGGCGCGGTTGAAAACGCCCTTAACATGCCCTCCGTCACCGCCGAAGAGGCCAAGGTCATGGGGCCATGGCTGAAGCTGTCGGGCCATCTGGGCGCGTTCATCGGCCAGATGACGGACGAGCCGATCAAGGCAATCAATATCCTTTACGATGGTGTCGTGTCGGAAATGAATCTGGCCGCGCTCAACTGCGGCGTCGTGGCAGGCATCATGAAACGGGTAAACCCGGACGTGAACATGGTGTCGGCGCCTGTGATTGCACAAGAACGCGGGATCAAGATCTCGACCACAAATCAGGCCAAGTCAGGAGCGTTCGAGGGGTACATCAAGGTTACCGTTGTGACGGACAAACGCGAACGTTCCGTCGCGGGCACCGTGTTCAGCGATGGCAAGCCGCGCTTTATCCAGATCAAGGGCATCAACATCGACGCCGAGATCGGGGCGCACATGCTCTATACCACGAACGAGGACGTGCCGGGGATCATCGGCCTTTTGGGCAACACGATGGGCAAGAACGGCGTGAACATCGCGAACTTTACCCTTGGCCGGGCCGAGGCTGGAGGCGAGGCCATCGCGCTGCTTTATGTTGACGACCCTATTCCCGGTTCTGTCCTGAAAACGCTGGACGGCACGGGTATGTTCACTCAGGTCAAACCACTGGAATTCGACGTCGCCTGATGTCAGGAGGGGGCAAAGGAGACTCCGATGCCCCCAATTTACGCCGTTGGCGACATTCACGGTCAGCTCGGTCAGCTCGAGCATGTGCTTGCGCTGATTGACGCGGATGGCGGTGGGCAGGTTGTCTTTCTGGGCGACTACGTGGATCGCGGTCCGGACTCCTGCGGGGTCATTCAGACGCTGGTGGATGGTGTCACAGCCGGGCAGGATTGGATTTGCCTGAAGGGCAATCATGACCGACTGATGCAGTGGTTCCTGTTGGACCCGCCCCGGCATGATCCACACCTGCTGATTGGCTTTCACTGGTTCCATGAGCGTATCGGCGGCATAGAGACCATGCAGTCTTACGGTCTGGACCTGCCGGAGCATATCCGGCTGCAGGATTTCAGCGCATCAGCCCGTGAGGTCGTGCCGGAGCCTCATATCGCCTTTCTGGAAAACCTGTCTTTGTCGCATGAGACCGAGACGCTGTTCTTTTGCCATGCCGGTATCGCGCCAAGTGTGCCGCTGGCGCATCAGCGCGAGGAAGACCTGCTATGGATCAGGCAGCCGTTTCATGCCGTGTCAGAGCCGCATCCAAAGCTGATCGTGCACGGGCATACGCCTGTCGATCGTGCGACACACTACGGCAACCGCGTGAACCTTGACGCCGGTGCTGGCTATGGCCGGCCCCTCGCCGCGGCCGTTTTCGACGATGGCGAGGTATTTGAACTTACGGATACGGGGCGTGTGCGGATGTCACCGGTTATCGGCTGAAACCTGTATCGACCGCCGTAAGACGCCCGATTTAGTCCCGCCGAGACGTCCAGTCCAAGACAACTTTGCCAGACTTGCCAGACATCATGGCGGCAAAGCCCTCATCGAAATCCCGCACAGCGAACCGATGTGTAATGACCCGACTTACATCAAGCCCGTTTTCGAGCATGGCGATCATCTTGTACCACGTTTCAAAGATCTCACGCCCATAGACCCCCTTGATCGTGATCGCCTTGAAGACGATGCGAGACCAATCCACCGGGCTTTTGCCCGGCGGGATACCCAGAAGCGCGATGCGCCCGCCCATAACAAGGTTGTCCACCATCTGATCGAGCGCTTGTTGATTTCCCGACATTTCCAGACCCACGTCAAAGCCTTCGCGCATTTTCAGGCGCGCCTTCACATCACGCAGGTCTTCCGTCGCCACGTTCACCGGCGTGACGTCTGTTACATGTTCGGCTAAAGCGAGCCGGTCGGGGTTCACGTCTGTGATAACCACGTGCCGCGCCCCAACATGCCGGGCCACGGCCGCGGCCATAATCCCGATAGGCCCCGCGCCAGTAACCAACACATCTTCGCCAACCAGATCGAAGGACAGCGCGGTATGCACTGCATTGCCCAACGGATCGAGGATGGCACCGATGTCGTCATCAATAGCGTCCGGCAAGGGCACGACGTTAAAGGCTGGCAAGCGCAGGTATTCGGCAAAGGCGCCCTGTTCGTTCACGCCAATGCCGCGCGTCGCCGGGTCCAGATGGAACTTACCCGCCCGCGATTGGCGCGATGTCTTGCCGATCAGGTGCCCTTCGCCGCTGCAGCGCTGGCCAAGGGACAGATCGTGCACGTTAGAGCCAAGCTCAACAATCTCGCCCGCAAATTCATGGCCCGTAATCAACGGTGTCGGCACTGCGCCTTGTGCCCACTCGTCCCAGTTCCAGATGTGAATGTCAGTGCCGCAGATACCGGTCTTCCGCACGCGGATCAGTACGTCATCGGGGCCTATTTCCGGTACAGGTGCCGTAACCTGCCAAAGGCCGGATTCCGGGCGGCTCTTTTCCAGAGCGATCATTTCGTTTGTCATGTCTCGTCATCCCACAGGTCGGTGGAGAGGTATTTGAGCCCCGAGTCGCAGACGATGAACGCCACCGTTCCGCCCGCCTCGGGACCACGCAAAAGCTGGATCGCGGCGGCGAGGTTTGCCCCGGCGGAATAGCCGCCAAAGATTCCCTCGCGCCGTGACAGCATTCGCGCAGCCTCTTTCGCCTGTTGCCCGGTGACCGTGAGGTGCCCAGAGAGTGTGATACCCGCGAGGTGGGCCAAATCCGGCATTGCATAGCCGCCGCCCTGGATGGGGTGTTGTGGCTGAGTGACCTGCTGACCCGCGATGGCTGCTGCGCCGACCGGCTCCACCGCATAGCAGCGCACGCCGTGCGGGGTCAGGGTGCTCGCGACCCCGGCAAGGGTTCCGCCGCTGCCGGCAAAGTCGCAAAATGCGGTTATGGTGCCCCCGGATTGCCGCCAAAGCTCTGGCGCGGTGCCCTCTGCGTGGGCCGCGGGATTACCCGCGTGGCCAAACTGGTCGGCGCGGAAGGCCGCACGCTCTGCCGTGATACGATGCGCGGCTGCATCCACCAGCGCCAGATCATCGCCCGACACCTCACCGGGCTTTGACCCGGCTGCTTGCGGGACGATCACCACCTCAGCCCCCAGCGCCCGCATCTGCCGCGCGCGTTCAACGCTGTTTCCCGCGCTCATCACGGCGACAAAAGGATGGCCAAGGACCGCGCAGACAATCGCAAGGCCCGTGCCCATGTTGCCAGATGTCAGCTCAACGACCGTTTGTCCCTCGGCCAGATCGCCTGACGCGCGCGCGGCTTCAATAATCGCACGCGCCGCGCGGTCCTTCTTTGAATAACCGGGCAGCAGATTGTCGAGCTTTGCCAGAAGCCGCCCGTTCAGGCCCAGATCCGCCGTGATCCGATCAAGCGCGACCAGTGGCGTTTCGCCGATTACGTCAATGACAGAGCCGCAAATCATGAGATCACGCCAAGGTTCCGGCCCACTTTGGCAAAGGCCTCCAGTGCGCGATCGAGGTCAGCGCGCGTCAAGGCCGCCGACATTTGCGTGCGAATGCGCGCCTGCCCGCGCGGGACCACCGGAAAGAAGAAGCCCGACACATACACGCCTTCGTCGTACAGCTGCGCCGCCATATCTTGCGCCAACTGCGCTTCGCCCAGCATCACCGGAATGATCGGGTGTTCGCCTACCAAAAGGTCAAAGCCGAGCTGTTCAAGTCCGGCACGCCAATACGCGGCGTTCTTGAAAAGCTGGGCGCGCAGATCGTCGCCCTCTTCAACGAGCCGGATCGCCTCGATCCCTGCGGCGACGATGCTGGGGGGAAGCGCATTAGAGAAAAGATAGGGCCGCGCGCGCTGGCGCAGCAGGTCGATCACGGGCTGCGGTCCCGCGATATAACCGCCAATCGCGCCGCCCAGCGCTTTGCCAAGCGTGCCTGTCAGGATGTCGACCTGCGCGTCAAAATGCGCGTGGGTCCCCTGACCCTTCGGCCCCATAAAACCAGTCGCGTGGCAATCATCGACCATCAAGATAGCGCCGAATTCTTGGGAGAGCCGGCTGATTTCCGGCAGGTTGGCTAGATACCCGTCCATCGAAAATACGCCATCAGTGGCGATCATGATATGACGCGCGCCATCTGCCCGTGCCGCCCGAAGCTGCGCTTCGAGGCTGGCCATATCGTTGTTGGCATAGCGGTACCGCTTGGCTTTACACAGGCGAATGCCGTCGATGATCGACGCGTGATTCAGCGCATCCGAAACAATCGCATCCTCGGGGCCAAGCAGGGGTTCGAACAGGCCGCCATTGGCATCAAAACAGGCGGCAAACAGGATCGAATCGTCCTTGCCGAGGAACTGAGCAAGTCTCGTTTCAAGCTCGCGGTGCAGGTCTTGCGTGCCGCAAATGAAACGGACGGAGGCCATGCCAAACCCCTTGGGTTCCATCGCCTGCTGTGCTGCGCGGATCAGATCGGCGTGATCGGCAAGGCCAAGGTAATTGTTTGCGCACAGATTGATCACGGGCTTGCCGCCAACCTCTACCGTACCGCCTTGCGGCGAGGTGATCAGCCGTTCGCGCTTGTACAGCCCGTCAGTCTCGATCTGGGTCAGCGTCGCTGAGATGTGGTCCAGAAAAGCGTTTTGCATGCGGCGACTCCTTTTCTGCTCTCTAGCATACAGGAAATACATCCGAAATAGCGGATTTCGTGATTACGGACGAGTTTCCGTGATTACGGATCAGGCGTCTTGTACGACAAGAAATGCAGAAGCGCTGTCGGCCGCGCGGATACGATGTGGCACATCCGCGGCATAGCGCGCAGTATCGCCAGCATGGGCGATCACCGTGTCCCCAGCACTGGTAATCTCAACGCTGCCCGAAATCACTGTCAGGTGCTCCCGTGCCCCGCGGCGATGCGGTTGACTGTCGAGCGCCCCGCCGGGGTCAAGGCGTAGCTCGTAAACCTCGTGCTGTCCTGCCTCTTCGGGCGGGGACAGAATGCGGATCGTGCACCCGGTGCCGCGGGAAATCGTCGGAACATCGCTCGCCTTCAGCAGGGCAATACGCGGCCCCACGTCCTCGTCGAGGAGACCGGCGAAATCGACCTGTAGCGCCCGCGTGAGGTTCCAAAGCGTTGCGATGGTCGGGCTGCTTTCACCGCGTTCGATCTGACTTACCATGGAGCGGGAGACCCCAGACAGCTTGGCCACCGCGTCCAGCGAGAGACCTTGCGCGCGGCGCGCGTCCTTCAGCCGTGTTGGCAGGAGAGACAAGATGGCGTCGGTGTCGTCCGTCATATCGGATGGTGTGACGCCACGAGCCGCGTTCGTCAACTTGTGCCGTGTCTAGCGCCTCGGCATAACGTCTGCAAAAAGGAGAGATCACATGAAAGACATCGTCATCCTAGACGGCGCGCGCACGGCCATCGGCACCTTTGGCGGCAGTCTTGCGGGCACCGCGCCCATCGACACCGGCACGGCGGCGGCGAAGGCTGCGATGGAGCGGTCGGGCGTCGAAGGGGGACAGATCGGGCATGTTGCATTTGGTCATGTCATCAACACCGAACCGCGCGACATGTATCTCAGCCGAGTGGCGGCGATGCAGGCCGGTGTGCCCGAAAGCACGCCTGCCATGAACGTGAACCGGCTCTGCGGGTCGGGCGTGCAGGCGATTGTCTCGGTGATCCAGAGCCTTGCCATGGGCGATGCAGAGTTTGGCCTGGCTGGCGGCGCCGAAGCCATGTCGCGCAGCCCCCACACCATCCCCGCCCAGCGCTGGGGCCAAAAAATGGGGGACATCGGCACGCAGGACATGATGCTGGGCGCCTTGAACTGTCCGTTTGGCACTGGGCACATGGGGGTCACGGCCGAGAATGTGGCCAAAGAACACCAGATCACACGGCAAGAGCAGGACGCCTTTGCCATGACATCGCAGGAGCGCGCGGCAACGGCGCTCGCCGAAGACCGTTTTGCCGCGCAGATCACGCCGGTCGAGGTACGGGTGAAGCGAGACATGGTGCCATTCGAGATCGACGAGCATCCAAAGGCGACCAGCCTTGAGGCACTGGCGGGACTACGACCGGTCTTTCAGAAGGACGGAACGGTCACGGCGGGCAACGCATCGGGGATCAACGACGGTGCGGCGGCGGTCGTTCTTGCCACGGCCGAGGCCGCCGAAGCTGCAGGGCTGACACCCAAGGCGCGCGTTCTGGGCTACGCCCATGCCGGCGTGCGGCCCGAGGTCATGGGGGTTGGACCGATCCCCGCCGTACGGAACCTCTTGGACAAGACCGGCCTCTCCGTGGATGATTTTGATGTGATCGAAAGCAACGAAGCCTTCGCCAGCCAGGCGTTGGCCGTCACCAAGGAGCTTGGCTTTGATCCAAGCCGCGTGAACCCTAACGGCGGTGCGATTGCGTTGGGCCACCCAGTCGGCGCGACGGGGGCGATCATCGCGGTCAAGGCGCTTTACGAGCTAGAACGCATTGGCGGCAAGCGGGCGCTGGTGACCATGTGCATCGGCGGTGGTCAGGGCATCGCTCTTGCCTTTGAGCGGACCTAAGCGGAGCGGAAAAGTGCGCGCTCCCTAAAGGCCCTCCCGGCGGCGGCGTTCAGCAAAGACCTGCTGCCGGGGGATCCAATTGTACCGTCGATCATCCAGCGTGGGCGACCAAAACAGCCGTCCGCCATAGCGCCACGGATCGGTAACAATCCCCTCGCTCCAGCCATCACCCTTGGCCGAGACGATGACCGTGCTGTGGTCGATCAGCATATTGTCCGAGTTTGCGATGGCGCGGTGCAAATCAAGCGTTTGAAACCCCTCAGCGGCAAAACGGGCCTGCATATCGTCCGCCCAGTGCCAGCAAAGGCCCCGGGGCCGCGTGCCCGCATTTACCTTGGCGTTATGGATCAGCGGCGGATCAGTCACCTGATACTGCGCACGCAGCTGAAGAGGGTAATCGAATGCGATGCGCGCGGCGCGGGCGGCTTCATCCGGATCGACCTGCGGACCCATGGCCATAAAGGCGCGGGTAAGGGATGCGATCTCCGTCTCTGTGGCGCGCGGCGCATCGTGAGCAGAGCAGGCAGCCAGAAACAGGCCCAGAGAGAATAGCACCGCGCGGATCATGGCCTTAGATATCCACGAGCTGCGGAGGGGTGCAAACCCAAATTCAGGCAGACCCGTCACATCGGCGCGAGTGTGCATCGCAGTTTGGAACACGCCTGTTGAGATGCCCATATGGCATATCACTCTGCGCTGAGCGCTCGCTAGTCGAACAAGTCCGCCAATCCGATCGCGCCAGCCATAGCCGCCGCGCCGATCAAAGCCGCAAGCGTGATCCAGCGCCAGAAACCGCGCCTTTTCGGCGGTTCGGGGTTTGATTGGCGGATGAGGGCGGCTTCGACCATAACAGGCAGGCGTGGGCCAAAACGGGCGAGGACCTGAGCGGTCTTGGCCAGATCACGCAGGGCGGCGCGTGGCCCGATAGATTTGCTGATGTAGTCGGTAACGATCGGTGAGGCGACTTCCCAGATGTTGATATTGGGATTGAGGCTGCGGGCGACGCCTTCGACGACAACCATGGTGCGTTGCAGCAGGATCAGCTCGGTTCGGGTTTCCATGCCGAAGCGTTCCGTTACCTCGAAGAGGTAGGCCAAGAGGCGGCCCATGGAAATCTTGGTTGCGTCCATGCCAAAGATCGGCTCCCCCACGGCACGTAAGGCGCGGGCAAATTCGTCTACGTCCTTTCCGGCTGGAACGTAGCCGGCTTCGAAATGAACCTCGGCAACACGTTTGTAGTCCTTGCGGATGAAACCGAAGAGGATTTCGGCGTAGACGCGACGGGTGTATTCGTCGATGTGGCCCATGATGCCAAAATCGTAGGCGATGATGTCTCCGTTCGGCGCGACCTTTAGGTTGCCCTGATGCATGTCACCGTGAAAGAAGCCGTCGCGCAGCGCGTGGTTGAGAAACAGCTGCAACACACGTACACCCAGTTCGCGACGATCATGGCCCGCCGCATCAAGCGCCTCGTTATCGCCCAACGCGGTACCGTCGGCCCAGCCAAGGGTCATGACACGGCGGCCGGAATACATCCACTTGATGTCCGGCAAAGCAAAGCCTTTGTCGTCTTTGGTGTTCGCAGCGAACTCGGCGGCCGAGGACGCCTCGAGCCGAAGGTCCAGCTCGCCCTGCACCACGCCGTCGAAATGTTCGATCACGTCAAGCGGGCGAAGGCGGCGCGCGCCTGGTGCAAAAAGGTCAACGACCCATGCCGCGAAATAAAACGCATCGACGTCCTTGGTGAAGGCGCGCTCGACGCCTGGGCGCAGCACCTTGACCGCAACCTGTTCGCCTGTTTCGGCCAGCGTGGCCTTGTGCACTTGGGCAATGGAGGCAGCGGCCACGGGTTCGGAAAAGTCGGAAAAGACACGGTCAACGGGAAGGCCGAGCTCCTTTTCGACCTCTGCCTTGGCCTCGGCCACGGAGAAGGGCGGCAGCTTGTCTTGCAGAACCCGTAACTGCAGCGCCATGTCCTCGCCCACCACATCGGGGCGGGTCGAGAGGATTTGGCCAAACTTGATATAGGCAGGACCCAGCGCCGTGAGCGCGCTTGTAGCGGGCGGCATGTTCGGGTCGCCCTTGTAGCCCAGAAAGCGGAAAGGTTTCGCCAGCGTTTTGGCAAGGATGCGCAGCGCCCAAGGCGCATCAAACGCGTCGAGCACGACATTCATCGCACCAGTACGTTCAAGCGTTGCGCCGGTGCGGATCAAACGGATGATATTGTGAGGACCGCGCATTTATTGCTTTTGACTGGGGGCCTGCCCCAAAGCCCCCGACGTTTGTTTGGAACAGAAAAGCTTAGAAGGCGACGTCAAATCTTCCATCCCGAGTGCAGGGCGGCGATGCCCATGGAAAGGTTGCGGTAACTGGCGTTCTCAAAGCCGGCTCTACGGACCATGCCCAGGAAAGTTTCCTGATCGGGAAACTTACGAATGGATTCAACGAGGTACTGATAGCTGTCCCGGTCACCTGCGATGACCTGACCCATCCGGGGGATAACGTTGAAGCTATAGAGATCATAGAGCTTTTGCAGGCCGTCGACGGGAAGTTGGCTGAACTCGAGCACCATGAGACGACCACCGGGCTTAAGGACTCGGAACGCCTCGTTCAGGGCGTCCTGGGGACGGGTCACGTTCCGGATGCCGAGGCTGATTGTGTAGACGTCGAACGTATTGTCGTCGAACGGCAAGGCCATCGCATCGCCGACAATCCAGTCTAGCTGATCTGCCAGTTTACCAGCCTCAGCACGTTTACGGCCTTCGATGAGCATTGGCTCCGTCAGGTCGACCACCGTAGCGCTGGCTTGACCGGCACGTTTAAGGAAGCGGAACGCGATATCGCCGGTGCCGCCCGCCATATCAAGCAGATGCTGGCCCGGTCGCGGGGCAAGCCAGTCCATCATGGCATCTTTCCAAAGCCGGTGGATACCTACGCTCATGACATCGTTCATAAGGTCGTACTTGGCAGCCACCTGACTGAAGAGATCCTGCACCTTCCCTGCCTTGTCCGCTTCGGGAATGGTCTGGTTACCGAAGTGGGTTGTTGTCTCGTCGGTCATGGGGTGGTCTTTCCTCTGTCTGCGGTTGGTTATAGAGCGGTGAGTTCTGGACACAACGCGACGAGGTGGCTTTGCCTGAACTGCCCGAAGTAGAAACCGTGCGCCGCGGGCTGGCTCCAGTGATGGAAGGGCAGCGGATCACCGAAGCCGAGGTGCGGCGGCCGGATTTGCGGTGGCCTTTTCCGCCTGGGATGGCGGAGCGGCTGACGGGGGCGCGGGTTCTACAGCTGCGGCGGCGGTCGAAGTATATCTTGGGGGATCTGGATACGGGGGAGACCGTGCTGATCCATCTGGGGATGTCGGGGCGGATTTTGATCTCGGGTGATCCGCTTGGGCAATTTGTGCATGAGCATCCGGCGCCCGAAAAGCATGACCACGTGGTGTTGCACATGGAGAACGGCGCGCGGATCACCTTCAATGACCCGCGGCGGTTCGGGGCGATGGACCTAATGCCGACCGGGGGGCAAGAGGCGCACAAACTCATTGCGGTTCTGGGACCGGAACCGCTGGGGAATGACTTTAACGAGGGGTATCTGGTTGAGGCGTTCCGGGGCAAGAATACGCCCGTGAAGGCGGCCCTCCTGGACCAGCGCATCGTGGCAGGTCTGGGCAATATCTACGTGTGCGAGGCGCTTTTCCGGGCAGGGATATCGCCAAAACGTAAGGCCGGGCGAATCTCTGCCGCGCGGGTGGGTGGACTGGTGCCGATCATTCGAGAGGTGCTGTCGGAGGCAATCGCGGCAGGCGGTTCATCCCTACGCGATTTCCGGCAAGCCGATGGAGAGCTTGGATATTTCCAGCATTCCTTTGACGTCTATGGCCGCGAAGGAGAACCCTGCCGCCGGGACGGATGTGGCGGAACGGTGGGTCGGATCGTGCAGTCGGGGCGGTCGTCCTTCTTTTGTGGGACGTGTCAAAGATAGTTGCGGGGCCGGTCTGCCGTGGTAAGCAGGGCGACTAAACGAGGTAACGCCGAGGCGGCACATGGCTTACGAGACGATTATCGTCGAGATTGAAGACCACATCGCAAAGGTCACCCTGAACCGGCCGGACGCGATGAATGCGCTGAACGATCAGCTTTTGGGTGAACTTGCCGAGGCGCTGACCGAAGCGCAAGCTGACGACAAGGTACGGTGCATCGTGCTGACCGGCTCGGAAAAGGCTTTTGCCGCGGGGGCGGATATTCCGATGATGAAGGACAAGACCTTTGTTGAGGTCTTTATGTCCAACCTCTTTACCGAAGAAACGGACGCGATTGTGCGCGTACGTAAGCCGATCATCGCAGCGGTCAGCGGCTATGCGCTGGGCGGTGGCTGCGAATTGGCGATGATGTGCGATTTCATTATCGCGTCAGAAACCGCCAAATTCGGCCAGCCCGAGGTGAATCTCGGGGTGATGGCGGGTATCGGCGGCACACAAAGGCTGACGCGCTTTATCGGCAAGTCAAAGGCGATGGATATGAACCTCACCGGCCGCTTCATGGACGCCGAGGAAGCGGAACGTGCTGGGCTGGTATCGCGCATTGTGCCAGCCAAGAAGCTGACCGAAGAGGCGATGACCGCAGCCGCAAAGATTGCTGAAAAGTCGATGGTGACGGTCATGGCAATCAAGGAATCGGTGAACCGCGCTTATGAAACGCCGTTGAACGAAGGGCTGCTGTTCGAACGCCGGGTGTTCCATTCGTTGTTTGCGACCGAGGATCAGGCGGAGGGAATGGCTGCGTTTGTCGAAAAACGTCAGGCTCAGTTCCGGGATAAGTGATACGCGGGCAAGGTATCGCCCCTACCCCGTGTTGACTCAGGCTTCGTGCGCCCCTAATAGCGCGTCTTCAGCATGTGCTGAGCTTACCTACCGCACCAAAGATTGGGACGAGATAACATGGCAAATTCGCCTCAGGCCAAGAAGCGGGCCCGTCAGAACGAAAAGCGCTTCGCAGTAAACAAGGCACGTCGGAGCCGTATCCGCACCTACTTGCGCCGGGTCGAAGAGGCGATTGCCTCGGGTGACAAGACCGCTGCAGATGCAGCGCTGCGCGCCGCACAACCAGAGCTAATGCGCGGTGTGACAAAAGGCGTGTACCACAAAAACACTGCCAGCCGGAAGATGTCCCGCCTGAGCGCGCGCATCAAGTCGCTCGGCTAAGCCACCGAAAAATGAACATTTTGTGACGGCGTCCCTACCCGGGGCGCCGTTTGCGTTTGCGCCAATAAAATAAGGCACAAAACAGATTCGGATCGCTTAAATCAGAGTCAAGATTAAAGGGATGTTGAAGCGCGCGGCCCCAGCTTGCTACCAATGTCTGGGCGAGGCGACTCGCTCTTTGGGGGGACAGGCTGGAAGGCTGGCAGCCACATGGTTTGCCAAACGATCCGGACCCGACAAACGGTGCAAAGCCGATCGGTGTCGAAGTGCGCAGCGGGGGATGCGGCGCGCGGGAGCTGTCTAAACATAGCGTGGTTTGCACGTAGCGTCAGCTAGCTCAGGTGACGGGGTGCGCCATCCAATAAATGTCCGAAAGGATCCGTCCAAAAGTGCGCGCTTTTGGATCAGGCGGAGCTTTGACGGACACAGGCCAAAAAAATGGACTGGGCGGATTTAGCGGCATCCGAACTGTCAAAAACGGGACTAGGATCAGGATGACACAGGAGAAGTGGGGCGAGATGAAAGGTCGGCTGCTCAAGACGGTTGGGCAGAACAATTTTACGACCTGGATCGAACCCCTCGCTTTCAGGGACCTTAAGGGCGGTGTAGCCACGTTTACGGCGCCCACAAACTTTCTTGGCAATTACGTGAGCCAGAACTTTGCCGATCTGATCCTGCACGAGCTGCGCAGTGAGGACCCGGACGTTAACCGACTGAATTTTGCCGTTGCGGCGAACGCTAGCGCCTCACCTGACGCGCCCAAAGCCGCAAAGCCGGTCAAATCGCATAATGCCATCCTGGAAACCGCGCCGCTTGATCCTCGTTTCACATTCGACAGCTTTGTTGTCGGCAAGCCAAACGAGCTGGCACACGCCGCAGCCAAGCGCGTTGCGGAAGGTGGTCCTGTCACGTTTAATCCGCTTTTCCTGTACGGTGGCGTTGGCCTCGGTAAAACGCACCTCATGCACGCAATTGCATGGGAGCTTCAGGCGCGCCGGCCCGAACTCAACGTTCTTTATCTTTCGGCAGAGCAGTTCATGTACCGCTTCGTGCAGGCGCTGCGCGACCGCAAAATGATGGACTTCAAGTCGATCTTTCGCTCGGTCGACGTTTTGATCGTGGATGACGTGCAGTTCATCGCCGGAAAAGACAGCACGCAGGAAGAGTTCTTTCATACGTTCAACGCGCTAATCGAGCAGCAAAAACAAATTATCATCAGCGCAGACCGCGCCCCGGGCGAAATTAAGGACCTTGAAGAGCGGATCAAATCGCGCCTGCAGTCTGGTCTCGTTGTAGATCTGCATCCGACCGACTACGAGTTGCGCCTTGGTATTTTGCAGACCAAGGTTGAACAACAGCGGGTAAACTATCCAGGCCTAGAGGTGCAGGCGGGTGTGTTGGAATTTCTCGCTCACAGGATCAGCAATAACGTGCGGGTTCTTGAGGGCGCCCTGACCCGTCTGTTCGCCTTCGCCAGCCTTGTTGGGCGCGAGATCGATATGGCATTGACGCAGGACTGCCTCGCGGACGTGCTGCGCGCGTCTGATAAGAAGATCACTGTTGAGGAAATCCAGCGCCGTGTCGCTGAACATTACAACATCCGCATGAGCGATATGATTGGGCCGAAACGCCTACGGAGCTACGCGCGCCCCCGGCAGGTCGCTATGTACTTGTGCAAACATATGACCCAGCGGTCCCTGCCCGAGATCGGCCGGCGTTTCGGCGGGCGGGACCACACCACTGTTATGCACGGCGTCCGCCGAATTGACGAGCTGCGCCAGAAGGACAGCCAGATCGCAGAGGACCTTGAGCTGCTGCGCCGGTCGCTGGAGGCGTAAGGCTTTACCTGAAATCCACCGCGGGGCGCATGGCGCGCCCCGTTTCCTTCGTGGCCACCGTGCCACGCTCGCTTGACGCGCGACGTGAAGCGTCCAACAAAGGGCTTGTGTCGGACGGGGTGCGCGGTAGGGTGCCCATCCCGGTGTGGATAAGGGACGGAGCCCATGAAACTCAGCATCGAACGCGCCGCCTTGCTGAAGGCAGTGGCACAGGCCCAATCGGTTGTGGAGCGTCGGAACACGATCCCGATCCTCGCGAACGTATTGATCGAGGCGGAGGGGTCGGATGCCACCTTCCGTGCGACCGATCTGGACATCGAGGTGGTGGACAAAGCCCCAGCGATGGTGGAGCGGGCCGGATCCACGACGGTCGCTGCAACAACGCTGCACGAGATCGTTCGCAAGCTGCCCGATGGCGCCCAAGTTACCCTGACGGCTGACAGTGCCGCCGGCCGCCTGACGGTTGAAGCAGGGCGGTCGAACTTCAGCCTTGCGACGCTGCCAAAAGAAGATTTTCCTGTGATGGCGTCGTCGGAATACACATCTAATTTCGCCGTTGAAGCGCCAAAGCTGCGCCGGCTGTTCGACAAGTCGAAATTTGCCATTTCGACCGAAGAAACGCGTTATTACCTGAACGGCGTCTACATGCACATCAGTGACGGGCACCTGCGCTGCGTTGCGACCGACGGGCACCGCCTGGCTCGCATCGACGAGGCGCTGCCAGATGGCGCTGACACGATGCCGGGCGTGATCGTGCCGCGCAAAACCGTGGGCGAGCTGCGCAAGCTGCTGGACGATGACGAGGCAAAGATCGCCGTGTCCGTGTCAGAGACAAAGGTGCGCTTTGCCACGACGGACATCACCCTGACATCCAAGGTCATCGACGGTACTTTCCCTGACTACACGCGGGTCATCCCGACCGGGAACAGTCGCAAGCTGGAAGTAGACGCGTCTGACTTCGCCAAAGCGGTTGATCGGGTGGCGACGGTTTCTTCGGAACGGTCTCGAGCGGTGAAGCTGGCACTTGATGAAGACCGGCTGGTTTTAAGCGTGAACGCGCCCGATAGCGGCGCAGCCGAAGAAGAGCTGGCTGTGGCCTACGGTGACGAGCGGCTGGAGATCGGGTTCAACGCAAAGTACCTGCTAGAAATCGCCAGCCAGGTCGACCGGGAAAACGCTGTGTTCCTCTTCAATTCCTCGGGTGATCCAACCTTGATGCGTGAAGGCAGCGACGAAAGCGCTGTCTATGTCGTGATGCCAATGCGGGTGTGACCTCGCAGAGTTTTCAGAAAACTCTGACCCATTCTTTACCGAAAAGAATGTGGACCGGCAGATGAGCCTGTACCTCACCGAACTGACCTTGGCGCGGTTTCGCAGCCATACGCGGGCGCGTGTTGAGGTCGACGCGCGGCCCGTGGCGATACACGGGGCAAACGGTGCCGGAAAGACTTCGCTGATCGAAGCAGTGTCCCTGCTGTCCCCGGGCCGCGGGCTGCGTCGGGCGAGTGCGGAGGACATGGCGCAGCGGCCAGATCCGGTGGGCTGGAAGGTGGGGGCGGTTATGACATCGTTAGGCCAACTGCACGAGGTCGAAACGCTGTCAGAAGCCGGGGCGGCACGGACCGTGCGGATTGACGGCAAGACGGCCGTTCAGACGGCGCTGGGCCGGATTGCGCGGGTGCTGTGGCTGATCCCGTCGATGGATCGGCTATGGATTGAAGGCGCAGAAGGGCGGCGGCGCTTTCTGGACAGGATGACGCTGTCGTTTGAACCGGGACATGCGCAGCTGACGCTCGATTATGAAAAGGCGATGCGCGAGCGGAACCGTCTTTTGAAAGACATGGTGCGTGATCCGGCATGGTACCGCGTGCTGAACAGCCAGATGGCGGAGGCTGGCGCGGCGATCCATCGGAACCGGGTCATGGCGCTGCAAGAGATCGCAGCGGCACAAGCGGGCGCACAGACAGATTTCCCTGTGGCCGATCTTGAGCTGATCCATCCGGAGCCATCTTGCGATGCACCGGGGGATCCGGACGCGCTTCTAACTGCCTTCGAAGAAAGCCAAAGCCGCGACATTGCTGCGGGGCGGACACTGATCGGGCCGCACAGGGCTGACTTGTTTGGCACTTACGCGGTAAAGGGCCTGCCCGCGCGGGACTGTTCCACCGGGGAGCAGAAGGCGCTGCTCGTCTCACTGATCCTCGCCAATGCGCGGGCACTCAGCGCACAGATCGGTGCGCCGCCGCTGCTGCTACTCGACGAGGTTGCGGCGCATCTGGACGCCGCCCGGCGTGCGGCGCTTTACGACGAGATCGTAGAATTGGGCGCCCAAGCGTGGATGACCGGGACTGGGCCAGAGCTGTTCGATGCGCTGGGCAGCCGGGCGCAGTACCTTGAGGTGCGCGAAGAGGGCGGCATCAGCGAAGTGTGCAGGCCGTGACGCTCGCACCGTGGGACATTGCACTTTATGCCGGTGCGCTTCTGGTCCTGTTTCTGACACCCGGGCCTGTCTGGGTCGGGCTGATTGCGCGTAGCCTGTCAGGCGGGTTTCAAGCCGCGTGGCCCTTGGCGTTGGGCGTGGTCTTGGGCGATGTGCTTTGGTCGTTACTGGCCATCTTTGGTATAACTTGGATCCTGTCGATCTATGGCGGGTTTCTTGAACTTCTGAAATGGGTGGCCGCCGGGATTTTCGTGCTGATGGGTGTTGCCGTTATTCGCAGTGCAGGCAAAGCGATTGGCACCGACAGCCGGCTGACCCGGCCCGGCATATGGGCCGGGTTTGCCGCTGGATTGGCGGTAATCCTCGGCAATCCAAAGGCGATCCTGTTCTACATGGGGATGCTGCCGGGCTTCTTTGACCTGACAGCTTTGACATGGGTTGATGTCGCTGTGATCGCTGGGCTTTCGGCCGTCATTCCGCTGGTCGGGAACCTTGGTATGGCGGTGTTTATCGACAGGGCAAAGCGGCTGATTTCCTCGCCTGACGCGCTCAGCCGAACCAACCGGGTCGCGGGCGCGCTGCTGATCGCTGTAGGGTTGGTTATCCCGCTGACCTGACGGGCAGAATCCAGTCTACTGCGCGTGACATTCCTGTCGTAAATGGCTATATTTTCCGCAAAACAATAAGGTTTGGCGGCATGTCCGAAAACGAGCAAACACCCGAAGAATACGGCGCCGATTCTATCAAGGTTCTCAAGGGCTTGGAGGCTGTTCGCAAACGGCCGGGTATGTATATTGGCGACACCGACGACGGGTCGGGCTTGCACCACATGGTCTATGAGGTCGTCGATAACGGCATCGACGAGGCGCTGGCGGGTCACGCGGACGCCGTAACTGTCACGATCCACGCAGATTCCAGCGTTTCGGTCAGCGACAACGGGCGCGGGATTCCCGTAGGCATCCACGAGGAAGAGGGCGTGTCTGCGGCTGAGGTCATCATGACCCAGCTGCACGCGGGCGGTAAGTTCGACAGCAACAGCTACAAGGTGTCGGGCGGTCTGCACGGTGTGGGCGTGTCGGTGGTGAACGCCCTGTCGGTCTGGCTTGAGTTGCGCATTTGGCGTGACGGCAAGGAACACATCGCACGGTTCGAGCATGGCGATACCGTCAAACACCTTGAAGTTATCGGGGACACCGACCGCACGGGAACCGAAGTGCGGTTTCTAGCGTCCACCGACACATTCAGCAACTTGGGCTATTCTTTTGAAACGCTCGAAAAACGGCTCCGGGAACTGGCCTTCCTGAATTCGGGCGTACGGATCATTCTGGTCGATGAACGGCCCGTGGAGCACCTGCGCTCGGAGCTGTTTTACGAAGGCGGCGTGCGGGAATTTGTGAAATACCTCGACCGGTCGAAATCGTCGGTCATGCCAGAGCCGATTTTTGTTGAAGGGACGCGCGACGACATTGGGGTGGAGGTCGCGATGTGGTGGAACGACAGCTACCACGAAAACGTCCTGCCCTTTACCAACAACATCCCGCAGCGCGATGGCGGCACGCATATGGCGGGCTTCCGCGCTGCGTTGACGCGGACGATCAACAACTATGCGCAGACCAGCGGAATCGCGAAGAAGGAAAAGGTTAGCTTTACCGGCGACGATGCGCGCGAGGGGCTGACCTGTGTGCTGTCGGTGAAAGTGCCGGACCCGAAGTTCTCAAGCCAGACGAAGGACAAGCTGGTGTCGTCCGAAGTGCGTCCAGCAGTCGAGAACCTGATGAACGAAAAGCTGGCCGAGTGGTTTGAGGAGAACCCAAACGAGGCCAAGATCATTGTGGGCAAGATTGTGGAGGCCGCGCTAGCCCGTGAAGCCGCGCGCAAGGCGCGGGAGCTGACACGGCGCAAGAACCCTATGGACATGAACTTTCTCAGCTCGAAGCTGAAGGATTGTTCGGACAAGGACCCGGCGAATACCGAACTGTTCCTTGTGGAGGGTGACTCTGCCGGTGGCTCCGCTCAGACCGGACGCGACCGCCGCACGCAGGCGATCCTCGCTCTGAAGGGCAAGATCCTGAACGTGGAGCGCGCGCGGTTTGACCGGATGCTGTCCAGCCAAGAGATTGGCAACATGGTTATGGCGCTGGGCACCGGGATCGGGCGGGACGAGTTCAACCTCGACAAGCTGCGCTACCACAAGATCGTCATCATGACAGACGCTGACGTGGACGGCGCGCATATCCGCACGCTGCTCCTCACGTTCTTCTATCGGCAGATGCCACAGCTGATCGAAAACGGGCACCTCTACATCGCGCAGCCGCCGCTTTACAAAGTCTCGCGCGGCAAGTCCGAGGTGTACCTCAAGGACGAGGCGGAGATGGAGGAGTACCTCATCAGTCAGGGCACTGAAGGTGCGGTGCTAAAACAGGGCAACGGCGAGGAAATCATCGGTCAGGACCTGCGCCGTGTGGTCGAGGACGCGCGCCGGCTCCGCATGGTACTGAACGCGTTCCCCACGCATTACCCGCGCCATATCTTGGAACAAGCGGCAATTGCAGGTGCTTTTGTGCCGGGAGTGGTGGACAGTGACTTGCAGGGGACTGCGGATCGTGTCGCCGAACGGCTGAACCTCATTGCGCTGGAATATGAGCGCGGCTGGCAGGGTCGGATCACACAGGACAAGGGCATGCGCCTGACGCGGATTCTGCGCGGTGTCGAAGAGGTGCGCACGCTGGACGGCCCGATGCTGCGCTCGGGCGAGGCGCGAAAGACCGGCTCGTTCACGCAAGGCCTGCAAGACGTCTATGGCTTGCCTGCCACTTTGCATCGCAAAGACAGGGCACAACAGATCCTTGGGCCGCTTGGTTTGCTGGATGCCATCCTCGAGGAAGGCGAAAAGGGCTTGTCGCTGCAACGCTACAAAGGGCTTGGCGAAATGAACCCGGACCAGCTGTGGGAAACAACGCTGGACCCCGACGCGCGCACGCTGCTGCAAGTGCGTGTGGAAGACATGGCCGAAGCTGATGACCTCTTTACCAAGCTGATGGGTGATGTGGTTGAGCCGCGCCGCGCCTTCATTCAGGACAATGCGCTGAGCGTCGAGAACCTGGATTTCTAGGCCATGTTTGCACGAGAAAAGCTCGACTATTCCGCGATCCCCCTGCCCGACCGGCAGGATCTGAGCGAGGAAGAGATGCTGCGCCGGGTCACGGAGTTTCGCGATTTCATGGCGCAGCGGCACACGATCCGCGATTTCGATACAAAGCCGGTCGCGCAAGAGGTGATCGAGGCCTGCATCGCAGCAGCGGGCACCGCGCCTTCGGGCGCCAATCATCAGCCCTGGTATTTTGTGGCCGTCAAGGACCCCGCAGTGAAACGCCAGATCCGTGAAGCGGCCGAGGAAGAAGAGCGCAAGTTCTACGAAGGCGGCGCCAGCGACGAGTGGATCAAGGCGCTGGAGCCGATTGGCACCAATGCCGACAAGCCCCACCTTGAGGACGCGCCCTGGCTGATCGTCGTCTTCGCCCAGCGCTATGGCACCTTTGACGATGGCACGCGGTACAAGAACTACTACGTGCCGGAAAGCGTTGGCATTGCGTCGGGCATGCTGCTGACAGCGCTGCACACTGCGGGGCTGGCCACGCTGACGCATACCCCTAACCCGATGAAATTCCTCGGTGATCTGCTGGGCCGGCCCGATAGCGAAAAGGCGACGATGATCATCGCTGTGGGTCATGCCTCCACAAGCGCGACCATCCCGGCGGTGGCCAAGATGAAAAAGCCGCTGGATGAGATCCTGACGGTACGCTGACCTGCGGGGAAGCGTGCGGCCAAATTTCCCTTTGTGCGCGTTCCATTAACATCTAACGTAGCTGCCAAGGTCCAACGGGTAGGGCCAAGTCCAAGGTGGGAGCATTGATATGGGCAAACGGGATGATCTGATCGCGCAATATGCGGATGATCTGAAGAACAAGTGCGGCATGACGCCGGATATGGACCTGCTGACCAAGGTTACGATCGGCTGCGGCCCGGCAATTTACAACGCGGACGCGTCGACCGTTGCCGGCAGCCAGCCGTCCGAGCTTGAGACGGTCAAGAACAACTTCCTGATCAAGAAGCTGGGCCTCGCCGATGGCCCGCAGCTGATGGATGCGATCAATTCCGTGATCGAAACCTACGGCAAGTCGGAACGCAACAAGTACCGCGCCGTTGTGTACTATATGCTGACCAAGCATTTCGGCAAAGAATCTGTGTACGGCTAATCAAGCCGACCCAGTGCGCAGGCGCCCGTAAGGTTCTTCCTTGCGGGCGCTTTTTTGTCAGGGGTCTACACCGGCGAGGGCGCAGACGATGGCCCATTCCGCCTCTGTCACCGGCTGAACAGAGAGCCGCGCCTGTTTAACGAGCGCCATTTCCGTGAGCCGTTCGTCCGCTTTGACCAGATCCAGCGTGACGGGGGTTTGGACGGGTTTCACCGCCTTGATATCCACACAGTCCCAGCGTTCGTCATCGGTGGTGCTGTCCGGGTGCGCTTCGGCGATGACCTCGACGATACCCACCACCGCCTTTTCGCTTTGGCTGTGATAGAAAAAGCCGCGGTCGCCACGCTTCATCTCGCGCATGAAGTTGCGCGCCTGGTAGTTGCGCACGCCGTCCCATTCCTCTCCGGCGTCACCTTTGGCGACCTGATCATCCCATGACCACGTGTCCGGCTCGGACTTGAAAAGCCAGTAGGCCATCAGCCCAAGACCTTTTTCCATGGGTGAAGCTGAACGTCCTTGAATAGTCCGGCAATGGCATAAGGGTCCTTTGCAGCCCAATCGCGCGCCGCGTCCATGTCCGGCAGGTCTAGTACAATGAGCGATCCGATCATGCTGCCCGCTTCGTTCAGCAGGGGGCCGCCCATCGCCACCGTGTTACCGGACGCCTCCAGATACGCGAGGTGATCGGCGCGGTTGGCTTGGCGCAGTTCACCCGCGCCATCCCTGTCGAGGGCCATTAAAGCAATTAGCATCATTCTTCCTTCAGTGGGCGGGCCATCAGGGCCGCAATTGCATCTTGGGTTGTCATGTCGCCGCAAACGAGTGCCGCGACGGTTTGTGTAATCGGCATATCCGGCAATTCGGCAAGCGCGCGGGCCGTCGCCGCGCCCTCAACCGTGATCGCGCGGTCAAATGGCTCACCACTGCCCAGAGCAAGGCCGTAACGATAGTTGCGCGAGCCATCCGAAGTGCAGGTTAGTGCCAAATCGCCAAACCCGGACAATCCCGCCAGCGTCTCAGGCTGTGCCCCCCGCGCGGTTGCAAAGCGTGTCATCTCGGCGAAGCCGCGCGTCATGATAGCCGCCCGGGCCGATGTGCCAAGTCCCGCCCCCATGGCAACGCCACAGGCAATTGCGATCACGTTTTTCAAAGCCCCGCCCAGCGCGGCGCCCCGCACATCAGTGGTTCGGTACAGGCGCAAGGTTGGTGTCGACAGATCACGTTGCAGGCGAGCGCCAAGGCCGGCGTCAGCGCAGGCCAGTGTCAAAGCAGTTGGCAATCCCAGCGCGACATCATTGGCAAAACTTGGGCCCGTTAAGATAGCAGGGCGCGCGCCCGCGTCAGCGACGATCTGGGCCGCATCGCGCCCTGTGGTCAAGTCGATGCCCTTGGAACAGGCGACGAGCGGTGCACCGCTTGGCAGCAACAATTCTGACAAGACCTTCGCGAGCTGCTGCATCGGCACGGCCAGCAAAATCACTTCGGCGCTCTGCAAGGCGCTGCTGTCGTTCGTGATGGATACTGCGTCCGGCACCCTGATATCGGGCAAGCGTGGAGAGATAACAGGATCGGGCCAACCCCCAACACCTCGGCCCCACAGTGTAACCGACCCGTTTTGTGCAAGGCTAATCGCCAACGCCGTGCCAAAGGCCCCTGCCCCGACGACCGCGATCAAGCCTTTGCCCCTTTCTTGCCACTGCCCAGCATCGCAACGGCCGACGTATCAAGGGGCATGCGCGGGCGTGCCGATAGCGACATATCATCTGGCGCGCGATACGGCGCCTGTTCCTGCGCAGCAAAAGCAATCATGGCCGCGTTATCCGTGCAAAGCGCGATCGGAGGCGCGACAAAAGACGTTTCGGCGGCATCGGCGACCTCCTGAAGCGCATTGCGTATCTGACCGTTTGCAGCAACGCCGCCGGCCACACACAAGGCCGTCACGGAACCCGCTTCACACAATGCACGCTGGCTCTTGATCCGCAGGACATCCGTTACCGCCTGCTGAAACCCGGCCGAAAGATCAGCCTGATCCCGCGCGGACAGCCCGCCGTGTTGCGCGATCACCCCGTCGCGTGCGCGTAGAACGGCGGTTTTCAAACCCGAAAAGGACATGTCGCATCCGGGTCGGTCAATAAGAGGACGTGGTAGGGCAAACCGCCTAGTGTCGCCTGTCGCAGCAGCCTCTTCGACATGCGGCCCACCGGGTTGGCCCAGCCCAATCAGGCGCGCGACCTTGTCGAATGCCTCGCCGGGGGCGTCGTCGATAGTGCCACCCAGCCGGGCAAATTCCATCGGACCCGACACCTTTAGAAACTGGCAATGTCCCCCCGACACCAGAAGCAGCAGATAAGGATAAGCCACGTCATCCGTCAGGCGCGGCGTCAATGCGTGGCCCGCAAGGTGGTTGATCCCATAAAGCGGCAAGCCCAGCGCCACACTCAACCCCTTTGCCAACATCACACCTGACGCAACGCCACCAATCAAGCCCGGCCCGCAGGTAACGGCAATTGCGTCCAGATCATTTAGACGACATCCCGCTTGCTCGAGGGCAGCTTGGACCACACCGTCGAGCCTTTCGGCATGCGCGCGCGCGGCGATCTCCGGAACGACACCGCCGAAATCTGCGTGCAGTGCGGTTTGCCCTTCGACCACTGATGACAGGATCGCTCCATCTCGCACGACGCTGGCGGCGGTATCGTCACAACTGCTTTCAATACCAAGTATGGTGCGGGGATGGCTCAATCGGGGGCGTCCGTTGCGTCAGGGGTCTGTCGGAGGTAACATCGCGGACCGGGCCTATCAACCGGAGCGCTCATGATCCCTCTTTTGTTGACCCGGCCCACCGCCCGCTCGGAACGGTTCTTTACGCAGCTGGATGCAGATGTTCGGGCGGGACTGAAGCCAGTCTTTGCTCCGATGTGGCGCATGGAACAGGGACAGGACGCACCGGATTTCGACGTGGCGCTGTTCACCTCAGCCAATGGTGTTCATTTCGGACCTGAAGCCGCAGGGCGCACTGCCTACTGCATTGGCGCAGCGACGGCTGACAAAGCGCGCGCGGCGGGCTGGAAAGTGATTGCTTCAGGACAGGATGCTGATGCGCTGGTTGAAACCATCTTGAAAGTACGGCCGACGGGGCGCCTCATGCACGTTGGCGGCGCGCGAACCCGGGGTGCAGTCGCCGAGCGGCTGGCCGCGGCTGGCCTTAATGCAGAACGTCACGTGGCCTACGTGCAGCACCCTTTGCCGCTGTCGGTCGAAGCGCGGGACATCTTGGCCAAAGGCAATGTGATTGTGCCGCTTTTTTCGCCGGACGGTGCCGCCCATTTTGTAAAACAAGCCGGGCGCAAAACAGATGTCCACATCGCCGCAATCAGTCATGCAACCGCGCTGGAATTAGGTGATTTCGCAGCCACGTCTGTCTTGGTTGCCGAAGACCCAAACGCCAAAAGCATGGCAGATGCGGTGGGTAAGCTTCTGTATGCTCTTCAATCGGGTTGAGAGCCCACTCGCCCGAGGGTAGGTTCCATCAAGACCTGTCGCGTGTTTTTTGCAGAATCGGAAAGGAACCCAGGTGTCTGACCCCAAGAAACCAGACCCGGATGTTCCGGACGAAGTGAAAAGCACTGACGTGACCGACGATGCAGCGCGTTTGTCCGAACAGCCCAGTGAAACGCCCTCTGCCGATCTGACTGAAGCAGAGCTTCCCGATCCGGAAAAGACAGACCCGAAGACCGACACCGAGACCGAGACCGAGACCGAGACCGAGACCGAGACCGAGACCGAGACCGAGACAAAAGCCACGCCTCCGGCCCCTGTGCAAGCTCAATCTGAACCGCAGCAGAGCATTGCATTGCCCCTGATCTTTGGCGGCATTGTGGCTGCGGGTGTCGGCTTTATCGCCGGGGCAGCGGACCTTATCGGGCTTGGCGGGCAGACGGTTGATCCGGTTGCCCTATCGCGGATCGAACAGGGGGTCGCGGCGCAGGAAAGCGACCTTGGCGCACTCACCGAACGGCTTGCAGCGCTTGAAGCCGTTGAGCCTGCAGCGGCACCGCCCGCCGTTGACCTCAGCCCACTTGATGATTTGGCCGCGTCGGTGGCGGATCTGACCGCACGCATTGACGCTTTGGAAAGCGCGCCAACGCAGGCTGGGACAGGTGTTAGCGCTGCCGCTCTGCGCGCGATTGAAACGCGCGTGACAGAGCAACAGGCGCAGATTGACGCCCTGATCGGCGAGCTTGAGGCCGCACGCGATGCCGCCGCCGCCTCTGCCAACGCGGCGCTCGCGCGCGCAGCGGTGACACAAATCAATACTGCGCTCTCGACGGGCGAGCCCTTTGCAGACGCGCTTGCAGACCTTAAAGCGGCCAGTGCCTCAGAGGTTCCCACCATTTTGCAAGAGACCGCAACTAGCGGCGTCGCAACACTCGCCTCTGTTCAAGCCGAGACCGCCGATGCAGCGCGCGACGCCCTTGCGGCCGCCCGTTCGGCGGATCCAGAAGGGGCGGTAGGCTTTGGTGACTTCATGCGCCGCCAGCTTGGTGCCCGCTCGGTCGTTCCGCGCGAGGGATCTGATCCGGACGCCGTCCTGTCACGTGTTGAAGCAGCTGCAAAAGCCGGGGATCTGGAAACCGCGCTCGCAGAAGCCGATGCGCTGCCTGAAGCAGCGCGCGCGGCCATGGCCGAATGGTTGGCCACCGTACAAACCCGCGCCGATGCTGTTGCGGCCGCCGACGCCCTGGCCCAGTCGCTGGCCGTAGAATAACGAGAGGCTTTTTGATGCTCTGGTCCCTACTCAAAATCCTCGCGTTCTTCTGCGCGGTTGCTGCACTGGCGCTGGGCGCTGGCTACCTTCTGGAGGCTGATGGCGGCGTGATGATCACAGTGGGGGGAACGGAATACCCGTTTGGCCCGCTTCAGTCGGTGATCGCGCTTGCGCTGCTTGTGCTGCTGCTTTGGGTGGTTCTGAAGGTTCTGGGCCTTCTCGTTGCGACATGGCGGTTCATGAACGGCGATGAGACGGCAATTTCCCGGTATTTCGCGCGCAACCGGCAGGTCAAAGGCTTCAACGCCCTGTCCGAAGGCATGATGGCGCTGGCATCTGGCGAGGGGAAAGTGGCGATGGCCAAGGCCGCGAAGGCCGACAAGTACCTGGACCGCCCAGAGCTGACCCTGCTGCTGACCGCGCAAGCCGCGGAGGTCGCCGGAGACCGGAAAACGGCCGAAGACACCTATCGCAAGCTGGTCGAAGACCCCAAGACCCGCTTTGTCGGCGTGCGTGGGATCATGAAGCAAAAGCTGGCCGATGGCGACACGGACACGGCGATGAAGCTGGCCGAAAAGGCCTTTGCCCTCAAGCCCGCGCATACCGAAACCGGTGACACGCTGCTGCGCCTGCAAGCGCAGACCGAAGACTGGAAGGGCGCGCGCGCCACGCTCAACACAAAGCTGAAGCAGGGCGATCTGCCCCGCGATGTGCACCGCCGCCGCGATGCTGTTCTCGCGTTGAGCGAGGCGTGGCAGTTCATGGCGGAGGGTGAGACGGAAAAGGCAGGAGACGCGGCAATCAGCGCAAACAAGCTGTCGCCTGACTTTGTGCCCGCCGCCGCGATGGCGGCTCGTGCGCTCGCGACGCGTGGAAACAAGCGCGCCGCAACCAAGGTGGTCAAGAAAGCCTGGGAAAGGGCCCCTCACCCCGACCTCGCCGCGGCCTTTGCTGAAATCCAGCCTGATGAAAGCGCCAACGCGCGCATGAAGCGCTTTACCGTTTTGACCAAGCAACATCCGAGCGATCCGGAAACCAAGATGTTGCTGGCCGAATTGCATATCGCAGCCGAGGATTTCCCCGGCGCGCGCCGTGCGCTTGGCGATCTGCTGGACGAGGACCCGACGGCGCGATCGGCAACACTGATGGCGGCCATTGAACGGGGCGAAGGCGCTGACGATCAGGTGGTCAAGGCGTGGCTTGCCCGCGCGCTGACCCTGCCCCGCGGCCCGCAATGGATCTGCGACGTGTGCGGGCACATCTATGCGACATGGCAACCGGTCTGCGACACATGCGACGGGTTCGACACGCTCAGCTGGAAGCGCCCGCCGGCCTCCGAACTGCAGATCGGCACAGAAATGCTGCCCCTCATCGTCGGCCCTGCGCAGGCTGACAACACCGCGGTTGTTGTCGCCGAAGACATGCCCGACGCCGAAATCATCACCGCCGAAGAAGCGCCAGAAGCCGAAACGGAAAACGGCGCGCAGAAAGCCTGACGCGCCGTTTTCTAATTTTATGGTGGCGGGGCACGGCCCGCTGTTTCCGCTTAATAGCGGTAGTGTTCCGGCTTGAACGGGCCTTCGGGTTTGACACCGATATATGAGGCTTGATCGGGCGCTAGCTCGGTCAGTTTCACGCCGATCCGCGCAAGGTGCAGGCGCGCGACCTTCTCGTCGAGGTGCTTGGGCAGGATGTAGACTTGGTTCTCGTAATCGTCGCCCTTCGTCCACAACTCGATCTGCGCCAGCACCTGGTTGGTGAAGGAAGCGGACATCACGAATGACGGATGGCCCGTTGCATTTCCAAGGTTCAGGAGACGCCCTTCGGACAGCAGAATGATACGATTGCCGGACGGCATTTCGATCATGTCTACCTGTTCCTTGATGTTGGTCCACTTGTGGTTCTTCAGGCTGGCGACCTGAATTTCGTTGTCGAAGTGGCCGATATTACCGACGATCGCCATGTCTTTCATCGCGCGCATATGCTCGATGCGGATGACGTCCTTGTTGCCGGTGGTGGTGATGAAGATGTCAGCCGATGCGACTTCATCCTCCAGCAGCGTGACTTCGAAGCCGTCCATTGCGGCCTGAAGGGCGCAGATCGGATCAACCTCGGTGACCTTCACCCGCGCGCCTGCCCCGCGCAGGGATGCGGCGGAGCCTTTGCCCACATCGCCGTAGCCCATCACGACAGCGACTTTGCCGGCCATCATCGTGTCGGTGGCGCGGCGGATCCCGTCAACCAGCGATTCCTTGCAGCCGTACTTGTTGTCGAACTTCGACTTGGTGACGCTGTCGTTCACGTTGATCGCAGGGAAAGGCAGCTGGCCCTCGCGCACCAGCTCATAGAGACGGTGCACACCGGTCGTCGTTTCCTCGGACACGCCCTTGATCTGGTCGCGGACCTTGGTGAACCAGCCCGGAGAGGCCTCCATGCGCTTGGCGATCTGCGCCTTGATCACTTCTTCTTCTTCGGATTGCGGAACGGGGATGATCTCTTCACCCGCTTCGGCCCGTGCGCCCAGCAGGATGTACAGCGTCGCGTCGCCGCCATCGTCGAGGATCATGTTCGGGCCATCCGCGAACATGAAGGATTTGTCGAGGTAATCCCAATGCTCTTCAAGGCTTTGACCCTTGATCGCGAAGACCGGTGTGCCACCTGCCGCTATGGCCGCAGCAGCATGGTCCTGGGTCGAAAAGATGTTGCACGATGCCCAGCGCACATCCGCGCCAAGCTCAACCAGCGTTTCGATCAGAACCGCCGTCTGGATGGTCATGTGCAGCGAGCCGACGATGCGCGCACCGCTCAGCGGTTTGCTTTGCCCGTACTCCTCGCGCAGCGCCATCAGGCCCGGCATTTCGGTTTCGGCGATATCCAGTTCCTTGCGGCCGTAGCCCGCCAGGTCGATGTCTTTGACGATATAGTCTTTGGCCATACGCTTTTCCTAACCTCGTGTTTGCGCGCGGCGTACCAGCTTTGCGCCGAAGCCTCAATTGCTTGGGCGCCGCAAGTGCGATTGCGGCTTCATCGCCGGACCCGAGACGGTTAAACAACATGGGTCATCAGCCTAGAAACACCGGAGCGCCCCAATGGCCCGCCAAACCCGCGCTTGGCAACGCATGCTGTCGGGCCGCAGGCTTGACCTGCTCGACCCGACACCCATGGATATCGAGATTGAGGATATTGCACACGGCCTTGCCTTTGTCGCGCGGTGGAACGGGCAAACCATTGGAGAGTATGCGTATTCCGTCGCCGAGCATTCGCTTTTGGTCGAGGCGCTGTTTGAAAGGCTGGTGCCGAGCGTCGAGCCAAAATGGAAGCTGGCTGCCCTTCTGCATGACGCCCCAGAATACGTGATCGGGGACATGATATCGCCTGTCAAAGCTGCCGTTGGGCCGGGATACGGGGCTCTGGATGAACGGCTGGAGGCGGCCATTCACATCCGGTTCGGACTGCCCGCGAAAGTTCCCACAAAAATAAAGCGAATTATCAAAAAGGCCGACAAGATCAGCGCCTGGATGGAGGCGACGCAGATTGCCGGTTTTACTAGGGCCGAAGCAACAAAGTTTTTTGGACAGCCCGACCCGGCGATGATCGACGGGCTAGATATCGTGCTGCGCCCGCCGGTAGAGACCCGCGCGGCCTTTACCGCGCGCCACGCAGAGTTGTTGGCGGCCTGCTCATGATCGCCGTTCGGCCCGCCATATCCCTTGATGCCGCGTCGATGGCTAAGCTACTGAATGCCATCATCCGGGAGGGCGGCACAACGGCGATGACGCAGGACGTGAAAGCGTCGGATATTGCGGACTGGATGGCCTCCAACGACGGGCGCGCGGCGTGGCACGTTGCGGTGGACGGCGGCGAGAATGTCGTTGGGTTTCAGTATATTGAGCCAGGTGGCGACTACCTTCCCGATGAGGCGGCAGAGATCGCGACTTTTGTACAAATTGGCCAGACCGGGCTCGGCATCGGGTCAAAACTGTTTGAGGCGACGCGGCGGGCGGCCAAGGAGATCGGCTACGTCTGGATCAACGCAAATATCCGCAGCGATAATGAGGGGGGCCTGATCTATTACCAGTCCCGAGGCTTTACCACTTACGGCGTGATTGAAGGGTATGCTCTTGCCGACGGCACAATCGTCGACAAGACGCTTAAACGGTTTGACCTTTAGGGCGGTTTGTCAGCGCGGGCTGCGCTTTGCCAGGATACGCTGCAGGGTGCGGCGGTGCATGTTCAGACGTCGCGCCGTTTCCGACACGTTCCGATCACACAGCTCATAAACCCGCTGGATGTGTTCCCAGCGAACGCGGTCGGCGCTCATAGGGTTTTCTGGCGGCGGAGGAAGATCATCGCCGGTTGCGAGCAGCGCGTTCACGATGTCGGCCGCATCAGCAGGCTTTGACAGATAGTCCGTCGCACCGATCTTGACCGCAGCAACGGCCGTAGCAATCGCGCCATACCCTGTCAGGACAACAACCCGCGCGTCGGGGCGCTTTTCACGCAGAACCTCCACCACGTCGAGGCCGTTGCCATCCTCAAGGCGCAGATCAACCACGGCATAGGCGGGCGGACGGGCTGTTGCAATCGCGCGGCCTGCGGCGACGCTGTCTGCAGTTTCGATATCAAAGCCGCGCCGCTCCATCGCCTTGGCCAGACGCCGCAGAAACGGTTCGTCATCGTCAACCAACAGAAGGGACTTGTCTTCTCCGATGTCCTTAAGGTCTCCCTCGGGCATATCGTTCTCCGCGCGCTGAATAATTCAGCACACTATGTAGATCGGGTCCGCTGAGGTCAAATGCCGCATCATCCGATTGCGGCAGCCTCTACAAAACAGGCAACGCGGTCGGCCATCACCTCGGGCGTCACGTCGCGGCGGAAGAAGTCCACGAAGCCGACGCCGGGCATGGTTAGGTAGGTGAACGTCGAATGGTCCACGAGGTAGAATTCGTCACCATCCGCGGCATCGTGCGCACGGTAGTAGGTGCGATATGCCTCAGAGGCTGCTTTGACCTGCTCCGGTGAGCCGGTCAGGCCGACGACATTTTCGCCCATGTAGAAGGTAAAGTCGCCCACCACCTCGGGCGTGTCACGCGCCGGGTCAATCGAGATGAAGATTGGCGTCACATCAAGCCCGGTTTCCGCCAGAATGTTTGTGGCCTGAACGTTGCGCGCCATGTCGAAGGGGCAGACGTCTGGGCAGAATGTGTAGCCAAAGTAGATCAGCGACGGCTCTGTCAGCACATCCTGATCGGTGACTGTTTGGCCCTCACTGTTTACCAGTGTGAACGGCCCGCCAATATCGCCGCCGACCGACCCGCCGGAACACTGCGCAAAGGTGGTGCTTTGCGATGCGCCAAACTGGGTCCACAGGTAAGTCCCCGCCAATCCCGAAACAACGACTAAGGCGGCGGCGATTGCAGCGATGCGGGTCATGACGTCCTCCGGATGCTTGTTTGCTTTGCGCTAACAGGTAGACATGATCAGGCTCAACACAACGAACGGGATTGTGACCCAATGGCGCAGCTGAATTTTGGATTTCTGGCGGGGCAGAACCGGGGTAACTGGATTCGCCTGCGCACTCTGATCCTTTTGCGCTGGGTGGCCATCGTCGGTCAGCTGATCGCGATTACCGTGGCCCAACGCTACTATAACCTCACGCTGGAGCTTGGTCTGTGCTACCTCGCCGTTGGCGTCAGCGTGATCGGCAACCTGATCGCCATCTTTGTGTTCCCGGAAAACAAACGCCTGTCGGAATCCGAGAACATGATCATGGTCTTGTTCGACCTGCTGCAAATCGCGTTTCTGCTGTTTCTGACGGGCGGGCTGCATAACCCGTTTGCCCTTCTGCTGCTAGGGCCCGTCACGATTTCGGCCTCCGTGCTGTCGGCCCGATCAACGATGATCATCGGCGGCGTGGCGATCTTGCTCGTGAGTGCCCTGTCACAGTATCACTTTCCGCTTCGGACCGAGCAGGGGTTCATCCTTTTCATGCCGGATATCTTCGTGTTCGGGAACTGGACCGCCCTTGTCATTGCGATCGGCTTCATCGGTGCCTACAGCTGGCGGGTCACCGCAGAAATGCACGCGATGGCGGATGCGCTGAGTGCAACGCAAGAAGCGCTATCACGAGAGCAAAAACTGACGGACCTTGGCGGTGTGGTCGCCGCTGCCGCGCATGAGTTGGGCACGCCACTGGCAACGATCAAACTGGCCTCGGGCGAACTTATGGACATGCTGGAGGATCAGCCAGACCTGCGCGAAGATGCGGCGCTCATCCGTGAACAGGCTGACCGTTGCCGCGAAATTCTGCGCGACATGGGCCGCGCCGGCAAAAGCGACACGCATTTGCGGCAGGCCCCGCTGGTCGCTGTGATTAACGAAGCGGCGGAACCTCACGCGGAGCGGGGCAAAACGATCCAGTACACCCAAGGCGCACAGGACGGTGACGACCTTGAACAACCGCTGATCCTGCGGAAGCCAGAAATTATCCACGGCCTGCGCAATATGGTGCAAAATGCCGTCGACTTTGCCAAAGCCAATGTCTGGATCGAAATGCGCTGGACGGCCAAGGAAATCTCGATCCGGATCATGGACGATGGCGCTGGCTTTCCTCCGCACCTTCTGGGCCGGATTGGTGACCCGTTCATGCGGCGGCGCAAGAACAAGACGCAGCGACCCGGCTACGAGGGGATGGGGCTTGGCCTTTTCATAGCGAAAACACTGCTGGAGCGGACCGGGGCGGTTTTGAACTTTGCCAATGGGCACGATCCGTATGATCCACCTAAGGATGGCGCTCCGCAGATTGGTGCAATTGTCGAGATCACATGGCCTCGGGCCATCATTGACGCGCGTCTGGTCGGCGCGGAGGTCACGGAAAATCAGCGTATCACAGCGTGACGCCTGCATTTGGTTAACATGGCATTAACCAATGACCGTGTAAGTTAACCTTGGGGTAACGGAGGCGCTCATGCCGCTGACAACGATGGCATTCATTCTGTTGATTGCCTGCGCTACAGTCACTGCCGCGCTTTGGCTCGTGCTGCGCATGAGCCGGCAACCGACAAATGTGGTAACCCATTCAGATATCGACAGCCGCACAACGCTTCTTTTTGAGGGTTGCGAGCTGGTGGACGCAACCGACACGGCACACCGTATCCTTGGCCTTGACCCTGAAAAGGCGGATTGGTCATCGATCAAGCAGGAGCTGGTACATCGTTTTTCTGGTTTACCGAACGACCTTGATGACTTGGATGAAGGTGTTCATACGCTTGGCCCCCGCACCAACAACGACCCGTCATTCCTTGAAGTTGAACGGGCAGGAGCATCAAGTATCGTAACGCTCTACTCGGATGGGGCAAAAGGAGACGCCGGCCGCTTGGCCCAGCTTGAAGCGGAAAACGCAACGCTGCGCCGCGCGGTCGAAAGCTCTCCGCATCCGATCTGGCAGGCAGAAGCGACCGGTCAAGTGAGTTGGTACAACCGCGCCTATGGCGCGCTACTGGACAAAGCAGGCAAGCAAGCCAGCGGCACAGAGCCGCTTTTTGACATTCCGCCCGACCTGACTCAGGAGCCTCGAGATCAACGCGCACAATTGCAGCGGCAGAGCGACGGAACGCATATGTGGTTTGATCTTGTGCTGCAGCGGATGGACGGCGTGGCTATCGGCCATGCGATGGATATTGAACCAGTAATCCGGGCAGAGGTTGCGCAGCGCAATTTCGTGCAGACGCTCGCCAAAACATTTGCTCAGCTTTCAATTGGTCTGGCCATATTTGATCGTAACGGCAAGCTTGCCCTGTTCAATCCCGCGCTCGTCGATCTGACAACGCTGCCTGCAGAACTGCTCAGTGGTCGCCCGGATCTTGCGACCTTCTTTGACCAGCTGCGGGACAGGCGGATGATGCCGGAACCCAAAAGCTACATCTCTTGGCGACAAGAGATAGCCGAAATGATCGCGGCGGCAGAAGATGGCCGATATCAGGAAACATGGACGCTCGAATCCGGCCAGACCTACCGAGTCAGCGGACGGCCACACCCGGACAACGCCATTGCCTTCCTGATCGAAGATATCAGCGCCGAAATGCTGCTCACGCGAAATTTCCGCGCAGAACTAGAGCTTGGCCAGTCGTTGGTGGACAGTCTAACGGACCCGATTGCCGTCTTTACCAACACTGGCGTCCTGACACTATCGAACGCAGCCTACCGCTCGTTGTGCAAAGTGGATCCGCACAGCAGCTTTGCAGATTTCACTGTTCTGGACGCCTTGCGCGACTGGCACCAGATCGCGCAACCAAGCCCCGTGTGGGGCGATATCCGTGATTTCGTACAAGATATGGGCGAACGCGTTGCGTGGGACGCTGCCGTTTCCCTCAAAGACGGATCGCGCTGGGTCTGCCATGTTCAGCCCATTGCCACGGGCGCAACCGCCGTGCGCCTGTCGCCCGATCACGCCCACGTCAAGGCCGACGCTACTACAGCCTAGAAACGCATTGCGGTTGCAGCGCTCGGACCACAGGCTAGGCTGCGGGCCATGACAGGCTTCCACCACAAAATCCAAATCGCTTCGCCAGATGCCACTCGGGCGTTGGCTGTACGGCTTGGCGCGGGTCTGACACCAGGAGATTGCCTTATGCTAGCCGGACCCGTCGGCGCGGGAAAAACGCATTTTGCAAGATCGCTGATAAAGTCACTGCTCGAAGTCCCAGAGGATGTGCCGTCTCCCACTTTCACGCTTGTCCAGGAATACGAAACGACACGCGGGCCACTTTGGCATGCTGACCTATACCGTCTGAGCGGGCCGGGTGAAATCGAAGAGCTGGGACTGCGCGATGCATTTGACACGGCGATCTGTCTGATCGAGTGGCCGGACAGATTAGGACCAGACGCCCCTCAGGATGCGCTTTGGATCACCTTGAAGCCTGAACCACGTGAAGACGCCAGGGTCGCCGAGTTACGCAGCACCTCGAACCATTGGGCACCTATGGTAGAGGCTCTGGCATGAGCCGCACCAATGACTTGAACGCTTTTATCGACCGCGCTGGCTGGAACGGTGCCGCGCGTATGGTTGTTGCGGGTGACGCATCGAACCGAAGGTACGAACGGCTCACCCTTGGAGCTGAGACAAGCATCGTCATGGACGCCCCACCGTCCAAAGGTGAAGACGTACGCCCCTTCATTCGTATTGCCGGGCACCTGAAGACATGCGGGCTTAGTGCGCCGTCCATACTGGCCGCAGACGAAGTTGAGGGTTTTCTACTGCTCGAAGACCTGGGGGACGATATTTATGCACGCGTGCTGGAACGTGATGCGACGCTCGAAGGCAGACTCTATTCAGCCGCTGTTAACGTTCTCGTAGAGCTTCACCAACACCCTGCCCCAGCGCTTGAACCCTATGACGCGGCAACCATGACCGCTCTGTCGATGCTGGCCTTTGACTGGTATCTGGCGGGTGTTGACTCCGTAGACACATCAGCACGTCAAAGAGCTGAAACGGCGATTTACGCCATATTAGAGCCAATTTTACCCTCCGTAATGATCCAGCGTGATTATCATGCGGAAAACCTCCTGTGGCTCCCGGAACGCCACGGCGTTGCGCGCGTTGGCCTGCTCGACTTTCAAGATGCAATGCTGGGGCATCCCGCCTATGACATGTGTTCCATCTTGTTGGATGCACGCCGGGACGTGCCGCGCGACATTCACGACGCAATGCTTGAGCATTACATCGTTACTGCACGGGTCGGGGACGAAACCGCGTTTCGTGGTGCCTACTGGGCCCTCGCCCTACAGCGAAATCTGAGGATTATCGGCGTTTTTGCGAGACTATGCCTTCGGGATGGCAAACCGCACTACGTTGATCTGCTGCCGCGCGTCTGGTCGCATGTCGAGCGCGCGTTGGAAGAGATCGGAGACGCGGTCTTGAAAAAAGCTGTAGGCGGCGCCCTGCCCGAACCAACGTCTGAGATACGCGAAAGGATCAAGGCGCAATGCGCGACACGCCAGACGCCGTGATGATCTATGCCGCCGGGTTCGGCACCCGAATGCGGCCGCTAACCGATCACATGCCCAAACCGCTCATTGAGGTCGCGGGCAAGCCGCTCATTGAACACGCGCTGGAATTGGTGCGCGACGTGAAACCCGCTCGTGTCGCGGTGAACTTGCATTATCGCGCGGCGCAGTTGGCGGCTTACCTTGAGGGGAGCGAGGTCACACCACTGATCGAAACCCCTGACATTCTGGATATGGGCGGCGGGCTGCGCGCGGCGGCGGACGTGCTGGGCACAGCGCCAGTCTGGACGATAAACCCCGATGTGCTTTGGCGCGGGCCAAATCCGCTTCGCGTGGCGGCAAACGCATGGCAACCTGAAAGGATGGACGCACTTTTGGTTTGCGTTCCGATGGCACAGACAAGGGCGCGAGCCGGCGCAGGGGATTTCACGATTGCGGCCGATGGCCAGCTTCGCCAAGGCCCCGACTGTGTTTATGGCGGAGTGCAGATCATCAAGATGGACCGACTTTTGAAGGAGCCCGTAGGGCCTTTTCCGATACAACCGCTCTGGGCAGAGATGGCGGCGGCCGGGCGGTTGCACGGCACACTTTATCCCGGAACATGGTGCGATGTCGGCACCCCGGACGGGATCGCAGTCGCAGAGGAGATGCTGCAAGGTGTTTGACGACCAGCGCCTCTTTGGCCTCGCGCCCGGCGTCGATTTTCCCGCCGCTCTCGTTGCTGGCCTTGAGGAACGGTTGCAGGGCACTGCCCCAGAAGCTTGGGCACGTGTCACGCTGATTGTGAACACGCGTCGCATGGCGCGACGGCTGCGTGATATCTTTGATTCCGGTCCGCCCAGGCTTCTTCCGCGCATTGTGCTGGTGACGGATGTATCTTCGCTTTGCCGCGTCCCACCAAAACCCGCGCATCGCAGCACGCTCCGCCGACGGCTGGACCTGATGGGACTGGTACAACGACTGATCGATCAAGACAGTGGTTTTTCCCTGCATGGCAGCTTGTTCGACCTGACCGATAGCCTTGCAGCTCTGTTTGATGAAATGGAAGCAGAGGGCGTCGCGCCGGAAGATGTCAGCGCACTGGACGTGAGCGATCAATCCGGCCACTGGGCACGCACGCAGGCCTTTGTGGGGATTGCGCGGCAGTATCTCGACCAACTCGGCCTCGAACGAGACAAGGGCGCGCAAGCGAAGGCCGAAATTGATGCGCTAGTCGCAGAATGGCAGGACGCGCCACCACTTGATCCCGTCATCGTTGCAGGCTCCACTGGGTCACGCGCCGCGGCGCTGACGCTCATGAAATCGGTAATTGCACTTCCGCAAGGCGCTGTGGTTTTGCCGGGATTTGATTTTGATCTGCCATCACATGGCTGGAACGCGATGACGTCAGAAGATCATCCGCAGTTCCGGTTTCGCGCGCTGGCGCACAAACTGAGAGGTGCACAACCGGTTGTTGCTCCATGGGCCGACGCCCCGCCGCCCAGCGCTCCACGTAATGCGCTTGTCTCTTTGGCGCTGCGGCCCGCGCCCACAACAGACGCCTGGTTGAAAGAAGGACCGAGCCTTGGGTCACTGCACCCAGCCCTTGAAAACGTAACATTGGTCACAGCAGAGAGCGAACGGGATGAGGCGCAGGCTATTGCACTGCGCCTGAGGCAAGCGGCAGAGGACCGGCAAACCGCCGCGTTGATCTCCCCTGACCGGATGCTGACCCGCCGGGTAGCGGCGGCGCTGGATCAGTGGGGCTTGATTCCCGACGATAGCGCGGGCACACCCCTGCATCTAAGCCCACCGGGGCGCTTCGTGCGTCATGTTGCGCGGCTGTTTTCACAGCCCCTGGATGCCGAGGCGCTGCTGACACTGCTGAAGCATCCCCTAACAGCTTCGTCGGAAGCGCGCGGAGCGCATACAGCTTTGACACAAGCGCTTGAGCTGAAAATCAGGCGTAAAGGGATGCCTTACCCCGATCGCAGCGCGTTAATAAAACTTGCCGAGGATCCGGATTGGGCGGCGTGGGCCGCCGATTGCCTTTGCGATCATCATGCAAAAGACGCGAGGAGCCTCGGCGACTGGGCCACATTACACCGCGACATAACAGAACGTCTGGCTAACGGGCTTGGCCAAAAGACGAGTGCACTCTGGCTGCAACTGGCCGGTATTGGCGTGCGGCAGGTAATGGATGATCTGCTGAGCGAGGCGGAGAATGGGCCGCTGATATCCGCGCGTGATTTTGCCGGTCTTGTCGATGGTCTACTGGAAGGGGCGGAACCCCTGCGCGACCGGGACAAGCCGCACCCTGACATTATGATCTGGGGCACGATGGAGGCGCGCGTTCAAGGCGCCAATCTAGTTATCCTTGGCGGGCTGAATGACGGCATCTGGCCGGCCGTGCCCGCGCCTGATCCGTGGCTGAACCGGCAGATGCGGCGTGACGCAGGCCTGCTCCTGCCCGAACGGAACATCGGTCTGTCAGCGCACGATTTTCAACAAGCCATCGCCGCGCCAGAGGTTTGGTTGACACGATCACTGCGTGCGGACGGAGCGGAGACGGTGCCCTCGCGCTGGCTGAACAGGCTCAGCAATCTGGCAATCGGGCTGCCGGAGCAGCATGGGGGACAAGCGCTTGATGCGGCTCTAACACGCGGAAATGCGTGGTTGGCGGCTGTTTCTGCCCGCGAAGCGGTGACGCCCGTTGCCCCAGCGCCGCGGCCATCTCCACGCCCGCCGGTTGCAGCACGGCCAAGAAAGCTGCGCGTGACCGAGGTGCAAACACTCAAAAGAGACCCCTATGCGATTTATGCGCGGCATTGTCTGGGCCTGAAACCGCTTGGCCCGCTTGTGCAAACGCCCGACGCGCTGTTGCGCGGTACGGTGCTGCACACTGTGATGGAACGGTTCGTGAAGCAATCGCTCGCCACCGGAGCGTTGACTGAAGACATGTTGCGCCAGATTGGCCAAGCGGTTTTGGCAGATGAGGTGCCCTGGCCCGCGGCGCGCGCGCTGTGGCAGGCCCGGCTTGACCGGATCGCACGGCCGTTCGTGACCCATGAAGACACCCGCCAGGCGACCGCAACGCCCACCTTTTTCGAAGAGGATGCCGCCGGGACGCTTAAGCTACCTGAAATCGGCATGGAGCTAAGCGGCAAGGCGGACCGGATCGACATCGCCGCAGATGGCGGTGTCTACCTTTATGACTACAAAAGCGGATCCCCGCCCTCAAAGAAACAGCTGGAGCATTATGACAAACAGCTGCTGATCGAAGCATTGATGGTGGAAGAGGGCAGCTTTGACAACCTCGGCCCGGCGCCGGCGGTAGCGGCGGTCTACCTGGGGCTTGGCCAAGACCTTGAACAGCGCGCCGCCGATTTGGGCAAAGAGCCGCCCGCCGTGATCAAAGCCGACCTGATTGCCTTGCTGGGCGCTTATCTGGACCGGGCCCAAGGCTATACCGCCCGCAATGAAGCGTATCGGGAGGATATGCCGGGCGATTACGACCAACTTGCTCGATATGGCGAGTGGGACAGCAGCGCCGATGCCACAGCAGAGGACGTGGGCTGATGAAAGACGAGGCGACGCGGAATCAGGTCAAGGCCGCGCGGCCGGATGCGTCCACTTGGCTGTCGGCCAATGCCGGCTCGGGCAAGACGCGGGTGCTGACCGACCGCGTGGCGCGCCTTTTGCTGGAAGGGGTAAAGCCGGAAAACATCCTGTGCCTGACCTATACCAAAGCGGCGGCGTCAGAGATGCAGAACCGCTTGTTCAAGACGCTGGGCACGTGGGCGATGATGGGTGATGCAGAACTGCGCGCCGCGCTGACCGACCTTGGCGCGGGGGACGGCCATGATCTGGGTCCGGCACGCACGTTATTTGCTGCCGCGATTGAGACGCCCGGCGGGCTGAAAATTCAGACCATCCATTCGTTTTGTGCGGGTCTGCTGCGGCGGTTTCCTTTGGAAGCCGGGGTCAGCCCCAACTTTGCCGAGGTTGAAGACCGTGCGGCAGAGTTGCTGCGTGCAGAGGTCGTAGATGCGATGGCAACGGGGCCGGAGGCGGCGGCAGTGGCAGGGTTGGCCCGGCTACACACTGGGGAAGATTTTGCGCAGCTCACGCGCGAGATTGCGGCGGGGCGGTTCAAGGCGCTGGATCGGGATGCAGCCTTGGCGCTTTTGGGCCTGCCGACAGGTCTGACCGAAGCGGACCTGATGGCGGATGCGTTTCTACCTGATGATCTGCATATGTTAGAGACTGTTCGGGACGCGATGGCCCGCGCGAGTAGTAAAGGCGATCCGGTGGCGGCGCAGCTGCTAAGCGCGTTTGATCCGGCATCGCCGGGCGCGCTTGATACGTTGGCGCGATTTTTCCTGACCCAAAGCGGTACGCCGCGAAAGAGCTTTCCAACTAAGTCGGTGCGCGAAGCAGTCTCGGACGCGATCCCCGCTTTTGATGCATTGAAGGAGCGTGTCTACGAGGCAATTTTGCGACGTCATGGGATAGCTGCCGCCGAGGCCACGGTGGCACTGCACGATTTTGGCACGCGCTTTACGGCGGCCTACAGCGCCGCGAAAGAGGCGCGCGGGTGGCTAGATTTCGACGATCTGATCGAAAAGGCGCGTCGGCTTCTGACAGATCGGGCCATCGCCGCATGGGTCCTCTTTCGCCTTGATGGCGGGATTGACCATATTTTAGTGGACGAGGCGCAAGACACCAGTCCGGCGCAGTGGGACGTGATCCGCCAGCTTGCCGCGGAGTTCGGGGCCGGAACCGGCACGCGCGACGAGGACCACCGCACGATTTTTGTCGTGGGGGACAAAAAGCAGTCCATCTACAGCTTTCAGGGTGCGGATCCAGCGCAGTTCGATGCGATGAAGGACGAATTCCAGGCGCGACTGGAAGGGGCGGGCGCGCTCTTTCAGGCCGAAGAGCTGGCGCATTCCTTCCGCTCGTCGCCTGGCATCTTACGGCTGGTCGATCAGTGCTTTGAAGGCACGGAAACGGTGGAGGCGCGGCATGTCGCCTTCAAAACAGAACTTCCCGGGCGGGTCGATCTGTGGCCGCATTTGGAAAAGACCGAAGCGGAGCCTGATGCCGATTTCCGCGATCCGGTCGACAAGGTGTCGCCCACGCATCACACAGCCATTCTTGCCGGCCGCATTGCTGGGCAGATCAAGCAGTTGCTAGAGGGTGATGAGACGATCCCGGACGAGAAAGACGGTGTTCTGTTCCGGCGCAAGATCGAGCCGCGCGACATCATGATCCTTGTGCAGCGACGGTCGGGAATATTTCCGCACATCATTCAAGCCTGCAAAAAGCTGAGGCTGCCGATTGCCGGGGCAGACCGGCTGAAGGTGGGGGCGGAACTGGCTGTCAGGGACCTTGGCGCGCTGCTAAGCTTTGTCGCAACGCAGGACGACAGCTTGTCGCTTGCCACCGCGCTGCGCTCACCGCTGTTTGGGTGGAGCGAGGGTGCGCTTTTTGATCTGGCGCATGGACGGGGTGGCGGATCGCTTTGGTCCGTACTTAGGAAGCAGAGTGCAGAGTACCCGACAGAGTTGGCCGTTTTGAACGACCTGCGGGACAATGCGGATTTCCTTCGACCGTACGACCTGATTGACCGCGTGCTGACGCGGCACGGGGGTCGTGCGCGCTTGCTGGCGCGGCTGGGGCCAGAGGCAGCGGACGGCATTGATGCCCTGCTTGGTCAGGCGCTCGATTACGAACGCACTGAGGTTCCATCGTTGACCGGGTTCCTGACCTGGCTGCAGACGGACGAGGTCGAAATCAAACGGCAGGTGGACAGCGCCAGCAATCAGATCCGGGTGATGACGGTGCATGGCGCCAAGGGTTTAGAGGCGCCGATCGTGATCCTGCCAGACTGCGGGCAGATCAAGAACGATGTAAAAGACAAGATCATCGAAGTTGCGGACACGCCAGTTTGGAAACCGTCCTCCGATGCTTTGCCGATGGTCATCTCTGACCGGATTGACCAGATCAAGGAAGCGCAGTGGGAGGAGAAGCTTCGGCTTTTGTATGTGGCTCTAACACGGGCCGAAAAGTGGCTCATTGTGGCGGCGGCGGGGGATCTGAACAAGGATGGACGCACGTGGTTTCAGATCGTTCAAGGTGCGATGAACCATCTTGGGGCGACAAGCTTTGAAACGCCCTTAGGCCCTGGCCAGCGGCTGAGCTTTGGGGATTGGGACGGCCTGCCAATGCGCGCGGCCCGGGGTGATGACCAAACCGTCGCGCCCGCGAGTTTCGTGGAAAGCCCGCTGGCGCAGGTGCCAGAACGGCGCGAGACGTTGTCACCCTCTGACCTTGGCGGATCAAAGGCGCTGCCCGGTCCGCAAGGGATGAGCGAGGATGAGGCGAAGGCCTACGGATCGTTTGTACATAAGCTGCTTGAAGGAGCAGACCCGGGCGATACGCTACCGGCTGATCTGAAACAGGACGCCCGAGCCGAAGCGCAAGCTGTGAAAGACGATGCGGCGTTGGCCCATCTGTTTGCGCCGGACGTATTGAGCGAAGTGGATGTGACCGCCCCGTTCGGGACGGAAAGGCTACATGGGTCAATTGACAAGCTGATGGTCGCCGATGACACGGTCACGGTTGTTGATTTCAAGACCAACCGCGTTGTCCCCGACACGCCCGCGGACATACCGGACGGGGTTTTGCGCCAGATGGGCGCTTACCTTTTGGCGGTGCGGCAGATTTATCCGGACCGCGCCATTCGATTGGTCATTGTCTGGACCCGGACGCGTGCCGCGATGGAGGTGCCGCACGATATCGTGACAGACGCGCTTGCAAGCCTCCCATATCTTGACGGCGCGGGGGCTGCTTCCTAGGTTGACGCCCTGACCGTGATTTCAGGAGATGCCAGATGGCCACCACCGCAGTAACTGACGCGACCTTCGACGCCGAAGTTCGCAATTCCGATACCCCCGTGCTCGTCGATTTCTGGGCGGAATGGTGCGGTCCGTGCAAACAGATCGGCCCATCGCTTGAAGAGCTGTCTGAAGAGATGGCCGGCAAGGTGAAGATCGTGAAGGTGAACGTGGACGAAAACCCGAATTCACCGGCACAGATGGGCGTGCGCGGCATTCCGGCGCTGTTCATCTTCAAGGACGGTCAGGTCGTGTCGAACATGGCCGGCGCCAAGCCAAAGGCTGCGCTGCAAAGCTGGATCGAAGAGTCGATCTGAGGCCTGCAAAGCTAAGCGTCTAAGCCGCCCCTCAAGGCGGCTTTTTCATTTGGGCCAGCCAAAAGCGTCCAGCTTTTCCGCGATCCGCGCCTTGGCGCTGCCATGGCCCGCGTTGATCGACATCTGCTGCCAGAACCAGTGGATGAAGTGCGCATAGTCCGGCCGGTGCTGATCGATCTTGTCCCAGTCTTGCGGGTCCAGTGCGATGTGGTGAAAGTCGATCTTGCCATAGAGGATCGTAGGTTTTTCGAGGAAATACCCGCTGAACGCCGCGCTTGAGTTCATCGTGGCGACCACGTCGCAATGGGGCAGGAAACGGTGCATCTGGCCGGTTTCAACCTCAATATCCAGCGCGCCCAGCGCGGCGAGGTCTTCGGCATCGTAATGCTCTTTGGGGTGCAGGGTCGCGATGATCCTTTGGCCCGGGCGCTGAAGACGGATATGGCGCAACATGTCCACCGGGCTGCAGGTTTGGAAACTGCGGTGTTCTCGGATCAGGCCCTGAAGCGGGACGTAGATGTAACCGCCTTGCGAGGTTTGAACCTCCGGGAAAAGGCGTTTGCGCCACCGCCGGAAAAAACCGTCCGCATGGTCACTGCGCTGGGCGGGTAGGGGCGTTTGCGCCACCTGCCAGTTCCAGCGTTCATCGGTCCGGTCGATCTGCCAGAACGGGTAGTGATAGGCGCGGCGAAAGACGAGGCCGTTCGCGCCAACCGGCGGCTTCATGTGGATCAGCGAATAGCCGGGGCGCATCGCCCCTTTGAGCCGTTCGGCTTTGCTAGAGGTTTTTAACTCAATACGCATCCCGCGGTCTTCCAGCACCTCGCAAACAAGGTTTAGGAAGTTGTGCTGCCCTGCTGCCGCACTCTCGCGCAGCGATTTTTCGAGATAAATCCGGGTGATGCGAGGCTCTGGCATGTGCCACAGCCTAGGCCGCACGCGACATGCTCACAAGCGCCGCCCTTGCAGGCGTGCGCCGCGCGGCCCTATATCACGCCGAGCAAGGAGCACGATATGGCAGACGACTTTCCCGGGTGGCACGGCACGACGATCATTGGCGTCAAAAAAGACGGTAAAGTGGTGATCGCAGGGGACGGGCAGGTGTCGCTGGGCCAGACCGTAATCAAGGGCACCGCGCGCAAGGTACGGCGATTGTCCCCCGGTGGGTTCGATGTCGTGGCGGGCTTTGCGGGATCCACGGCGGACGCGTTTACCTTGCTGGAACGGTTGGAGGCAAAGCTGGAAGCGACGCCGGGCCAACTTCAGCGGGCAAGTGTCGAACTGGCCAAAGATTGGCGGACGGACAAGTACCTGCAGAAACTCGAAGCGATGCTCATCGTGACGGATGGATCGGATTTATTGGTGATCACGGGCGCCGGTGACGTACTTGAGCCGGAGCATAACGTGGCCGCGATCGGCTCGGGCGGTAACTTTGCCCTCGCCGCGGCGCGCGGGATGATGGACACTGATAAGGATGCAGAGGTCGTGGCGCGTGATGCGATGGCGATTGCCGCGGACATCTGCGTTTACACCAACGGCAACCTGACGGTTGAGACCATCACACCATGAGTTGGTTGGGCGACGCGCTGAAAGTCTTTGACCGGTTTCTGGGTGCGAACGCACATACCAAGCGGCAGCGTGCCAAGATGCTAGCCGCGCTGCTGGATGACAAATCGAAAGGGGCGAGCGGGATTCGCAGCCTCGACACATTGACATTGAAAACCGGCATGACGCCCGAGGCCTGTCGCGACCTGCTTTCTGAAATGGGCTGCGAAGGCGTGACGATGAAAGACGGGCGCGAAGGCTGGAAAAGGAAGAACACCGAATGACCGACCTGACCCCGCGCGAGATTGTCTCGGAACTTGACCGCTTCATCATCGGCCAGAAGGACGCGAAGCGGGCTGTGGCCGTGGCCCTGCGCAACCGCTGGCGGCGCAAGCAACTGGACGCCGACATGCAGGCAGAGGTTTATCCCAAGAATATCCTGATGATCGGGCCCACGGGCGTCGGCAAAACGGAAATCAGCCGCCGACTGGCAAAGCTGGCCCGCGCGCCCTTCCTGAAGGTCGAGGCGACTAAGTTCACCGAGGTCGGCTATGTCGGCCGGGACGTGGAACAGATTGTCCGCGATCTGGTGGACGCCGCCATCGTTATGACGCGCGAACATATGCGCGAGGACGTCAAAGCCAAGGCGCATTCGGCAGCCGAAGAACGTGTGATCACGGCCATTGCCGGGACAGACGCCCGTGAAGGCACGCGCGAGATGTTCCGCAAAAAGCTGAAAGCGGGCGAGCTGGACGACACGGTGATTGAGCTGGAGATCGCGGACACGTCCAACCCTTTTCAAGGCTTTGAAATGCCGGGCGGGCAACCGGGAATGATGAATCTTGGCGATTTGTTTGGCAAAGCCATGCCTGGGCGTACGAAGCGCAAACGCGTGACCGTCGCGCAATCCTACGAATTGCTGATTGGCGAAGAGGCGGACAAGCTGCTGGACGATGAGACGGTGAACAAAGCTGCGCTTGAAGCGGTCGAGCAGAACGGCATCGTCTTTCTGGACGAGATCGACAAAGTCGCAGCGCGCTCTGACGCACGGGGTGCCGACGTCAGCCGCGAAGGCGTTCAGCGCGACCTGCTGCCGTTGATCGAAGGCACGACGGTCAGCACAAAGCATGGGCCGGTCAAGACGGACCATATCCTCTTTATTGCATCTGGCGCTTTTCACGTTGCAAAGCCGTCCGACCTGCTGCCGGAGTTACAGGGACGCCTACCGATCCGGGTCGAGCTTCGGGCGCTGACTGAAGAAGATTTCGTGCGCATCCTGACCGACACCGACAACGCTCTGACACGGCAATACACAGCCCTGATGGGAACTGAGGAAGTGACGGTCACCTTCACTGAAGACGGGATTGCCGCACTGGCCCGCGTTGCTGCAGAGGTAAACCGGAGCGTGGAGAATATTGGTGCCCGTCGGCTTTACACGGTGCTCGAACGGGTGTTCGAAGAGCTTAGCTTTGCCGCACCGGACCGCGCTGGTGATACTGTCACTGTGGATGCGGGCTTTGTGAACGCGCATCTGGAAGAATTGGCGGCCTCCGCTGACCTGAGCCGCTACGTGCTCTAGCGCGACGTAACAATCCGGGCTAAGCGCTAGAGCATGCGTGTTCTGATCGTCTTTTCCCTGATTGCCCTGCTTGCGGCCTGTACGGATGATCGAGGCGTGTCGCCGATTGTGCCCGAAGCCGCGCAAATAGGGACGGTGCGCGATGTCTATGTCGTCACAAACCGCGCCCCGCATGACACGCATATTTTCGGGATAGAGCGCGCGTTTTCATCCTCATACCTGCGGCTTGGTGTGTCGATCCCGCCTCAGCGTACGCCCGGCACAGTGCGCAACGGGCATAGCAAACCCAATCCACGTGCTGATTTCACGCTGGTGAGCCGAACAGATCATCCGGACCGTGCGCAGTTCCGCGCCGACCTCGCGCGCGGCGTGCAGGCCAGCCAGCGCAAAGCGGCGACGCTCTTTGTGCACGGCTATAACAACACCTTTGTCGACCCTGTGTTCCGTCTGGCGCAACTTGCCCATGATCTGCAACTTCCAAGCGCGCTGGTTGCGTTGTCCTGGCCCAGCCGGGCGCAGCCGCTTGGGTATCAGTACGACACCGACAGCACCTACTTTTCGCGCGACATGATGCAAGACACGCTGTTTGATATCGCAGCGACCAACCCGTCGGAATTTGTTCTGGTCGGTCATTCCATGGGCTCGGTCGTGGTGATGGAAACGTTGCGCCAGATCGAATTGGCGCAGCCCGGGTGGGCTGCGCGCAATCTTGACGGGGTCATCCTGATGTCGCCCGATCTGGATGTGGACGTATTTCGCCAGGTCATGCGCAGCTTTAAAGAGGTGCCGCAGCCATTCATCATCATGGTGTCCGGGCGGGATCAGGCGTTGCGCCTGTCCGCGTGGATCAGAGGCGACGAGGTGCGTGTTGGCAACCTGACCGATCTTGAACCGCTGGCAAATCTGCCCGTGCAGATCATTGATCTGAGCAATTTTGAGAGCTTCAGCACAGGTAACCACCTGACGGCCGCAGCCTCGCCCGCGGTGCTGTCGATCCTGAACGCCGCGCGGGAGTTCAACCGCGACTTTGCGGGCGGTGCGCAGCGTGAGTTCGATGCACTTCCCGGGCAGCGACGCATCTTGCGCAACGCGTCAAAAATCATCCTTCTGCCCCCGCGCTAGAGCCGCATGAGAGCGTTTGTAAAACAAAACGCCCCATGGCTTGTCGCAGGGGGGCTGCTGACTTTTTTGTCATCGTTCGGGCAGACGTTTTTCATTTCGATTTTTGCCGCACAAATCCAAGACGCGTTTACGTTAAGTCATGGCGCTTGGGGCGGAATTTATACGCTTGGAACCGCTGCGTCTGCCGCCGTGATGGTTTGGGCTGGCGGCCTGACAGATCGGTTTCGGGTACGTCAGCTTGGGGCAGTTGTTCTTCTACTGCTCGCTGGTGCGTGTCTGTTCATGGCCGTGAACCCCTTTGCAGCGTTACTTCCCTTGGTGATCTTTGCGCTGCGATTAACCGGGCAGGGTATGACCAGCCACATCGCAATTGTTGCCATGGCGCGGTGGTTCGACGCAAATCGGGGCAAGGCTTTGTCGGTCGCTACGCTTGGGTTTGCAGTAGGTGAAGCCGTGCTGCCCCTTGGATTTGTCGCCTTGATGAGCGTCATGGATTGGCGCATTTTATGGGTCTTTGCGGCGGTTATTGCGCTTGCTGGCATACCAGTATTGATCCGCCTGCTTGGCAAAGAACGCACGCCGCAAGCCATTGCCGAAGAGATTAATTCACCAGGGATGGCGGGACTTCACTGGACCCGTGCGCAAACGCTGCGCCATCCGCTTTTCTGGTTCATGGTGCCAGCCTTGCTGGGCCCTTCGGCCTTCAACACCGCCTTCTTTTTTCAGCAGGTCCACTTTGCCGGAGTAAAGGGGATTTCACATCTATCACTGGTGGCACTGTTCCCGGTCTATACCGCGCTGGGTGTGGGCTGGATGGTGCTGAGCGGATGGGCGCTGGACCGGTTTGGGACCGCGCGCTTGCTGCCCTATTACCAGTTGCCCATGGTGGTGGCGTTTCTGCTGTTCAGCTACGGGTATAGCGTGCCGGTACTGCTTATCGGTTTGTTCTTTCTGGCCATGACAACTGGTGGAAATGCGACCCTACCAAACGCGTTTTGGGCCGAATTCTATGGCACACGACATCTGGGCAGCATCAAGGCGATGGCTGCGGCGGTGATGGTTCTGGGGTCAGCTATCGGGCCGGGCATAACTGGCGTTGCCATCGACATGGGTCTCGGCATCGAAACGCAATACATCGGCGTGGCGCTCTATTTCGTTTTTGCCAGCGGAATGATGTGGTTGGGGATTCAGCGCGCCTTGCGCAAGTAAACGTAGTAGGCGCCAGTCCCGCCGTGTTTCTGGTGAGCTGGTGTAACCTGCAGCACAGCGGAGCCGAGTGGCGGCAGGGAGAGCCATTGCGGGACCTGATGGCGCAGCACCCCAAAGCGCACTGGGATCGGGCCGCCATCATCGCGCATTTTGCCCTTGCCAGTCACCACAAGGATCAGTCGTTTACCGCTGCCTTGCGCATTCAGCACAAAGCGGGTCAACGCCAAATGGGCGCGGTCAACCGTCATGCCATGCAGGTCCAGCTTGCCTTCTGGTTTGAGGTTACCGCGCTTGAGCTGCGTGAACCGTTTGCGATCCATCGCTAGGGATTGCTTGGTGAATGCTTCGGTTAGTGTGGGCGCCAAGTCGACACGAGTCGATGGCCCTCCGGGCCGTTCCGGGCGTGCAACCGTTTTGAACTCCGCACGCGGGCGGGACATCGGCACAGTGACCGGTATTGGATCGGGCAGGGGTGACGGCTGCGCCATCACTTCGGTCTTTTCGTTGACCTTATGCCAAAGGTCGACCTCTTCTGGGCGCAGGCGGCGACCTTTCATATCCCACCCTCGGGCAACAGAGCATAAGCACGCTGGATTGGCATAAGCACCATCATCCGGCCCGGATCCTTGAGTCGGCCCGCTTGCCGACCAGCCTGATCCCCGGTGCCAAAAAAAATATCAGCGCGTTGTGCCCCCTTGATCGCTGAACCTGTGTCCTGCGCGATCATCAGGCGTTTGATCGGATTATTTCCGCCCTTTTCGATCCATACGGGTGCACCGAGAGGGACGAATTTCGGGTCCACAGCGATCGACCGCATTGTGGTAATGGACCGGTTCATGGCGCCCAAAGGGCCCCGTTCGGCAGGCACTTCGCTTACCTCGCGAAAGAAAACATATGACGGATTATGATACAGCAGCTCGCGCCCGGCATCGGGGTTACGACGAACCCAATTCTTGATGACCTGCGCGCTGACTTGATGGGCCTGATAAGTGCCTCTGCGCACCAATTCTTGACCGATTGATCGGTACTGATGGCCGTTTGACCCACCATAGCCAACACGGATCATCGAGCCGTTTGGCAATCGAATACGGCCAGAACCCTGAATCTGAAGGAAGAAAAGCTCAACCGGATCATCAACCCAGGCAATCGCCAGCCCGCGACCTTCCATCACACCGTTTTCAAGAAGCTGGCGGCGCGTAAACCAAGGGCGATTGAACCGAGCTTCACGCGGCATCAGATAAACAGGGTACTGATAGCGGCCACCTCGTGTGCGCGACCCTGTCAGTTCCGGTTCAAAATATCCCGTAAAGAGACCGGCGGCGCCATCCTCGATCAAAACTGGCCGAAAGAAGAGTTCGAAAAAGCCCTTTGGATCCGGATCCTGCGATGCAAACGCACACAATGCCCTCCAGTCTGGATCGTCAAAATCCATGCAGGTATTGCGAAACGTGGCCAGAGCGGCGGCGTGATCGTCGCCGTTCCAACCATTGAGCTTGTCAAAGTCAAGGACAGTGTACGTCGGCTCAGCTTGCGCGGGTTGGCCCATCAATGACATGACGATCGCACAAGCATAGAGCGCCGCGCCGATCAGGCGTCGGTGGAGACAAGTATCCAGTTGGGATCGTCCGACCCCATGTTGCGCGCAAAGGCCCACGTGTCTTTTTGCCGTTTAACGTCCGTATCACTACCTTCAACAATATCGCCCGCGCGGTCCCGGACAAGGCTTGTCAGCTCTGCAACGAACCTAATCGTAATTTCGGCCTCGTTCGTCTCAGGATTCAGCGTAGCATCCGTAAGCTTCATCTCGCGCACACCGATAAAGTTCGCTTCAATTGTCAGGCCCTGATCCTCGCGAGCGGCAACACCATCCACAAATGACTCGTACACCTCTTCGCTCAGGAACGGTTGTATCTCCGACAGCTCACCACGTTCGTACCCCATCACGATCATCTCATACGCGCCGCGGGCACCACCGAGAAAGTCGGCCACGTGAAAGGATGGCTCAAGGCGTTTCATCTCGGCAAGGGCCTTGGCCGCATCGCTATCTTCGTCAACATGATCGATGATATCGAGATCGGGGCCGCCTTCGATCACCTCGAATTCAGGGGCGGGCGCACGGCCCTGTCCTTGCTGCGGCATCGGCGGCTGTTCAAAACCTTCACGAGTGCCCAGAACACTGCGCAGACGAAGGATCAGGAAAACAGCAATGCCAGCCAGGACAAGCAGCTGGATCAGGGGACTGTTCATGGGTTGGGCGTTCCTCAAGTGGTAAGCATCTTGTTGACCTCCTATGTAGGTGCGGGGCGGGCATGAGTCCACTTACCGCCCAGAAGGAGATGCTGCATGTGGCTGTTCATTGCTTTTCTGGCCATCCCGGTGATCGAGATTGCGCTGTTTATTCAGATTGGCGGCGCGATCGGCACTTGGCCGACCCTTTTGACGGTTGTCGCGACCGCGATTGCCGGCAGCTATCTGGTGCGCAGTCAGGGCCTGGCCACACTGGGCAAGTTGCGGGCGTCAATGGACCAGTTCACTGACCCGACAGAAACACTGGCCGATGGGGCGATGATACTATTTTCCGGCGCTTTATTGCTGACGCCTGGGTTTTTTACCGATGCGGTGGGCTTCGCTCTTCTTGTGCCTGGCATCCGGCATTGGCTTTTCAAACAGGCGCGCGCCCGAGTGAAAGTGCAGACATTTGGACCCGCGGGAAACACACGCCCCGCTCGGGACGACATTGTTGAGGGTGAATTTCAGGAAGTTGACCCAAATGCCCCGCCTGTCAGAGGGCCATCCGGCTGGACGAAGCATTGAGACCGCCTGCAGGCTCTGTTAAGCCGCCTGCAACGCAGGTTTTCCCGTAGGAGATTTCAAGATGGCAGACGAAACAGCGCAAAACCCCGCCGTGGGCGCCGCACCCCAGACTCCGCCGCAAATGCGCGTTTTGGGCCAATTCGTGCGCGACCTTTCGTTCGAAAACATAATGGCCCAAAAGGGGGCACCGGCCGACGTTCAACCGGACGTTTCGGTGCAGGTTAACCTCGACGCGAAAAAGCGCCCCACAGACAATCAATTCGAAAGCTCAATCAAGCTGAACATCACCAGCAAGGCCAAGGATGGCGACGCGACGTTGTTCATCATGGAAATCGACTATGTCGGTATTTTCCACATCGAGAACGTCCCGGACGAGCAGATGCACCCGTTCCTGCTGATTGAATGCCCCCGCATGATCTTCCCTTTCCTCCGCCGCGTGGTGAGCGACGTGACGCGCGATGGCGGCTTTCCAGCGCTCAACCTCGAAAACATCGACTTCCTGTCAATGTACAAGAACGAGATTGCCAAGCGGCAAGCAGAGGGCGGTCAGCAAAAACTGGACGCTTGATTTAGTTCGGAATAAATTGAATTGCGCGCCCACGGGCGCGCTTTTTGTTTCAGGCGCGACCCCAAAGCGCGTTTTCACCAAGCGCCGTAACAAACGCCTCGTGTGCTGCGCGTTCTTCGTCCGTGACGCGGGCATCGAGGGATTTTGGACGCGGTTGGGGCGTCCAGCTTTCCATCTGCGACCCGGCGCTTTGACCACCGCCTGAAGCCAAGACAAGACCTGGCTGCCGGCCGCCTATCAGCTCCAGATACACTTCGGCCAGTATTTCACTGTCCAATAGCGCGCCGTGCAGCGTTCGGGCGGAGTTGTCGATACTGAACCGGCGGCAAAGGGCATCGAGCGACGCAGGAGAGCCCGGGAACCTGCGGCGTGCGATATCAAGTGTGTCAATCGCGCGATCCATCGGAAGGCGCGCCTTACCCATCCAGCCAAGTTCCGCATTCAGAAATTTCATGTCGAAGGCAGCGTTGTGAATTACGAGCTTTGCATCACCGATGAAGTCGACGAACGCTTGACCAATTTCGGCGAATTTCGGCTTCTCCCGCAAGAACTCGTCGCCCAGCCCGTGCACCTCAAACGCCTCTTGCGGCATTGATCGCTCGGGATTGATATACTGATGATAGGTGCGCCCCGTGGCGACATGGTTCATCAGCTCGACTGCACCGATTTCGACAATCCGGTCGCCTGTCTCCGGGTCAAACCCAGTGGTCTCGGTATCGAGGACAATCTCACGCATCTCGCTGCTCTCTAATTGACGCCAAAATATTTTGGACCTGCATTCGCGCATGATCAACAGTGTCGGTCACGATGACATAATCAGCGCGCCGAACCTTTTCTTCATTCGGCATTTGCTTTGCACGAATGATCTCGAACTGTTCCTCCGACATAAGACCTCGCGCCAGAACGCGGGCTTTCTGCACATCGGCAGGGATAGATACGACGGCCACAGCGTCCATCCGTCCGTCGCCGCCGGTTTCAAAAAGCAAAGGAATATCAAACACAAGGATATCGGCGGTTGCTGAGTCTATGAATATTTGACGGTCCTGAGCCACAAGCGGGTGCACAATTGCTTCGATGGCTTTCAAGACTCCGGCATCTTTGGCGATTTCGTGACGCAGCAATTCTCGTGAGACGCCGCCATCAACAACGACTTCAGGCAAAAGGGCTTTCATCGGTTCCACCGCCTGGCCGCCCGAGGCATAGAGCCTGTGCACGGCGGCATCTGCATCCCACACATCGCATCCGGCTTGCGCAAACATGGCCGCCGTTGTGGATTTCCCCATTCCGATGGATCCGGTAAGGCCAAGCTTGAACGTCATCGCAACGCCGCCGCGCGCGTTGCAGCGTCAACGGTAGGCCGTGTTCCAAACCAACGCTCAAACGCAGGAACAGCTTGATGCAAAAGCATCCCAAGCCCGTCAACAGTAACGCATCCAGCATCTTCGGCGATTTGCAACAACCGCGTTTTTAGTGGAGCATAAACAAGGTCGGTTACTATTGTTCCAGGGCGCAAGCCGTCGAGGGGTACGCGCAGTTCTGGCTTTCCAATCATGCCCAGAGACGTTGTATTAACGACTAGGTCAGCATCCTCAATCATGTTTCCGGCCTGGACCCAATCAACAACTTCAACGCGTTGTCCCAAATCAGCCGCCAGTTTCTCTGCGCGGATGCGTGTGCGGTTCGACAGATAAATCCGCGGAACGCCGGTATCCAAAAGTGACGCAAGCACCGCACGACATGCTCCGCCAGCGCCAAGAACAGCGGCGGCTCCAGACCGTGGTTGCCAGGACGGTGCCCCAGCCTTGAGGTTCTCAAGAAACCCATACCCATCAGTATTGTCCGCGTGAATCTTGCCATCGCGGCGGAAAATCAATGTATTGGCCGCTCCGATCAGCGTCGCCCGATCCGTGACAAGATCGGCGATTTCGAGCACGAGTTCCTTGTGCGGGATCGTGATGTTCACCCCTACGAAACCCATCTTTGGCAAGGTCTCAAGGACAGTGCGCAAATCGTCTGTTGCCACATCAAGCGGAACATATGCGCCTTTAAGACCATATGTTTTTAGCCAATGCGTATGCAGCTGCGGCGACTTCGAATGACCTATCGGCGATCCGATTACTCCTGCCAGCGGAATTTTTGGCGCAGTCATGTGTCGATCACCCCCCGGTCAGACAAGTAGCCAAGCACCTGAAGCAATGGCATGCCAAGCACGGTGAAGTAATCGCCTTCGACCGACGCAATCAAGCGGGCGCCTTCTTCTTCCAGTTTGTAGGCGCCGACAGAATGTCGAATGCTTTCCCAATTGCGGGCTACATAATCAGCGATGAACGTATCGCTTTGCACGCGCATGCGGATCCGCACAACACCAACGTGCCGCCACACCGGTTTTCCATCCATGTAAATGACGGCAGCGGACATCAGCTGGTGCTGACCCCCGGACAAACGGTGCAACTGAGCAACCGCATTTTGCTGCGAAGATGGTTTGTTGAGCAGAGTTTTGTCGTGCACCAGAACCTGATCCGCACCGATCACGACAGACTGAGGATGCTTCATCGCGATCTTCCGCGCCTTACCTTCAGCCAAAGCATCAGCGATATCTCGTGCGGGCGCCGATTCGGCCAAGAGAGCGGCGGTTATCGCCTCTTCATCAATCCTGGCGGGTAATGTGGTTACGTTCACCCCTGCATTCCGCAACATTTGCGCGCGAATTTGGGAAGCTGATGCAAGAATGATGGGGACAGTCATATGGGCAACACTGTGGATATTTCGGGGGTGATTTAGCCCGTATCGAATGAAAGACGAAGACTGCGCCTACAGCCTCCGAGAGCTCAAAACTGCCACGAAACCTGACCATGTTTCGTCCTCACGGGACAAGGATAAATCAGACTTGTGGGTTATTCTTGGAGGCTAATTTTACACACAGCTTTATACCTAAGTAATGGTCGATCTCACAACTCAAGTAATTGTAAAGAATATATTATTTCTTGGTATCAAAATCCTTCACCCTGATAGATCTGGTTATCCCCATAGGGAAAACTCTGTGAGCAAACCAATAATCCACAGATTGACGCGCCCTAACATCTATCAACGACCTATCTTTCTTACATTTATATACTTGGCATCTCGTGAGGAAATCAGGGCGCGTTGACTCGTCTGAGCACTGCGCCTAAGCAAGACATGCCTCGTCCGAGGCAACGCAGCACTTACAAGACAATGAATGACGTGCAGACGTGAGCGTTTGCGCGCGAGCAGGTGAACATGACCACTGATCGTTTGAATCTCGCCGATCTCAAAGCAAAGAGCCCCAAAGACCTTTTGGCGATGGCCGAAGAGCTGGAGATCGAGAACGCCTCTACCATGCGAAAAGGCGAGATGATGTTCCAGATTCTGCGCGAACGCGCGGATGAAGGTTGGGAGGTTTCCGGTGACGGTGTTCTGGAAGTGCTTCAGGACGGATTCGGCTTTCTTAGATCGCCTGAGGCAAATTACCTACCAGGTCCCGACGACATCTATGTTTCCCCTGAAATGATCCGCGAGCATTCGTTGCGGACAGGCGATACAATTGAAGGTGTGATCCGCGCTCCCGATGACAATGAGCGGTATTTCGCACTGACGACCGTGACAAAGATCAATTTTGAAGATCCTGAGCGGGCGCGTCATAAAATCGCCTTCGACAACCTGACGCCTCTTTACCCTGACGAACGCCTACAGATGGAACTTGACGATCCAACAACAAAGGATCGTTCGGCGCGGATTATCGATCTTGTAGCGCCAATTGGGAAGGGACAGCGATCTCTTATCACGGCGCCGCCGCGCACAGGTAAAACAGTACTGCTGCAGAACATTGCCAAGTCGATCGAAAAGAACCACCCAGAATGCTATCTGATTGTTCTGCTGATTGATGAACGGCCCGAAGAGGTCACGGATATGCAGCGGACGGTCAAGGGCGAGGTTATTTCATCAACCTTTGATGAGCCGGCAACACGGCACGTTGCGGTATCGGAGATGGTCATTGAAAAAGCCAAACGGTTGGTCGAGCACAAACGCGATGTTGTGATCCTTTTGGACTCAATCACGCGCCTCGGCCGCGCGTTCAACACCGTTGTTCCATCGTCGGGCAAGGTCCTAACGGGGGGTGTTGATGCAAATGCCCTCCAGCGCCCCAAGCGATTCTTTGGTGCAGCGAGGAACATTGAAGAAGGTGGCTCTTTGACGATCATCGCCACGGCGCTGATCGATACGGGCAGCCGGATGGACGAAGTAATCTTTGAAGAATTCAAAGGTACTGGTAATTCGGAAATTGTGCTCGACCGCAAGGTGGCTGACAAACGTGTCTTCCCGGCAATGGACATCCTGAAATCTGGGACCCGGAAAGAGGATCTGTTGGTCGATAAGGGCGACTTGGCCAAGACGTTCGTGTTGCGTCGTATCCTCAACCCGATGGGAACGACCGATGCTATTGAGTTCCTGATTTCGAAGCTTAAACAAACCAAGACAAACTCCGATTTCTTCGACTCTATGAACACCTAAGGTTGGCGTGATGGATACGATCTGCGCGCTGGCAACCGCTCCGGGCCGCGCGGGGGTTGCCGTTATCCGGGTATCTGGCCCAGAGGCGTTTTCCGCAGGGACGGCGCTTGCAGGGTCTTTACCAGACGTGGGCTCCCATCGCGTGCGTGGATTGCGGGGGCTGGATGGACTGCTCATTGATAGAGCTTTGGTTTTGACGTTTGCGGGACCAAATAGTTTTACCGGTGAGGATACCGTCGAGTTTCAAGTTCACGGATCAACAGCTGGAATTGCGGCGGTGCTTGATGCGCTGCAAGCGATCGATGACGTTCGGCTTGCGGAACCGGGAGAATTCACGCGTCGCGCGCTGCAAAACGGGCGGATGGATCTCATACAGGTTGAGGGCCTGTCCGATCTCATTGAAGCGGAAACGCAAACACAGCTGAGGCAAGCACTGAAGACCACTGAAGGCGGTCTGAGTGTCCAGATCGAAGAGCTGCGGAAGGACTTGATCCGTAGCGCAGCGTTGATCGAAGCAACCATCGATTTTGCCGATGAGGAAGTACCAACTGATGTGACGCCGGAGGTGCTTGCGCTGATAGATACCGCAGAGGCTACCATGCGGGATATGTTGGCCGGCAGCGTCGCTGCTGAGCGCATTAGGACAGGTTTTGAGGTTGCGATCGTCGGGCCCCCCAACGCTGGCAAATCTACACTTCTCAACCGGTTGGCCAATCGAGAAGCAGCAATTACGTCAGAGGTCGCTGGCACGACCCGAGACGTCATCGAAGTTCGGATGGACATCGGTGGGCTCGCTGTAACTTTGTTGGATACTGCGGGGATTCGTGAAACAGATGACGGTGTTGAGCAGCTGGGGGTAGCGCGGGGCATACAGCGTGCTCAGGTAGCAGACTTACGGATTTGCCTCACCGAGGACGGGTCAACGCCAATGAGGCTTGAGAGCGAAGATCTCGTGTTGATTGCTAAGGATGATCAAGGAAAGCACGCAAACGGTATTTCTGGACAGTCCGGTTATGGGATTGAAAAGTTGGTCGCGGATATTTCTGACGTGTTGAGAGGCAAGGTGTCGGGGGCGAGCCTGGCATCCCGCGAGAGGCATCGACTGGGCTTAGCTCATGCCCTGGATGGTCTGGCTTTGGCCCGAGCCCAGATTGAAACGGGTCCGGATATGTACGATATCGCAGCGGAGGAGCTGCGCGGCGCGATACGCCAGCTAGAAACCCTGGTAGGTCGAATTGGCGTTGAGGATCTGCTGTCTGAGATTTTCGCGTCGTTTTGTATCGGAAAGTGAGGATGTTTCACGTGAAACATTTCGATGTCATTGTAATTGGTGGCGGCCATGCAGGCTGCGAAGCTGCGTCGGCCTCTGCCAGAGCAAAAGCGCAGACGGCTCTCGTAACAATGAACGAGGCTGGAATTGGCGTCATGTCATGCAATCCTGCGATCGGAGGGCTAGGAAAAGGGCATCTTGTCCGAGAAATTGATGCGCTCGACGGTGTGATGGGCCGTGTCGCGGACGTTGCTGGTATCCAGTTCCGCCTTCTTAACCGCCGGAAAGGTCCCGCAGTGCAGGGGCCTAGGGCTCAGGCGGATCGGAAAATCTACCGTGAAGCCATGCTGGCAGAGATGAAGGCCACCCAAAACCTGTCTTTGGTTTATGGTGAAGTGACAGACCTACTGGTGAAAGGATCCCGTGTATGCGGGGTTGTTCTGAAGGATGGATCAGAGCTTTCGTCTAGTGCTGTAGTGTTGACCACCGGAACGTTTTTGAATGGGATCATTCATATTGGAGATCGCCAGATTTCTGGCGGGCGCATGGGCGACGACGCATCAAACGCGTTGGCGCTGCGATTGCAGAGCTTTGATCTCCCCTTAGGTCGCTTGAAAACGGGGACGCCCCCGCGTTTGTCGTCCAAGTCAATTGATTGGACCGGTTTGGAGCTTCAGGCGGGTGACGATCAGCCAACGATGTTCTCATTTCTGAATACCGCGCCCAAGGCAAAACAAGTGAGCTGCGGGATAACACACACTAACGCCCGAACTCATGAGATAATCTCGAAAAATCTCTCCAAATCGGCCATGTATGGCGGGCATATCGACGGAGTAGGTCCGCGTTATTGCCCTTCCATCGAAGATAAAGTGGTGCGCTTTGCCGAAAAGTCGTCACATCAGGTATTCTTGGAGCCCGAGGGGATAGACGACGACACCATTTATCCAAATGGAATTTCGACTTCACTTCCCGAGAAGGTGCAGCTTGATTACGTTCGAACGATAGCGGGTCTTGAGCGTGCTGAAATTTTGCAACCTGGTTATGCGATTGAGTACGATTACGTAGATCCGCGCGCTTTGACCTCATCACTAAGGCTTCAGGATGTAGAAGGTTTGTACCTGGCAGGCCAAATCAATGGTACGACAGGTTACGAGGAAGCAGCGGCGCAAGGTTTAGTTGCCGGGCTAAACGCTGCAATGACTGTTACGGGTCGAGACGCCATCCGTTTTTCGAGATCAGAAAGCTATATCGGCGTGATGATCGACGATTTGACGACCCGCGGTGTCGCGGAACCCTATCGGATGTTCACATCCCGGGCCGAGTTTCGGTTATCGTTGCGCGCCGATAACGCGGATCAACGCCTCACACCTCTCGGTTCAGCGCTTGGCATTATTGGTAACGACCGTCGAGCGGTTTTTGAAGCAAAGATGGAGCGCCTTGAACAGGCGCGCCGGCTGGTTTCTGAAGTCGCTTATTCTCCGAAAGAGCTAAACGCTGCGGGTCTGTCGGTTAAGGAAGATGGGACGCGTCGAACGCCATTTCAGGTTCTGGCGTTTCCTAATGTATCGTTTCGCGATCTCATTCCGCTTAATGCCGAGCTAGAATGTGTTGATCAGGAAGCCGCAGCGCAGCTTGAGCGTGAGGCGCTGTATGCGAATTACGTATCGCGACAAAACACTGATATCGAGCGACTTCGGCGAGATGAAGAAGTGAACATTCCCGTTGGTTTCGACTATTCAGCTATCGAGGGGTTGTCGAATGAGTTGAAAACTAAGTTGTCCACGTCTCGGCCAGAGACAATCGGCCAAGCAGCACGCGTCGACGGCATGACGCCTGCGGCTTTGGCGTTGGTTTTGGCTTGGATCAGAAGGCTGGAAAAGCGCCGAGCATGAACGGAGTTCCCGAAAGCTTGGCGGGGTATGTTTCACGTGAAACATATGAAGCGCTTGAAGCCTATGTTTTGCTAATCCAAAAGTGGACGCCCAAAATCAACCTCGTAGCGCGAAGCCAGGTCGAGGACCTTTGGATCCGGCACATCTGGGATTCCGCACAGATCTGGCCGTGTATTAAACACTCGACTGCACATGTGGATTTGGGAAGTGGAGGCGGGTTGCCCGGACTGGTGCTCGCGATTTTGGCAAAAGGTCAAGGTCTAGATCTGAGTGTATCGCTCATTGAAAGCGATATCCGTAAAGCAGTGTTTTTGCGTACGGTGGCGCGGGAGCTTGGTTTAAATGTCCGAGTTCATGATAAACGGCATCAGTTTGTCCCGCCTTCGCAAGCGGATACGTTGACCGCACGCGCGCTGACTTCGCTGGATGAATTGCTGGCGGCGGCTGAACGACACTTAAACGATGATGGAGTCGCCGTCTTTCCAAAAGGCGCACGCTGGCAGCAGGAAATTGAAGTTGCGCGGGCCAACTGGGCGTTCCATATCGACGTAATTCCCAGTATCACGGACGCACAGGCCGCTCTTCTCAAGATCAAGGACATCACTCGTGTCTGATCCCTCTCGCCCTACGGGCCCTAAGATCATTGCTATAACCAATCAAAAAGGCGGTGTCGGCAAGACGACGACGACAATTAACCTTGCTGCAGCTTTGGTCGAGGCGGGGTTGAGGGTGCTCGTGGTTGATCTTGATCCACAAGGAAATGCGTCGACCGGCTTAGGTATAGAACTCGAAGAGCGGACCCACACGACCTACGACCTCTTGCTCGAAGACATAGCACTGAACGACCTGATAATTGCAACAGACATCGAAGGCCTGTCGATTATTCCGGCAACGACTGACCTCAGCTCGGCTGACATAGAGCTATATTCGTCGGAAAAACGCAGCTTCCTTTTGCACGACGCCCTTCGGCAGGTGGCTATGGACCAGTTTGCACTGGACATCATTCTGATTGATTGCCCGCCATCGCTAAACCTTTTGACGATCAATGCGATGGTTGCTGCGCATTCGGTATTGGTTCCTTTGCAGGCCGAGTTTTTTGCGCTTGAGGGGCTGTCACAGCTTATGTTGACGGTGCGCGACGTCAGGCAGGCTGGAAATGCTGACCTGCGCATTGAAGGTGTGTTGTTGACCATGGCCGATGGTCGCAACAACCTGAGCCAACAAGTGGAGCGGGACGCACGGGAAAATCTGGGCGGTGTCGTCTTTGATACCGTAATCCCACGTAACGTCCGTGTCAGTGAAGCGCCCTCGTTTGCGATGCCAGTACTCAGCTACGATCCGACCTCGCGCGGCGCGTTGGCGTATCGTGAACTAGGGCGGGAAGTGATGAAAAATAATGGTTTGGTGGAGCGGGCAGACTGATGGCTAAGGAAAAAAAGCGTGGATTGGGTCGGGGCCTCAGCGCCCTTATGGCCGATGTTGCCGAGGCAGAGGCGGTACCGGCTACAGCGGCCGGGGGCTCAGGCGTTCGGATGGTGCCGATTGAGTCCATTCAACCAAACCCAGATCAACCAAGGAAAGTCTTTGGGCCGGAAGAGCTCGATGACCTTGCCCGCTCAATTGCTACAAAGGGTGTCATCCAGCCGCTCATCGTACGGCGACTAGGCGACATTTACCAAATCGTCGCTGGTGAACGCCGCTGGAGGGCGTCGCAACAGGCGCAACTGCACGAGCTGCCAGTTGTTGTTCGTGATTTTGACGATCTCGAAGTTCTCGAGGTTGCGATCATAGAAAATGTGCAGCGCGAAGACTTGAACCCTGTTGATGAAGCGCTCGCCTATCGTCAGCTGATGGAACGCCACGGACACACGCAAGCGCAGGTTTCCGAAGCGCTTGGTAAAAGTCGTAGCCACTTGGCGAATACGATGCGGCTGCTTCAATTGCCAGATGGGGCGCTGGACCTATTGCGCGATGGTCAAATCAGTGCAGGCCATGCTCGCGCGATCATAGGGTCCGAAGATCCTGTCGCCTGGGCAAAGCAAATCGCAGCAAAAGGTTTGAGTGTTCGCGATGTCGAGGCAGGCGTGCGCAAAGAGGCTGAAGGCCAGAATGAAAGCAAACCAGCAAAGTCGCCGAAGGCTGGAAAGGATGCGGATACGCGGGCGCTTGAGGCGGATTTGTCAGCGGGCCTCGATATGAAAGTCACGCTCAACCACAAGCCGGGGGCGGAAAGCGGCCAGGTCGTGATCAGCTACACGTCACTCGAACAGCTGGATGATCTGTGTAGGAAGTTGTCTGGTTAATCACCCAAAAGCGCCCGCAAAATACCGTTTAAGACGATAAACCCTTGTTCAGTAACAGTTATTCTCGATTCTTTAATCTGAATGAAGCCACCGCTCTCGAGGTCTTCAACCGCTTTTTCTGGCAGACTCCGCCCCGTCAGAGAGGCGTATCGCGCAGGGTCGATACCTTCCTTTAGACGAAGGCCCATCATCACCATCTCTTCGGCTTGTTCATCAGGTGACAGAACGACCCTTGGTTTTTCTCGCGCGCCGTCGAGCCAAAGCTTTGGTGCCCGCGGCGCTTCGGTCGCAAAACGCGTTCCGTTCGAGGTGAGCCGCCCATGCGCGCCGGGCCCAATTCCCGCATAGTCCTGCATGCGCCAGTAGATCAGATTATGGCGTGACTCCGCTCCTGGTATCGCATGGTTGCTCACCTCATAGGCAGGCATACCGTGTGCAGAGCAGATGTCTTGAGTCAGCTCATACATGTCCGCTGAAAGATCGTCGGACGGGAGGCCGCGCAATGTACCGGCATTGAAACGGTCGCCAAACGCGGTCCCTTGCTCGATTGTAAGCTGATACATCGACAAGTGATCGACAGCGAGGGACAGCGCCTCAGTCAGTTCGGCCTCCCACGACGCAAGGCTTTGGTCTTGCCGTGCGTAGATCAGATCAAAGCTGACACGGTCAAAAGCATTTCGGGCGATATCAAAGGCGGCTAGGGCTTCTTCCTTGGAATGTAGCCGGCCCAAACGCCGCAAATCTGCATTGTTCAGAGCCTGAATGCCCATGGAAATCCGGTTCACGCCCGCGGTACGAAAAGCAGAAAAACGGTCCGCTTCGACAGATGTCGGATTGGCTTCCAGAGTGACCTCAACATCGTTTCCCTGTCGCCAGCGCGCCGCGATGCGGTCGAGAACGGCGCTTGTCACCCGCGGCTCCATCAGGCTGGGAGTGCCGCCACCAAAAAAGACAGAGGTCACGATATGATCGGGCGATTCAGCCGCGATCCGATCAATTTCTTCAAGATATGCGGAGAGCCAGGCGTCGTGATCGATATGGGCCGACACGTGGCTGTTGAAATCGCAATAGGGGCACTTGGCCGCGCAAAAGGGCCAATGGATGTAAACGCCAAAGCCGGCAGGCTCAGTCAAAGCAGCCCGCGATCAGCTTGTTGAACGAATCCGCGCGGTGCGAGATCGCGTTTTTCTCCGCGAACGGCATTTCGGCAAAGGTGCGGTTGTGGCCTACCGGCTGGAACATCGGATCATAGCCATGCCCGTCCGCTCCGCGTGTTGGCCAAACCAGCGTGCCTTCGGCAGTTCCTTCGAATACTTCGTCGTGACCATCGGGCCATGCGAGCACAAGGGTCGAGCAAAACCGGGCCGTATAGGGCGGGTTAGAGCCGCTTTTGCCGATCAACGACCATGTTTTCTCCATGGCCATACGGAAATCGCGACCGTTTGGCGTTTCAGCCCAGTCTGCGGTGTAAACCCCCGGCGCCCCGTCCAAAGCGTCCACCACAATGCCGCTGTCATCGGCGAGCGCGGGCAGGCCTGTGGCCGTTGTTGCCGCATGCGCCTTGATCCGTGCATTTCCGACAAAGGTCGTTTCGGTTTCATCGGGCTCAGGCAAGTCACGCTCTGCCGCGCCGACAACGGTGATGCCGCGCGGCGCAAAGAGGGCGACCATCTCTTCGAGCTTGCCCGCGTTGTGCGTGGCCACAAGGATCGTATCGCCGGTGAACTTGCGCATCAGGCGGTTGCTACTTTCTGTGCAGCGACCAGCTCGGCCACGCCCTTTTCAGCGAGGTCCATCAGGCTGTTCATCTGATCGCGGGAAAATGTCTGACCCTCGGCGCTCATCTGCACCTCGATCAGTTTGCCCGAGCCGGTGAGTATAAAGTTGCCGTCAACGCCGGCCTCTGAGTCCTCGGGGTAGTCGAGGTCGAGCACAGGCTGCCCCGCGTAGATCCCGCAGGACACCGCCGCGACCGGGTCGATAAGCGGGTCGGATACCACATCGCCCGCTTTCATCAACGCGTTCACCGCAAGGCGCAGGGCAACCCAACCGCCGGTGATCGACGCGCAGCGCGTTCCGCCATCCGCTTGGATTACGTCGCAATCGACGGTGATCTGCCGCTCCCCCAGCGCTGAACGGTCAACACCGGCCCGCAACGCGCGCCCGATCAGCCGCTGAATTTCAACGGTTCGTCCACCCTGCTTGCCCGAAGCGGCTTCCCGCCGCATCCGGGTGTTTGTCGCGCGGGGCAGCATACCATATTCTGCCGTGACCCAGCCCAGACCGGACCCCTTGATAAAGGGCGGCACGCGATCTTCGATCGTTGCAGTGCACAGGACGTGGGTGTCGCCCATCTTGATCAAAACAGACCCTTCGGCGTGCTTTGTAAATCCGGTCTCGATTGAAACCGGGCGCATTTCGTTTAACTCTCTGCCAGAGGGTCGCATGGCTGCTCCTTTGCTTTGGCCCGGGGATATCGCCCGGCAAAGGCGCATGGCAAGCGCGATCCGCATTCGTTTTCTATAAACGTCGGAGCAATGACGGACAGCGCGCAAATTCTTGGAGAGTTGAACGATCGCTCGCGCGAGGTGTTTCGCCGTGTGGTCGAGGGTTACCTGAATAATGGTGATCCGGTGGGCAGCCGCACTCTGACTCGGGACTTTTCGGAAAAGGTGAGCGCGGCAACGATCCGCAATGTGATGCAGGACCTGGAATATCTTGGCCTGCTGGATAGCCCTCATGTCAGTGCGGGGCGCGTGCCGACGCAGCTTGGGCTGCGAATGTTTGTCGACGGGTTGATGGAAGTGGGTGTGCCCGACACATCCGACCGGGAAAAGATTGACGCAACGCTCGGATCAAACACGGATGATGTGGCCAGCCTTCTGGATTCGGTTGGCTCGGCCCTTTCCGGGGTGACGCAGGGGGCTAGCCTGGTCCTGACTCCCAAGCGCGAGGCGCCGATCAAGCATATCGAGTTTGTATCCCTTGCCGCTGACCGGGCGCTGGTGGTTCTGGTGTTCGCGGATGGCACTGTCGAGAACCGCGTGTTCCAACCCCCGCCTGGTCACACGCCCAGCGCCATGCGGGAGGCTGGGAATTTCCTGAACGCGCTGATCGAGGGCAAGACGCTGAGCGAGGCGCAACTGTCGCTGACTTCTCAGATCGCCGAAAAGCGTTCGCAGATTGACCAGCTGGCCCGTGAATTGGTCGACAGCGGCATGGCCGTTTGGGAAAGCGGAAGCCAAGACGCGCGGCTGATCGTGCGCGGCCGGGCCAACCTGCTAAGCGAGGATGGTAAGGCCGAGGATCTGGATCGAATCCGTTCGCTGTTCGATGATCTGGAGCGGAAACGCGATATTGCTGAATTCCTCGAACTGGCCGAGGCAGGTCAGGGCGTGCGCATCTTTATCGGGTCGGAAAACAAACTTTTTTCGCTTTCGGGTTCCTCTTTGGTGGTTTCCCCATATATGAACGCGGATCGAAAGATCGTGGGCGCGGTCGGGGTTATCGGACCCACGCGCCTGAACTACGGACGGATTGTGCCGATTGTCGATTATACTGCCCAGTTGGTGGGGCGGCTTCTGGGCGATCGGAGCTAGAGGGGCATTATGGCAACGCGTAAAGAACCCGAATTCCTCGATGATTTGGTCGATGCAGAGGCGGAAGAATATGCCGATGACATGGCCGAGATTGACGAAGAAGCGATTGAACTGGACGAGCTGCGCGCGGAGCGGGATGCACTGCTCGACAAATGGAAGCGCGCATTGGCCGATGCAGAAAACGCGCGCAAACGCTCTGACAAGGATCGTCGCGAGGCTGAGAATTATGGTGGGTCGAAGTTGGCGCGTGACATGTTGCCTGTCTACGACAACATGAAACGCGCGCTCGAGGCCGCCACGGATGAGCAGCGCGAGGTGTCCGCCGCTCTTCTTGAGGGGGTTGAGCTCACCATGCGAGAGCTACTGAACGTTTTCAAAAAGCATGGTATTGAAATGATTGCGCCGGAAGTCGGAGACACCTTCGATCCGAAACTGCATCAGGCGATGTTTGAAGCGCCTGTTCCAGGTACAAAGGCGGGCGAGATCATTCAGGTGGCGGCAGAGGGCTTTCTGCTGCACGACCGTTTGTTGCGCCCGGCTCAAGTTGGTGTGTCTTCGTTCACCGGTTGATTGAGCCACCCTTTCCAAATTTTTTGGGGCCGCGCGGTTCGCGTCGGCCCCGTTTTTTTGTTCGCGCGGTAATTCGATAACCCGAGGTAGAATCAGCCCAACTCTGTCCAAGGGTGAGTCGTGCGTTCGAGCAGGTGTTTTGGTGCCTTGCTGCCGCGCAGCATAACTTGACAGACGAAATGTCACAGGGCTCTGACACGCAAAAATGTGTGCTGTCGTATACCAACCGTCGTGCACACTTGTTTTCCCACCTGGGCTAGGTTTCGGAAAACAAGACAAAAATCGCTGCCACATCAAAGAAATTTACAGACAACCTTCGACAGGCGGCAAAACATTTACAGGAAAAGCGTTGTTTGATCGGGATCAAGCCACGGATTTACAGACTGGTGTATTAAAGACGTAGCTGAAATGCGCCGCGTGGCGCTGGCTAGACGCTGCAACATAGCTGCGCTGGCCAAAACTGGAGGAGACACCATGAACGTCCAGAACACCCCCAATGCGGCCACTTTTCCCCCGTCGGCTGACGTTAAGTCGCGCGCGCATATCGACGCCGATGGCTACGCCAAAATGTATGCCCAGTCCGTGAACGACCCTGAAGGGTTCTGGGCAGAGCACGGCCAGCGCGTCGACTGGATAAAGCCGTTCACCAAAGTCAAAAACACCTCGTTCACGCCAGGCAACATCGATATCCGCTGGTTCGAAGATGGTACGCTGAACGTGGCGGCTAACTGCATTGATCGGCATTTGGAAACTCGTGGCGATCAGACGGCGATCATCTGGGAGCCTGATAGCCCGGAAACGCCAGCACAACACATTACATACCGCGATCTGCACCGCTCGGTTTGTCGCATGGCAAATATTCTTGAAGAGCTGGGCGTTCGCAAAGGCGACCGGGTTGTCATTTACCTCCCCATGATCCCGGAAGCCGCTTACGCGATGCTGGCCTGTGCCCGCATCGGTGCCATCCACTCGATCGTCTTCGCCGGGTTTTCGCCCGACGCGCTGGGCGCGCGGATCAACGGGTGTGACGCCAAAGTCGTGATTACCGCAGACTACGCCCCGCGCGGTGGTCGGGAAACGCCGCTCAAGTCCAACACGGATGCGGCGCTTCTGCATTGCGACGCGCGGGTTAAGTGCCTGGTCGTCAAGCGCACGGGCGGTCAGACCACGTGGACCGACCGCGATTATGACTACAATGAAATGGCGCTTGAGGCGTCGGACTATTGCGCCCCGGCCGAGATGAATGCCGAGGATCCGCTGTTTATCCTCTACACCTCAGGCTCCACCGGTCAGCCGAAGGGTGTTGTGCACACGACGGGCGGCTATCTGGTCTATGCCTCGATGACGCATCAGTACACGTTCGACTATCATGAGGGCGACATCTTTTGGTGTACCGCTGATGTGGGCTGGGTCACCGGTCACAGCTATATCGTTTATGGCCCGCTGGCGAACGGCGCGACGACGATCATGTTCGAAGGCGTGCCGACCTACCCCGATGCCGGCCGGTTCTGGGAAGTGTGCGAAAAGCACAAGGTCAACCAGTTCTACACCGCGCCCACCGCGATCCGCGCGCTGATGGGGCAGGGCAACGAGTTTGTCACCAAATACGACCTGTCCAGCCTGCGCATCCTTGGTTCGGTCGGTGAGCCGATCAATCCCGAGGCGTGGAACTGGTACAATGACGTGGTCGGCAAGGGCAAATGCCCCATCGTCGATACGTTCTGGCAGACCGAAACCGGCGGTCACATGCTGACCCCACTGCCAGGTGCAACAGACCTCAAGCCTGGCTCAGCGCAGCAGCCGTTCTTTGGCGTGCAGCCGGTTGTGCTCGACCCGCAAAGCGGTGTCGAGATCGAGGGCAATGGCGTTGAGGGCGTCTTGTGCATGAAGGACAGCTGGCCCGGGCAGATGCGCACCGTCTGGGGCGATCACGAGCGGTTCGAAAAGACCTACTTTGGTGATTACAAAGGCTACTACTTCTCTGGCGACGGCTGCCGCCGCGATGCGGATGGTGATTACTGGATCACGGGCCGCGTCGACGACGTGATCAACGTGTCTGGCCACAGGATGGGGACTGCGGAGGTTGAATCCGCTCTGGTTGCTCATGCCAAGGTGGCGGAGGCCGCGGTTGTCGGCTATCCCCATGACGTCAAAGGGCAGGGCATCTACGCCTACGTCACCCTGATGAATGGCGTCGAGCCGACCCCCGAGCTGCGCAAGGAGCTTGAGGTGTGGGTCCGGACAGAGATTGGTCCAATCGCCAAACCGGACCTGATCCAGTGGGCGCCGGGCCTGCCTAAGACTCGCTCGGGCAAGATCATGCGCCGGATCCTGCGCAAGATTGCCGAGGATGATTTTGGCGCGCTGGGCGACACGTCGACGCTTGCTGATCCTTCTGTCGTGGATGATCTGATCGAAAACCGCATGAATCGGGCGGCCTCGTGATGGACGGCGCAGTTGCAGAAACCCTGACCCGTCCTGTCAATGTCATCCTGCTTGGGCCTCCGGGCGCGGGCAAGGGTACGCAGGCCGAACGTCTGGTCGCTGATCTGGGCATGGTGCAGCTCTCCACTGGGGACATGCTGCGCGCGGCCAAATCCAGCGGGACAGAGATGGGCAACCGCGTCGCCGAAGTGATGGCGCGCGGTGAGTTGGTGACGGACGAAATCGTCATCGGTTTGATCGAGGAAAAACTGACCAGCGCAGACGGTGGCGGTTTTATCTTTGATGGCTTTCCTCGGACGCTGGCCCAGGCGGATGCGCTGGGCGAGCTTCTTGAGCGGACGGGTCATACCCTGGACGCGGTGATCGAGATGCAAGTCGATGATGCGATCTTGGTCGACCGTATTGTGGGCCGCGCTGAGCAGGCCCGCGCTGCGGGTCAGCAGGTGCGGGCGGATGACAACGCCGAAAGCCTCAAGCTGCGGCTCATGGAATACTACAAGAAGACCTCGCCGCTGATTGGCTACTTCCATGCCAAAGGCGTGCTGCAATCGCTCGACGCGATGGGGGAGATCGATGCGATCGCCCTCGAGTTGTCGAGCCTGGTGAAGGCGGCAAGTGCCTGAGCCGACCCTGTCTTGATCTGTGTCAAAGTCGGCACGGATCACAGCAGGCAAAACTGATCGGAAGATCAAGGTGGATCAGCCCAAAGGGTAGGGCGGAAACCATCTCATCCGCCCCGACCACAGCGCCGGGACGGCAAAGCCCAAGGGGATTATCGGCACAGTGCGCGTCGCCCCTCAACTAAACGGATAGGAGGAACCGCCATGGCGGACCAAACCACCAATAGCACTGCGGCTAGCGCAGAAACCGACAAGGGGTATTGGGCCGCGAATGTGCGGATGATCCTGATTTCCCTCGTCGTCTGGGCACTTGTGTCCTTCGGCTTCGGGATTGTCCTGCGGCCTATGCTGAGCGGTATTGCCGTCGGCGGAACCGATTTGGGCTTCTGGTTTGCCCAGCAAGGTTCGATCCTCGTCTTCCTCGCGCTGATCTTCTTCTACGCGTGGCGGATGAACAAGCTCGACAGAGAATACGGCGTTGAGGAGGACTGAACGTGGACCAGTTTACGCTTAACCTGCTGTTTGTGGGCGCATCCTTTGCGCTTTACATCGGCATCGCTGTCTGGGCCCGTGCGGGTTCGACCAGCGAATTCTACGCCGCCGGTCGCGGCGTTCACCCGGTCACCAACGGCATGGCAACGGCAGCTGACTGGATGTCGGCGGCTTCGTTCATCTCGATGGCGGGCCTGATCGCCTTTACCGGCTACGATAACTCGTCGTTCCTGATGGGTTGGACCGGTGGCTACGTGCTGCTGGCGCTGCTGCTTGCACCTTACCTGCGCAAGTTCGGCAAATTCACCGTGTCGGAGTTCATTGGCGACCGCTTCTACAGCTCGACCGCGCGCCTTGTGGCCGTGATCTGTCTGCTTGTGGCCTCTATCACCTACGTGATTGGCCAGATGCAGGGTGTGGGCATCGCCTTTGGCCGCTTCCTTGAGATCGACACGACCTGGGGTCTGCTGATCGGCTCCTGCGTGGTGTTCGCCTACGCGGTGTTTGGTGGCATGAAGGGTGTGACCTACACCCAGGTCGCGCAGTACTGCGTGCTGATCACCGCCTACACGATCCCGGCGGTCTTTATCTCGTTGCAGCTGACGGGCAATCCGATCCCGGCGCTGGGCCTCTTTGGTTCGGTTGAAGGTGGTGAGCCGCTGCTGACCAAGCTGGACGCAATCGTGACCGACCTTGGCTTCAAGGAATACACGGCGGCGCACGGATCGACCATCAACATGGTTCTGTTCACGTTGTCGCTGATGATCGGTACCGCGGGTCTGCCCCACGTGATCATGCGCTTCTTTACCGTGCCCAAAGTGTCTGACGCACGTTGGTCGGCTGGCTGGACCCTGGTGTTCATTGCCCTGCTGTACCTCACGGCGCCGGCTGTTGGTGCGATGGCGCGCCTGAACATCTCTGAGCTGATGTGGCCGAATGGCACGTCCGGTGAAGCGGTAAGCGTCGAAGCGATCGAGTCCGATCCGGAATACGCCTGGATGGCGACGTGGCAGAAGACTGGCCTTCTCGATTGGGAAGACAAGAACGGCGACGGAAAGATTCAGTACTACAACGACAAGAACGCCGAGCTTCAGGAAAAAGCAGCGGCTCAGGGCTGGACCGGGAACGAACTGACTAAGTTCAACCGTGACATCCTTGTGCTGGCGAACCCTGAAATCGCGTCCTTGCCGGGCTGGGTTATTGGCCTTGTGGCAGCGGGTGGCCTTGCGGCGGCTCTGTCCACGGCGGCGGGTCTTCTGCTGGCGATCTCTTCGGCGGTCTCTCATGACCTTCTGAAGGGTCAACTGACGCCGAATATGTCAGAAAAGTCCGAACTGATGGCGGCACGGATCTCGATGGCGGCGGCGATTGTCGTGGCGGTCATTCTGGGTCTGAACCCACCGGGCTTTGCGGCCCAGACGGTGGCGCTGGCCTTTGGTCTTGCGGCGGCCTCGATCTTCCCTGCGCTGATGATGGGTATCTTCTCGACCCGCATCAACAACGTGGGCGCTGTGTCGGGTATGCTGGCCGGTCTGATCGTGACGCTGCTGTATATCTTCCTGCACAAGGGCTGGTTCTTTATCCCGGACACCAATTCGTTCACAGATGCCAACCCGCTGCTGGGCCCGATCAAGTCGACCTCGTTCGGCGCAATCGGTGCCATGGTCAACTTCGCCGTCGCCTACGTGGTGTCCGGCATGACCAAGGAAACGCCGCAACACATCAAAGATCTCGTCGAAAGCGTGCGCATCCCCAAGGGTGCCGGTGCAGCGTCGGATCATTGATGGCTGGGCGCGGTGCAGATTTCTCTCCCCCTGCATCGCGCCACCCAACTACTGGACCTGCCCGTTTCTCGCGGGCAGGTCTTTTTTTGATTTGAGGGCGCACAGATGAGCCTGCCACAATCCCTTTCACAGTTCCTCTCTTCGGTTCACCCGTACGACACGCTGGATGCGCAAAGCCTGAGCGAGGTTGCGGGTCTGTGTGATGCGCAGACATTCGAGGCAGGAGCGCGCATTTTCGCTGTCGGAGATGAAATCACCTCGCTGGACGTCATCGTGTCTGGCGAAGTGGAGATTACCGACGAAGAAGGTATTCAGTTATCGCTATTGGGTCCCCGAAATTCCTTCGGGGAACGCGCGCTGCTTCGCGGTGGTGCCTCTCAACGTGCCGCGACCGCACGCCAAGACACAACGCTGATCCGCATGCCGGCAGTTACCTTGCGCGCGCTGATGCAAGATCATTTGACTGTCTCGCGGTTTTTCGACCGCCGCCGGCCAGCCCGTGCCGAGACGCAGCGCGACCTGACTGTTTTGCCCGTTGATGAGCTTATGACGCGCGGTCCTGTGACCGCAGCGCCTGACACCTCCATACGCGAGACAGCGCGGCTGATGGCAGAGCGAAAGATCTCCTCGGTTTGTATCGTTGCGCCGGATGGGTTTCGCGGGATCGTCACAGTGCGCGACATGAATGCAAAGGTTGTCGCCGGTGGCGCTGATATCAATGCGCCGGTCTGTACCATCATGACGTCAGACCCTCTGACGCTTGGGCCGGCTGCGCTGGGCATGGACGTGCTGCACATGATGATGGAGCGGGGGATTGGCCACGTGCCGATCGTCGATGGCCCGCGGTTAATGGGGATTGTCACCCAAACTGACCTGACCCGTTTTCAAGCGCTGTCCTCTGCCGATCTCGTCAGGCGGCTCGCAGCGGCAAAACGGCCAGAAACAATGGCCCGTATCACGGCAGAGATACCGGCGCTTCTTGCTCAATTGGTCGGCACCGCCGCGCGGCACGAGGTCATCACACGCCTGATCACAGACATTGCTGATACGGCAACGCGCCGCCTTTTGACCATGGCCGAAGCATCTCTTGGCCCTGCGCCGGTGCCCTATCTTTGGCTGGCCTGCGGAAGCCAGGGCCGGCGAGAGCAGACTGGAGTATCTGATCAGGATAACTGCCTGATCCTTTCCGATGACGTGACCGACGCCGACATGGACTACTTTGCGCAGTTGGCAAAGCTGGTTACGGATGGCCTGAACACCTGTGGTTATGTCTATTGCCCGGGTGACATGATGGCGACTAACCCGCGGTGGTGCCAACCCTTGCGCATATGGCGGCAATATTTCGACGGCTGGATCGACAAACCAAATCCGGAAGCGCAGATGCTGGCGTCTGTCATGTTCGATTTGCGACCCATAGGAGGCGATGAGAGCCTCTTCGAAGGCCTGCAGCAGGATACGTTGGAGGCGGCGGCACGTAATTCGATCTTTACCGCGCACATGATCTCTAACTCGCTGAAGCACGCGCCACCCTTGGGGCTCCTCCGTGGGCTTGCAACGATCCGATCCGGGGAACATCGAAATACGCTGGATCTGAAACACAACGGGGTGGTGCCGGTTGTGGACCTTGGCCGCATCTATGCCCTTACGGGTTGCTTGACCGACCCGAACACCCGCGCAAGGATCGAAGCAGGGATCGCTGCGGGGGTGGTATCAACCGGGGGCGGCGCAGATTTGCTGGACGCTTATGATGTGGTCGCAACTGCGCGGCTGGAACATCAGGCGGCCCAGATCAAGGCGGGCGGCGCACCGGACAACTACCTATCCCCCGCCGACCTTTCGGACTTTGAACGCAGCCACCTGCGCGATGCCTTTGTCGTGATCAAAACGATGCAGGCCGCCGCTGGTTCGGGGAAGGGAGCCCTGAGTTAGACATGTTTCTCGAACTAATCGCCACCGTCTTTGCCGGCATCGGCTGCGCCGGGATTGCGCTTGTGCTGAACATCATGACCGGACGGCGTCTGCCTAAATGGGTGATGCCTGTGGCTGCCGGCCTTGGCATGATCGGCATGACAATTTCCAGCGAATATACCTGGTACGACCGCACCGCTGCGCGCCTGCCTGAAGGGGTCGAGGTTGCCATGACCGTGGAAGAACAAAGCTGGTACCGCCCCTGGACGCAGGCATTTCCCTACACCAAGCGCTTTGTCGCCGTGGACGTCGCCGGCACGCGGACCCATCCAGAAAAACCGGACCTGCGCCTGACCGACCTCTATTTTTTTGGCCGCTGGTCGCCCGTGAACCTGACGCCGATGCTGCTGGATTGCGCCGGTGCCCGGTCGGCCGTGCTGATTGATGGCGCGACATTTGCCGCCGATGGCACCGTGACAGGCGCAGATTGGGAACAAATGCCAATCGATGACCCCGTGCTGAAACGGGCCTGCGAGGCCTGACATGCTCACCGCCCTCGGCCTGCGCCTGCGTATTTTCCTTTTCTTCGCCTTTCTGGCGTTGGGAGGGACGGCTCTGGCGGGGCTGGGGTTGTGGCTTGGCTGGTCGCGGGCTGAAGGCGTCGTGCCAACCGGGCCATTCGTTCAGGCGCTTGTACTGTTCGCGTTTCTCAATACTGGACTGGTTTTAGGGATCTGGCTGCTCTTTGACGAAAACGTCGCCAAACCAATCGTGCGCTTGTCCACGGGTCTACGGTTGCGGGCGCATTCCGGCGTAGCGGCTGACCTTAGTGCGGACGACGCGAAGTATCTGGGGGATCTTGCCCCGGCAGCCAATGCTTTGGCTGATACCGAAGTAGAGCGCAGCGCTGGCGATCTGTCGCGGGATGCCGCCCGTTTGCAGGCAGAAACCGAACGGCTGACCGCCCTTTTGACTGAGGTGCCCGTGGCGACGATCCTTGTCAGTGAGCGCCAGCGTATCGTTTTGTATGATGGGCAAGCCTCTGGCATCCTTGCAGGTATTGCCGCGCCACGGTTTGGCGCGCCCATCATCGACTATTTCGATGCAGATGATCTGGTGAAGATCAAAGCGCGGATGGCCAGCGAAGGCGGGATCATCCCGTTCGCGCTGCGTTCGCGAGACAAAGCGCAGACCTTTTCGGCGCGTGCCAAGCCGCTCGATAACGCGGGCTACATGCTGATGCTGGACTTGCCAGAGCAGACCCTGACCCAAACGGAAGCGCGTCCATTGGTCTACGATTTCGATCTGTTGCAAGCCGGATCAATTGGCGAGGTATCGGGTACCCCTCTGTCAGAGCTTTGCTTTGTCGCCTTCGACTCGGAAACCACAGGGCTGTCCACCAAAACAGACGAGGTCGTGCAGATCGGCGCGGTGCGTGTTTTGAACGGGCGCGTCATCGAAGGGGAAACTCTGGATCATTACGTGGACCCCGGCCGGCCGATCCCGCCAGCATCGACGCTGATACACGGGGTTAGGGATGTTGATGTTGTGGGCGCGCCGCAATTTTCCGAAGTCTGCCGCGCTCTACACGCGTTTTGCGCTGGGGCTGTGCTCGTGGCGCATAACGCACCCTTTGATATTGCCTTTCTCCGCCGGGAAGAGGGAAGGGCGCGCCTCAAATGGGACCACCCGGTACTGGATACGGTGCTGCTTTCAGCGGTTGTATTCGGCACGACTGAGGATCATAGCCTAGACGCTCTGTGCGCCCGTTTGCATATTGATGTCCCCGAAAGTTGGCGGCACACCGCGCTGGGCGATGCCCGCGTCACTGCAGAAGCCCTCGTGCGGCTCATACCACTCTTGGAGGGGCGCGGTCTGCGGACATTTGCCGACCTCTTGACTGAGACGCGCAAACACAGCCGTCTTTTGCAGGACCTTAACTAACCGCGCGCTGCCTTTAGCTTGTAAAGGAGATCCAGCGCGTCCCGGGGGCTCAGGTCATCTGGGTGAATGTCATCCAGCATGGTAAGCGCCGGATCTTCCAAAACCGGTTCCGGCTGTAATGCAGCACTAAACAAGGGCAAATCGTCGATTAGTGCCTTTGTCGCCGACCCGCCGTCCCGTTCGCCTTGTTCCAATTGGTCCAGCACCGCACGGGCGCGGGTAATGACTGAGGGCGGCAACCCGGCCAACTGCGCGACCTGCACGCCGTAGGAGCGGTCGGCCGTGCCCTTGCGAACTTCGTGCAGGAAGACAATGTCACCCTCGAATTCGCGCACTGCGACTGTCGCGTTCTCGACGTGGTCAAGGCTGCCTGCCAGCGCGCCCATCTCGTGATAATGCGTTGCGAACAGGGCGCGGCATCGGTTGGTGCCCTGCAAGTGTTCAAGCGTTGCCCATGCGATCGACAGTCCGTCATAAGTTGCCGTGCCGCGACCGATTTCGTCGAGGATCACCAGTGCGCGGTCATCTGCCTGGTTCAGAATTGCCGCGGTTTCGACCATTTCGACCATGAAAGTTGAGCGCCCGCGCGCAAGATCGTCCGAGGCACCCACACGGCTGAACAATTGGCTGACAATCCCGATGCGAGCTTCGATCGCTGGAACGAAGGAGCCCATCTGTGCAAGCACTGCGATAAGAGCGTTCTGGCGGAGAAATGTCGACTTACCGGCCATGTTAGGCCCGGTCAGAAGCCAGATACGATCATCGGTCAACACGCAGTCATTGGCAACAAACGCCGCGCCGGTTTTCTTGAGGGCAGCCTCCACCACCGGGTGCCGACCGCCACGAATGTCCAGTGCGCGGCTGTCTTCTAGCGTGGGGCACGTCCAATCCTCGGACACGGCCAAATTGGCAAGCGCAATGGAAAGGTCAATTTCCGCCAACCCCCGGCTGCACCTGTACACTGCATCAGCTTCCGCCATGATCGCCGCGCAAAGCTGGTCAAAGATGCGCCGCTCGATATCGGATACTTCCGCCCCTGCATTGAGGATTTTCGTTTCTAACCCGGACAGTTCGAGCGTTGTGAATCGGACCTGATTTGCGGTGGTCTGACGGTGAATGAATGTTTCAGATAATGGCGGGGACATCATCTTGGCGCTGTGGGTCGCTGTCGTTTCGATAAAGTAACCCAGCACATTGTTGTGCTTGATCTTGAGCGATGAGACGCCCGTTTCCTCAATATACCGCGCCTGAAGCTGTGCGATGACACCGCGGCCTTCGTCGCGCAACTGGCGTACAGAATCGAGATCGTCACTAAAACCGGGGGCTACTAGTCCGCCATCGCGCAGTTGGACGGGCGGTTCGGCGACCATTGCCGCGTCAAGCAGGTCAATCAGTGTATTGTGTCCTGTCAGATCACGCACCGCATCTTCGACTCCTGCTACCGGGTCTGACATTGGGGTTTTTGAAATCATCTCCGCCGCAATAAGCCCGTCGCGGACCGCGCTCAGATCACGTGGGCCCGCGCGCTCAAGTGCAATACGAGACAACGCACGGTCAAAATCCGGAACGCCAGACAACTGTTCGACCAATGCGGTCGCTAGAGGACGTTGCTCAACAAAATACCGGACATTTCCTTGGCGCTCGCGTATTACGCCAAGATCACGGGAGGGGCTTGATAAACGTCGTTCCAGAAGACGTGCCCCGGCCGCTGTCAACGTGCGGTCGATCGTTGCCAGAAGTGATCCTGCGCGCCCACCGCCAAGAGCCTGGGTCAGCTCAAGATTACGCCGGGTCGCGGCATCGATCTGCATATGGGCGCGCAACGTCTCGCGCCGCGGTACGGTCAGGCGTGGCAGCTTGCCCTTTTGTGTCAGCTCCAGATAGTCGATCAGCGCGCCCATCGCCGACAGTTCGGCGCGTTCAAAGCTGCCGAAGGCTTCGAGCGATGCAACGTTGTAAAAAGTCTGCAGCCTGTCGGTGCCTCGTGCCGAGTCAAAAGACGCGCGCGGACAGGAGGTCAGGTAAAGACCCACATCAGTCTCTAAATAACGTAAATCGTCAAAAGACGCCTCGGAAATCAGCACTTCGGAAGGGTTTAGTCGAGCGAGTTCTGGCCCAATCCGAGTGAGGCTCAGTGGCAAAACGGAAAACGCACCGGTCGATACATCCACCCATGCGAGGGCTGCGTCGTCGCGTACAATGCCCAGCGCGGCGAGGAAATTGTGGGTGCGCGCTTCGAGCAAGGCATCTTCAGTCAGGGTGCCTGGTGTCACAGTCCGCACGACATCCCGCTTAACGACTGATTTAGAGCCGCGTTTTTTGGCTTCCGCCGGGCTTTCAAGCTGTTCGCAGACCGCAACGCGAAACCCTTTTCGGATCAGCGTTTGGAGGTAGTTTTCGGCGGCGTGAACCGGCACGCCGCACATCGGAATATCGGCGCCTTCGTGTTTGCCCCGTTTGGTGAGCGCAATATCCAACGCCTCTGCCGCCGCCACCGCGTCGTCAAAGAACATCTCGTAGAAGTCGCCCATTCGGTAGAACAGAAGGCTGCCCGGATTGGCCGCCTTGATTTCAAGATATTGCGCCATCATCGGCGTCATGTTCGGTCCCCCGGTTTCCGAGCACAAAAGACACCATCCTCGCGGGGGATGCCAGATTGTGTTTACCGAACAAAGCCGCGAAGCTGACGCCATGGAATATGTTTTTGATCCCGCCCCTCATTCATCGCTTGCCGTTGTCGGTAGTGATGCTCGTTTTCCTATCCGCCGCGTGTTCTGTGTTGGGCGAAACTACGCAGCGCATGCGCGCGAGATGGGCAACGACCCTGACCGGGAGCCGCCGTTTTTCTTCACCAAGCCGGCAGACGCTGTGGTGAACACCCCCTGCACCGTGCTGTATCCGCCGTTAAGCGAGGATGTGCATCACGAAGTGGAGCTGGTCTTGGCCATTGGGACTGGTGGCGCAGGAATTTCCGCCAGCGATGCGTTGGACCATATTTGGGGCGCGAGCGTTGGCATCGACCTGACGCGGCGTGATCTTCAGGCCGATGCAAAGGCGAACCGGCGGCCCTGGGACATGGCCAAGGCGTTTGACGCGTCCGCGCCGATAGCGCCGATTGTGCCCATCGCCGATGTACCAAGCCTGTCTTCAGGGCGGATATGGCTCAGCGTGAATGATGTACCGCGGCAGGATGCAGATATTGGCGACATGATCTGGCCGGTGCCAGATATCATTGCTGCGCTCAGCCGGGCGGTTATGCTTGCACCGGGCGATTTGATCATGACCGGTACACCCGAAGGCGTGGGACCGGTCCGGCGCGGTGACATCATGACAGGTGGTTTGGTCGGCATTGGCAGCTTTGAGGTGACCCTCGCATGATCCTGCACAACTACTTTCGATCGTCCACATCTGCCCGGGTGCGCGCAGCGCTAAACCTCAAGGGTTTGGAGTACGAATACGTTGCTCATGCGTTGCTAAAGGATGAACATCGTGGAGCGCAGCATTTGGCCGTCAATCCGCAAGGTTTGGTGCCAACACTGGTTACGGATCAGGGGCCCTTGCCTCAATCGCTGGCCATTATCGAGTGGCTCGATGAGGTCTATCCGGATCCGCCACTGTTGCCCGCAGATCCGTGGGGCCGTGCACGGGTTCGTAGTTTGGCACATATCATCGCGCTGGACGTTCACCCGGTGAACAATCTGCGAATTTTACGCCTGTTAGAGACGGAATTTGGGGCTGACGCTGATGCTAAATCCCGCTGGTTTCAGCGCTGGGCGCATGAGGGGATGGTCGCTTTGGAGGCTCGATTGGACGAGCCTGAAACAGGCACGTTTTGTCACGGGGACACGCCAAGCCTCGCTGATCTTTGCCTTTTTGCGCAGGTTCTTAACAACGGGCGATTTGGTGTTACCCTGGAAAACTACCCGAGGATAGCCGGGGTACATGCGGCCTGCATGGACCTTGATGCGTTTGCCAAGGCGGCGCCGGCCATGCAGCCGGACGCGGTTTAGACCATTTGCGTCGCAGCGACGGCGCGTTTCCATCTGCAATAAGACGCTGAACGGGTGTTTTCGTCCACATTAGGCTCGAATTGCGCCTCGCGCGCCCAGGCTTTCGCAAAGCCAGCCATGTCTGGATAAATCCCGGCGCGCATCCCGGCCAGCCATGCGGCACCCAAAGCAGTTGTTTCGATCCCTGCGGGGCGGTCCACAGGGGCGCCAAGGACATCGGCCAGTGTTTGCATTGCCCAATTATTCGCCGAAAGGCCCCCATCGACGCGCAGGACCGTGTCGCCCGCATCGGGCCAGTCGGCTTGCATTGCCTCCAGCAAGTCGCGCGTCTGGAAAGCCACGCTTTCCAGGGCCGCACGCGCCATATCGGCGGGGCTCGTGTCGCGGGTCAGGCCAAAGACTGCGCCGCGGGCTTCTGAATTCCAATGCGGCGCGCCGAGGCCTGTAAAAGCTGGAACAAGTGTAACTGCGCCGCTGCCCTCAGATGCCATCGCTTCGGTATCGTACGCAGCTTCAATGATGCCAAGCCCATCGCGCAGCCACTGCACCACTGCGCCGGCGATAAAGATCGACCCCTCGAGCGCATAGGTGATCTGACCATCAAGCTGATAAGCGATCGTTGTTAAAAGCTGGTTCTGCGACGGCACCGCGACTTCCCCGGTGTTGAGCAGGGCAAAGCATCCGGTGCCATAGGTCGATTTCATCATCCCGGGCGCAAAGCAGGCTTGTCCGATGGTCGCGGCCTGTTGATCGCCAGCAACGCCAAGGATTGGAACAGGCGCGCCGAATACGTTTGTAGCACCAAAGTCATCAGCGCAGTTGCGCACCTCTGCCAGCATCGCCTTGGGCACGTCGAGCAGTTCGCACATACGATCACTCCACGTGCCTGCGTGGATATCATAGAGCAGGGTGCGCGCCGCATTTGTTGCGTCAGTCAGATGTGCGCCGGTCAATTTCCAGATCAGCCAGCTGTCGATTGTGCCAAAGCGCAGGCCATTATGCCGTCCAACCTTGTCCAGAAGCCATTTGACCTTTGTTCCGGAGAAATACGGGTCGGGCAAAAGACCGGTGATCGCGGTTATCTCCTCGGCGTGTCCCGCATTCCGCAGGTCGGCGCAGATCGGAGCGGTCCGGCGGTCTTGCCAGACAATCGCGTTGTGCACCGGTCCGTTGTCGTCCCAAATCACAGTTGTTTCGCGCTGGTTGGTGATCCCGATGCCTGCGAGATCTGCCGCGGTTAAATTCGCCTTGCCTAGAGCCGCCTCGCAGGTCGTCAGAACTGATTGCCAGATTTCTTCGGCATCGTGCTCGACCCAGCCGCTCGCCGGAAAATGCTGCGTGAATTCCTGCTGCGCGGTCGCAACGGGCTGCATCGCAGCGTCAAAAATGATTGCGCGCGAGGATGTCGTGCCTTGGTCGATGGCGAGGATATGCGTGGTCATTGCGCGCCTTTCATCCAGTGCGCGATCTCGGTCACCTGTGCGGGCGACAGCCGAAGTCCCAGCTTCGTTCGCCGCCAGATCACATCGTCCACGTCCCGCGCGTATTCCTTGGTCATCATCCAGCGCAGTTCGGCTTCCGTCAACGTCGCGCCAAAGTCCTCGCCAAGATCTGCAGCGGTTGTCGCAGCCCCGAGGACATCGGGGGCCTCCGTCCCGTAGGCTCTAACAAGGCGCATGGCCCAGGTTGTATCGAGGAACGGGTAGTTTTTCTGCAATTCATCAGCGAGAGCACCCGCCCCATCTACGGCAAAATCACCGCCGGGCAGGGGCACGCCAGCCGTCCACGTCTGGCCGAGGTCCAGCTTGTCGACGGCTTGTTCTGCCAACTTGCGGTAGGTTGTAATCTTGCCGCCAAAGACGCTGAGCAAAGGCGCGCCGTCTTTGTCCAACTCGAGCACATAGTCGCGGGTTGCCGCCGTCGCAGAGCTGGCCCCGTCGTCATAAAGCGGCCTCACGCCCGAATAGGTCCACACGATGTCGTCGCGTGTCACTGGCTGTTCGAAATAGTCCGACGCAAAGGTAAGAAGGTAATCCCGCTCTTCATCAGTGATCTGTGGTTTGGTTTGCGGATCGACATGTTCTGCATCAGTTGTGCCGATCAGGGTAAAGTCGCGCTCGTAAGGGATCGCAAAAATAATGCGCCCGTCGGCGCCCTGGAAAAAATAGCATTTGTCGTGATCATAAAGCCGCCGTGTCACAATGTGAGAGCCGCGCACAAGGCGGATGGCGCTGGGCGTGTTCTGGCGCACGACGCCGGATAGGATCTCCGACACCCACGGCCCGCCCGCATTGACCAGGTGCCGCGCGGTGAACACCTCGCCGCCCGCCTCGATCCGCCACAGATCGCCGTCGCGGGTCGCGCTTGTCACCTTTGTCCGGGTCAGGATCTTGGCTCCGCGCGCTTCGGCGTCGCGTGCGTTCAGCAGAACAAGCCGCGAATCTTCGACCCAGACGTCTGAATACTCGAACGCGCGGGCAAAGCGGGACTTGAGCGGTTTGCCCTCTGGCGCGGTGCGCAGGTTCAGCGTGCGGGTGCCGGGCAGCACCTCGCGCCCGCCCAGATGATCGTACAGAAACAGACCCAGCCGGATCAGCCACGCGGGCCGCCGTCCCTTGGCCCATGGCATGATCCAGGACAGCAGGCGAGAGGTCGGCGTGTCGCTGTCAAAGCGCATGTCCGGCGCGTAGGGCAGCACAAAGCGCATCGGCCAGGCGATATGCGGCATCGCGCGCAAAAGGACCTCGCGTTCGTTCAGCGAAGACCGAACCAGACCGAATTCAAAAAACTCGAGATAGCGCAGCCCGCCGTGGAACAGCTTGGTCGAGGCAGAGGAGGTCGCGCCGCCCAGATCACCCTGTTCCGCCAGTACGACCGACAGGCCGCGCCCCGCCGCGTCACGCGCAATGCCGCAGCCGTTGATGCCGCCGCCAATGATGAAAATGTCGACTGTGTCTTTCATGCCCCGCACCTAGGACGCGCAGGTGACAGGAGCAAGAACCTCTCAGGCGCGTGCCGCTGCGTGCATCAGGTCCGGGCCAAAGATGATATCCGCGTGATCCGCCAGATAAATCCGCAGCCATGGCGTAAACCTGTCCGGGTGGCGAGACACGCGCGCTTTCAGATCGTGATAGTCGATCCACTCATAGGCCATCACCTCGTCCGGGTTTGGCGTGACCTGCAGATCGCCCATCACGCGGCCGAGGTAGACGTCGACCACCTCATGCTCGATCAGTCCGCCGCCGACATCAGCGCGGTATTCCAGATGGTGGCGGTGCTCCAGCGGGACGCCCTTGACCCCTAGCTCTTCGTTCAGGCGGCGCACGGCGCAGCGGGCCGGGGTTTCATCCCAATCGGGGTGCGTGCAACACGTGTTCGTCCACAGGCCCGGCGTATGGTATTTTCCTATCGCGCGCTGCTGCATTAGCACTTCGGTGCCGCGCAGGACAAAGACGCTGACCGCCTTGTGCCGCAGGCCGCGGGTGTGCGCCTCAAGCTTTTCTACAGGGGTCAATGCGCCGTCGACCCAGGCGGGGATCATGATTGTCATACGCGTTCCGGCTTTACGAGGCCGGTCAGGTGGGCAAGGTTCTTGATGCCGATTTTCAGGTGCGCCATGGGCCGGGCCTTGACGAGCTTCTTGTTCATATACGCCTCGAAGGTCAGGCGTTGCACGTCGACATCATGACACAGGCTGACGAAGCGTTCGCGCCGCTCGTCGCTGCGGTAATAGGCGTTCTGCATGGAGGCGAGCACGCGGAAGACCGTCTTGTGCTCGCGCATGAACAGCTTGCGGGCCAGGCGCAGGTCTTTGGCGCGGCCAGAGGCCAGTGTTGCTGCCGCCGCCGTGGCCGCGACCCGGCCCCCGACCATGGCATAGTAGATGCCTTCGCCCGATGAGGGCGCAACAACGCCAGCCGCATCACCGGCAAGTACGACGTCTTTGCCATTGTCCCAGCGGTCCATCGGTTTGAGCGGGATCGGCGCACCTTCGCGGCGCAGGGTTTCGCACTCGCTCAGGCCTGATGCCGCGCGAAGCGCTGTCGTGGCCTCTTTCAGGTTCACCTCGGACAGTTCAGAACCCATGCCGACGCTGGTGGTGCTACCATGGGGAAACACCCAGCCGTAAAAGTCCGGGGAAATCGCGCCGTCATAGACAACGTCGCAGCGTTCGGGGTCGTAGATCTCGGTCTTGGGCGGGGCCTTGATGATCTCGTGATAGGCGAAGACCAGCGGCACCTTGTCTGCGTCCGGCACCTCGGCCAGGCCCACGCGGCTTTTGGCACCGTCTGCGCCGATCACCAGCTTACAGGGCAATTCACGCTCTTCTTGCGTGGCCTTGTCGCGGTAAATCACGACCGGCGTGCCGTTCGGGCGGTCGATCCGCACAAAGGTGCCGGTGAAATATTCCGCCCCGGCATCGGCCGCGCGCTGGCGCAGGAATGGGTCGAAATCCTTGCGGTCGACCATGCCGACATAGCCGTTCTCGATCGGGATATCGACGCTGCGCCCGGTGGGAGAGATCATGCGCGCGGTCGTGACCTTGGTCAGCAACTGGTCTTCGGTGATGTGGAAATCCTGCATCAAACGGGGCGGGATCGCTCCGCCGCATGGCTTGATCCGCCCTTCGCGGTCCAGAAGGGCAACCGAGTGGCCCGAGCGGACCAGATCTTCGGCGGCTGTGGCGCCCGACGGGCCGCCTCCGACAACAACAACGTCATACATGGCTCATTCTCCCGGAACGAGGGTTGGGTCAGGCCGGTTGGCCATGACCTTGGCCGCGGCGATGGCCGCAAGCAGGAAAAGAAAGGCTTCGAAGGCGAAAACCGTGCCATAGGCCGCGGCATCCGGTAGGATCAAGCGCATAAGGTCCAGAAGCAGCGTTGCAACCAGTCCAGCGACGCCTGCGGCGATGGCTTGCGCCGCCCCAAAGACGCCCATGCGGGTGCCAGTGCGCTGGGCGTGTTCGGCCGCAAGCTGCATCATAGAGCCAATCGCGCCGACGACGAAGAGTCCATTGCCAAGCCCCAGCGTGACCGAAGACGGGATTAGCGGCAGACCCGCCCCCAGCGCCAACAGCCCCGCTGCAGATATCACGCAGCCTGTCACGGCCCAGAACCGCAGCGACCCGCGGCCAAGCTGGGCCAGAATTCCGGCGGCAATCATGCCAAGCAGCGCTGCGCCATCCTTGCCGCCTGACAGCTTCTGGCTGTCTTCCGGCCCGAGGCCATGAACGTGGCCTGCAAAGGGTTCGAATATCAATTCGGACAGGTAGAAGGCGAGGATCGATAGGAACACAAAGCCTGTAAACCGCCGCGCCATCGGGTCTGCCCATGTCTGCCGTAGTGCAGGCATCAGAGGGGTGTCGTCGGGCAACACAGCCGCTCCGCTCCGCCGCTCGACCCCCCAAGTCGCCAACAGGCACAACAGCACCGCAAGCAGCGCGACGACAGTCACCACGTTCAGTAGGCGAGTGGGGCTATAGGGTTCGAGTGCGATGCCTGTGCCGATTGAGGTGATGATGGCGCCAGCAATGAGCAACAGCCAGGCGAGCGTTGCGCTTGCTGCTTTGCGCGGTCCGGCAACATGGGCCAGTAGTGCAAGGAAAGATGTGCCTGCTGCCCCGATGCCAAGGCCGATAGCCATGTAGGCGGCGATCCAGATGCCAAGCGCCGCGCCGCGTGAGGTTTCTGCTACACCGATGCCCCATGCGGCGGCGACGATACCGGCGCCGACCAATGCGATACCACCAAGGATGAACGGCGTCCGCCCGCCACGCATGTCGCTGCGATGGCCGAACATCGGGCGGGTTAGCTGCACACCGTAGTGTAACGCAACCAGGACACCAGGAAGTAGCGCGGGAAGCGCCAGCTCGACCGTCATCAGCCGGTTGAACAGGTTCACCGGCAGCGCAGCGAGTCCACCGATCGCGGCGTTCACGAAGCACAGGCGCAGGATCACACCCCAACTCATGACAGCCCCCTGAGCGCAAAGGCGGTGATCATCATCCCGGATACATACAGCAGGACGCCGGTGCCGTTGTACCAAGGCGCTTTGGCCTTCGGGTCGCGGAACATGATCGTCATCGCCCAGAACTGGACGCCCAATACCGCAGCGACGCCCAGTGCGTGCAACGGCCGGTCCCAGAGCAGCAATAATGCGATCACAACGGCTTGCGGCACGGCCATAACCCAGCAGGCGACTTGTGCAGCACGGCGCGGTCCCAGCGTGACCGGCAAGGAATTGACGCCCATCTGCCGGTCCCCTTCGAGGGCCTTGAAATCGTTCAACGTCATGATGCCGTGAGCGCCCAGGCCGTAAAGTACCGCGATGATAAGAACTTCTGGCGCTGGAGCCCCGGCAGCCAGAACCGCCGCGCCGGTGATCCATGGCAATGTCTCGTAACTCAGCCCAACGAGGCCCGGGCCCCACCAGCCCGACCGCTTCATCCGGACAGGCGGCGCCGAATAGGCCCAGGCGGCCACAACCGCGAGCACAGTTGCCGCAAAGCCCCACGGCCCAAGTTGCCATCCAACCAGAAGCGACAGGGCCGACATTGCCAGCGCGATCCAGAGCCCCCAGCGACCGGGAATACGCCCCGAAGGAATAGGCCGATCAGGTTCGTTGATTGCATCCACGTGGCGGTCGCACCAATCGTTAGCCGCCTGGCTCATGCCGCACACAATCGGGCCAGCCAGTATGACGCCCAAAATGACTTTGTCCCATTGCCCAGCGGGCGCCACGCCCGAGGACACGACACCGCACAGATAAGCCCACATTGGTGGAAACCATGTGACCGGTTTGATCAGCCGCAGCATCGATGGCGGATGAGGAAATCGGCGTGGATGTATCGTGTCGGTGACAGACATAGTGTAAACTATGCCTTACACTATTCACGCATGCAAGATGAGTCGTCAGGTCGGGTGTAAAGGCCGCACCTAAGCTTCCTTGCTCAGCAGACCATATTTCCGCAACTTCACGTAGAGGCTCTGGCGGGACAGACCCAGCATCTCGGCCGCGGCGACACGGTTGTTGCGCGTCAGGGACACAGCGGTCTCGATACACATCTTTTCAACAACATCTGTCGTTTCGGCGACGATTTCCTTCAGAGAAGCCGAACCAACGAGTTCAACGACATTGCGGCTGGCATCGGGCATGTTTTGTGCCGTGCTGGGCCCTCGCACCGTTTCGACCTGGCTGACATCCCGAATCACAATGCCCAAAGGTGCAACGTCGCCATCGCCCAGCCTTGTGACCGAAACTTCGACTGGCAACCGTGTGCCGAGCTCGTTGATCAGCCGGGTCGCGTATAGCCGCATGCGGCCTGAGCGCGCCGCGTTTTCCAACAGGACGCCCAAATCCACCTGACCACGGCCAAGAAAGTCAGACAGTGACTTGCCAACTACACTTGTTGCATTCGGCACGCCTGACATATCCAGAAAGGCATCATTCACCGACGTAATGACACCTTTGGAATCGGCAAAAACCATGGCATCCGTCCCGCGCCGAAACAGGCTCAGGACCTGTTGTGCGGAATCGTCGGCGGGAGTTTCAGCTCCGGCCTCCGATTGCAGGCGGCATAGAACAACGCGCTGACCACCGGCGCGGAAAAGGTGCGGTATCACGCGAATTGCGGTCTTGGTCCGTGTGCTGCGCAGCTTTAACGGTTCCGGCACGTCATCCATCGAAGCGCTTGCCAGCTGTTCCATGACTTCCGCGGGGCCACCATCGAACAAAGTGCCAAACACGGTGCCGACCATAGCGTCAACCGACAGCCCTAGCATCGCCGCAGCCCGCCCGTTCCCATCCTCGATACGGCCCGATTGCAGCGTCACGAACATGACAGCATCGTCGACATGGCTCAGCATCACGCGATACCGAAGATCAAATTCACGCCGCGCCTCATACCCTTGTTCCAGAGCGATCTGCGCCTGAACAAGTTGTTGTTGCGTTTCGGCAATTGGGCGCAGGTCACGACCCAGAAGCAGTACCGCGTCCTCGTTTCCGAAGCGGTGAAAGGTATAGCGCACCGGATACTGCCAGACCGCATTGTCCGAGTGCGTTACCTCCATAGGTTGGCGCGGCATGTTCCCGGCCAGATACGCCCCGTGCGACGCCTCGAATTTCGAGATGCTTTCGTCCGTCAGGAAATCCGAGATGGGCCGCCCTTCCCAGTGCTCCAGCTTGCCCAAGCTGTGATCGCTGGAATTGACCAGAACCGACAGAACGATGCCTTCTGCAGAGACGACAAGGGCAAGGTCTGAGGCAGCGGCAATGATGCTGCTGAGGAACTCTGGCTCAATCAGAGGAACTGACCCGCTGGTCCAAAAACTACTGCCGCTCGAAGTCATTCAGCCGTCATCGCCTTCCGACGCTGCGCGCAGAATGCAATGACATCTTTCACATCCGTTGTCACTAAGTCGGCGCCCGTTGTTTCCTGTACGACGTCCGCGGGAACCCTTAAGGCACCACCGACCGCCATCACGGGCGGAGACGTCAAAGCGTTCCGAATACCTAGAACACTTTGTCCAATCGGTTCAAGGCCTGACGCCCGGGCGCAGGTGAACAGGATCATGTCTGTGTGATCATAGCGGGCGCGCTGAATCAGGGCGGCTTGTTCCTCGGCAAAAGACACTTCGGTTTCGCAGCCGAGCCGCCGCATCTGTGCTGCCGCCACAAGCGCACCAAGGAAATGTTGCTCGTTTTGTGGCACGACGATCAACGCCCGGTAAACGTGGCTCGCATTGGGCTGCAGGAACACTTCGCTCGACGCCTCGCCCAGCAAAGACTGTAAGCGCATGACGCCAACGGTGACCGTTGCAAAGTCGATTTCGTCTTCGGTCCACATCTCACCCAGAGCATGCGCAGCGTGCGGGATGTAAAGGTCGATGATCCGATCAAGTGGTACACGGTGGCCGCGCAGCACCTCGAGCGTTGCGCCCGGGTCGAACTCGCCTTTTGAGCCGATCGCACGCAACAGGTGGTCCAGCACAAACCTGCGCGCGCCATCGGCAGTCGCAGTCTGTCGGTGGCGCAACACAGAGATAACCCGGCTGGCAAGATCACCGGTTGCTATCTGGATCAGTGCGTCGTTCCGGTCGTCCGTCATGGTCAGCTCCAGTCGGACCCAGTGTAGAGAACACGAACAGTCAGCACGGTCACATATGACTCGCGCAATCAGGGAAAAGTGTCAGCGCAAATGGGTGTAGTGTCAATCATATTTGACAGAATAAGCGGTTTTGACGGGGAATAATTCAACTATTGTAAATCAAACAGTCACTTGGCTGACCAGAGTGTAAGTTCTAATTGACACTTTTGCATCGCAGAGCGTAGTCTTTGGGATGATCGACATCACGGACCTGTCCATGACACAGAGCCCTTCACATACCTCCGCGGCAGCGGGGCTTTACACGCCGGACCAGCGTGCGCGCCGCGATGCGACCGTCTGGACCCTCGTGCAAGGCGTGTTGGCGCCTGTGCAGTTCTTGGTCTTCCTCGTCTCGCTCGGTCTTGTGCTGCGCTACCTTTGGACTGGCCTTGGCTATGACGCTGCGACCTGGTCGATCGTGTTCAAGACGTTGATCCTCCTGACCATTATGATCACTGGCGCAATCTGGGAAAAAATCGTTTTCGGTCAATACCTTTTCGCACATGCCTTCTTCTGGGAAGACGTGTTTTCCTTCGCGGTGATCGCGCTTCATCTGACCTACGTTTATGCGTTGCTGGCTGGGCTGCCCCCCGGCACGCAGATGTGGATCGCGCTAGCTGCCTACGCGGCTTATGTCGTCAATGCGATCCAGTTTGTGCTGAAGCTGCGCGCGGCGCGTTTGCAGGAACAGCGCCTGTCTCGGCAGGAGGCGCTTGCATGACCGAATTGCCCCGCCTTCCCACGTCCGGTGGTTGCCGAGAGGAACCGATTCTCAAACAGCGCGGCCAGCGAGAGGTGTTTTGCGGTCTCACGGGAATCATCTGGCTGCACCGCAAGATGCAGGATGCCTTTTTTCTGGTGATCGGCTCGCGCACCTGTGCGCACCTGCTGCAAAGCGCGGCTGGCGTTATGATCTTTGCCGAGCCGCGCTTTGGCACCGCGATTCTCGAAGAAACCGACCTCGCCGGCCTCGCGGATGCACAGGACGAACTCGACAAGGTGGTGGATGAATTGCTCGCCCGCCGTCCGGACATCAAGCAGCTGTTCCTCGTTGGTTCCTGCCCGTCGGAAGTAATCAAACTGGATCTTGCCAAAGCGTCGGAACGCATGACCCAGCGCCACGCGCCGCATGTCCGGGTGCTCAACTTCTCCGGCTCGGGGATCGAGACGACCTTTACCCAAGGCGAAGACGCTTGCCTTGCTGCCATGGTGCCCGTGCTACCGCAGACGGACGCGGCACAGCTCATGCTGGTTGGCGCACTGCCCGACGTGGTCGAAGAGCAGGCCGTCGACCTGCTGACCCAGATGGGAATTGGCCCGATCCGCGTGCTGCCTGCGCCGCGCGCGGATGATCTGCTTGGTGTCGGCCCAAATACCAAGTTCGCACTGGTTCAGCCTTTCCTCGGCGACACGCATGCAGAGCTGGAAAGACGCGGCGCCACGCATATCCCTGCGCCTTTCCCATTTGGGGAAGAAGGTACAACCGCCTGGCTTCGCGCCGTTGCCGATCAGTTTGGCGTCGATGCCGAAACGTTTGAGCGGGTCACGGCGGCGCCGCGTGCGCGTGCGCGTAAAGCCATCGCGCAGGCAGCCGAAGCGCTTAAAGGCAAATCGGTCTTCTTCTTTCCGGACAGTCAGCTTGAAATCCCGCTCGCTCGCTTTTTGACACGCGAATGCGGGATGGAGGCGGTCGAAGTTGGCGCGCCCTTTATTCACAAGGGCATCGTTGGCCACGACCTCGACTTGCTCGCGCAGGGCCCGACCCTGTCAGAAGGGCAGGATGTCGACCTGCAGCTGGATCGCGTCCGTGCCGCACGCCCAGATCTTACCGTCTGCGGTCTTGGCCTAGCCAATCCGCTCGAAGCCGAAGGGCTGGCCACCAAGTGGGCGATCGAGCTCGTCTTTACGCCCGTCCACTTCTACGAAC
>JBCBCP010000003.1:0-141278 GCA_038530575.1 Pseudomonadota bacterium
AGCCGAAGATGCCCTTCACGTTGGCGCCCGCACCCTTCGCCATCAGGCGGGAGTACAGCGGAACGACGATTTCGAAGTTCTTGCCGTTGGCGACCCGGTCACGCAGACCGAACTGAACCGCGTTGGTCAGCGAGTTCACCATGTTGCCGCCGTAGTGGTTCAGAACCAGCACGTCTGCGTCGGACTGCAGAACCGGCGCGATGTAGGAGCTGAAGTCGGTCTGCGTCAGCGGCGTCTTCACGGCCGCAACGGTTTCCCAGCCCATCGCTTCGGTCGAGGTACGGACCGCTTCTTCGGTCGTGTAGCCCCAGTTGTAGTCGGCGGTCAGGTGGTAGGCCTTACGGTCGGTGCCGTAGTTGTTGGCCAGGATCGGCGCGAGGGCCGCACCGGACATGTAGGAGTTAAAGAAGTGACGGAAGCCGTTCGCCTTCTTGTCCTTGCCTGTCGTGTCGTTGGAGTGCGTGAGGCCTGCCATGAAAATGACGCCTGCCTCTTGGCACAGCGCCTGCACGGCCACAGCCACACCGGAGGACGAGCCGCCCGTGATCATGATTGCGCCGTCTTTTTCGATCATGGAGCGTGCCGAGGCGCGCGCGGCGTCAGACTTCGTCTGCGTGTCGCCGGTGACATATTCGACCTTCTTGCCGAGGATACCGTTACCCTGCAGCGCTTTGGACGAAAACGTGTTCATCATGCCGCCGTCGCCGCCACCGTTCAGGTGCTCGACCGCCAGCTCGTATGCGCGCAGCTCGTCCGCGCCCTCATCGGCGTAAGGGCCGGTCTGGGGCACGTTGAAGCCCAGCGTGACCGAAGAGCCGGTGGGTGCGTTGGTAAAGCCGGCATGGCTTGCCGCCGGCAGGTAGGTCGGCAGCGCGAGGCCCGCGCCGGCAACCGCACCGGTCTTGATCAGACCACGACGGGTCAGGTTCGTTTTGGACATGAATATCCTCCCAATTGATTGATGCGCGACCGGTCTCCTCAGCCCGGTAGCGCCACGCACAGGTGTGCAAACGCACTATCGCAGGGCTCTGCAAAAAGGCGCAATAAACCCCTTGAAACTCTACATGTTTCTGTAAATTATTTCGCAATACCGCAGTGTGCATTGTAAACTTTCTTATGTTGCGGTGCAGAAAGCCTTTGAAAAGCCTCACCCTTGTTTGAGAGATCGCGCGATGAGCGAAAGCCTAACAGGAAGCCGAATCCGAGACCGACGCATTGCTTTGGGCCTCAAACAGGCGGCTTTGGCCCGTTCAGTTGGCATCTCGGCGTCCTATCTCAACCTGATCGAACACAATCGGCGCAGAATCGGTGGCAAACTCTTACTCGATATCTCGTCTGATCTGGGGGTTGAGCCATCGGCCTTAACTCAAGGCGCAGAGGCGGCGCTGCTTGCCGCACTGCGCGAGGTGGCAGATGGGGCCAGCCTGCCTGCCGCAGATCAAGAGCGTGCTGATGAGTTTGCAGGGCGTTTCCCCGGATGGGCAGGTTTGCTCGCGTCAGCTCATAGGCGCACGCTGTCCCTCGAGCGCACAGTCGAGGCGCTGAGCGACCGGCTGGCCCATGACCCTGCGCTTGCCGCGTCCATGCATGAGGTTTTGCAGACGGCCGCGGCCATTCGTTCGACCGCCGCCATCCTTGCCGAGGATCGCGAGCTGCCACCTGATTGGCAAGCGAGGTTTCACGGCAACCTGAACGAAGACAGCCGCCGACTGTCAGACAGCGCCAAGGCGCTGGTGGAATACCTTGACGCGGACGAGGAAAACGGTGCCGCCGCATCGCCGCAGGAAGAGCTCGACGCATTTTTGGAGGCGCGTGAGTTCTCTTTTCCCGAGTTGGAGGATGGGACTGCGACGGCCGCCGATGTTGTCGCCCAGGCCGGGGATTTGGTCAGCGGTGCGGCGCGCAGCATGGCACAAGGCGTTTTGTCGCTCCTGGAGGCGGATGCCGCCGCGCTCCCGCTCGAACGGTTGCGGCGTGCCGAGGCGGAAGTTGGCGCTGATCCCGTCGCGCTTGCCCGGCACTTGGGTGTTGGACTCGCGCGGATCCTGCGGCGGATGGCGGCGCTGCACCGAGATGCGGCTGGCCTTGTGGTGTGTGATCGCGCAGGAAGCTTGCTGTTTCGCAAACCACTCTCAGGCTTTGCCGTGCCGCGCTTTGGGGCATGTTGCCCACTGTGGCCGTTGTTCGATGCGCTGGCCCAGCCCGGCCTTGTCATGCGTGCGCGGCTGACCCAACCTGCACGTCAGCCCGCAGATTTTGATGTGTTTGCCGTGGCCGAAGCCGTGGGGCCGCCACGATACAATGCACCGCCGCTGGTGCAGTCGACGATGTTGATCCTTCCGGCTCCGGAAGCCGCGCCACCCGAGCCAGCGCGGGCGGTGGGATCGGCGTGCCGCACATGCCCGGTATCGGGCTGCGTCGCCCGGCGCGAGCCCTCTATTCTGGCCCACGAGATTTAAACGAGATGCCTCAAGACTTTGACACGCGACCGCTGGGCGGCGATACTGCCTGCACCCGGGGGTCGTGCCCCTCGGGAACGGGGAGGACATGCACGGATGACGCGAGGCGATGGCGTGGACGAGGGCAAGCTTGTTCTGCTGGTCGAGGACGAGGCCAATATCCGGGAGGCAATGGCGTTTTTGCTGGCCCGCGAAGGCTGGCGTGTAGAGACCGAAGACAATGGCGGCAACGCGGTGAAGCGGATCAAGGCCTTGTCACCGGACTTGGTGGTTCTGGACTACATGCTACCCGAACGCAGCGGGATGGAGATTTTGAATGATCTGCGCGCGTTGCCGGAATTCAGCGCATTGCCGGTCCTGATGTTAACCGCACGCGGGCAGGCGCGAGACCGCGAGCAGGCCGAACGCGCCGGTGTGAGCCGGTTCATGACAAAGCCATTTTCCAACGCCGAGGTGCTGACCGCGGTCCGTGATCTTGTCTATGTGGCTGGCGCCGCGCGGCGCGCGAGCGGATGAGCCGGGAAATCACACCGCCACAGGTCTTTCTGGAGCGGCGCAGCTATCGCCGCAGACGGATGCTTGATGCGCTAAGGCTGCTGCCGCTCGTCGGTGTCGGGCTTTTTCTGATGCCAATGCTCTGGCCGGCAGCGCCAAGCGAAGTGGGCGAACCCGTGTCCATGTCGGCCGCGGTTCTTTACGTCTTTTTCGCATGGCTGGCCCTGATTGTTTCAGGCGCGCTGCTCTGGCTTGGTCTGCGTGAGCCGCTGGACGCCGCCGAATGAGCGGCGCGGCCCCGCTGCTCATCGGTGCAAGCCTTGGCTATGTGCTGATCCTGTTTGCCGTTGCCTTTGTCGCTGAGCGCGCAGCGCGGCGCGGGCACGGTGGCTGGCTGCGCGGTCCGATTGTCTACACCTTGTCGCTGTCAATTTATTGTACCGCCTGGACCTTTTATGGCGCGGTGGGCTATGCGGCCCGCTCTGGCATGGAATTCGTGACCATCTACCTTGGCCCAAGCCTTGTCATGATTGGCTGGTGGTGGGGACTGCGCAAATTGGTACGCGTGGCCCGCGCGCAGAGGGTTACTTCGGTGGCTGACCTTATCTCGGCGCGGTTTGGCAAGTCGAACGCTTTGGCGCTGCTGGTGACCATCATGGCGGTCATAGGCATCACACCTTACATTGCACTGCAACTGAAGTCGGTCTCGGAAAGCTTTGCAATCTTTACCGGGGCAGAGGCCAGTACCAGCGCGACCGGGTTCTGGGTCGCGCTGGGCCTTGCGCTTTTCACCTTGCTGTTCGGGACCCGGAACCTCAACGCGAACGAGCGTCATGATGGCATTGTGATTGCCATCGCGGTCGAGGCGGCGGTGAAGCTGATCGCCCTCGTGGCGGTTGGAGCCTTTGTTGTGTGGTCGATCGGCGGCGGATTGGGCGCCATGATGGACCGCATTGACGCCTCCCCCCTCAGCACATGGGAGATGGACCGTTCCCGCTGGATCGGCATTACGATGCTGGCCGCCGCCGCCTTCCTTTGCCTGCCTCGGATGTTTCAGGTGCTTGTTGTTGAAAACGACGACGAGCGGCACATTCAGGTCGCGGCCTGGGCCTTTCCGCTTTATCTGATGGCGATGAGCCTTTTTGTCGTGCCGATCGCGGTCATGGGGCTTGAGCTTTTGCCCGCTGGATCGAACCCCGATCTGTTTGTTCTGACGCTGCCAATGTCAGAAGGGCGGACAGGGCTCGCCGTGCTGGCCTTTCTGGGCGGCTTCTCTTCTGCGACGTCGATGGTGATTGTTGCGACCCTGGCGCTTTCGACCATGGTGTCGAACCACGTAGTCATGCCAATCTGGCTCAGCGCGCAAACTGGCGGCGCCTCCCAGTCGGGCGATGTGCGCAATATCGTGATCCTGGCGCGGCGACTGTCGGTGCTGGGGGTGATAGGGCTCGGTTATCTCTACTTCCGGGTGTCCGGCGGATCGGCGGCGCTAGCGGCGATTGGCCTGATTTCCTTTATTGGCGTGGCGCAGTTTCTGCCCGCAATGCTGGGCGGCCTGTTTTGGCGCGGTGCGACGCGGTCGGGGGCGCTGGCAGGGCTAAGCGTTGGCTTTGCGGTCTGGATTTACTGTTCATTTCTGCCGGCTTTCGGCCCCGGCGCCGCGCTGCCTGCGGCGTGGTTCTCCGAAGGGCCGTTTGGTCTGGTGTGGCTGCGTCCTGATGCGCTGTTCGGGATCGCTGGGATCGATCCAACCGTGCATGCGGTGCTGTGGTCCTTGGGTTTCAACGTCCTCGCGTTCATCACCGTGTCTTTGGTGACGTTTCCAACACCGCTCGAACGGCTGCAGGGCGCGCAGTTTGTCAATGTCTTTGACACCGGGCGCGCCGCGGCGGGATGGCAGTCCAGCGCGGCGACGTCCGAAGACCTGATGATCATGGCTCAGCGTATCCTTGGCGCGCGCGAGGCGCAGGCGCTGTTTCGCGACGCCGCGCGGGGGCAGGGGCTGCGCGGGGACGTCCCAGAGGCGACGCCGGCCTTTCTTGAGACGCTGGAACGCGAGCTTGCCGCGGCTGTGGGGGCGGCCACGGCACATGCAATGATCAGCCAGATGTCAGGTGGCGCCGCGGTGTCGGTCGAGGACCTGCTCGCAGTGGCCGATGAGAGCGCACAGATGCTCGAATATTCAAGCCAGCTTGAGGCCAAATCAGCGGAGCTGTCCCGCACCGCGGCTCAACTGCGCGAGGCAAATGACAAACTCACCCGGCTGTCGGCACAAAAGGATGCCTTCCTCAGCCAGGTCAGCCACGAGCTGCGCACGCCAATGACGTCAATCCGCTCATTTTCGGAGATCTTGAGGGACGAAGCCGGCCTGACGGCGGTAGAAAAGACCCGTTATGCCTCGATCATCCATACTGAAGCGATCCGGCTGACACGGCTATTGGACGACTTGCTGGACTTGTCGGTGCTCGAGAACGGGCAGGTCAATCTCAACATGGCCGATGGTCGGTTGTCCGAGGTCCTCGACCACGCCATACAAACCGCCGAAGCGGCAGGTACGGGTGCTTTGACGATCCGCCGCCGCCGTATTGACGAAGGCCTGCCGCTAACCACGGATCTTGACCGACTGGGGCAGGTGTTCATCAACCTGATCACCAATGCCCAGAAATATTGCAGTGCACGGGATCCGGTTCTGGAAATTTCAGTTCAAGAGGCTCCGGGCGGCGTTGAAGTGCATTTCGCCGATAATGGCACGCCCATCCCGGTGCAGGCCAGCCGCGATATCTTTGAAAAGTTCAGCCGCATCGATGGCAGCAAAGGGCAGGGCGCGGGCCTTGGGCTGGCGATATGCCGTGAAATCATGATGCGTCTGGGCGGTAATGTCCGCTATGCACCCGACGTGTCGGGCAACCGATTTGTGGTTGTGCTGCCAGAGGCGGCAAAAATGGCGGCCCAATAGCGCGCTGAGCGCGTGCCTAAAGTATCCCTTAACCAATCTGAGCGACAAGATTGACCAAACCACCCGGGTGAAAGGGTTCATGGCCGATCAAGAATCGCAATCTGTCCTGCGCCGCAAGGCTGATGCGGGCACGCAAGAGCATCAAGCACGGGCGATGACCGTGGCCAAGGCCATGCGCCTTGGAATTGCGCGTGTGGCAGATGCGTTGATGGATTTGCCTCTGTCAGCCATCGGGATCGTGGTTGAGCGGCGCGAAGCCGATGCGTGCGCCGATCTTATGACCGAAGGGTCGCTTCTGATGCTGCTTGATGCGCCGCGGGGCCGCATTGGCGCGGCAATCCTGTCTGCCGATCTGGCCGGTGGTCTTATCCAGCAACAGACGATGGGGTCCGTTCGCCCACCTGCCGGAGAGGCACGCGCGATGACCAATACCGATGCCGCACTGGCCGCGCCGCTGATCGACGGGCTGCTTGAACGGGCAGAGCGCGAGGTTGAGGCGCTTGGCGACCGTGCCGTTCTCGAAGGGGTCCGTTTTGGCAGCCGCGCCGAAGAGCCGAGGATGGTGCAAATGGCGCTCGAGGCGCCGGACTTTCTGGTGATCCGGCTCACGCTCGATATGGCCAAGGGCGCGCGGCAGGGCGAACTGACGCTGCTCTTGCCACCTGCTCCGGCACGCGGCGGACCGACCAACGAGGATGACACAGAGGGTGACGATACCTCTGGTACTCCGCATGAGAGCGAGGTCGCCGAAAACCGTACCGCGTTCACAGATCTGGTTTTTGGCCTGAAGGCTTACCTGAAGATGGAGCTTTGTAAGCTCAAGATGCCTCTTGCGGACGCGACGCACATGGCAGTTGGAGATGTGCTGGAACTGCCTCCGGGTGCGTTCCCGAGCGCGCGTGTCTTGGCGCCCGATGGACGTTGTGTTGGAACTGGAACGATTGGCCAGGTGGATGGGATACGGGCGCTACGACTAGATCCCAAACCGATCTACGCCAGCGCCCCACGCCGGCGCGCTTCCGATCAGGACGACCTTGACTTGCCAGAGGTTCAACCGCTCGAAGATCAAGACATTGCCCAAATTGAAAACGATGCGCCGGTTGCGGTGCCTCACTTGCCGGACATGAGCGACTTGGCGGATCCACCAGATCTACCCGAATTGCCAGATATTCCGGACCTTCCCGATTTTCCTGACCTTGAACCCGAAGAGGCGCGTGCTGCCCCGATAGATGTAGACCTTCCAGACCTCGACGATCTACCGGACCTTGCAGATCTTCCCGAACTTGCCGCCGTGAGAGAGGCCTAGCGCGCGCCTGCTGCTGCCTCAAGCGTGGGTCGAAGGTTCGCCAGATCATAGCCCGCGTCACGGGCTGCGCCGATCAAGGCGTCCACCGGTACCGCGCCTGCCGAGCCTAAGGCCCACGCGACGGTTGATCGGGTGCCGGAGGCGCAATAAGCCAAAACCTTCCCTTCAGCGGCCTCTGCAATCAACACCTGTTGGTTCACATTCTCGGGTGTCATGGTCATGTGCGTCAAAGGCAATTCGGCAAATGCGATCCCGGCGGCCTCTGCCGCCGCACGGATGGCGCTGGCTTGATGGGAGGGTGGGACCTCGCCATCGGGCCGATTGCAGATAATCTGAGTTATACCCAATTCGGCGATGCCGGGCAGGTCTTCGGCGCCAATCTGCGGAGAGACAAAAAACGTATCGGTGAGCTTGCGAATATCCATGTTCTGTTTCTTAAGCGGTCGTCGCGCCGCGGTCCAGAAGCGCGCCAGCCCGCGGCGCAATCATCATTCCGGCCAGCATGGCCAGCACAAAAATTGCGCCAGAGAGACCGCCATATGACAGCGAAGCGATGGCCGGACCGGGGCAAAGGCCAACAAGGCCCCACCCGACCCCGAAAAGCACGGAGCCGATTGCCAGTCGCGCGGTAATCTGTGCGTCAGGTTTGGCCGGAAAGGTGCCCCCCGCCCAAGGCGCGCGCCCAATGGTTAGACGCCATGCAATCGCCATGGGTACCAGCGCACCCCCCATCACGAAAGCAAGGGTCGGGTCCCAACTGCCTCCGAAAAGGTCAAGAAAGCCGCGGACGCGCAAGGTGTCTGTCATGCCCGAAACATGCAGGCCAGCCCCAAACAGCCCGCCCGACAGCGCGGCAACGACCAGGCGTTTCATGCCAGCACCATGCGCAGGGCGGCGACCGTGGCGATGCCTGCCCCCATATAGATCAGCGTTGCCACGATCCCGCGCACGGACAGGCGTGACATTCCGCATACGCCGTGGCCTGACGTGCAACCATTTGCGAGCCTTGTGCCCAGTCCGACAGCAACACCGCCGCCGATCAGCAGCACCGGGTCAGCTGTGGCGCGTGTGTCCATCGGCAGTGCGGCCCAGTTCAGCACCGCCGGAACTGCGATAAGGGCCAGCAGGAACACAACGCCCTCGCCCAAACGCGCGCCTGCAGTGCCGTCAACCAACCCGCCCACGAGGCCGGAGGCCCCCATGATACGCCCGTTGCCCAGCAAGAAGAGCGCTGCCGCCGCGCCAATCATTAGCCCGCCAAGGACGCCGAACAGCCAGGCCGTGCCGTCAAAAATCATATCTTGTTCACTGGTAACTTGAGCATGACGTTCCCGTCGGCATCTGCGGGCGGCATATGGCCTGCCCGCATGTTGACTTGCAACGACGGCAGGATCAGCCGCGGCATCCCAAGGGTCGCGTCGCGCGCCTCGCGTTGTGCGATGAACCCTTCCGCGTCGGCATCGCCGCCCACGTGGATATTCGCGGCTTTTTGCGCGCCCACGGTGGTCTCCCAAGCGAATTCATCGCGGCCAGGGGCCTTGTAATCATGTCCGACAAAGATGCGGGTCGCATCCGGCAGGCTCAGGATCCGCTGGATAGAGCGCCACAGATCGTGCGCCGAGCCGCCAGGAAAATCGCAGCGCGCCGTTCCAAAGTCCGGCATGAAGAGCGTATCCCCGACAAAAGCAGCATCACCGATCACAAAGGTCATACAGGCTGGCGTGTGGCCGGGCGTATGCATGACGTCAGCACGCATCTGCCCGATATGCAGGCTGTCGCCGTCCTCAAACAGGGCGTCGAACTGGCTGCCGTCGCGCTGAAACTCCGTCCCTTCGTTGAAAATCTTGCCAAAGGTGTCTTGCACGGTCTTGATCTGTGCGCCGATGCCGATCTTCCCGCCCAATCGCTCTTGCAGGTAGGGCGCCGCGCTCAGGTGGTCGGCGTGCACGTGGCTTTCGAGGATCCACTGAACGTCCAGCCCCTCGGCCTGCACAAAGGCGATAATGCGGTCGGCAGAGGCCGTTTGCGTGCGGCCGGACGCGTGGTCGAAATCAAGCACGGAGTCGATGATCGCGCAGGCGTGCCCGCCAGGATCTTGGGCGACGTAGCTGACCGTATTGGTCGCTGTGTCGAAGAACGGGGTGACGATGGGGGAGGTCATATCGCGCTCCTTGAATGTGTCACCCCAACATGGCGAGACAGGCGCGATGTGGCAAGCCTTAGCCAGCGAAAATCCCGACGATGACCATCATCAGCCCCAGCATCGACACACAGAGCGCGCCAAGGTTCAGGGGTACAACCTTTTGCAATACGGCGCGCATGTCGTCGTCACTCAGCCCGGCGCGGCGGGCGCGGGCGACGCGGATGATGCACCAGATCAGGCCCAGTAGCCCGACCAGCGACAACGCCGCGCCTGACCAGATGATGACGTCAAAAAGGGTGAAGTCGCTTTCTCGTTCCATGCTGTGCACTTATCGGCCTGGCGCCGCGGCGTCCAGCGGCCAGAGCGCGGCATGTATTGCGTCCAGCCCATCGGTCAGGGCGGCGGGGCCAGGCGCAAGGATGAGAGGGGATTTGACCTCGTGAATGCGCCCGTGCGCGATGGCCGGGATTGCGTCCCAGCCTGCGCGCGCCTTCATCCGTTCTGGGCGCACTTTCTTGCCGCACCACGAGGCGATGATGACGTCCGGCCGCGCATCTATGATATCCTCGGTTGCGAGGATGCGCGCCTTTGCCCCGTGTTCGCGGCGCAGATGGGCAAAAACGTCTACACCGCCCGCAATCTCGACCAGCTCCGACACCCAGGCGATGCCGGCGATGGGAGGCTCGTCCCATTCCTCGATATAGACACGGGGGCGGTAGGGGCGGGGCATCTGGCGGAAGGTGTTTATACGTCCCCGAAGCCGGGTTTTTAGCGCGTGGGCACGGTCCTGCGCCCCAACGATCGCGCCAAGGGTTTCGATCATCGCAAGAATACCGAGAACAGAACGCTGGTTGAACGCATGGACCTGCACGCCTGCGCGGATCAGGTCGGCGGCGATGTCTGCCTGCAGGTCGGAAAAGGTCAGAACCAGATCCGGTTTCAGATCGAGGATCTTGGGTACATCGGCGCTAGTGAACGCGCCTACCCGCGGCTTTTCGCGCCGCACACGGGGCGGGCGCACGGCATAGCCGGTCACGCCCACGATTCGGTCCGCCGCGCCCAGCAGATACAGCGTTTCGACCGTTTCCTCGGTCAGGCAGACGATGCGCCGCGCGCTCATATGCCTTGTCCGTAGCTGGCGATCCAGTCTGCCGCACCTTGCGCGACGGCCGTCTTGACTGCGCGCCCAATGGCCAGACCCAAATCGGTGTGCAGGCCCGCATAGGCCACGTCGCCGGGCGGCGCCGCGACTGCGATACAGTCCGTGCCAGTCCCCGTGGCGACGCCAGTGGGCAGGCTGTGCCCCCCTTCGATCACGGCAGCGGTGCGGGCCTGTGCGGCGATACTAAGCGCTTCGATCATCGCCGCATCGCTCAGCGCGGCGCCGGTTTCCACCGCAACGTTGATTGTGCCAAGGCCCGGCGCATCCCAATTCTTGCCCGACCGGTCGAGCCGCGTGCCCACAGCCTCTGCGTTTGACAGACCAACCGTGGCAACGGCGCGCACGGTCGTGTCGCCCTCGGTTATACTGATGTCAAAGATGCGGCGCACATCGCGCGAGGTCAGAAAGCACACATCATCCGGCGTGCCACGTTCGACCAAGGCATTCTGCAGCCAAGCCGTCACGTCGAGGTCGGGCGTCAGATCCTTGTTGCGCACCTCCCGCCAACTGATCGCCGGAGCGGAGGCAAAGCCGGGTTTGTTGATCGCCCAGCTGAGCACCCGGGAGCACGCGGCCAGCGGCATGCGAACCCATGGCCGGTCGATATTCAATGCTGCGTTCATTCCAGAACGTCCAGAACCTGGAAGATCGGGCCGTGATCCGTCGTCTTGTAATGCGCCGTGATGCCAAAGACCTCCGCCAAGAGCGCTGGGTTCAGCACGTCGCGCGGCGGACCATCGGCCACTTTGGCCCCGTTGTGCATGACGATAAGCCGCGTGCAGTATCGCACGGCGAGCCCCAGATCGTGGATTGCCGTCCAGACAGCTTTGCCCTCGGAGGCCAGCAACGAAAACAGGCGCATCGTCGCGATTTGGCTGGCGGGGTCGAGGCCCGCAATCGGCTCGTCCGCCATCAGCAGTGGCGCGTCCTGCGCCAACGCCCGAGCGATGAGTACGCGGGCTTGTTCGCCCCCCGAGAGCTGTGTCGCCGTTCGCTTTGCAAAGTCCTGCAGTCCCATTTGCAGAAGGGCGTTCGTTACCGCCGCTTGTGTAATTTCGGGCCGATCGGCATGGGGCAGGCGCCCCAGCCGCACGACAGTTTCGACGTCGACCGGCCACGCGATTTCGCGCGCTTGCGGTAGCCATGCGCAAGCCCGTGCGCGGGCCTTGGGCGCCATCGCGGCAAGGCTGGACGCACCGGTGTGCGGCAGAATGCCAAGCGCCGCCCGCATCAGCGTGGTTTTACCCGCACCGTTGGGGCCGATCAGCCCAACGCATTCCCCCGCGCCGATATCCAGCGATACGCTATCGACAACCGGGCAGGCGTCCCGCATGACGGTAAGGTTTTGCAGGTTCAGGGCGCTCATCGCAGCGCCCCGCGCGTGCGGTAGATCAGGTGCAGGAACAGCGGCGCGCCCACCAGCGCCATCAGAACGCCCAGCTTCAGGTCGCGGTCGGGCAACACGAGGCGCACCGCGATATCTGCGGCCAGAACCAGCGCCGCGCCGCCAAGCGCGGACGCCCAAAGTAGGGCAGAGGGCCGCCCGCCGACGAAAGGCCGCAGAACGTGCGGCACCACGAGGCCCACAAACCCAATCGCACCGGCCACAGCGGTTCCAGCACCAACGCACGCGGCTGTACCGATGACAAGCGCCAGCCGCACCCGGTTCAGCCGGATTCCAAGCGCTTCTGCTGCGTCCTCGCCCAGTGTCAGAGCGTCCAGCGCCCGCGCAGTCGAGGCGAGCATGACCCAGCCAAAGGCCATGAGCGGCAGTGCCAGCCAAAAATGTTCGAACGAGCGGTCTTGGAGCGAACCGAGCATCCAGAAAATGATCTCCGACGCGGCGAACGGATTGGGCGACAGGTTGAGCACCAGCGAGGTGAGCGCGGACGCCAGCGCAGAGATTGCCACCCCGCCGAGAATAAGCGTCAGAGCCGCCCCGCGTGGCCCGGCCAGAGCGAGGATGAGCAGCGTGGCAACAAGGGCCCCCACAAGCGCGAGGCCCGGCAGCGCAAGCGCGAATGCCGCCGCAAGCCCGGTTTGCAGCGCGATCACCGCTCCAAGTCCCGCGGATGCAGAGACGCCGATGATCCCTGGCTCGGCCAGCGGATTGCGCAGATAGCCTTGCATCGCGGCGCCTGAAAGCCCCAGCGAAGCGCCTATCATCGCGGCAAGAAGTGCGCGGGGCAGGCGGATTTGGGTCATCACGGCCGACAGTGGTGAGCCGTCATTTGCCCAGAGCGCGGCGAGCGCGGGGCCGGGGCCGACCGGCAGGCGGCCCGCGACAAGCGAGGCGGCAAAAAGCGCGGCAACCAGCAGCGTCAGGGCGGCGGCGAGCTTCATTCCGCAAGCACCCGGTCGCGCAGGGCCACCATGTCGCGCACTGCGTTCAACACCAGCGGCGTACCGCAGATCCAGTCGCGGTCCGTCATCTGCCCGGCAAGGTAGGTGCCGCGCAGGGCCGCAAGGGCAGGGTGGCCAAGGTTGTCTTCGGCGCGGGAGGTGCCCGGGTAGTTGGTGCCTTCGATCACGACCTCAGGACCCAAGAGGACTAGCTGTTCAAGGTGCAGCGTCCCGCCACGCTCGATCCCCGCCTCGGAGGCGACGTTGTCGAAACCTGCGGCGGCGAGGATATCGCCAGCCAGAGTGCGCGGGCCGGAGGTGTAGGAATTGACGTATGTCAGCGCCGCGCGCGGGCGTCGGGGCGGCGCAGCGGAAAGGCTGGCAAGTTCGGCCTCGTAGGCGGCAATCATTTCGGCGGCGGCCTCTTCGCGGCCCAACGCCGCGCCCATCTGCGCGGCAAGCTTCGGCACATCCGCAAGCGATCTTGCCGGAGAGAACAGTTCGACCCGAATACCCAGATTGCGCAGCATCGACACCGTCGCAGGGGCGGTGAATGTCCCTGCCAGCACCAGATCAGGCTCCAGCAAATAGACCTCTTCGGCGCCCGAGCCGTTGGCGTGCAGCCCTTGCGCCGCGTCCACCATGGGCGAGGCATCGGGATCGAAGGCAAGGCGCGACACAGACAGCAACTGCCCCGGCGCAGCCAGCATCAACGCAAGCTGGTCCGTGCACAGGTTAACCGACACGACTCTTTTAGGCGCATCCGCCTTTTCGGCGGACACGACACGCTTTGGGGCATCGGCATGCGCCATGGCCGCCAGGCTGAAAATCAGCGCGGCGGCCATGGCGCGTAGCTTAGAATTCGGCGCGAACACCGAAATAGACCGCCCGGTCGGAGGTGCCGAAGCCCGCCGAGGTCTGGTACTCTTCGTTAAAGATGTTCTCGACCCGCAGGTACGCCTGCGCCGTATCCGTGATCTCGTAGCTGATCAGCGCATTGGCCATCGTGTAGTCGGCCACAGGCGAGGCGGGGAAGCCATCGGGCGCCCGGTCTGCGTAATGCGAGACGACAAATTCTGTGGTCAGGCGGTCGGTCAGCTCGGCTGTGATGCCCAGCGACAGCTCATGCTCCGGCACCCGGCGCAGCTGGTTGCCATTGGCATCCGCCGTGTCTGTATAGGTGTAGGCGCCCGTCAGCGTGATACCCGCGGCCAGCGGCAGGACGCCCGACAGCTCGAGACCTTTCGCGACGCTGGTACCCGGGGTCTGTATATAGCCGCCGCCAACAAAGCCGATCAGGTCGTCGATTTCGGTGTAGAACAGGGTCGCTTTGACGCCTGCACCGCTGGCATATTTGTGCTCGATCCCGATGTCGAAGCTGATGCTTTCCTCGGGTGTCAGGGCGGCGTTACCAAAGGCGGGCGAGAACAACTCAAACAGCGAGGGCGACCGGAAGCCGGACCCCAGCGAAGCGCGCAGGGTTGTGGCGTCCGACAGGCGGTAGGACAGGGCCGCGCGACCGGTAAACGCGCTGCCGAACTCGGAGTGATCCTCCCCGCGCACCGCAAGGCTGACGTCGAGCGCGCTGCTGAGCGCGAACTGCCCCTCGACAAAGACCGAGGCGATATCGAATTCGGCCGCCGCGCCAACGCCGCCCGCGGTCAGGCTGGACGAGCGCTCGCGCGCGTAGGACGCGCCGAAGGTCAGCGTGCCGCCCTCAACCGGCAGCGTGCCCTGATATTCAGCCGTGGTGCGGGTGCCCGAGAAGAACACGCCCGGATCAAAGAACGCGCTGGCCGCGGTGGGGTCGCGCCGTTCGGTGTCCATGTGGGTGAAGGCCAGCGTGTGCGTCACAAAGCCGGTGTTCAGGTCGGCAAAGACGCGCACGCCGTTGCGGTCGGTCAGGAACGGGCGATCCGCATCGCCGCCAGCCCCGCCGAAATCGTCGATGTTGATGTCGCTGTCCTGCACATAGATCGACCCGCCGATGGTCAGCACATCGCTGACGGCGTATTTGCCCGCAAAGGTCAGCGTCGTGATGCTCGCCCCGTCGGGTTCGGTATTACCGAGGTTTTCATCGGCGGCGGAAAAGCCGTCGCTTTCGAAATGCGACAGGGTAAAGGAGAACTCGGCCCGGTCGGTTTTCTGCACATAGCCGACAGAGCCCGCATAGGTGTCATAGCTGCCCACCTCGGCCGAGAAGGTCAGCTTGCTGCCGGGCGCATCAAGCGTCGGGGCGTTCAGCGTGATTACCCCGGCGATGGCGTTCGAGCCGTAGATCGCCGATTGCGAGCCTTTCAGCACCTCGACCTGGCCAAAGCCGGGCGTGAGCAGCGCGCCAAAGTTGAACGAGGTTTGCGTGGTGCCGGGGTCGGTGACGTCGATGCCGTTGATGATGACCGGCACGTAACGCGCGGGCAGGCCGCGCACCGAGACGCTGGTCGTTGTGCCGGTCGGGCCGTTGCCCGAGAACGTGACACCCGGAAGCTGGCCGATACGGTCGATGACGCGCGTGGTGCCCGGCTCTTGCAGCTCTTCTTCGGTGATGACTTCTACCGTGGTCCCGGTGCGGCCGGCTTCGACGGGCGTTTGGCTGGCCGAGATGATCTCGGTGCCCAGATCGACGGCTTCTTGCGCGGCGGCAGGCAGCGCAAGCGCAAGCGCGGAGGCGGTTGTAAGTAGGTACTTCATGGGTGTCTGTTCCCTTGTCCCATGGGCCGCACGTGCGGCGTTGTGTTAGGGAAGGGCGACGCCTCATCCCGGTTGCGTGGTCACACCGCAAGCGGGAAGGTCCGCCAGGATCCGTGCACCCCGCACGGGTCCAAGGTGATCTATTCCGGCAGGTCTCCTGACTTGCGGGTCATTGCGAAATCGGGGCCTTCCCGAGCACGCCTTGTGCGTGCGCAGTGGCATGTGCCGATCCGCTCTCCGCTTACAGTTGCGGGGGCAGTCGCGGCATAGGTGAGCCTGACCCACCGCACCGCGTTCCCTTTAACGACGAGTCGCCTCGCCGAACCGGAATGATCCCCGATAGCCCGCAGCGGCTTGCGTGCGCAAGGCCCGTGCGCGACCAATCCGCGGTCTGTGGCGGCAAATCCTAGTTGGCTGCATAACAGCGCGGCAAACCGGCTTGGCAAGCTTCGCCCGCGCCGCTAGTCAGAGGGTCTCGCAAAAGGAGGCCCCCATGGACGACGTGCTCGAGGACAACCCGCAGCAAAAGCCCGACAGCTACCGCGTGACCGCGGATGAGTTGCGCCAGTTCATCGAACGGATCGAACGGCTGGATCAGGAAAAGAAGGACCTCGCCGACCAGCAAAAGGAAGTCATGGCCGAGGCCAAGGCCCGTGGGTACGACACCAAGGTGATGCGCAAGGTGATCGCCTTGCGCAAGCGCGAGCCTGACGACATCGCCGAGGAAGAGGCGGTGCTGGAGATGTACAAGGAAGCGCTTGGCATGTGATCAGACGCCCGGGTCGGGCGAGCAATCGCCAGACCCTTCGGCTGCCGCCGCGTTGTCGCCTTCCACCGTACCGCGCGAAAACGAGTGCCGCTTCGAGCACCTTTCGATCCGGTTTGCTCAGCCGGGCTCGCGTATGAATGAAGCTAAGGCTTCGCAAATCCCGAAATTCCCGCCAATAGGTGTCACACAGCACCCGCCATTTGGTCCGTTGCCGCCCGGATCCTTGGTTTCATGGCGTCCGACAGCGACCCGTGATCCCGTCCGCCCAGTATCTCAAGCTCTGCTGCTGGCCACAGACGCGACAATCGCCATGGGGTGCGCAGCGGCGCGGATGGATCAAAGCGTGAATGGATCATGACCCCCGGGATGTGTGTAATCGCACCCATCCCCTGTTCGATCTGCATGTTGTCCATGAAGCACCCAGCGGCAAAGTAATGCGCGCACAGCCGCGCAAACCCCAGCCGAAATCCGGGATCGGCCCATGGGCTGCCGGGCATTTGGGTCCAATGCTGATCAAAGATGGCGAGTTCCCACGTCACCCAAGCATCTGCTGCGTCCTGCGCTTTGGGCCCGCGAAGGCGTGCATCATACGCCGCAAGGCATGCAGCAGTGTCACCGAAAACCCCGACCTCGGCACAGAAGGCGTGATGCGCCTCGGGGAAATAAGCGCCAACATCGCCGTAAAGCCAGTGAAGGTCGTCGCGCGCACTGGTCGCAACACCACAAAGGACAAGACCGCGCACCCGGTCGGGGTGGGCCTGCGCATAGGCGAGCGCAAGGCAGGATCCCCACGATCCGCCACCGACCACCCACACCTCAGCGCCAATTTCAACGCGCAGGGCTTCAATGTCTGAAATCAGATGTGCGGTGGTGTTCGCCTCTAACGCGGCCAGCCCGTCGCGTGCTGAGGGCTGCGATTGGCCTGCGCCGCGCTGATCGAACAGCACCAGATCATACCGGGCGGGATCGAACAGGTCTGCTTGCTGCGCCCGCATCCCCGATCCGGGCCCGCCATGCAGCCAGACTGCGGGCATGTCGCCAGACCCGTGCCGTTCCCACCAGATGCGATGGCCGCCGGGGCGCGGAAGCCACGCCATCAGGGCGCGATCAGCGTGACGCCGGGGATGCGCGCAATTTCCAGAATGTCCTCGTCATAGGCATCCGTCAGCGCCTCCACCAGCGCTTCGGTCCAGCCGGGCATGTCGATCTCTTCCTCGATTGCGTCTTCAATCGCGAACTTGTCAAGAAATGCCGCAATCACGCGCCGCTTCTGCATTTCCGTCATCACGGGGTGCGTCTTGAGATACGCACGGAAGCGTTGCATGCCCTCTTTGCTCATGATGTCCGACAAAAGATCGAAGCCGCCGATAATCTTCTGCTGGTGTTCTAGGCCGGCCATTTCACGAATGATCTGCGCCCAGATCAGGGGGGCGTCTTCGTTGCACCAGACCGTAATGGCTATATTCGGCGCCGCCTCGCGGATCGCGCGGAAGGTACGCGACCAGCGTAGCTCAAGCGGGTGGGCGGCGCGAAAGAAGCTTTCAAAATCTTCCTGAGGCGATTGCGAAAAGACTTCGGGAAGGAAGGTCGCCGGGTTTCGGATCGCCATGAACATTTCGATGTCGTCATGGGGAAAAAGGGCCGCGGTCTGCGCCAAGCGTTCCGGCGCAGAGTGATAGATCATGCCATCACGCAGACAGGACCGGGGCGCGCCGAAGATATGGGGATGTGACAGAATTACCCGGTCCGCGACCTCCTCATCAAGGATCGCATCCAAAAGGACATCCCGGGCGTCAGGACTTGGCGGCGCGGTTTCCATGGCCGAGAACGTATCGCGCAGTAGCTTTCTGTAGCGCGAAGGGCCCGGCACAGCCACGCCGCGTGCCGACAAATCTTCCTTGTTGCGCAGCAAGCATTTGGCAAGCCGCTCTTCTTCGGTGAAGTGGGATCCGGTGTGCAGGATAATCTGCATGGGGGCGGTGAAACCTCTGTCGGAATGAAGTTGCGACACGGTCTGTCATATCGCCCCGCCCGTGTCCAACCGCACAACCAAGAATAAACGCATGCGCGAACCCCCTTGCGCGTCGTAGCGCAGCATATTATCCGGCGTGCGCAGTGCCCCTATAGCTCAGCTGGTAGAGCAACTGATTTGTAATCAGTAGGTCCGCGGTTCGAGTCCGTGTGGGGGCACCATTCCAACTTATGCTGTGCCAGACTGTCCCGCCTTGCTGTCGGCTAAGGCGCTGTCCCGCGCCCTGTGTCGAATTTTCTGGACAGAACTGTCCAGAGATGGCGAAACTTCGGGTCAGCATACTGCGAAAAGCAGATTCGCCGGGTGCCGAGGCGCGCCGGGCAATTACAGCCAGTGGGAGGCCATCATGAAATCGCATTACAGGGCAGTCGTTATCGGGGGCGGGGTTGTCGGCACTTCGGTGCTGTACCACCTCGCAAAATTCGGCTGGAAGGATGTCTGCCTGATTGAGCGTGATATCCTGACATGCGGGTCGTCATGGCATGCGGCGGGCGGCTTTCATGCGCTGAACGCGGACCCGAATATCGCCAGCCTTCAGGCCTACACGATTGATCTTCTGAGCGAGATCGAGAAGGAATCCGGCCAGTCTGTGGGCATGCACATGACGGGCGGCCTTGTCATGGCCGGCACGCCCGACCGGTGGGAGTGGCTGCAATCGGCCTATCGTACATTCCAGTCCATCGGCATCGATGACTGCCGCCTCGTCACCCCGCAAGAAGCCGGTGAGCTGTGTCCGATCATGTCGACCCACGGCATGGTCGGCGGCATGTGGGCCGACCGCGAGGGTTACGTCGATACCACGGGCACGGTCCACGCCTATGCAGGTGCAGCGAAAAAGCACGGCGCAACTGTGATCGAACATAACCGGGTGCTTGAGCTGATCCAGACCAAGGACGGCTGGGACGTAGTCACCGAAAAGGGCACCATTCATACCGAACACGTGGTGAACGCGGGCGGGCTCTGGGCCAAACAGTTGGGGCGCATGGCGGGCATTGAATTGCCGGTCTCTCCGCTGAACCACCACTACCTCATCTCCGACACGATCCCGGAATTGGAGACGCTGGATTTCGAGGTTCCGATGACCGTCGACCTCGAAGGGTTCACCTATATGCGGCAGGACCAGAAGGGTATTCTTCTTGGCATTTACGAGATCGACCATGAACACTGGATGATGGACGGCGCGCCGTGGGATTACGGCATGCAACTGCAACAGGAAGACCCCGACCGGATTGAAAATGAGCTGACGCTGGGCTTTGAACGCTACCCGGCGCTGCAGGAGGTTGGGGTCAAGACCTGGGTCAACGGCGCCTTCACCTTCTCGCCCGATGGCAACCCGCTGGTGGGTCCTGTCCGCGGCAAGCCCGGGTACTGGTGCGCCTGTGCCGTCATGGCGGGCTTCCTGCAGGGGGGCGGTGTGGGCAAATCCCTTGCCGAATGGATGATCCACGGCGAGCCCGAGGCGGACGTCTTTGGCATGGATGTCGCGCGCTATGGGGACTACGCGCAGAACAAGCGGTTCATCAAGGAAACCACGGGCCAGTTCTATACCCGCCGCTTCGTGATGACCTACCCGAACGAACAGCTGCCCGCGGGCCGCCCGCTCAAGAAGGCTCCAGCCTATGACGCGATGACGGCGGCTGGCTGCCAGTGGGGCGCGAGCTGGGGGCTCGAAGTGCCGCTGTATTTCGCCAAGACAGCCAATTTTGCCGAAACGCCGACTCTCAAGCGGTCAAATGCGTTCGAGATCGTCGCCGAAGAGTGCAAGGCGGCGCGAGAGGCGGTTGGCCTGCTCGACATCGCGGGCTTCTCGCGGTTCGAAGTGTCCGGCGCCGGGGCGGAGGCGTGGCTGGACCACGTGATGGCCTCCAAACTGCCCAGCCCGGGCCGCGCGCGGTTGGCCCCGATGCTGAGCCCCGAAGGCAAGATGAAGGGCGATTTGACCGTCTTTAACTGGGGCGACGGCACCTGGTGGATCATGGGCAGCTACTACCTGCGTGAATGGCACACCCGCTGGTTCGCCGATCACATGGGCGCAGATGTGCAGGTGCGCGACCTGTCCGACGCGACCGTCGGCTTTAGCCTGTCGGGGCCGAACAGCCTTAAAGTGCTGGAAAAACTGACCGATGGACCGATTGGCGATCTGCCCTTCATGGGATGTGGCACGTTCGACATCGGGATGCTGCGTTGCAAGGTGGGCCGCTTGTCTGTCGCGGGCGAGCTTGGTTACGAGATCCACTGCTCCGCCGCCGAGCATATTACCCTCCGCGAAAGCCTGCTGGAGGCCGGAGCAGACCTCGGCATGCGCGAGATCGGCTTTAACGCGCTGCTGAGCCTGCGGCTGGAAAAGAGCTTCGGGATCTGGAGCGCCGAGTTCACCCAAGCCTACACACCCGGCCAGACCGGCATGGATCGCTGGATCGCGTGGGACAAGGAAGACTTTGTTGGCAAGGCGGCGGCGCTCGCCGAGCGGGACAGCAATGTGCCGGCTCAAAAGGTCGTCACGCTCGAGATTGACGCCACAGATGCTGACGCAAGCGGGTTTGAGCCGGTGTGGCAGGCTGGCAAGTGCATCGGGTTTGTGACCTCTGGCGGCTACGGCCACACGGTGCAGAAATCCCTCGCGCTTGCGATGGTCGACCAAAGCGCTGCGCCCGAGGGCACCGAGCTGAGCGTGCATATCGTCGGGCAAGAGCGCCCCGCGCGCGTGATCGCCAATTCGCCGTATGACCCGTCGGGCAAGGCGATGCGGGGCTAGGGCATGGCCACGCTCGATACCGATGGCCCGGCGCGCGGTAGGCGGCGGCGGAGTGCACGCGGCGCTGATGCCGCGCCGGCGCCGTTGCGGGAGACAAACTACCGCCAGCTGCGCAACCCGTTCCCAACCATGGACGTGTTTTCGGCGGACGAGGCACAAAACATGCACCGCGCCGCGCTGGGCATCCTGCAGGACATGGGGATGCGCGTGCTGCTGCCCGAGGCGCGTGAGATTTTCGCCCGCGCGGGCGCGCGTGTGGACGGCGAGATGGTGTTTGTGGGCGCGGACATGGTGGAAGCCGCACTCGCCAGCGCGCCCAAGGCCATCCCCTGCCGCGCCGGACACAGGGACCGGGATATCGAGCTGGCGCTGGGCAATATGGCTTTTCAGGCCGGGGCAGGTGCGCCGCATGCGACCGACCTGATCCGCGGACGCCGCCCCGGCTCTGCCGAGGATTACGTTGAATACCTCCAGCTGACTCAGCATTTCGACGTCTTCCACATGATCTCTCCGCAGGTGGAGCCGCAGGACGTGCCGACCCACCTGCGCCACTACTTCACGACCGAGGCGCAGCTTGTCTGGTCAGACAAGTTTCCCTTCACCTTTGCGCGCGGCACCCCGCAGGTGATGGACTGTTTCGAGATGATCCGCGATTACCGCGGCCTCAGCGATGACGCCTTTGCCGCCGCGCCGCACACCTACACGATCATCAACACCAACAGCCCGCGCACGCTGGACGTGCCCATGGCGCGCGGTGTGATCGACTTTGCCCGGCACGGCCAGATGTCGATTGTCACGCCGTTCACGCTGATGGGGGCGATGGCGCCAATCACGGTTGCGGGTGCCATCACGCTCAGCCACGCCGAAGCGCTGCTCACGATCGCATTGGCCCAGCTTGTCCGGCCCGGCGCGCCCATCTGCTACGGCACGTTCACATCGAACGTGGATATGAAATCGGGCGCGCCGGCCTTTGGCACGCCCTCGCATTTTCAGGCCTCACTGGCCGCCGGGCAACTGGCGCGGCTGACCGGGCTGCCCTGGCGCAGCGCGGCGGGCTCTGCCTCGACCAGCAACGATGTGCAGGCGGCGAACGAAAACCAGTTGGGCCTCTGGGGCTGTCTCATGGCCGGGGCGAGCGTGATTATCCACGCCGCGGGCTGGCTCGAGGGTGGTCTGACCGTGTCATATGAAAAGCTGGTGACCGATGCCGAGGTGCTGAACATGATCGCGGAGCTCTGCGCCGGCGCGCAGGCTGGCAAGGACGAGATCGGCCTTGAGACCGCCATCGCAGAGGTCGCGCCGCAGGGCCATTTCTTTGCGACAACGCAGACGATGGCCCGATACAACACCGAATTCTATCAGCCCATCGTGCACGATTACGCCAATTTCGGTACCTGGGAGGAGCGCGGCAGCATCGACGCAAACCATCGGGCCACGGCCGTCTGGCAAGACATTGTCGCGGCCAAGGCGCAGCCGGGCCGTGACGAGGCGCGTCTGGGCGACCTGCAAGCTTTTGTGGCGCGTCGGACAGAGGCGGGCGGTGCCCCGCCCGAAAGCTGAGCAATGCCGACAGCCCCAGCCAAACGCGCCTCGAAGCCGCATGGCAACTCAAAGGTGACCCGCGCCGATTGGCTGCACGCAGCCCGCGACATGCTGGTGCGCGTCGGCGTCGGCGGGATAAAAATCCTTACGCTGTCGGGCGAGTTGGGCGTCGCGCGGTCCAGCTTCTACTGGTACTTTTCGGACCGGACCGACCTTTTGATTGCTTTGCTGCAGACGTGGGAGACGCGCAACACCCGCTGCATCACTGACAAATGCGATCTGCCCGCCGCCGACATTTCACATGCGGTCTGCCACTTTTTCGAATGTTTTATCGACGACACACTCTTTGATCAGGGGCTGGAATTTGGGGTGCGCGACTGGGCCCGGCATGACGCGGAGGTGCGGGCCAAGGTCGAAGCCGCCGATGCCACCCGCCTTGCGGCGATCACCGGAATGTACGCGCGCTATGGCTTTGAGACGAGCGAGGCAGACGCCCGTGCGCGGATCCTTTATTTCATGCAGCTGGGTTACCACGCCCTCGACATCACGGAACCGATGGCAACCCGCATGTCGCGGCTGCATGGCTACCTGAAGGGCTTTACGGGGCATGAGCCGGACCCGGGCATGCTAGAGGCCTTCAGGGCACGAGCTGCAAACACATGAAGACGCGCGTGCGTCGATATTCTGCCCTGCGCCTTTTGCGCGAGGGACTGCGCGGCGGCAAAGGCTGGGGGCAGGCGTGGCGCACACCGCAGCCCAAGGCGGCCTATGACGTTGTCATTATCGGGGGTGGGGGGCACGGTCTGGCCACGGCCTATTACCTCACCCGCAACCACGGTATCCGCAATGTCGCCGTGCTGGAAAAGGGCTGGCTGGGCGGCGGCAATACCGGGCGCAACACCACCGCGATCCGCTCGAACTATTTCTACCCCGAAAGCGCGGCGCTTTATGACAAATCGGTCCAGCTTTACGAGGGGCTGTCGCGCGATCTGAACTATAACGTCATGTTTTCGCAGCGGGGCATGATCGTTTGCGCTCATTCCGAACCAGAGATGGAGATGGCTGCCCGCCAGTGTAATGCAATGCAGCTCAATGGGGTCGATGCAGAGTTGCTGGACGCGGGTCAGGTGCGCGCGCTTGAGCCGCGCCTGAACTTCAGCCCAACGATGCGCTACCCAATTCACGGCGGCGTCCTTCAAAAGCGGGCCGGCACAGGCCGACATGACGCGGTGGCCTGGGGCTTTGCCCGCGCGGCGGATGCGGGCGGCGTGGACATCATCCAGAATTGCGAGGTCCTGGATGTGATCGTCGAGGCTGGGCGCTGCACCGGGGTTGAAACCTCGCTTGGCCGGATCGGTGCGGGCGTGGTCGGGGCCGCGGTCGCCGGGCACAGCTCGGTTCTGGCGAAGATGGCCGGGTACGAATTGCCGATCACGTCCTACGCGCTGCAGGCCTTCGTGTCCGAGCCGGTAAAGCCGGTGCTGGAGCGCGTGGTTCTGTGCCCGCCCTTTGGCACCTATGCCAGCCAGTCCGACAAGGGCGGTCTGGTCATTGGCGGCGGGCTGGACCGTGTGCCGTCTTACGGCCAGCGGGGCAACATGCCGATGCAGGAAACGGTGCTGAGCGCCTTTTGCGAGATGTACCCGTCACTGGCCAAGGTAAAGTTGCTGCGCCACTGGGCCGGGATCGTGGACGTCACGCCCGACAGCTCGCCCATCATCGGGCCCTCGGGGGTCGAGGGGCTGTTCCTCAATTGCGGCTGGGGGACCGGCGGGTTCAAGGCGATCCCCGTGGGCGGCTATCTTCTGGCGCATCTGCTGGCGACGGGGCGGCACCATGCCTTGTCGGCGCCTTTTGGGCTGGACCGCTTTACATCCGGACGGCTAATCGATGAAGCCGCCTCGTCCGGCATCGCGCATTAGGGGGCAGCATGCAGATCTTTTCCTGTCCTTTTTGCGGCCCGCGGCCAGAGACGGAATTCCACTTTATCGGCGAGCTTGGCAAAACCCGACCGGAGACCCTGCAAGGGGTCAGCGACGAAGACTGGGCGCGTTATCTCTACACCCAACGCAATGAAAAGGGCAGGGTGCAAGAAGTCTGGATGCATATGCCCTGCGCCGAGTTATTCGTGATGGAGCGCGACAGCGTGACGATGGAGGTCATAACCGTAATCGCGCTGCGGGGCGTGTCATGAGCGGTACGCGTCTGGCCTCTGGTGGTGTGATCGACCGATCGCAGCCGTTGACGTTCCGCTTTGACGGGCGCAGCTATACCGGTTTTGCGGGCGACACGCTGGCTTCCGCGCTTATGGCCTCTGGCGTGCGCGTGCTGGGCCGCAGTTTCAAGTACCACCGCCCCCGGGGGCTTTGGGGGGCGTGGAGCGATGATGCAAACGCGATCATGAATGTTTCGCTGGGCGCGTCGGAATTGCCAAATTGCCCGGCTTCGATGACCTATCTTGAAGACGGAATGACCGCCCGCGCGGTTAATGCGTGGCCGTCGGCGGGCTTTGACGTCAAGGGCGGGCTGGATGCTTTGCACCGCTGGCTAGGGGCCGGGTTTTATTACAAGACCTTCATGTGGCCTGACTGGCACCTGTTTGAGCCGTCTATTCGCAAAATGGCGGGGCTGGGCCATGTCAGCGTGAACGTCAGCGAAGACGACGTCGCGGCGCACCAGCATGCCTTTTGCGATGTTCTGGTGGTGGGCGGGGGCGCAGCGGGCCTTGCCGCGGCACGCGCGGCGGCCGAGTTGGGCCATGATGTCTGCCTCGTGGATGATCAGCGGGTGCCGGGCGGCGGTGTCTACCAGATGCAGCAGGTCGAGGGGCAGGCCCCCGCGGATTGGATTGCCGAAGAGCGCGCGAGCCTTGAGGCCGCAGGGGCGCGGGTGCTGAGCGAAACAACGGCGTTTGGTGTCTATGATCACGGGCTGATCGGCCTCGCCCAATCGCGGGGCTTTGGCGCCGCGCCGCGCCTCATTCGCATGCGGGCAGGGCGGGTGATCCTCGCTGCTGGCGCGCTGGACCGGCCTTTGACCTTTCCTGGAAATGATCGGCCTGGGGTCATGGCGCTGAACACCGGCGCTGAGCTGTTGGCGCGCTATGGCACGCTGGTGGGCCAGACACTTGCGATTGTCTCTGCCCGCGGGTGTGATGTGCAGCCATTTGAGGCGGCTGGTGCCCGCGTCAGCCGGTTCGACCCCAAGGAAGGGCAGATCGCAGCGCGACAAGGTCGGCACGTCACCGGACTGGTTCAGGGCACCCGGTTTGAGCCGTTCGATGCGGTTTTTGTCTCGGGCGGGTGGACGCCACTTGTGCACTTGTGGCGGCATGCAGGCGGCAAGCTGCAGTGGTGCGATCAGCGGCAGGCGTTCCTGCCCGATGGGCAGCTTACGCAGATGCGCGCGGTTGGGGCGGCAAATGGCACCTTTGATCTGCCTGCCGCCTTGGACGAGGCCCGCGCGGCGGGCAGGGGGGACGCAGGCGCCCGGCCCGCAACAGCGTACCACGTCGACCCGTCATGGCCCGCGCCTCGCAGCAAGGGCCGGCAGTGGATCGATTTTCAACACGACGTCACTCTCAAGGATGTCGAAGTTGCGGCGCGTGAGAATTACGTGTCTGTCGAGCACCTGAAACGGTACACGACGCTTGGCATGGCCTCTGATCAAGGCAAGACGTCGAACATGGCGGGCCTTGCCGCGATGGCCGCAATTCAGGGCCGCCCGATCCCCGAAGTGGGCACGACCACGTTTCGCCCTCCGTTCGTGCCCGTCCCGCTTGAGCTGTACCGGGGCCACCACAGGGAGCAACTCTGGCACCCTCTCAAACGCCTTCCGCTTGAGCCGGTGCATCGCGATCTGGGAGCGGCGCTGGGCGAATATGGCGGCTGGCTCCGGCCCGGCTGGTACGGGGCTGGCACCCCAGCCGAGCGGGTGGCCGATGAGGTTCGGACCGCGCGGCAGGGCGCGGGCCTCTTTGACGGCTCGCCCCTTGGCAAGATCGAGGTGATGGGGCCGGGGGCCGAGGCATTCCTGAACTTTGTCTACTACAACACCATGCGCACGCTTGCGCCGGGGCGGCTGCGCTATGGCTTCATGCTGACCGAGGCGGGCATCGTTTTCGACGACGGCGTTTTGGCGCGGCTGGGGCAAGACCATTTCATCGTCTCCTGCTCGTCCAGCCATGTGGATGCCGTGCGCACGCACCTTGAGGCGTGGCGCCAGGACGGCAATGATCCCGACAGCATCTTTGTGCACGACGCGACGCAGGCCTGGGCCACGGTGACCGTGACTGGCCCGGAAGCCCCCGCCATCCTGCGTGCGGCAGGCGTGGATGCGGGCGATCTTGCGCATATGAACCTGCACGAGACGGAATGGCAGGACACGCCGATGCGCATCGCGCGTGTCAGTTTCTCCGGTGACGCGAGTTTTGAGCTGTCGATCCGGGCCAGCCGCGCCGCGGCGCTCTGGTCCGCGCTTCGCAATGCCGGTGCGACGCCAATCGGGATCGAGGCGATGTCGATCATGCGGGCCGAAAAGGGGTTCATTATCATCGGCAAGGATACCGATGGGCAGACAATGCCCCATGACCTTGGCTTTACGTTCCCCCGCACGAAAAAGACGGCTGCCTTTATCGGGGATCGGAGCCTGCATACCGATGTGGCCCGCGCGCCGGGCCGGAAGCAATTGGTGGGGCTCGCGCATGGCGGCGATGCGCCACTGCCGACTGGCGCGCATGTTGTGACAGATGGGGCGTCCGAGGGATACGTAACCTCAAGCTATTTCAGCCCAACGCTGGACAGGCCAATTGCGCTGGCCCTTGTCGCGAACGGGGCGTCTCGCATCGGAGAGGCCGTGACGGTTTGGCATCTGGGCACGCAATACGCGGCCACGATCACCATGCCGTGCGCTTTCGATCCGGAAGGGGGGCGGATTCATGCGTGACGACAGCGCCCGTTGGCACCCGCCCGGGTCCTCCGCATTCGATGCGCCGGGTGTGTCTGTTCGGGAGGTGTCTCTTGCGCGTCAAACTATGGTTTCGGGCACGATGGTGCTTTCCACGTATTCTCTCGCCATTGGCTGGCCCGATGTCGCGCTGGGCGAGGCCTACGCGCTTTGCATGCGCCGCGACCGGGTACTGCTGGTGAATGCCGGCGCGCGGCGCGATGGGTTTGATCCTGACACATCCGAGGCTGTGTCCGACATGACCGACGGCTTTGCCGTCCTGGCGTTAAGCGGGCCGCGCGCCCTAGAGTGCCTGCAAGCGGGTGCAGCGCTAGACCCCGCGCAACCAAGCCGTTCGGCCTTTCGCCGGGTGTTCGGCACCGACGTCTTGCTGTACCGCCACGGCGATGAAAGCACCTTCCGCATTCATGTTCCGCGCGCGGACTTGGCGGCTTTTGCTGCTGCCCTGCACGCTGCCGCGAAAGACTGACGGCTTAACCGTTTCGCGCCAGATGCGCGTCAAGCGCCGCCAGTCCCTCGTCAAGGTTGCGACGCCCGAACCCAAGGCGGAACCGGTCGGTTGGTGTTGGACCAAGCTCTGACCGGTAAATCGTGCTGGGCAGGAAAAGCACGCCGCTTTGCTCGACCAGCGACTGGCAAAACGCCTCGACACCGTCCGCCCCCTTGTAACGCGGGAAGCCCATGCAGGCCCCCTCAGGCCGTCGCCATTCGAAAAGGTCGGGATGCCGTGCAAAGAATGCATCCCATTTGGGAAGGTTTTCGTCCACGATCGCGCAATTGCGCGCAAGGATCTGTGCCCGATTGCGCAAGGCGATCAGTGCCAACTGCTCGCTCGGCCCCGAATTGCAGATTGAAAGGTAGTGCTTAAGCCGCTCCATCCGTGACAGCAGGGCCTTGTCCTGACACGCGATCCACCCCACCCGCAGCCCGGGCAGGCCGTAGGATTTCGACATCACGTTAAGCGACAGACCCCGGTCATAAAGATCGGCCACAAACGGCAGATGGGCCGCGCCGCTCGGGCCGAGGCCGTTGAAGATCTCGTCATGCAGGATGTAGATACCATGGCGGTCGCACAGCTCGATCAGTGCCATGTACCGGTCCAATGGCAGAATTGCGCCCGTGGGATTGTGTGGAAAGTTGATCGTGACAAGCCGCGTGTTGGGCCGGATGGCGTCCCGCACGCGGTCAATGTCGAGCGACCAGTTGTCGTCCGGGTCGAGGGGTACGCCTTTCGCCTCGCAGATCGCGATCGGCAATGTTTCATGCGACTGGTAGTTTGGCGTCACAACAATCGCATGGCTCTCTGGATCGAGGATGACGTGATTTGCCGCGAAGATCCCTTCGCTGGCCCCGGCAAAGCACAGCACGTTCTCCGCCGACTGTTTGGCATATGTCCGGGCAATTTCGGCCCGTAGCTCCGGCGCGCCATACGTCTCCGTATAGCCCAGCCATAGCGTGTCGAACGCCTCGCGGTCCGTATCGCTGGCCATATCAAGAAGATCGCGCATCGACATGGCCTCAGCGTCGGACGCCGTCATGTGATAACGCGCCTTGAACTCCCACTTTGAAAAATGGGTTTCCAGTCGAAAGTCAGGTAGGATGGGCATCAATTAACTCATGTCGTCGGTATCCCTTATGATACATCTGAACCGGTTCGAAATCGAAGCCCTGATCGACTTAAATGTGGCCGCTGCAGCCGTTGAGGATGCTTACCGGGCGGCTAGCAAGGGCGAGATAACGCTGCCTCCGGTTGGGCATCTCACCTTTCCCGGCGCTGCGGATTGCCACATCAAATACGGTTACCGGGCCGGTGACAGGTTTTTCGTGATCAAGATCGCCACCGGGTTTCCGCGGAACGCCGCGCGCGGGCATCCGACGGGAAATGGGCTTGTTGTTGTGATGTCTGCCGAAACTGGCGCAGTGATCGCGACACTGCATGACGAAATGGTGCTTACGGACATTCGGACCGGGCTGGGCGGCGCGATAGCAACCCGCGCACTGTCCCGCGCCGATAGCCGCACCGCCCTGATTGTCGGAACGGGGACACAGGCCCATTGGCAGATCAAGGCGCACGCGGCCCTCTTGCCGCACCTGCGGTTTGAAGTCTGGGGCAGGAGCCCTGCCAAGATTGCGGCATTGATCGCCACGCTTCCCTCGGATCTGCCCGTGGCACCGGCCCCAGAGCTGGAGACGGCAGCGCGTGCCACGGACGTTATCGTCACAGCAACGGGTGCAACCAGCCCGCTCATCAAGTCCCAGTGGATCCAGCCCGGGACACATATCACGGCAGTGGGGGCTGATGCGCCGGGTAAGCAGGAACTAGAGTGCGATCTGGTTGCCAGCGCGCACATCCGAGCTGTGGATCTCGTTTCGCAGTGTTTTGATCACGGTGAATTCGCCCATGCGGCAAAGCGGGGTTTGCTGGACCAAGCAAATGTCCGCGAGCTTGGTGACCTGCTGTGCGCTGCACCCGCAAGAGCAAATACAAACCAAATCTCAATTGCCGATTTGACCGGAATTGCTGCCCAAGACATCGCAATGGCTAGTGTTGTCCTGGACGCCCTGGACATAGTGTTAACTTAATTCTGTTTGGGGTGCCGCCTATTTGAGCATGAAAAGTGGCGCGGTTCTGCACGTCGTGCATCCACGGCGCGCTTTGGGCAACCTGAGTCGCGAATGAGTCTGAGCGCGGCGCACCACAGCAAAATCTGCCTTTGGTGGATTCTCGCCGAGCGAGAAGCATTAAATAATCGTTCAAAAACATATATATAATGTCATCCTTTGCCTCTGAAGATCGCTGATTCAACCAGAGATACTTTCAACCTTGCGTCGAATCGGAGGCTGATGCAGCGTTTACAGGTGGCCACTACGCCACGCGGTTTGCGCACTTGTTTCAGCGCGATGCCGAGATATTGGTGGATATATTTTTCTCGCCTAGGCGAGGAATTGGGGGAATTGAGATATGCCGAGTTTTTCGGTACTGAATTCTATTGCCAAAGAGCTTCAGGCCCAAATAGTCGAGGCCTTGAACACTGCGCCCGACGTGGATTTCGATGTCGACGACAAATCAATAATCCTGCTTCGGCCTGCCAGTGATTTGCCGGCGGAAGTTATGGCGAGCCTTTATCTCTATCACGTGGATGTCGATCCCCATCTGCGGAATCGTCGCAGGATTCCCGACGCCGTGGATCCTGTTCAGATGGTGCGCCCTCCTCTGCCCCTGCAGCTGCGGTTTTTGTTCGTTCCGGTGATGACGGACGAGGCCAAGAACCAGATGATGCTGGGCCGGGTGCTGCAGCACTTTCACGATGTGCCAACATTCCGGCCGCTGCCGGGCAGCGAGCTGGATGTAAGCCGTGGCGGCGCACCCGAAGAAATCCGCGTAAGGCATGATTTCATTCCCGTGCAGGAGCTTGCCAATTTGTGGTCTGGCTTGTCCTACGCGATGCGCCTGTCCGCGGGGCTGATGGTCGAGATTGTAACGCTGGATTCCGGGGCGCCGAGCGTTGTCATTCCACGGGTCGATGAGGTTTTTGGTGTCACCTCCAAGCTTGACGAGGGGGTGTGAGCGTGCGGGCTGTCAATGTCATCCAAGGCGCCCAAACCCTGTTCGAAATCGGGGTGAGCGATGCGCTGACGGGCGCAGCGCTTCCCAACGCCCGTGTCGGTATCGAGGTGCGGCCACGCGGGGATGACTGGGCGGCGCTGCCTTTCGACGTGAGGAGCGTTGGAGCGGGGCGCTTTGCCGTGTCGGCGAGTTTTCTGGATTTGAAGGCGCGGCTAAGCCTTGGCGTGGTGACCGACTTTCGGCTGACGCTGCGCTGCCCGGGCTTTGAGACAGTTTCGCGCCGTCGCCGCCTGTTGGCTACCGACATGCAGATTGAGAGCGGCGCGATCACGCTTGCGGGCCGGTCTGTCACCCAGCGCAGTCTGCGGGGTGCGCCGATCCGCATCGATGTGCCTCTGCGCCCTCCGGCTGTGCGGCTCGCGGGCGTGGTGCTCCGCGACGGAGACCTGAGCGCCGGGATCGCCGGGGCAGATGTCACGCTGAACGGGGATGCCGCGACGACGGTACAGACCGATGCGGCCGGGCGCTTTTTGTTTCCGGCCATTCCGCTGCGCCGCACGGTTCGTGTGGCCGCGACCGCAGGCGCCGACACGACGGCCCGCACTCACCTCATTGACTACCGTGAACCGACCAACCGCCTGACGCTCAACGTCAAAACGCAACCAACCAATTGATCAGACAGAGAATTGAAGGGAGGCTTACATGCCCGAATATCTCGCACCCGGGGTCTATATCGAAGAGACGCCTTCCGCCAACAAAGCCATCCAAGGGGCATCGACCTCCACCGCGGGCATGGTCGGCGTAACAGAGCGCGGGCCGGTCGGCGTGCCGACGCTCATCACCAGCGCAGGGCAGTTCAAACGTGTCTTTGGCGGGCTTCTGAACCACAACACCGCGACATACGCCCATGCCACAGATCAGGCGAAAGACGCGTTGCCCCATGCTATTGCCGGGTTCTTCGCGAATGGCGGCAGCCGGGTTTACGTGGTACGCGTGGTAGGCTCTGCCGCCACGATCGCGGGCCTGACGATCAAGGATGGCGCAGATGATGTAATGAAGATCTGCGCCAGCTCGCCCGGGGCATGGGGCGCGGCGCTGACGATCACGACAAAGCGCAAGTCGAAGGTCGCAACCACGCTGGCCGAAAAGGCCGACAAGGACGCGGTCGTGATCAAGCTCGCCTCTGTCTTTGGCGTGTCCGTCGGCACCAACCTCAAGATCGACGCCACGATCTACCCCGTGGTGCGGATGCTGACAGACGGCAACGTGGAGATTGGCAAGCCGATCACGGCCAACAAGCCCAAGGATGAGGCCGTCACGAGCGAGGAGTTCGACCTGACGGTTGAGGTGGTCAAGAACGGCATCGCTTTCGAGTCCGAGATCTACACCGATCTGAACCTCAACCCCGCATCGCCCAACTACGCCCCCGCGGTGCTGGGATCGTGCGCGGCGGACGGCAAGTCGCCCTCGCGCGCGGGCGCCAGCACCCTGGCGCGCATCCATGTCCCCGCCGCCATGGCGACAGCGGCAATCAAGAGGCCCGAAGACACCTATTCCGCGATGAAGGACGTGGCCGATGCGGCCAAGGCACCGGTCGATGGCACGCTGGATGACACGGCGATCACCGGCACGGTGTCTGATGATCCGGGCAAGCGCACGGGCATTCAAGCGCTGGCGAACGAGCCGGGGATCAGCCTTGTCAGCGTTCCGGGCTGGACGTCGGTTACAGTGCAAAAGGCGCTGTTGGCGCATTGCGAAGACCAAGTGTACCGCTTTGCCGTGCTCGACATGAAGAAAAGCGCAGACATCGCAGGCGCCCGCAGCCACCGCAGCGAATTCGACAGCACACGCGGCGCGATCTACTACCCTTGGGTGACGATCGCCGACCCGTTCGGGCCAAAGGGCGAGGTGCATATGGTTCCGCCCTCGGGCCATATGCTGGGCCTATATGCGCGGACTGACAACGCCCGTGGTGTCTGGAAAGCGCCCGCGAACGAGGTCGTGCGGGGTATCCTTGGCTTTGACATCGCCGTGAACAAGGGCGAGCAGGACATCCTGAACCCCGTCCATGTGAACTGCCTGCGCGATTTCCGCTCCGAACAGCGGGGGCTCAGGGCATGGGGCGCGCGCACGCTGTCGTCCAATCCCGAATGGCGCTACGTACCGGTCCGCCGCACGTTCCTGTTCATCGAACAAAGCCTTGATGCGGGCCTGCAGTGGGCCGTGTTCGAGCCAAACGCCAAGCCGCTGTGGGACACGGTGAAACAGTCGATCACCGGCTTTCTCGACGGCATATGGCGGCAGGGGGGCCTTGCTGGCGTCACGCAAGAGCAGGCGTTTTTCGTCAATATCGGCTACGGCATCACGATGGAGCAGGCGGATCTCGATAACGGGCGTCTGATCTGCGAGGTCGGCATTGCGCCGGTGAACCCGGCCGAGTTCGTGATCATCCGCATTTCCCAGAAAACGCTTGAGGCGGCGGGCTGAGGCCCCCGCGCATAGGAGGCATTTGCCATGGCTTACCCATATACGCAGTTCAATTTCCTGCTCGAGATCGACGGGGTCGTGTCCGCGGGCTTTACCGAAGTGTCGGGGATCACGATGGAAAGCGACGTGATCGAATACCGCGAGGGCAGCGATCCGACGCATGTGCGCAAGCTGCCGGGCCTGTCGAAATACGGGAACATCACGCTCAAGCGCGGCTTTTCGGACAACACCGAGCTTTATGACTGGCGTAAGACCGTCATGGACGGGATCACCCAGCGCAAGGACGGCGCGATCATCCTGATGAACGAGGCCGGAGAACCTGCGCTGCGCTGGGAGTTCACCAACGCCTTTCCGTCCAAGCTGGAGGGCGCGACGCTAAACGCGACCGCCAACGAGGTCGCGATGGAAAGCGTCGAGATCGTCGTCGAAACGGTGGCGATGGCCTGATCCGATGACCTTGCTGACCCGCCCAGGCATCTACCAACGTCCCGTCCGGCCCTCGCGCCGGGTGGGCGGCCTTGCGCGGCGTGACATCCCGGTGTTCATCGGGTTCACGCAGCGGGGGCCAACGGTGCCGGTGCGCGTCGAAAGCGTGGCGCAATTCGAAGGCGTGTTCGGCGCGCCGGTCGAGACATCCTATATGACGGCCGCGCTGCGCGGTTTCTTTGAGACCGGGGGACAGGCGGCTTACATCCTGCGCCTTGTCGGGCCGGACGCTGTGCCCGCGTCGGCGGTTGCGGGCACATGGACCTTCAGCGCGCGCACGCGCACGGCCGATTTGCTGACCCGCCGCGCGGGCGAGGCGCTGGCCCAGTGGCAAGAAAACCTGAGTCGCACCTATCCGCGCGTGATCCCTGACCCCGGCGGATGGGCAAACGGGCTTTCCGTGCACATAACGGTGCGGCAGGGCCGGTCGGTCACGGCGCATGTCGATGCGGATGACTTGATTTCGCTCAAGGATCTTGCTGGCCTTGAGGATGGAGCCGTCCTGACTGTTTCAGCGGGTGGCTCATCCGAGGCCGCAACGGTGCTGCGCGTTGATGCGCTGCGGCGGCAGGTGCGCCTCGCGGGGGTCACGGCGTTGCCGGTGGGCCAGATCCGGCTGAGCGAGGCGCTTATCGACATCGAGATCTGGCGCGGCGTGGACCGGCTCGAGCGGTTCGAAGGCACGTCGCCGGGCCCTGAAAGCCCTCGGTATTTCGCCGAGGTCCTGAACGCGTCCAGCCGCTTGATCACAGCCATCGGCGGGGGGGATGCGCCGGTCGCCGGAGCGTACGGCCTTGTCGGGGGGAAGGACGGGCTGCGGGATCTGAGCGCCGCCGATTGGCATGCCGCTCTGCCTCTGCAGGCCCAGATTGACGAAATTGCCCTGATCGCCGCGCCCGACCTCGTGCGTGCGGACGATCTTATCCAAGAAGACGACGTTACCGCCCCACCGGCGCAGGATTTCTGCCACCTGCCCGACGCACGGCCAACAGCGGCTATCGCTGCTGTATTGGTCGATGCGGAAACAGGCGAACAGGTGGAAGGCGCCCGCGTCGATGCTGCCGGAGAGGGGCAGGTCGCCTTTTCGGACGCAGTGGGTGCATTCCGGCTCGAAAGCCTGCCGCCCGAACTCATCGAGCTTCGGATATCCAAGGAGGGCTACCTCCCCGGAAACCCGCTGGTCCAAGCCACCGAGACGCCTAATACCGGCGATCTGCTTGTTATCCCGCTTGTCGCACGTGCGGATATCCCCGTGCTGCGTCGCGATGAGATCATCGCCGTGCAGCGCGCCATGCAGGACAGCGCAACTGTCGGGGCTTTCCGCGTCGCCGTGCTCGACCCGCCGGGCGCAGGCGACACGCCCGATGAGTTACTGAGCTGGACAGGCAGGGTGGGTGGCACTGCCCGTGGCTTTGCCGTTGCGCCCTGGATTGGCAGCGGGCCGAGCGCGGTGCTTGTTCCGCCCTCTGGTCATGTCTGCGGCGCTTTTGCGGCGGCCGAACTGGGACAGGGCGTGCACCGCGCGCCGGGAAACACGGTTTTGCGGCAGGCCAAGACGGTGCCGCTTGCGGTCTCTGACACAGTGGCCGCAGATTTCCTGGACGCCGGCTTGAACCTGATTGAGGCGACGGCGGGGCGCGGCATTCGGCTGATGGGCGGTCGCACCCTGTCGCGCAGCCCCGATTGGCGGCAGGTCTCCGTCCGCCGCCTTTTTGACGCCATCGAACGTACGCTGCTCTCGCGCCTGACCTGGGCCGTGTTCGAGCCGGGCAATGCGCTGACCCGGCAGGTGCTGAAGTTCAGCATGGAACAGTTCCTCGAACGGCTGCGCCTGCGCGGCATGTTTGCGGGCTCCAGCGCGGCAGAGGCCTATTCCGTCATCTGCGATGACAGCGTGAATACCGCAGCAGGGCAGGCGCGGGGGGAGCTGGTTGTCGAGATCGCAATCGCGCCGACGCAGCCTTACGAATTCATCACCTTCAGCCTCGCCGCCCAGCAAGAGGCCATTGATGTGACGGAGGGATCATGAGCAGACCGATCGACACCGTGTTGCCCGCCTTCAATTTCTATGTCGGGTTTCTGGAGACCGGAGAAGAACTGTCGCTCTTCGACATCGCGGGTCTCTTCATCGGCGGCTTTTCCGAAGTCGGCGGGCTCGACGCAGGTATGGCGATCGAGACGATCACCGAAGGCGGGGTGAATGACCGGGTCTACCGCCTGCCGGGCCGCACGGACGTGTCCAACCTGACGCTGACCAAGGGCGTCGGCTTTACAGACGACCTTTGGAACTGGTTGGAAGGCTGGCAAAAGGGCGAGGCGCTGCGCAAGTCGGTGTTCATCCTGCTGGCCAACTCGCTGAAGGTCCCGCTCAAGATTTGGGTCGCCGAAAACGCCTTGCCGGTGAAGTACTCCGGCCCGACGCTGAACGCTGCCAGCTCGGCGCTCGCCATCGAAAGGCTGGAGATCGCGCCCGAGAAGCTGACCCTCATCCTTTCCACGGGCGATGCCATCGAAGGCGTGACTGGCGCGCTGGAAGGGGTGTTCTGATGGCGGAGGTGCGGATTGGCGAGCTGACAAGCGAGGTGCAGGTCACTGACACCGACGCGCTGCTGCACCCGATGGTGCTCGCGCGCATCGTGGCGGCGGTCGAGGCGCAGATGGAGGCCAAGGACCGCGCCCGCGCCGACAAGGACGCAGAGACGCGGATCGGGGGCGCGCGATGAACCCGCTGTCTGCCCTCACCGGTGCAATCACGCCTGAGACCCAAGGCGCGACCAAGCTGACCTTTCAGCGCCTGAACCCCGATGGCACGACGCAAGGCGATCCGCTGCCGGTGCAGTTCAACCCCACGGAACTCGCCTATTCGCGCGCCTCGCAATACGCCGATATCGCAATCCCGGGCCTGCCGATGCCGATCAGCCAGTTCGTGCGCGGCAATGCCGAAACCCTGTCGATTGCGCTGATCTTTGATGCCACCGAAGGCGGAATGGGCGCGGGCACCGACGGCGTGACCGAAAAGGTCAACCAGTTCCACGCCTTCGTGCAGGTTGATGGCAAAATCCACGCCACCCCGTTGGTGCGCATCGCCTGGGGCGAACACTTCCCCGGCAACGCCTATGCCAGCGCCGCGCAAACCTCGGGCCATTTCGATGCGCAGGTGCTGTCGGTTGCGCGGTCTTTCACCCTGTTCGCGCCCGACGGCACGCCGCTGCGCGCTAAGGTGACCGTGTCGCTGAAGGAATACGCTTCGCTCGCGGCCCAAATCGCGGCGGTGAATTACCAATCCCCCGACCACACGCGCAGCCACACCGTGCAGCAGGGCGAAACCCTGCCGCTCATTGCGCATGACGCCTACGGGGACGCGGCCAAGTGGCGCGTAATTGCCGAACATAACGGCCTGTCTGACGTGCGCCGTATTCCGCCCGGCACCGTTCTGGCCCTGCCACCGACGCGGGGGGCGTAAGATGACCGAGTTTACAAAGATCGAAGCGTTCTCGACCTTCCACGTGCCCGACTTCGACATCGCGATCAACGATGGCCCGCCGGACGAGCGGCTGCGCTTTGACGTGGTCGATGTCAGCTATTCCGACGCGATGGGCGAGTTTGACAGTTTCGAGATTTCGCTCATGGACTGGGACCCGGTGCGGCTTGAGCCGGTCTATTCCTCGCCGTGGGACGAGGCGGGCAAGGTCAAGACCTATGCAGGCCGCAGCGGCGACATCCCCATTCCGATCCTCGAGCCGGGCACGATCCTGACCCTGCGCATGTTCTACCGCGACGACCACGTCGATGCGGGCCCGGGCAAGGAGCCCGAGGTGATGCTGCGCGGTCGGGTCGCGTCGCTCTCCACCTCCTTTCCGGCGGGTGGCGTGCCGGTGGCCAAGGTCCGCGTGCTCAGCCCGCTGAACTACCTCGGCCGCAAGAAGCTGACGTCGTCAGATACCGCCGTGGGCGGGCTGATCGACTTGATTTCCGAGGTGTGCGACCAGATCGGCATCGGTCTTGATACCTCCGGCGTGCCGGCTGAGATCCTGCAGGCCGAAGAGGGCAAGGATGCGCCGAAACACGAGATCGAAAAGAAGGACGCTAACGTCGTCCTGAACGAGGCGATCACCAAGCTGGGCCTTGTCAGCCGGGTCGAAAAGGGCGCGGCAGGTGATGTGCTGGTGCTGGCGACACCCGCAGATTTCAAACTGTCGATGACCTGGGGCCGGACGCTTTTGACCTTCTCGCCCAAGGTCAGCACGGCGGGCCTGTCCAAGGCGGTGCAGATCATGGTCGAGGACCCGCTGGCCAGCGACGCCGCCGGGCAGAAGAAAGAAGTGGTGAAGACGCTGACTGATCTGCCCGGCTTCAAGGCTGACGTGCTGGGGCCGGGCGTGCTGGACACGATCCTGGGCGAGCTACCGGACGATCCCGAAAAGATCGAAAACCCCACGCTCTACCAGATCAAGAACCCCGAGGCCGCCGTGATGAACCGCCTGCGCGAGATGGCGCAGCAGATCGTCACCGGTTCGGGCCAGACCGTGGGCCTGCCGCAGCTGCGCAAGGGCGCCAAGGTCGAGCTGCTGGGGCTGGGGCCGAAATTCAGCGGCATCTACGAGGTCACCAAATCCACCCACGCGATTGGCGGCTCCGGCTACACGACCAGCTTCGACGCCCGCAAGGAGATCTTTGATGATTAGATATGCCGAGGTCGTCAAACCCGAGGACAATGAGAAAAAGGCGGGTCAGGCCAAGCTCAGCTTTCTGGGCAATACGGACGGCACGACCACGCAGATGGTGCCGCTGGCCACGCCCATGGCGGGGGACAAAGGCGGGCTGTTTGTCATGCCGGAGGTGGGCGACACGGTTGTGGTCGGCTTTGTGAATGGCGATGCCAGCCAGCCGGTGATCCTTGGCGCGATCTGGAAGGGCGACCAAACCCCGCCCGCCGAGGCCGAGACCGAGCGCCGTTTCGTGAGCCGCACGGGTCATGCGCTGACCCTTTCTGATGGCGATGATGACGGGATCATCATCGAGGATACGCACGCCAACAAGATCATCATGAACGCAGATGGGATCACGATCGAGACCAGTGGTGATCTGAAGATCATCGTAGGCGGCGCGACGACCTTCGAAACCAAGGGTGAGGCAACGCACAAAGCCTCCACAATCAAGTTGAATCCGGAGTAGCCAAGTCATGGAAATCCGTGTGCCTCAGACCGGCGGTTGGACCGCGCTACACCTGATGAACGCGGCGTGGGGCCATATTGGTGTCATCGCCAAGCGCGCCTACGCTGTGGCGAACGGGGCGGCAACGCCCGCTGCGCCGCAAGAGATTATCGTCACCGACACGGTGGACCCGGCCGCCACCGATGGCGAGGATTTCCCGGTGATCCGGCGCGAGGCGGAAACCGCGCTGTTCAAGGCGCAAGGCGACGTCCTGTTTTTGGGCCGCGGAACCGAAGCTGCTGATTCCAGCGGTGCACAGATCACTTCCGCCAGTCTTCGTGTCGCCGGGGCGCAGCGCCGTCGCTATACCCGGCAGCCAGACGCCGCTGATCCCGTGAACCTGTTTGGATACGAGCCGCGCACCAAGCGCGTGCCGGGCTATGACCCGGACACATTCAGTTTTGCCGCCTCAGGCGCGGCGCTCTTCCGCTCGGCCCGGCGCAGCGCTGGCTTTTCAGTGCCGGTCTCCACACTCCTGCCGACAGGCAGCGCGCAGGTCGAGGTTACGACACAAAGCGCTGGCACCACTGACACGCTGACCGCCTTCGAGATCACCATGCCACCACTCACGGCCACACCCTTTGTCTGGGAGGGCGGCACGAATACGCCGTCCAATTGGTGCAAGCGCGCGCCGCTGCAGCTTGTCCCGGACACGATGACGATCGAAGGCGACTTAGTCAGCGTACTTTGGCGCGGCAAGCTTGCCTTGTCCGCTGTTCCTGCCGCGGACCTGCGGCGCCTGAAGATCGAGGAGGCCGCGTAAAATGGCACAACCAATTGCGGTCAAAGACGGACAGGCCTTTGCCTTTCCCAATGTGTGCCTCACGCCCGTACCGGGCGCGTCCCCGGTGCCGATCCCTTACCCGTCAATCGCCGATCTGGGCGGGGCCGATGACGTGTCCGAAAACGTGACTGTCGGCGGGCTGGGCGTGATCCTCGCCGAGACCAGCAGTGTCGCCTCGACCAGCGGGGACGAGGCCGGAACCGATGGCGGCGTGACCTCAATGACCAATGGCGGCAAGGCCGAATTCCCGGTCGGCTCGGGCAGCGTGCTGATCAACGGCAAGAAGGTCGTCCGCATGGGCGATACCGCCAACATGAACGTGGGCGATCCGGGTGCCAACGCGGTCGGCACAGTGCTTTCGGGCGATGCGTCCGTTTTGGTGGGGGGCTAGTCGATGTCGGAAATCATTGGACGCGGCATGGGCTATCCGATCCGGGTCAACGGGCGCGGGGGGCTGAACTGGAGCGAGGGGGCGGACAACATCCGGCAGTCGATCTGGATCATCCTGACCACGCCGCTGCGCAGCCGCGTCATGCAGCCCGGCTTTGGCTGCGCCATCCACGATTACCTCTTTGCGCCGAACACGCCGGCTACGCGCACCGGTGTCACGGAAGCGGTGCGCGCCGCGATCATCCGCTGGGAGCCACGCGTGGATCTTATCGCAGTGCGCGCGCAGACAGCGCCCGACACACCGACCGCTCTGATGATCGATATCGAGACGCGCATTCGCACGAACAATGCCGCGCTAAACCTCGTCTACCCGTTCTACCTGACAGAAGGGACCGCACAGTGACCTTGCCGCTGCCCCGTCTGGACACCCGCACCTATGAGGACCTTGTAGCCGAGGCGCTGCGCCGCCTCCCGCTGCATACGCCCGAATATACAGATCACAACCAAAGCGATCCGGGCCGCGCCATCATCGAGGCGAATGCCTTCTTGCTGGAAACGCTGCTCTATCAGATTAATCGCGTGCCGGATCAATCCTATCTGGCGTTCCTTGACCTCGTCGGTATTGCGCCTCGACCAGCAACAGCAGCCCACACCGACCTCGCCTTTACTTTGGCGCCTCTGGACAAGGATGGCGACCCGCTTCTGGTGGACATCCCGCGCGGCACGCAGGTGGCTGTTGACGCGCCTGACCTCGAAGAGGAAGTGATTTTCGAAACTGACCGCTCGCACCGGGCGCTGAACGCGGATTTCGGCCTTGCGCTGGTGCCGGAGGATGGCCCGATCGGGCAATGGCGCGCGATCACCCGCTTTGACAGCGAGGGCGATCGCAGCGTTGCGTGGCTGCATGCCTTCCACCCCTTTGGCGAGGCGCCCGAGGCCGGGCGCAGCTTTGTCTTTGCGCTGGCGTTGCGCCCCAAGGCGGACACGATCCGCAGCGAAGATCGCATGCCTGGCGGCGCGCTGGGCCTTTTTGTTGAGGCCACGCAGGTCTTTGATACCGCACCGGACGGCAGCACCATCGAAGGGCCACTTTCGGCAGCGAGCGGCCCGCTCGGCGCGTCGCCCGATGCGCTGTCTACGGTGAAATGGGAGGCCTTTGCGGGCGGTGAGGCCAACCGGTTTCGGCTGTCTGGAAAGGAAGGTTGGCAGGAAATTGGTGTCCAGCTTGACGAGACGGACGGCCTTACGCGCTCTGGCCATCTGACGCTGTCGGTGCCCGCGGGCATGATCGGCGTGCGGCTTGGCGCGACTGACGCAGAGTTTTGGCCCGAGATTGGTCAACTTGCGCGCCCCCGCACGGCTGCGGCTCTAACAGCTCTTCTGCGCGAAGGGAGCGAGGCCGCTGCCGATATCAAGGCCGGCCTAACCGATGATGTCCTTCTTGCCATCGGTGTGCCCGCTGACGAATTGGCCGGCCTCGCCAGTACGTGCGAGACTGCTGAGGATCTCGCCGATGCGCTGGACGCGATTGAGGCTGATCTGGCTGGCGCGGGCGGCGGGCTGACGCCGAGCGCGCTCAGCCAAGCGCAATGGGCCGACCTGTCGCCCAGTTTTGCGGCGCCCGATACGCCGACGATTGAAAACGATCCCAAGGACGCGCCGCGCCTTGACGTGCCGCTGTACTTTTTCCGCGCAACACTGCGGGAGGGTGCGGACCCGGCCCTGCTCAATCGCCTGCGCCTCAATACCGTACCTGCGACGGCGGCCTCGACCCGCAAGGATGAACGTCTCGGCGTGTCAAACGGGCGGCCTGCGCAAACCATGCGCGTTGGCCGGACCCCCATTTACTTTGACCCGGACCTAGAGCGCGCGGACCTGACACTGACGGTGACCGCTGCTGGCACAACCGAGACATGGGAAGAAGTTGCCGATTTTTATGGGCAGGGCCCGGCGGCCAAGGTCTTTACCCTCGATCCCATAAGCGGAGAGATCACCTTTGGCGACGGGCGCGCGCGGGGCGTTGGCGGGGCGATCCCGCCCGCAGATGCAGTCATTCGCGCGGCCCGCTACCGCTTTGGCGGCGGCGCAGTCGCCAATGTGGCAAGCCGAACGGTCTCCGCGATCAAGGGGGCCTTGCGCGGGGTCGAAGCGGCGACCAATCCACGGGCCGCGGCAGGCGGGACCGACGCCGAAAGCCTCGAAGACGTGAAGCGCCGCGCGCCATCCACCCTGCGGCGGCGGGAGCGGGCGGTGTCGGCGCAGGATTTCGCGGATCTGGCCCGGGAGACACCGGGCGCGGCCATCCACAAGGCCTATGCCGTCGCTGCCCAGCGGCCCGATGGGATCGGCTTTGCGCCCAGCCCGGGCACCGTGTCGGTTGTCGTCCTGCCTGCCGTGGACCATCCGACGCCGCAGCCGACCCAGGCGGTATTGGCCGCCGTTTCCGATTGGCTGAACCCCCGCCGCCTTGTCACCACGGAGCTGTGCGTGATCGGCCCGCGGTATCAGGAAATCTCGCTGCTGTCGGCGCGACTGCGGGTGGAGACCAGCGCCGATTTTTCCACCGTGACCCGCGCGGCGGAGGCAGCACTGACCACGTGGCTGCATCCAATCCGCGGAGGCGCCGATGGCGCGGGCTGGCCGTTTGGCGGCAACGTGTTTCACGGCGATCTCTACGACGTACTTCTCGGCGTCGATGGCGTGCGCCACGTTTCAGGTCTTCAGCTTGTCGGCGAAACCATTCCCGGGGCGCCGGACGAATTTGCGCCCTCTGACGTGCTCGAAGTGCCCGAAGGCTACTTGCCGAGCCTCGCCGCTGGCGCCATCCGGTTCGAGGTCAGCTATGTCTGACCTGTCCCGCCTTATCCCGCGCGAACGGCTTGATGCGTTGAACGGTTGGCAACCGCTGGTCGCCCCCGCCGCTGATCAGACGCTTTTGCCCGAGGGCGATGTCTTGCACCTCGCGGCAGCGCGTATGGCTGCGGATGGATCGCTGGTCTTTGCGCAGCCCATTCCAGACACCGACCCATACGGCTCATTGGGCGGACGCAGCCTGCCGCGCGGCGTGGCGGTGTCGGAGGTCGGCGATGTCTACCTGTGTGAACCAGAGACAGGCACAATCCTTTACACCCGCGCTGCTTTGCCGCCCGAAGCCAAGCCGGACAGCACAGCCGCGCCATTTGTGCCGCTCTGGCACTTCCCGTCTGATCCTGGCGCCCATCCCTTGAACATGAACCGACCCCTTGATCTGGCATTGGTGCCCGAAAACGCAGCGCCCGGACAGTTTGGCGATGCGCTCGTCGTTGCGGACGCGGGCCGTGCGCTTCTGGTCTGGGTCGACCGCCGCCAGATCGTGACGCGGCACACGCTTGCGCTTGAGGCAGCGCCGCAGGCTGTAGCAGCAGGCCCAAACGGCGACCTTGCGGTGCTGGTCGCAGGGGCAATTCTGCGCGTGCGGCGTGGAGCGCTCGTTTCCCGCACCTCGCTCGACCAGCCCGCGCATTCAGTCGTCGCGCTCACCGATGGCAGTTTTGCGGTGATCGGAGCAAGCGGCGTTCAGAGGTTGAGCACCGACGACCGATTGGCCTTGGCCACGGCACCTTTCGAAGTGCGCACGCCAGCGTTCGAAGTCATCCGCGAAATCCTGCATGTAAACGGTGCCTGCGCCGCGCAAGTCTCGCTGCCGTACCCGCACATCCCGATCACCCGCTCGGGCCGGCTGGGTGACACCGGCCTGCACCTGGTAAGCCGCCCTGCGCGCCAGACCCGGCCTCGCTCGGGGTCGTGGATCAGTGACAGGTTTGACGGCGAGATGCGCGGGTTCGCCTGGGACCGCATCGCGCTCGAGGCGGACATCCCGGGCCAGTGCCGCCTGATTGTCAGCAGCTATGTCTCTGACGAGCCGCTGGAGCCCGCGCAGATCGCAGGCCTTGCGGACTGGTCCGGTCACGCGGTGTTCGAACCCGGTATGGAGGCAGAGGCGCTGATACAGGCCAACCGGGGCCGCTACCTGTGGCTGCGGCTCGAAGCGTTTGGCGACGGCTCCAAAACCCCGACCATTCATGGCATCGACCTCTTTGGCCCGCGCGACAGCCAGTTGGCTCTGTTGCCCGCACCTTTTCATCAGGATCCAATCAGCGCCGATTTTCTCGACCGGTTTCTAAGCTTGCAGGACGCGTTCCTGTCGGAGGCGCTGTGGCTGTTTCAATCGGTCGGTGCGATCCTGCGCCCGGAGGCGGCGCCGGAAGACTTTGTCGACTGGCTGGGGAGCTGGTTCGATTGGCGTTTCCTCGCGCGCACCGACATTGCGACGCGGCGCGAGATGATCGCCCGCAGTTTCGAGATGTTCGGCAAACGCGGCACGGTCGAAGGGCTGGAGACGATGCTGCGCTGGCATACCGGCCTGACCGGCGGCGCGCTGCCGGTGATTGTCGAAGACTTCACGCTGGGCGCGGACTCCCCCCGGTTTCTTGCGGGTCGCGCGGTGGAGGCGGGTGGGGCGCACCGGTTTTCCGTTGTTGTGCCGCGCAGCGCCATCCGCGTGCCAGAAGACGAAGCCGCCTTGCACCGGATGATCGCGGCCCAAAAGCCAGCCCACACCGTTTATCGGCTCGACATCGTCGAGCCAGGCCTGGTTCCCGGAACACAAGCCCGCCTTGGCGTGGACGCGATCCTGCCCGATAGCCGCCCGCGCCCCTTGGGCGAAGGGCGCGCCGGCACTGACCTTCAAACCGTTGCGACCTGCTGATCCCGAATTTCAAACACCCGTTTTCATAGGAGACCCCGATGCCCAACGATCACGATACCGGCCTCGTCACGGTGCAGGATGACTGCGCCCCCTGCGGTCTGCACGAGCCCCGCCGCGTCGCCTATTTCGATGGCAAGATGCTGACGGCGCGGGACCTGACGGCCGAACAAACCTATCACATCGGGATGCGCCAGCTTAGCAACATGTTGCTTGAAGGTGAGGGCACAGTCTGCGGTCTTGCCGTTGAACAGCACCTCGAACCGGGCTGCCAATCGACCCACATGGTGCTGCGCAAAGGCATGGCGCTTGATTGCTGCGGGCAGGAAGTGGTCGTGCCGAAGGATACGACCATCCCCTTCCGTGAAATGATCGAAGCCTCGCCCGATTTGCAGGAGGCCCTGGCGGCGCCGGGCCAGGACCTCGTGATCGAGCTGTGCCGCCTTGATGCAGGCGTGGAAGAGTCGCCCGTGCTGATCGCAGACTGCTGTTCGGATGGGGCAGGCCAGCTTCCAGGACGGATTGCCGAAGGCTACCGCGTGTCCTTGCGCGCGGTGCCTGAAGGCAGCCTGACCGAGGAGCGGGAGGTCATCGACCCGGATCTAAAGTGGGTGCATTCGATCAACACACTCGATCGCAGACCAACCGTTTGCGCCATCGATGAAGATCGCAACATCGTCTACGTCTCAACGTTCCAGGGCGGTGCGTCGGAAATCCGCGGCTACGACATGGCCACTCACGCGCATCTGCTCACGCTGACGGATCTTGGCCCAGTCTTCGACGTCGCAGCGCCGCGCTCCAGCCCCTGGCTTGTCGTGGCCGCGGCAACTGAGGACGGCCGCGCGGTTATTCATCTCTTCGAACGCACGCCGCAGCATCTGGCAAAGCCCGCCAAAAGCCTGCTGATCGAGCCGGCCGAAGAGGTGATGATGACGCAAGTCGCAGTGTCCGACGTCACCGGATCGCTCGTCGCCTTGGCCCTGCGCGGGGATGGCACGCCGGTTCTGGCCTCGTGGTCCTCTGCCGCGCTGGATGACGCCACGCCCGCGGGCGCCGTGCACCTCGCTGACGCGCCGCTCAACGCCGATTTGGGGGCCATGCTCGCGGGATGCCGCCACATCGCGATCTCGCCCAACGGGCGATGGCTGGCACTTCTTTTGCCGCAGTTCCGTAATGCGGCGATTTTCGTGTCCCCGCTCAGTCAGATCATTGACGGTGACGATCCTTTTAGCAGTGGCGCACTGATGTCGGACATCAGGACGGTCAAGGACGAGCCGCGCACCGACCGTTACCTCACCAGCAGCGCAATCCGCTTTTCCTACGACAGCGCGCTCCTGCACGTCGTGGGGCGGCATCCTTCGGAGGACGGCTTTGGCATCTACAACCGCGTCAGCATCGACGAAGAGCACCTGACCGAAATCGGCACCCCCGCGCGGTTTGCGTTCGAGCCGGACCCGGCAGCATTTCCAGCGGTTTATGTCGCCCCTGACGAACGCTGGCTTTATATCAGTGCCGCCGCAGCGCCGCAGTTCACCCAAGGTTTCACCGGCGCGCTGGCCGTCTATGCCACTGCACCCGTTCTGGCCTCCGGCGATGAGGACGTCACGATCGAGCCAATTCAGCAGATCTCGCTGGACGCGCAGCTTTGCGCCGGTGCGCTCAATGCGCGCGGCGTGCGTATGTACGTGCCGGGCTTTATGCCCACGGGGGGCGACGCGGACGAGGACGAAGAGGAGATCGGCCCAATCCGCGGCCGCGTCATGGTGATCGAAATTACCGAGGCCGACATCGCGGGCATGTTCGAAACGGCCATTGATGGCTGCCGGACCTGCGCAGATGATTGCGCCTGCGTGCGCCTTGCCCATGTGTCGGGTTATGTATTTGATCCGGGCGCGGCGCGGCGGATTGTCGACGCCGAAGAGGACGTGGGCGCACAGCCTGTCGGCCGCATCGACAACCTCAGCCATCGGCCAATTGTGCCCTCCAATGTCCGGTTGATGGAGGCGATCCTTGAAATCGCGGCCCGCGGTGTCACCGCTGGCCCGCCGGGCCCCCGGGGCGAAGACGGGGCGCGCGGCCCGCAAGGCCAACGAGGGCTACGCGGATTAAGGGGCTTTAAGGGTGACCCCGGCAATCCCGGCGCAGATGGCGATGATGGGGCATCAATTGTCGAAGTCACAACACGGCCCGGTTTGCAGCAGCCCATTCTTGAGCCTGTCGGCGACGATTGGCGGCTGGTCCTGCCTCAGATCAACACGGGCGGCGGCGGCTCTGATTTTGAATGGCCGCAGCGCGAGGAGTATCTTTTTGTCGAAGGCACCAGTTTCGAGCGTGGCCAGATCGTTGGGCTGAACGACACCTCTAACTTTAGCGCCGTCGAAATAGGTCTGTCAGAATCGGTCCAGAACCGCGACGCCTTGTTGCTCTTCAGCGACGCGGACGATGGTCTTGTCCTGTCTGGCGCGCTGGAAATCCGGGTTCACACGTGGGGCTCGAACGGGGCCGACAAGCTGCCAGAGATCGACAGCCCGGACTTGATGCGGTGGCTGAGATACCTCGACGGTTTTTCCGACGCGCGCACTTTTCAATACACACCAGTCTACAGCGACCCTGACGAACTGACGACTGACGGGCAGGTCATAACTTTGGACCTGAACCGGCTTTGGACGCGGCTTGCGCCTGATGGCGTTCCACAGGTTAACCGCGCGCGGATCGAATTTGTGCTGCATGGGTCGGTCCTGATCACGGGGGACAAGCCCAAACCCTTCGACGGGTTCATGGGGCCGGGCACAGAGCACATGAAACCTTCTGACACGGGCGGGACATGGCGCAGCTGGATCGAAGTGCTGAAGGACGGGGTGTGATCCATGTTGAAACCAATCCCGACAAAACCTGACCGCCCAAAATGGACCGACCGCCAGCGCATTGGTGCGGCGGACCTGACCGCCGAACAAGTCTGGCAGGATGAACAGTTGCAGCGCTTGCGCCGGATGGCGCTTGGCTGGGGCGTGATCACCGGCTTTGACGTCGAGGCCGAAGAGGGCGCGCTTCGTCTCGGACGTGGCTACGGCCTGACTGCCGCAGGCTCAGAGGTGTATCTGCCTGAAACTGTGGTGATCGAGGACCTTGCCAAGGCGATTTGCACCCGCTGCGGTGAAGGGGACAGTTGCGCGATCGTCGACAAGGAAACGGGGCGCGAGGGGCCGGTCACCGCGTGGCTGGTGCTGCGCCCTGAGCGGGCCGAAAGCTGTGCACGGCCCACGGTGCCCGAGGGGTGTGTGCATCCTGGCAGTGCCTTTGCCTATTCTCGCATGGGCGTCGCGCTTGTCCCCGAGATCATGTGCACGCTGGAGGACTCGCTGGTCCGGCCAGAGATCGACTGCGAACGGGTGCAGAGTTACCTGGATGCGGCGGAGGTGCCATGGCCGGAACAGACAGCCGATGTGCTGCCAGTGGCCGAGATCGCCTGCGAGGACGGAACAATCATCGAGGTCAGCACAGCGCGTCGCCGCAAGCTTCTGCCGCTCACTGCCCTTCAGGACGTCGTCGCGTGTTGTGACTGTGATGCCACCGCGTCGCCGGTCGAAGAGCCTGACACACCGGACACCGATCCGGACAATGGCGGCGACACCGGGCCGCGCAGCCCGTGGCTTGATCCCGGTGACGCGCTGATCGGTGAACTGATTGGCGACATCTTTGGGGCCTTCCCGGACGATCGAAACCTAAAGGTGCTCACCGTCGCGGATGTGTTCGGGACGGCCACGGACACCGCACGGGGCTTTACTCTTAGCGTTCTTGCGCCCCGCTCCAGCGGCGCAAGCCCTGAGGCCAAAGCCTTTGTGGCCAGCCTTTTTGTGGCAACCGAAGCCGGCCTGGCCCTCTACCGTGCAGAAGACTGGACCGGCGTCTTGGCGGAAGCGACCGAGGGGCAAGGCGACCGCGGCTTCTTTTCGGCTGCCCGCAGCAGCGGGCCATGGTTCGAAGGCCGGAGCGCCAAGGACCTGGCTCGCCTCACTGTCCGCGAGGCGGTCGCCGAGGGTTTCGGCGGCTATGAGGAGCTGTCGGCGGCACTGGGCGATCAGTCCGGCGCTGATTGGTCCGGCAAACCCATGGGGGATATTCTTGGTCAGGTCGATGATCTGCCCTTTGCCGCGCAGGCCGCCGCCATCTGGATGTTTTTTCGCCTTGATACGGCCGTGCCCCGGTGACCGCGCTGGGGCTGGACATACAGACTGCCCGTATCGACGCGCGACTGATCGGCGCGCAGGAGGTGGCAGGCGCGGTGGACGCCCGACTGCGCACCCTTTTGTTGGAGCGCGTTTTGCCGTCGCTGAAGGCCGCCGCTGATCCCGAAGACAGCCGCGTTTTCTGTTTGCCAAGATTGCCCGTGCATGTGTCGCTGACGTTGGCCGAAGTTCTTGCCGGTCAGGGTGAGGAGGCATGGATTGCAGCCTTTGAGAGCGCCCTGTCTGCCGCGCGGGCGGATGGCGCGCTGTGGGTGTTCGACACGCGTATGGATTACCTCGCGGGCTATGTCCGTGCACGTCTGGGTCTTGCGGATATCCCCGAAGAGGTCTTTTTCGGCATCGGGCCGATTGCGCATCTGCCCGAAGTGGCCGCTCTGATCGAATTGCTGCGCGCAAATCCCGCACTTTGGGACGCGCTTGCCGAGGACCCGGCGCGCGACGCGCCGCAGATCGTTGCGCGCCTGCGGGTGCGTGCGGGAACAGCCGGTGTGACCCAACTTGCGGAACTGGCCTTAGCTTCGGGCGCGGCGCAGTCCGAGGGTGCTGACGCGCGCTTATCGGACGTCCTAGTTCGAGCCGCGGGCGTCCTGAGCGCGGAGCTGGCCGAGACGCTCTTGGGCAGCTTCGAAGCCGGTGGACTGCCTTTGGCGGCTGTGCATATGCGCCTCGTGCTAAGATCGCTTTTGCCACAGACGACTTCGGCCGATCTGCCCGCACTGGTATTTTTGCTTGCGGCGGCACCGGGTCTTGCGAACGTCCGCACCACCGACGGTCTCTTGCAGGCGCTTTCTGTCGTCGCCGCAAATGCTCCGCGATCGCTGCGCGGTCATGTAACCGAGATCTCGCGTCGCGCCTTTAGCGATGAACCAGCGCGCCGAGCATACATGGCGCTTCTGGCGCAGATGCATGGTGATGCGGCGAAACCAGCCCGTTCGACGACACACCGCCCAGATCACGCGGAGGCCACGAAACAACGCGATGAACCCCCGCGCGCCAATGAACACGCTCAAGCCGCGCGCGGCGCGACACGCGAGGCGGAAACGCCCGTCTGGCGTGCGCAGTCTTTCGCTTCCCCTGTCGCAGGCGTTGCGCTGTGCCTGCCGTTTCTGACCGAAAACCGCATCGGGCTGAACTTCCCGGCAGAGGCCCGCCTGCAAGCGCTCCTTGACCTCGCGGGGTCCGACAACCCATTACACGCAGCCGATCCCGCGCTTTTGGCGCTGGCGGGACAAGATCCTGTGCCGCGCCCCGTGCCGGAAAGGCCAAACCGTACGGATCTTTTGTTTGTGCCCGCCGAGGCGCACGCGGCCATTCACGCCGCGCTCCCGGGCGGGCAAAGGCTGGCGCGCTGGGCGCTTGCCCGGCTCGCCGCCACGCTGCCGGGCCTCGCCGGATCGAGCCCTGGTTATCTCCAGTCGCAAGTCTTGCAATGGCCGGGCACGGTTCATCTGACCGAAGAAGCCGTGATGGTCGAGATTGACCGGATGCCGCTTGCGCTTGTGGTAGAGATGTCGGGCCTTCTGGAGGTCGGGCGCTGGCATCTGGGGTGGCTCGAGGATCGTGCGCTGACGCTTCGATTGCGCGAGGCGGCGCCATGACTGAAATGCCCACCGGGTTTGCTGATGACGAAGCGTGCCTCAAAGCGCGCATCGGGCTGGTATCGTTGCACCTCTCGCGGGCGGTGCACCAACTCCGGGCCTTGCGCGGTGAGGGGCGCGAGGACCACTTTGCCGGTGTTTTGATGCGCGACGCGGATGTCGCTGCGCTTTGCGCCGGGCTGATCGCGGACCCGCTGCCTGATCCGGACACGCTAACGGGTGCGCTGAATGCGGCTCAGGCTCGTTATGCCAGCCGTCTGGCGCAAAGCAGTGTACCGCCGCGCATAGAGCGGGTGCGGCTGCTGTACGGCCTGACGGACTTTGAAGAGACGGTGCTCATGACCTGCCTTTCCGCCGCCCTCGATCCCCGGATCGCCCGTGTGCTTGGCTATTTGAACGAGGATATGGCGCAGCAGCACCTGACCATCGGTTTGGCGCAGCGGCTTTATCCGGCCGCACCAGATTTGGCGGGGTGCTGGCAGGCGCTTTCGGACGGGGGCACGCTTTTGCGTCATGGCCTGCTAGCGCGGACGGGACCGCTTGAGGGCAGCGCGGCGCTGCGTGTACCTCAGGGCGTACTGGATGCGCTGGTGTTGGAGCCGGCGGCGGCAGATCTCGCTGCGGTCGTGCCGTTTGCAGGCACGCGCAGCACGCCGGGCCCCTTGCTGATCGTGGCTGCCAAACCGCTCGACGCGTTCGCGCAGGCAGCGGGCGAGGGACCGCTTTGGCTCTCTGACGGGGCGGAGGCCACGCGCGAGGAGACCATGCGATTTGGCCTGATGGCCGCGCTAGCCGGAGAGCGGCACTGGTTGACCGGCTGGGATGATGCCTCACGCGAAGACAGACGCGCCCTCGCGCATAGCCTTGGCGTGCACGCGGCTGTGGTCACCGCGCGGCCTGCGCTTTGGGACGGGCTTGGCATAGGCTGGCACCGGCGCTCAGCGCCGCCGGCAACGTCGCATGATCTGCAAACCACTTGGGCCACAATCGCGCATCCGGACTTTGCCGCGATCCTTGCCGAAGATCGCGCCTCATCGCCGGTGCATCTGTGTCGTCTGGCGCACGAGGCGGCGGATCCTAAGGCGCTGCGCGCCGCGCTTGATGCCAGCCGGTCGGGCCCGATGCACGGGCTTGCCGATCGGGTTCCTACCCCCTTTACACTTGATGATATTGAGTTGCCGGATCGCTTGCGCACGCGCCTTAACGGGTTTGCCGCGCGGCGCCAGCAGGATAACGAGGTGCTCGAGAACTGGGGGCTTGGCCGGCTCCTTGGCGCCGAGCGCGGCGGCGTTGCGCTGTTTCTTGGCCCCTCGGGCGTTGGCAAGACGATGGCGGCAGGCGCGGTGGCCCGGGCCGCCGGTCTGGCTCTCTGGCGCGTCAACCTCGCGACGGTGGTCAGCAAGTATATCGGCGAGACGGAGGCGAACCTCGACCGCATCTTTTCCGCCGCCGACAAGGGCGAGGTGATGCTGTTCTTTGACGAGGCCGAAGCCCTCTTCTCCAAACGTGCGGACGTCAAGGATGCCCGCGACCGATACGCAAATATGGAAATGGCATATCTGCTCCAGCGCATCGAAAGTTTCGCGGGCATGGCTGTGCTTGCCTCGAACATGGGCGCCTCGCTTGAGCCTTCGATGATGCGCCGGTTTGATCTTGTGCTTGATTTTCCTGCACCCGACACGGCCGCGCGCCGCCGCATCTGGGCGCGGCTGGAGACATCGGATGTGCCGCTTGGCTCGTGCGTTGATTTGGACGAGATGGCGGAGCGGTTTGACCTGACCGGCGGGCATATCCGGCAGGCGATCCTCAGCGCGGCCCACGCAGGCGTCGTTGCGGGCCGCGTCACCCAGCGCGATCTGATGCGCGCAGTTGCCCGGGAATACGCGAAACTGGGCCGGCCCGTCCGCCGCGAAGAATTTGGTCCGCATTTCGCGGATGTGCGGGGTGCGGGATGAGCGCAGAGCCCGCCGCCCCCACCAAAGCGCCCGCGCCGTCCCCTGCGCCGAGCCCAGAGGTTGGCCAGCAGCCGGTCGCGCAGCAGGTGGGATATCTGGAGGAAAAAGGCGCATTCGTGCTCCCGCTGGGCGCCGGTGTGGAGTTGGCCGCCGAGGTGTTGGGGACGGGCAAAACCGCGGAAATTCCGCTGGACAAGATCCCCGATATTCCCGGCCTTCGGCTGGAGACGGCAAAGTTCAACCGCAAGTCGACCAGTGCGATGGTTACGCTGGCTGGCAAGACCAACGTGCCGCTGACCGAGGAGGCGAGCTTTACGCTCAAGTTCAAGAAAGACGGCAAACCCTCTGGTTTCAAATTAAAATCCAAGCTGGCCCTTGATTGGATGGACCGCCCGGGCCTGACCTTTGAATGGTCGCCGGAGGGCGCGATGAAGGCCGAGGTGACGGTCAAGGCTGACAAGTTCGTGCCCAAAGCTGTCCGCAAGAAGGCCAAGGCGGAAGGCGACCTGACCCTGACCCTTGCGGACGGCAAATTCACAGGGGCGGTGAACACGTCCGTGGAAATCCCGGACGTTGTGGATGGAAAGTTCGAAGGCGCGTTCGGCGCGGATGGCCCGTCGGCAAAGCTGTCGTTGACCAACCGTGTCGACTGGATCGGTGATCTGAAGGGTGAGGGGGCCATCGGTGCAGACGGCGCCTTGTCGGCCAAGATCGAGGCCGCAGCGGGCCAATTCGCGACCCCGATCAAGAGCCTGCAATTTCTTGGCGGTGCGCTGTCGGTCAACTGGGGCAATGACGGAACGCTGGGCGGTGCGCTGACCGACATCAAGATGAAGTACAGCGCGCTTGCCGATACCACAGCCAGTTTCACCCTCGATGGCAGCGGCTATTCGGGCAGCGCTGACTTGAACCTCAACCTGCCTGCTCTTTCCGAGGCCAAAGGCTCCATCAAGATGGAGAAGGGCAAACTGTCCGGCAGCTTCTCACTTGGGGCTGAGCACTTTCCCGAAGGTTTGCCGCTGAAGTCGGGCAAGATCTCGGGCACCATTTCCGACACGGGCGCGATGTCCTTTGCCGGCTCTGTCGGTGTTGCCTTGGGGCCCGCGGGAACCGGACAGCTAACCGCCGCCTTTTCCGAGGAGGGCGCGTTTTCGATGGGCGCCGAGGTCGATCTGGTTGTGCCGGGCCTGCAGACCGCAAAAATACAGATCGGTTTTGATGGCGGCACTGGGGATCTGAGCGGTGAAGGGGAGTTAGCGGTAGACCCGGCGCTGCTGTCCGGGATCGAAGGCGCGGTTAAAGTTAGTTTCGCCGAAGGCCGCTGGTCGGGCGAGACGACGCTCGGCTATAGCGCGGATAATGGCAAGCTGTCGGGTCAGATCACCGTGCGCGTTGCCCAAAAAGAAGACGACAGTCTCGCCGTATCCGGTGAGGGGCAGGTCACAGCCAAGATCGCGCCGCGGCTCGAAGGGACACTCAACGCCAAGATCAAGGAAGAGGGCGGCATTGACGTCTCTGGCGAGATCGTCGTGACGGAACCCTTGGAAATGTTTCCCGAAGCGCGGTTCGAAAAGGAAATCCTCGATATCTCGTCCAAAATCCCGCTCTGGGCGATCCTTGTCGCGGTGCTGCGCGTGCGCGCCGGGGTGCGCGCGGGCATCGGGCCGGGGGTATTCCGCAACATCAAGGTCACCGGATCCTACACCATTGGGGAGGAGGGCGAGCCGTCCTTTGCAATCACGGGCGAGATGTTCATTCCGGCCTTTGTCGAAGGTTATGTCGGGTTTGGCGCAGGGCTTGGCGTCTCGGTGGTCCTTGGCTCGCTGACTGGTGGGATCGAAGCGATGGGCACCGCGGGCATCTACGGGGCGATCTCTGTCGTGCCGGAACTGGCCTACAAGGACGGCGACTATTCCATAGAAGGGGTTGCCACCATGGCCGCAGGCGCGCGGCTGAAGTTGTCGCTGAACGCCTGGGCAGAGGTGGAGGCGCTGTGGGTCACGGTCTGGGAAAACACGTGGGAATTGGCATCGGTGACCATGCCGATGGGCCCCGATCTGGGGATGCAGGCCAAAATGGCGTACACCTTTGGCAAGCCGGACCCACCCAGCCTTGATTTCAGCACGTCCGATATCGATACCGACAAGCTGATCACCGACGCGATGCCGAAAGACGGCCCGCCCAAGGCTGGCGTGAAGGACGCGGTCAAGAACGAGGCGAAATGGCAAGGCGCGCAGCGGGCCAAGGCCAAGGATGCGGACAAGGTCCCGCCTGATCTGGCCAAACAGGGCGAAAAGGCCCCGCCGGTGGCCAAGCCCGCGGGCGGCAAGCCGCCCAAGGGAAAGGGCGCACCGCCCCCCGGCAAGGCCCCGCCGAAGGACAATGCGCAAACCGGCAAGGCAACAGACCCCAAAGATGCCGAAAAGGCGTCAAAGGATGCCGCGAAAAAGGACCCGGCGGCCTCCGGCACGGTTGCGGACAAGGACGCGGCCAGCACCCGCACACCGCGCCACGGCAAGCTGAGCATGGCAACGCTGGACGAGCCGCCCGTGCCCATGCCGCGCACCAAAGCGCAGCAAAAGGAGGACGTCGCGGCAGCCGCGAAAATGGTCAAAATCTGCGCCGCACAGGGCGAGACAACCGACGCGCTGGACGATTATTTCCCGCGGATCAAAAAACGCTTCGCTCTCGGCTCGATAGGGTACGAATTCAAAAAAGACGGGCGCGTGACCGTCCGGCTCAAGGTCAACAGCGACGCCGAAACGCCCATCGACGAGGTGCTGCAAAACCTGATGGATGACAACCAGGGCAAGCTGGACCGCAATCCGCCCCGCACGGCGCAGATCAAATACAAAGACGCGCAAGGCAACGACAAAACCGAAGAGGCGGCGGTTGGCATGACCATCGAAATGCTCACCCACAAACACCCGCCCGGATCCAAGCCGAAAGCCAGCGCGCTTGAGGATATCTTCAAGGTGCTGGAAACAAAGGGCGAGACAGGCTCTCACCAATACATCAAAGGCCACCTGCTGAACGAAGGGCTGGGCGGGCCGGGCACCGCCGAAAACCTCTATCCCATCACCACCGACGCAAACCAGGAACACAAGACAAAAGCTGAAAACCTGATCGAAGACATGGTCAACACACAGCTCTATTTCGTCCGCTACGAGGTGGACATCAAACAGGTCGGCCCGACCGCTTACTACACGCACCCTGTTAAGGGCGGCATCTACAACATCGTCAATTCGGACATGCACGTGCAGGCTTGGCTGCTGGACACCACCGGCCAAAAGGCGGGCAAAATCGTCAACAGCGTCGTCGCCTCGCGGTTTAACGCCAGCAACGCGGCTGGGGACCTTGTCGATCTGGGCGAGGCGAATACGGATGACACACCGGTCGAGGCAAAGGGTATCGACCGGTCCGGCTTTGGCACAAAAGGCACGTCCACGACAAAGCTGAAACTGCTGGCTTCCGCACATGAGAAAATGGAGAAGAACAAGAGCCTGCCCGATGGGCAGAAGATAGCGCTCACGACCGATGAGCAGGACGCGGTAAACAGGTCAGCGGCAGACGAGTTTGAAAAACCCGAAGACGCCCAGGGCCTTCTGAACATCAGGGCCGCTCAAAAGGCAGCGTTTGACGCCAAAAAACCCGCCGCCAACACCGCGGCGCGCGCCAATTTCACGCAGACAGGGGGCACGTTCGATCCGATCTCGGGCAAGGTCAAAGACGCCGGCGCCACAATCGATGCGATCAAGGCCAGGAACGAGGCAGACGCCCCCGTGGACGCGCTGGGCAAGCGCATCAGAGTGGCGCAGCATTCCGAAACCTATGACGGTGCCGCGCCCCATGTTGTGCGCGGCACTACCGGCGTCACGCCGCTGGTGCTGACACCCACAGCCGTGCAGGCGCTGACGCTCTTCGGGGCACGGGAACTGAATGACCTGCCACTTTCGGACACCGACATCACACCGCAGAGCAAGCTGTCCGATTTTATCGTCTCGCAGAAAATCGGCATGACCAGCATATCCGACCTGCACGCTGTGGCGGGCAAGGCCGTGGCCGCTGCGGCGCAAAAGTCAAACATCGCGGCGGACCTCAGCACAGCTGAACGTGCCCCGCTTTACACCTTCAACAAAGGGGCGCGGGCCGCCAACCTGCTCGCAGCGATGAACAGTTTTAACGGCAAAGCGGACGCCTATGCACTCTACCTCAGCAACCGCTGCGCGATGAAAACCGAAAAGGACAAGTTCACGACCATCCACAACGGCCTCGAGCACCTGATCGCAGGCTTCAACGACGCGCCTTATCCCGACAGGCGCGCGGTCGCCGAAAAGGTCAAAGAGTTCGTGAAAGAGCAAGACGACCTGACCCAAAAGCGCGTCAAAGAGTACCTGAAATCCTCAGGTGCCATCAAAGGCGACATGAACAGCACCTTGCACGCCGTGCTCTAGGGCGCATCGCCGGCGATGGTCACGTCCAGCCCCGCTTGTTTCAGCATCCGTATCACCATGCGCGCCTGTCCCAACGGCTTGTCCTCTAACGCCTGCCATGCCGCGCTGATCTCTGGGCCGGTCGCCTGCGGGTTGGTCTCGCGATAGGACGTGACCCAAATCGCCCGCGCGACACGGGCCAAGAGCTGGGGATCAAGATTGTCCTTTATCTGCTGCGTATTCATCTGCCTGCCTTACCGCCGTCCGGGTGGGTGATAACCACATTCGGCACCTTATTGAGTTGACAACGGAGGGTCAAAAACTGCTTGTCATAGCGAACCTGAAGGCCGGGGACACATGACCAAGCCCAAACGCATCATCTTTCATTGTGGTCTTCCCAAGACGGGCACGACGACGATCCAGTACTACCTGATGGACTACCAAGGCACTCTTGCCCAGCACGGCCTGCTGTTCCCTTTTGATCTGTCCCAGCATCCGCTGACGCCCGACGGCGTGGTGGAGGGCGCGCCGCAGATTGACGGGACAAACAAGTTCTTCGACTTTCAAAGGCCGTGGCCTGCCAATACGGACCTCGACTGGGACGAACAGATCGACATTCTGGCGCGGTCGGACACGCTGCACACGCTCATCATCTCGGATGAGGCGATATTCGACGGGGCGCAACGCATTCGGCCGGAGGCATTTGCCGCCTTGCCCAAAACGTTTGCGGTCGAGTTCGTCGTGTACCTGCGCCACCCGCTGGATCAGGTGAACTCGATGATACTGCAAGGTATTTCGGGCTACCAGACCGACTATGAGACGGTGCTGCGGTATCTTGCAGGCTATGCCACAAGCTATGCGGCGGACGGCTTTTCTAAACATCTGGAGATTCTGGCGCAGTACGGCCGCGTTGTCGTGCGCTCGTTCGAGGCAGCAGCGAAGGCCGATCTGTTGACCGATTTTTGCGAGACCGTTGGCCTGCCGAACCTGCATACCGACAAGGGCGAAGCGTCTAACGTCAAATCCTATGGCGCCGACCTGGGCCTTATCCTGCTTGGTTTGCGCAAGACCGCTGAAAACCAGACCGATTACGCCGCGTTTTCGCAGGTGCGGTTGCAGCTGTCGATTTACACAGCAGGCCTCGACACCTCCAAAGCCGATCTGCTGCCTGACTTCATGTACGACAAGGTGGCGGCACGCTGGCAAGAGGAGCGTCCGCGGATCGAAGTGGAGCAAGGGATCAGCCTGGCCACGGACGCCCGGCGCACACCGGTGCCGGACGTTTTGCGGATCACGCCCGAATTTGGCACCGCCGTGTTCGAGGCAACGCGCAAGGCGCTGGACCCTGAGCAGCGCCGTTGGCTGCGCCGCGCGATCCGGGCCGCGGAAGAGGGCTTTTGCCTCTTTGGCTCACCGGACGACCCTGCACGCGACGCTGAATATGTGGAAAGCCAGCTGGCCCGCGTGTTGTGGATATCGGACGCGCGCATGCAGCCAGATGCGCAAAGCCCTGCAGACCTGAACAAAGCGTGGATGGAGCTGTCGCCCAAGCCCAAAGCCGAGGCCCGCAAGCTGCTGAAGCAGTTGCGGGCCAATGGCCTTGAGGTGTCACGCGTTCTCTAGAGAAACAGGAAGTCACTCGCGTCGAGCGTGGTGACGCCGTCCACCGCGGTGCCGTTCGCGATAATGCGGTCGCCGCCGTACAGGATCACTGTCGATGTGCCCACCGCGCGCAATGACAGGTCGGCAAAGCCGGTGACAGCGCTGTCCTGAATGACGAAGGTATCATCGCCCTTGGTGAAGTCGCGCACGCGGTCCCAGCCGGTCGATTCAACTTCGTCATTGCGGAAGATCCCGACGGGCACTTGCACCTGATCGCCGAAGTAGAACTCGTCCCGCCCGGCATCGCCAAAGAGAATGTCCACGTCCGTGCCGCCGATCAGCTTGTCGTTGCCTGCGCCGCCTTGCAGCAGGTCGACGCCCGCGCCGCCGACCAGCAGGTCGGCCCCGCCTTCGCCCTGAAGCGTGTCATTGCCGCCCATCCCAAACAGCTCATCGCGTGTGCCGACGTTGTTCTCGCCGCCACGGATCAGGTTGTTGGCTTCACTGCCGACCACAACGTCGCCGAAATCACTGCCAAGCACGTTTTCGACGGATGTGTAGGTGTCGCCCGACGCCTCCCCCGCAAGGCCCACGCCCAGCATCAGATCGACATAGACCGCGTCAGCGGCATTGTTGAACCGGATCTCGTCGATACCTTCGCCGCCGTTGATGTTGTCCTCGCCCAAGGCGCCGGTCAGCAGGTCGTCGCCGCCATCGCCATCGATGTCGTCGTCCCCATCGCCGCCGTTGATCACATCGGCATCCGCCCCGCCTTGAATGTCATCATTCCCGGTGGAGCCGTTCAGCGTATCCTCGCCAGCGCCGCCGAGCATCAGATCTTCGCCGCCGCGCCCGTTGATGAAATCGTCGCCGTCGCGCCCGCTCAGGTCGTCGTCACCGTTCAACCCGTCGATGTCGTCATCGCCGATGGTCCCCGTGAGCGTATCTTCCCCCGCGCCCCCGGTCAGGGTGTCGCCGTCCAGCTCGACCACGCCATTACCCTCCACATCAAAAATATGCTGAATGGTAGAGGCGTTGTTCTGGTAGAAGAGGGAGTTGCCAAAGGCTTCGAGCGAGACATAAAGGTCGATCTGCTCGCCCAGCATCGCGCTGGTCACCGCAAGGGACGTTCCGCCGATCTGCACCGCCGTGCTGCCCGCAAACCAGATCAGCGTGTAGTCGAGGCCGGTTTTCGCCAGCTCCGACACGTCCGCCTCGATGCTGTCGCCCACGGCAAGACGCCCCGACACCTGCACCGAATTCTGGAGCGAGAAGAACCCCTCGATCGGGTCTGTCTCCGCCGAAAGCAGCACCTCTTTAAAGCCAAAGTCGCTCTGGTAAGTGACCAGCACCTCCACTTTTGAGCCGAAATCGAAGGCGGTAAACGAGCTGCCGGACGCAAGGGTCTGCACCTGACCGTTCACAAACCACGTGTATTCGATGCTCGTCTCGTCGATGCCGTAGAAGTCCGACACGCCCGAAAGGTCGACATAAAGCGTCTCGAACACGGCGCGCAGGCCGACCAGCTCCGGCTCCCCGTTGGGCACGGCGCTCTCGGCAATGATGATCTGTTTTGTCTGGTTTAACTCGTTGGTGTCGCGCCAGCCAAAGACGATATCGCCCGTGTCCGGGTTCGTGGTGGCGGTGAAATCCTGGTATTCGGCGATCGATGAGCCTTCCGCGATGGTATAAAGCTCAGTGATCGTCGTTGCGCCGTTTTCGAACTCGACACGGTAGGTGATGAGGTCGAACTGATTGCTTACTTCGGAAGACTGACCAATGACATACAGCGCCCCGTCTGTGCCGACAGTAGCGTGGGCCTCGTACAGTCCAAGGTTGGTTTGGTTGCTGCCGAGATTGCCAGCATTGGTCGAAGCCGAAAGTTGAACGATGCCGTTTTCCTCGAAGAGCAAGAAAAACTTGTCTGTGCCAACCGAGTAAATCTCGTGATTGGTAAAGGTATTGACCGTGTCAAAGAAGTTAAACGTCTCACCCGGGTCTACATCGCCCGCCAATGGGTCGATGACTTTGGACCTGATGAAATTATCGTTTGACGAATCCAGGCCGACGTAGAACACGCGAAAATCCGGGTTGCCGGACGAGTCCTCGCCGACTTTCACGATCTGAAGCGGATGATTTGCCAGCCGCCCATTCGTGCTTTCATCATAGGTGATGATCGCGGTCGGCCCAACCACTGTCGCACCGGTCGTTGAGAAGACTTCGAAATAGACTGTTGTGATGTCCGCCCCGTCGCCTTCGACCCAGACGTTCATGAAACGCGTGGCATTGATGGCAACGGTCTGCATCGCAAAGACTTGCGTGCCGACCGCCGCGCTGGCCTGCGATGTGACTGACGCAAGCGTCGCCTCTGTCAGGTCGTAGTTGAAAAAGAAGGCCGTGTTATCGAGCAGCTGATCTGCGGCGTTGTAATTGACGGCAAAGGTACCGTTGCCAAGGTCGGTGATCCGCGGAAAGCTGAAATCCGTTACTGTGAACGGCGCAAAATTGGCCACCTGGATGATGCCGAGGGATGTGCCATCGGCCGCGTAGCGCTCGATATACATGTCGTCATCAAGGCCGTTCTCATCCTCGAAGGCGACGACATAGGTGCCATCGGATAGGAACGTCATGGACGGGTTGTACTTCAGCCCAAGCCGTGAGCTGCCGATGTCAAAGATGGGTCCGATGGGCATATGCTGTCTCCGAGAATGCGTATCTTGTAATTATTGGGTGTTCTGCCCCAGCAGACACACCTCCCCGAGTATTCCCTAGCACGAGGGCGCAAAGACGCAAACAACTGAAAGCTATGGAAAACCTGACTTGACGGACGCCCGCGCGCAAATTTCTACTCTGGCGCGAGGCGCCGTCAGGGTGCCAGCCAGCGCCCGTTGAAACCGTCGCTGCGCGTGTATCCCGCGCGCCGATGCTTCGCGCCCAGCTCAACAAGGTCCACCGCCTCGGCAGTGCAGGATAGCACAGCAAAGCGCGACCGGTCCGGCGGCTTGTCATAGGCATGAACATGGTCGATTGCTGTGCCCGGGGCTGGCTGCGTGCCGTAGCTGATCCGGCTGCCTTCCGGGACCTTGTCCCACGCCGTATCCACCGCGGGCCCAGTCACGATTTCGACCCGCGCCTGTACCCGGATTTGCAGGTCCGCTTTTGGAATCCAGACATGCAGCGCCGCACGGGGGGCGGCTTTCAGCGCCCTGATCTTGGCCGTCTCGGTATCGGTATGCACCTCCAGCCGCGCCGCCGATTGCGACGCCGCGCGCAGGGCGACCGTGCGCGCCTCGGGCCAGCCATCAGGGGACACCGTGGCAAATGTGGGAAAACGCGCCGGGTGCCGCGCATCAGCCGCCCCGCGCATGAGGTGCTGCCAGGCGAGGTCCCAGAACGCCCTCAGGTCATTGGGATCACTCATAGCCCGTCATCTCCAGATACCCGCGCCCTGTGTGGCTGCCACTGATGCCGACGGGGCCTTCCCAATAGGGGATCGACACGTCCATCCATGCCTCGGGCACAAAGGCGTCCACCTCCGCATCCAGCCCCCGGTCAGGCAGGCGCACGCGCCAGCGCGTCGGCACATCGCGCCCAGCGACGGGCGTCTGTGCTAAAGGCTCGGCGGAAAACGCTCCGTCCGGATAGGCCTGCGTGGCCCCATCCGGCTCGATCCACGTGGCGGCTGTATAGCGCGACCCGTCCGTCTGACGAAGCTGGAAGCCCATCATCTTGGCCCCGCCGTCAAAGGACAGCGAAAACCAGTCCCAGCCCTTTTGATTGTCCGACAGGGGTTGCGAGGACCACTCCCGGTCCAGCCAGGCCGCGCCGGTCACCTCCACATCGCCCGAGGGCAGGCGCAGCGTGCCGGCGATCTCGTAGAACGGCTGCGAGTAGTAATAGCTTGCCTGACCCTCCGCCGATTTCACCGAAAACCCGTCCGCCCCGTGGAACACCAGCGGCCCGGTTGCGCGCAGATCCATGTCATAGGCGAAATCCGGTCCCGCCGCGCGCATCGTCAGATTGCCGAAATCCGGCCCCTCCAGCGCCCATTCGTCGATCCATGCGCGGAACGGGTCCGCGGTGACGCCCGCTTGCCCCACGCCGCCGCGGGCAAAGCGTTCGGTGGCGAAATGCGCGCCTGGTGTGGTGACGGCAGCATGGGCAAACCACACCTGCGGCGACGCCCAGCCCTCCGCCTCGCCCGGGGCGACGGCGGTGCGGAACAGCGTCCATTGCAGCCCGTATTGCGCCCCGTCCGGCCCGTCGAGATTGGCTGTCAGGTACCACCATTCGATGCGGTAATCGGGGTGCGGGCCGTGGTCCGCCGGAAAGTCGAATACCGGGTCCGGGGCGGGAGCGGCAAATGCGTCTGCCGCCTCTGTCCCCAGCCCGCCGAAACCCTGTGCCAGCGCAGGAAGGGACAGGAGGCACCACAGGACCAGAACCAGCAGCCCCGCGCGGCGCGAGGGGGACGCGTTACCGCTCATTCGCAAACACCTTCAACAGCGCCGAGGGCGGCGTGCGGGCCAGCCGCCACGCGGGCCACGCGGCCGCAACCACCGTCGCCAACAGGGCCCAGCCCCCCAGCACGGCGTAATCCGCAGGGAAAAGAAAAATCGGCAACTGCCAGCCAAAGGCTTCGACGTTCACGATGCTCAGCAGCACCCAAGCCAGCGCCAAACCAAGGGGCAGCGCGCAGAGGAACACAATCAGCCCAAGGCCCACTGCCCGCGCAAGCTCCAGCATGCCCAACCGTTTGCGTGTCAGCCCCAGCGCCCAGACCGGGGCCAACTGCGGCACCCGAAGATCGGCGAGCGTCAGAAGGCTCATCAACATCGCAAAGCCTGCAACGCCCAGGGTCAGCACATTCAGCGCCGCCGTCACTGTGAACGTGCGTTCGAACACATCAAGCGAGATCGCCTTGATCGCGGCCTGATCGATGATCCCGCTTTCAGGGATCGCGAGGTCAGCGATGATCGCGTCCCGCAGGGCCGGTGCGTCTTCTGTCCGTATGCCGAAACTGGTTGCGGCTGCGGCGGGGTAGAGGCTGCGGAACAGCGCCTCGCCCATCACGACCTGGCCTTGCGGGTTACCGTAATCGCCCACCACGGCGGCGATTGGCAGCTCCAGCCCCGCCGCGACGTCCACGCGATCGCCCACCCAGCGCCCGCTGCGCCGCGCCAGTTGCTCGTTCACGACAACCGCTTCGCCGCTGGCCACGCGGTCCCACACGTCTGGCCCGGCCTCCAGGAACTGCCAATTGTCCCGGTAGGTCGGCCCGACCCGCACTCCGAAAAGCTGCGCGGGCTGGCCTGCCACTTGCCGCACTGCGCTAAGTAGCGGCAACACTTCCAAACCGCCTTCCGTCAGGTAGCGCTCAAGGGCGGCCCCGGTCTCGGCTGCCTCGACCCGGACGAAGAGTTCGGGCGCAAGCCGTTGGTCCAGAAAGGATACGAAGGTCAGCCGAAAGGACGACACCATCGTCGACACGCCGATATTCGCGCTGACCGCGAGCAAGAGGGCCATGAGCGCAAGACTGAGGCCAGGAAGCTGCTGGCGCGTATCCGCCCAGAACCAGCGGGTCACAACACCTGTCCCGGGCGCCATGCGCAGCAGCGTCGCGGCGATCCACGGAAGGATCAGCGCCGCTCCGATCAACAGGCAACCCAGCATGGCAAAGGCCTGCGCGAGCCCGCCGCCAAGCGCGGCCAGCGCAGCGGCGGCAAGCAAAAGCAAAAGTCCCAAAAGCGCCAGTCCGGCAAAGCGGCCCGAACCCGCCATCGACCAGGCGCGCGGCCGGACCGAAGCCAGAAGCGGCATCGACGCGATTTGCCAGATACGCCCGGCCAGCGCCGCCCCCGTGCCAAGCAGTGCAAGTACCAGCCCTGACACCCACCATTCCGGGCGCAAGCTGAGCGTGCCAGACACTCGCGCGCCGTAAAGGCCTTGCAGGGTCGCCGCTACGTCCGGCAGCAGAAGCGCCGCAACTCCATAGCCGAGCATCACCCCAAGAAGCGCGCCAAGAAGCGCCAGAAGCCCCATCTCCAGGGTAATCAGGGCAACAAGCGTCCGCAGCGGCACGCCAAGCGAGCGCAATGTTCTGATCATCCCGCGTCGCTGCTCGAACGCCAAACCAATGGTGCTGTGCACGATGAACAGGCCCACGGCAAAGCTGAGGAGGCCAAACGCCGTCAGGTTCAGGTGGAAACTGTCGGTCAACGCGGCGACGTCCGCGACTTGCTGACTTGGCTGTATGGCAAGGCCCGGCGCGATGTCCTCAAGCGGTGGACGGCCCAAGGGCTGCGCGCGCAGGATGACCAGCCGGCTCAGATCATCGCGCCCCGTGAGACGCTGCACGGCGCCGATGTCTCCGATCGCGACGCCCGGCGCCATTGCGGGATCAACCGTTACCACCGCAAACCCCGTGAGCGCTTCGGCCACAGCCGCGGTGCCCAGCAGCGTGTCCGGGTCCGCGATGTCCATCCCGCCAGCCGCAAAACCCATGCGCGTGGGCGTTGTCAGCGGCTCGATCCCCACGAGCCGAACACCGTTCACCGTCACGTCGAGCACCGGAGAGACCAGCCAACCCGCCCGCCGCAGATCAACAAAAACCGATTGCGGCACGCTGTCGCCGCTGCGGGGAACAAGCTGGTCGAACTGGCCCTCGCCCAGCGTTCCGGCGGCGGCATCATAGCTGGCCCGCGCCTCTGAATTGATGGCCTGCACGCCAGACCAAAGGCCGGTGGCCAACGCCAGACCGGCAAGAAACGCAAACAGCTGCAGCGGGGCGCGCCACCAAAAGGACAACAGCGCGCGCAGTACCGTCCCGGTCACGCCAGCACGCCTCCTTTAAGGTGCACGCGCTGGTCCATCCGCGTTGCCAGCGCCTCCGAATGGGTGACAACCATCAGTGCAGCGCCGGCCTGCTCCACCAGGGCGAGCATTGCGTCCAGAACCGCGCCTGCCGTGCCTTCATCAAGGTTTCCTGTTGGTTCATCTGCAAGCATCAGCTTTGGCCGCACCGCAAGGGCTCGCGCAATCGCGACGCGCTGCTGCTGGCCCCCCGAAAGCGCCTCTGGGTATTTGCTCAGCTGCGCGGAAAGGCCAAGCGCTTCGATCAAGTCGGCCTCAAACGCGGCATCGCGCCGCCCGGCCAAGGCGGCCTGAAAGCTGATATTGGCCGACACGGTCAGCGACGGGATCAGGTTGAACTGCTGAAAAACCAGCGAAATATCACTGCGCCGCAAGGCCGCACGACCACTGTCTCCAAGCGCAGAAATATCGGCGTCCCCGAGGCGGACCGCACCCGCATCTGGTGCCTCAAGCCCGGCAGCGATGTGCAAAAGCGTGCTTTTACCGCTGCCACTTTCCCCGGTCAGGGCCAGCGTCTGGCCCGCCGAAAGTTCCAGCGACACGCCGCGCAGAACCGGCACATCGCCATCGGCGCCAGTATAGGACTTGGTGATATCCGTAAGGGTCAGCAGCATCACGCCGCTACCTAACGCGCGCCTCGCTCAGCACAAGGTCAGATGCCTTTTCGCCGATCATGATAGCCGGTGCGTTAGTATTGCCCGAGACGATTTCCGGCATAATCGACGCGTCCGCAACGCGCAGCCCTTGGATGCCGTGCACGCGCAGGTCCGGCCCGACAACGGCGCCATCGCCGGGGCCCATCTTGCAGGTGCCCGTTGGGTGGTAGATCGAAACAGCCGTGTCCCGCGCCCATTGCAGCAAATCGTTGTCGCCGACGTCGCGTCCTGGCTTTTCCTCGCCCGCGATCATCCCGGCAAGCGGTATGTGCCCTGCGATATCCCGTGCGATCTTCAACCCGGCAACGATCGTGTCGCAGTCCGTTTGGGTGGCCAGATAGTTCGGGTGGATCTTGGGGTAGGCCACCGGGTCAGGGCCAGCGAGTGCGATATGGCCCCGGCTTTCGGGGCGCAGCTGGCAGACCGACGCGGTGAAGGCCGAAAACGGATGCGGGCCTTCGCCTGGTCGCTCCGCGCTCCAGGGTTGGATGTGGAACTGGATGTCCGGCGTCTCCAGCTCAGGCCGCGTGCGCAGGAAAGCCACGCCAAGGCTGGCCGCCATCGTCATTGGCCCGCGGCGGGTGAGCGCGTATTGCGCGGCGATCCGCGCCTTTTGCCACAGGTTCTGCACCTCGTCGTTCAGTGTCGGCACCATGCAGCGCCAGACCGGGCGCGCTTGCAAATGGTCTTGCAGGTTTTGGCCGACGCCCGAGAGGTCATGCGCCGGGGTCACGCCATTGTCGCGCAGATGCTCCGCGTCCCCGATGCCCGAGAGCATCAAAAGATGCGGCGAATTGATCGACCCGCCGCACAGGATCACCTCGCGCGCTGCTCGAATGATACGGGTGCCATCTGGTCCGCGGTATCGCACGCCTGTGGCGCGCCGCCCGTCCATCTCGATCCCCAACGCCAACGCGCCTGTGATCACCCGCAGGCTGGACCGCTTCATCGCCGGTTTCAGATATGCTTTTGCGGCGCTGCACCGCAGCCCGCCCCGGGTGGTGACCTGAAAATAGCCCACGCCTTCCTGGCTTGGTCCATTATAGTCCGGGTTTTCGGGATAGCCTGCCGCGACTGCCGCCGCGTTCCAGGCCGCGCAAATCGGGCGCTCAAGCGCGGGGTCCGACACGGTCAACGGCCCGTCTGCGCCGTGCAGTGCATCGCCGCCCCTAGTGTTTCCCTCGGCGCGTTTGAACAGGGGCAGCACGTCGTCCCAGCCCCAGCCGGTGCAGCCCATCTGCCGCCAACGGTCGTAATCCTGCGGCTGGCCCCGCACGTAAAGCAGCCCGTTGATCGAGGACGAGCCGCCCAGCACGCGGCCCCGCGGCCAGGCAATGGAGCGTCCGTTCAGGCCCGGGTCCGGTTCGGTCTTGAAGCACCAATCGACAGCCGGGTTGTGCATCGTGCGGAAATACCCGACCGGGATATGAATCCACGGATTGGTGTCCCGTGGCCCCGCCTCAAGCAACACGACGCGCGTGCCAGTCTCCGCGCTCAGCCGATTGGCCAAAACGCAGCCCGCCGATCCGGCGCCTACAATGACGAAATCCGCCTCCTCCATGGGACGAGCCTAGGGACAGGGCAGACGGCCGCCAAGCCCTGTCAGAGCGATTTCAGGTACTCGAGCAAGGCGCGCTTGTCTGCCGCGCTGAGGTCCGTGCCGAAATCGTGGCCGCAACGACTGCTGCCGCTGCTTTTTGCGTCGCAACCCGGCGTGACGATCACGTGGGCAAACGCGGTCTGCTCCCGAGCGATGCCGACCCGCTGAACGTCATAGACCGGCCCCGGCATATAAGAGCCCGGACGCTTCGCCGGTTTCTCCAAAAGGTCCGCGAGGGTCGGCACCGACCCGTTATGCAGGTAGGGCGCGGCGGCCCAGATGCCTTCCAGAACCCGCGCCTCAAAGGCGCAGCCCTCTGTCTGCTTGGTCAGCGGGTGCGGGGTGTTTCCGTCGCTCACGGGAAAGGCCTCCGTCAGCGGGGCAAACCGGTTGCCGATACGTTCATGCCCCGCCACCCCATCTCCAAGAGCTTTGCCAATAAGCTCTTTTTCAATCTCGTTCACGAAGCCTGTGGAATGCTGCACGATTGCGCCCAGCACAGTCATGGCCAGTACATCAAATGCTGGTGCCTCGGCGGCCATGGGCCGTTCCAGAACCGGGATCTTGGCCCCCTCAAGCACACCCGTGGCCACCGTGCGGTCCAGTACGCGGCAGGCCCGCGTGTCTGTGCCGACATCCTGAACCGGCGTGGCCCATGTGCTGTGGATGAGAGACCGAAACGCGCCGCGTTGCTTGCCATGGCAGTCGGCGCAGCCGCCCGCGTCCGCGCTGCGCTCGAACACGGCGCGCCCTTGCGCGGCAAGCGCCTGATCGAGGGCGAATGGCCATTTCGGCGGACCAATGCGGTCGAGGTAGTTCTCCAGCTCTTTGAGCCCTTCCCAATTGGCTGAGTTGCGGGCGAGGTAGTCGACGTCCAGCAGCGTGCCCGGCGCGGGCTTGGGACGGGCATCTGCAAAGACGCCATAGACTTCGCCAAGATTGCGGGCGAGACCGAGGATATCATTTCCATTGGCCCCAAACCCAAGCCATTGCGTCTTGTCTTGGCGCGCGGCGTTCCACACGAACGGGTATCGCGTTGGCGCATCCGCCACGGCGATATTTTCAACGATCACCGCGCCATCATGGCCAATATTGAGCCCGCTGACCCGGTTGAAGATCATGGACACCGCATCGAGCCGCCCTGGCCCCCATGCGGGGTTGGGCAGGGCGCGGCCCATGAATAGGTCGTAGCGGCTTGACCAGTCTTGCAGATTGTTTCGCAGCGCACCGGGGTCTCCGCCCACCTCTTCGGCAAAATCTGCAAAGGCCTTTTCATCGGCCAGCACAGCGCGGACCGCGTCGCCGAGATCGGTCAGAAAGGCCTGAAAATCAACTATCCCCGGCCCACCGTCGATCCGGTATGCGGTGCCACCCACCTCGATCTGGCGCGTGTGACAGGCGGCGCAGGTCATGCCCATCGACGCCGCTTCGCCCGCCCCGTTTACCGTGAAGCCCACCGGCAGGTCGGGGTAGTCAGTGCGTTCCGGCAGCGGCAGGTAGCCATACCGGCTGAGGCTCGCGCCCAGAAAGGCGCGTCCGTCCTTCTGTTTCAACGCACGCACCCAAGTCAGCGGTATGATCCGCGCGCCCTGATCGGTTGTATACTAGCCCATCCGGTCTGCCGAGCTCCAGCGCGGGCCTTGATCCAGCAGATGCGGATCAGCCCAAGCCATCTGCAGTGAAACAAAAAATCCGACAGCGGCACGCCATAGTGCCGAACAGATTTGTGCCATGGACCCGCCTTCAGATGATCTATCAGGCGTCAAACTTTGCACGGATGGCGGGAATTTCCTAATGTTTTCGGGCGATCCCGGCGCGCTCTCTGGCCTCGCCCTTGACGTGTGTGGACCCCACTGCTTTGGTAGCAGCGCGGATGTCCTTCGACATGCGTCCGGGGGAAGAAGATGCACGCCACCCATGTTGGCACCCAGCCGGGCCACGTGCCCGAGGATGCCGCCCAGGCGGGCGGGGCAGAATTTCAGCATCTTACCTTTGTAACCACAGACATTGTCGGTTCGGCAGAGCTGCATCGGCGGCACCCGGTCGCGATGGTCGACGCGATGGAGCAGCACGACGTGCTGTTGCACGGAGCAATCCGGGCCGAAGGTGGTGACCCGTTTAAACACACAGGCGACGGTGTAATTGCCACTTTTGATGACCCGCTGGCCGCTGTTCGCGCGCTGGTGACAGCACAGCGCGAAATGCGGGCTGCAACGTGGGGCGCACCGGGCCGGCCCAAGCTGCGCGCGGGTGTGCACTATGGACCGGCGCGGGCGCGCAGCGGCGATTGGTTTGGCCCTGCGATGTCCACTGTCCACAGGCTCGAAGGCGCGGCACACGCAGATCAGATCCTGATCTCGGAAGCGACCGTCGCAGAAATTGGGCCCGCACGCCAAAGCGAAATCAGCTTTTCCGACCTTGGGGCACACCATTTCAAAGGCGTCGAAAGGCTTAGGGTCTTTCAAGTCGATGCGAGCGGCCTGCCCACGGCGCACCCGCCGCTTGGTGGCAAACGAGAGACGCGCAACGGCAACCTACCCGCGACAACCAGCACGTTTCTCGGCCGTGCCTCCGACCTTTCCGCGCTGCAGGGGCTTGTCGACGCCGCGCGCATTGTCACGCTTGTCGGGCCGGGCGGGATTGGGAAAACGAGGCTCGCATTGGAGCTGGGCCGCGCGCTTGAGCCGGCGATGCCGGGCGGCGGCTGGTTTTTGAATCTCGCTGCGCTTGAGGCGGGTAGTGACCTGTGGCCTGTTGTAGCTGGTGTGTTCGAGATCGAGCCGATGCCCGGGGCTGATCGCCGTCAACAGGTGATCGACAGGCTGCGTGACCAGCGCACATTGCTTGTTGTCGATAACTGCGAACATCTGCTGGACGCAGTCGCGGACCTTGTCGCTGAGCTGTGCGCGGCCTGTCCTGCGCTGCAGGTTGTTGCCACATCGCGGCAGATGCTCGACCTTGATGGCGAGGCGCAATATTCCGTCGCGCCGATGGAGCCCGGCCCGGGCGCCGCGCCCGAGGACAGTGTTGCTGCAGAGCTGTTTCTTGAACGCGCGCGTCTGGTACGCCATGGCTACGCACCCGACTCCGCAGCAAGGGCACTTATCGGTCAGATTTGCGCCAGCCTTGATTACATTCCGCTTGCCATTGAAATCGCGGCTGGTCAGTTGCGTCGCTACCCGCTCGAACGGATTGCGCAGGACGCGGAAAACCCGCTTGATCTATCGGCAGGCAGCGGCCGGAGATCTGGTCGCCGCGGTGACCGGCGTGGTGCCAGCAGTGAGGCCAAAACGCTGCGTCGCACCCTTGAATGGTCTGTCGGCCTGATCCACCCGCAAAGCGCCGAAGTGCTGGATTATCTTTCTGTCTTTTCCAGCCCGTTCCACGAAGAACAGGCGATGGAGCTGTGCGCGCGCCATATAGATGACGAGATCGAGGTGCTGGACGCTATTGACGAGCTGATCGACGCATCGCTGCTCAGCCCCGCCGTGGAGGGCGAACGCCGCATCCGCATGCTGCGCACGGTGCAGGCCTTTGGGCAGGAGCGGCTGGAAGCAGATGGGCGCCATGCTGCGCTTGATGCAGACCACGCCGAGGTGATGATCGCCCGGTCCAAGGCACTGGGAAAAGCTTACAATTCGCCTGATGAGCGTGGTGCGGCACAGGCGATACAGGACGATATGCCAAACCTGCGCGCCGCATTCGAACGGGCACTGACGCGCGATCTGGAAACCGCTGCGCGGATCACATGGCCACTTTTGCTTTACACTTATTTCCACCGCGAGAGCGAAACGGCATCCTGGCCGACGCGGATCATGGCCCAGCCCGGCGCGGATGCGCTGCCGGACGCACCAGTTATGCTGGCGGGCTGCGCCGCTTATGCGTTTCATGAGCTTGGCGATGCGGCGGCAGCGCGCGGGTTTATTGAACGCGGTCAGGCGCTGGAGGCCGCAGGGCACAACTCCAGCCAGGGCTGGCTGGCGCATATCGCGGGGCAGGTGGCGTTCTGGATGCGCGACACGGACCTCTTCCGCGCCTGTTCTGAGCAAGCGGTCGAGGAGGCAAAGGCCGCAAATGACGTGGCATGCCAGGTCGTGGATCTGGCCATGGCCGCCTTTGTCGAGGCGCGCACGCGCAACCCGGACCGGGCCGCCGCGACGCTGGCGCAGCTAGAGACGCTGGAGCCGCTTGTCGGTCAGCCCTCGCTCATTGGCTATTTCAACTATGCGCGCGGCGGCGTGGCCAGCCTTGATGATCTGGACACCGCCCTGACCGAATTGCGGAGCGCCGCCGAATGGGCCGAAATGGGCGGCAACCGGCTTGGCGCGCTGCGCACGGGCCGCATCATCTCGGACATTCGCGCCATTCAGGCCGAGCCGCGCGAGGCGCTGGCGATCCAGATCAGCGCCTTGCGAGACCTGCCTGACAGCGGCGCGACGATTTACAACTGGACGGCCCTGTCGCGCCTTCTGGCGCCGCTGGCAAAGCTGGGCGGGGACGCGGAAATCGCCGTTCTGTCCGGCGCGCTGGAGGCGGCCCCGATCACGCTTGGCACATCGGCGCGCCGCTACATGGATGTCGCGCGCGAGCGGCTGGGGGACGACGCGTTCGAGACCGGCGCGGCGCGGGGCCGGAGCATGGGCCAGAGCGACGCGCGCGCCTTTGCCATCGACCACGTTGGCGCGATGGAGTTCTGAGCACCCGCACCGCACGACACGCAACGCATTGCGCAAGGAGATTGATCATGACCGAGGCCCCAACCGATGCGGAAATTGTCGCCGCCGTCCGCGCCGATGCGCCGGACAATACACCCGGGACGCGGCCAATCCATGCAATCGGTATCGTTGCGAAAGGCTACTTTCAGGCCACGCCGGCAGCAGCGCAGTATACAACTGCAGAGCATTTCCAGGGCGGCCAGTTTCCTGCAACCGTGCGCTTTTCAAACGGTTCGGGAAGCGGGATCGAACACGACAATTGGCCCGATGTGCGTGGCATGGCCACGCGGTTTCATCTGTCCGGCGCGCCCGCCGACCTCGTGATGATGAGCCTGCCGGAATTCTTCGTCGACAACATCGCCGAGTTCATGAAGTTCACCAAGGCCGCGCTGCCAGAGCCGCCCAAACGCGAAAGCCCCTGGGCCAAGCTGGGCGACATGCTGTGCCTGCGCCCGCCGCTGCCGGACCCGCAGCCGGACCAGACCTACGTCAACACGCGCGGGATCATGGGCTATGCCGATGCGCATCGGAACACGCTGCTGTCGGTCTTTGACGTGGGGATTTCCGGCGTGCCGACCAGCTATTGCCGGCTCAGCTATCACTGCGTGAACTCTTTTGTGCTGGTCGCGCCCGATGGCCGCCGCCGCTATGTCCGCTTTGACTGGCAGCCGGTGGCGGGGGTGCTGAAATACCCGCCGGGCAAGGCGCCGGGCAAGAAATTCCTGCATGAAGAGCTGCGCACGCGCATCGCGCGCTGGCCTGCGCGGTTTATCCTCAAGATGCAGGTCGGGCAGGCCGGCGACGCGGTGAACGATCCCACACGGCCCTTCCCCAAACGCCGCCTGACCATCGAGATGGGCACGCTTGTTCTGAACGAAGTGCCCGATGACAGCGAGAAGATCGCGGAGGAGATCGCCTTTAACCCCTGCCGTGTCCCGCCCGGAATTGACCTGAGCGAGGACCCGATCCTGTTGGCCCGCAAGGGCGTCTACGAGACCTCGCGTAAAGAGCGCGGCGGCATGGCCTGTCCCTTTCACAACGGAGGCGCGTCATGAGCCGTACCTATCCCCCCGTGCCACCGCCAAGCTGGTTCGACAAGCTGGTCGACTGGCTGGGCACCACGAAGCTGTTTCACGCCATCGCGCGCTATATCCTGACGCCCTACTGGGCCATGCGGACCCCGACCAAGCCCCTGCCGGGCGGGGCGGCCAACGCGATCCAAGGGGACGACAACGTCCAGTCGATGATGAACCTGATCATGCCGCTCAAGGACAAGAGCCCGATCGGGGAGGCGCAAATGGTGCTGGCCCTGTCCGCCAATCTCGACGAGATTTACGCGGGCCTCGACAATGTCGGCACGGTGCATTTCGCGCGCTTTATCATCGTCGATGGAAACCTGTGCATGGTGTCCGTCTATGACGGCGATTTTTCCAACTACATCCGCGACTTCATCGCCACCATCGGGTCGGTCTTCGACGCCATCGTCACCCAGATCGAGGATGGCGACAAGGTTGTGCCCTGCGGCGAGAATGCGGAGGCGTTCATCGAATGGGTGCACGAGCGCGACCTGTGGCAGGCCCCCGATGCGGCGACGGACCTGCTGGTGGATTGGCATGACACCAACACACCCAACCAGCCCCTGCAGGGCCTGCGCGAGTTGCCGCGCGAGCTGATCCTGCAGCTCAAGGCAAATCCGAACATCTCGCTGGGGCACGGCTATCGCCGCTATCCCGGCTTCTCCGCGGCGCAGATCCGCAAGGGCATGGGAGTGGGCTGGTGAAAGACGGCGTGAACGAGAAACACCTGGCCTATGACGGCATGATCCATTCGGGCGGCGAAACGCTTGATCCGGCGGACCTGCAAGGGGGCATCCTGCGCGGCTTTGGCCGGTCGCTGGTGCGCCACGTCATGTTGGAGGTCACCGACCGCCGCGCCGCGCGTGCGTTCCTCGGGGCCTGCGCAAACGGGCAGGGGGCCTTGCCCATCACCACCGAAGAGCATTGGGGCGCGACCAAGCCAGACGTCAATTTCAATGTCGGCCTCACCCATTTCGGCCTGAGCGCCCTTGGGGTGGCCCCGCTGTCGCTCGCGGACTTCCCGACCGAGTTTCGTGCGGGCATGGAAACGCGCGGCGACAAGCTAGGCGATGTCGGTGGCAGCGCGCCATCAAATTGGCCGGCACCCTTTGATCAGCCGGAGCGGATCCACGTCATTGCCACGCTGCACGCCGATGTGGAATCTTTTCTGAACGCGGCTGACATGGCGCTGGCCTCGGTTCCGGGCTTCACGGTCCTTGGCGCGCGCAGCGGCGCAAATTTCGACGGGCCTTACGTCCATTTCGGCTATCACGACAACATTTCGCAGCCGCGGTTTCAGGGTGTTCATGACCCATCGCGCTTTCCAGATGCGCAGCCGCAGGTGCCGCTTGGGACGGCCCTTTTGGGTTATGAATCCGTATACGAGGGCATTCGGTGGAAAGTCCCGAAGCCGGAGGTTCTGGGCAAGATGGGCAGTTTCAACGCCTTCCGCGTGCTCGAGCAGGACGTGGTGGCATTCGAAGCCTTCTTGACGCATGCGGCAGAGCAGATCATGGCTGACCCGCGCGCCGAACAGGTGCTGGCCAAAGGCAGCGAGGACCAGATCGGCAAGGGGCTCAGCTACAAGGACGCGCTGCGCGAAGTCGTTGCGGCCAAGCTGTGTGGGCGCTGGCGAAATGGCACGCCGCTGGAACTGTCGCCGGACACGCCGCAGCCTGATCCGGATGTGCCGCGGTCCGACTTTGACTACAACAAGTCCGGCGCCGGATGCCCCTTCGGCGCACATACCCGCCGCTGCAACCCGCGGGGCGGGCCAATCGTACAGCGCATCGCCAATAACACCCGTCGCCTCGTCCGGCGCGGCGTGCCTTACGGTCCCGCGTATGACCCGGCAAAGCCCGACGCAGAAGAACGCGGCCTTCTGGGCAACTTCATCTGCGGCAACCTTGGCGCGCAGTTCGAGGCGGTGATGTGCGACTGGCTGAACCTTGGCCTGCAGGACCCCAACATCACGGGCACCAATGACCCGCTTCTGGGCGCCAATGATCCGGATGAAAGCTATTTCGAGTTTCCGCTGCTCGATGGCACGTCGATCCGCCTCGACGGGCTGCCGCGCTTGGTGCATGTCCGCGGCGGGGCCTATACATTCCTGCCTTCGGTGCCTGCGCTGCGCTACATCGCTGGCCTTCAGACCTGAGGTTCGGAGCCGGGTGCCGGATTTCGGGTCGAAATCCGGCGCGCTGTTGAAGGTGTCATGCCTGTCCAGCCTTGGAACGCGCGATAAAAGGAATTCGGGTCACGGTAACCCAGCAGATAGCTGACCTCATCGATGCTGAGAGCAGTTGTCTGCAGATAGCTCATCGCAAGATCGTGGCGCACGTCGTCCAGCACGCGCTGGAACGACGTGCCTTCCGCCCGCAGATGACGCTGAAGCGACCGGCTCGACAGCCTTAGAAGGTCGCAGGCGTCGGCCACGCTTGATCTGCCCGACGGCAGCATTTGAGTCAGCGCCGCGCGCGTTCGCTCCGCCCAGCCGGTGGCGGCCGTGACAAGCTGCAACTGTTGCCGAAAGCTAGGCTCCACCGCCGCCCAGTGTTCGGGGTTCGCCGACAAAAGCGGCCGCGCCGCATCTGCCATTCGAAACGTCACGCTGCACGGACCAATTGAGATGGCACAGCCAAGATAGGCTTCCAGCGCTTCTGCCGCCGGGGGACGATCCGGCAAGTGGACCGCCTTCGGTATGATATGCACGCCCGTACAGGCGCGTGCCGCCTCCACCAGAAACACCACCTCCGTTGCGGCGAAATCAAGCGGCAGGCTCAAGGTCGGCTCGGTGGTGGATTTCATAACGGTCAGCCCCTCTGTCGCGCGCCGCAGGGTCAGCATAAGCGGGCCGACGAGGGGTTTGAAAAGCGCCAGACGTTCGAATCCAACGTCTACACGTGGGCTGCATGTGAAAGCAAAGTAGGCCGGTGTAAGCGGTGCCCGTGCATAAGCCTGGCCCAGCACCAGAGGCAGATCATTCCGCGCCGCTTCTGCGGTGACTGCGGACCACCCCTCGAAATATTGCGCAGCTGTTACGCCTTGTTTTTCGCGCTCCGCGTAATCCGGCGGATAGCCCAATCGGGCCAGAACGCGGCGATGATCGACATTCAGAAGACCGCAAAGCTGCAGCATCGCGGTTGCGGTTTTAAACCTGCGGGGCATTGGGTGCATCAGCCGGGCCTCCTGTCTCACAGATAGGGGGCAGGGCCACGGGGAAACATCCCCTTGGCGCGAATTGCAAGAAGATTGGCGCGTTGCGCCTAATCCAACGTTGCGTAGCGGCTGTTGATGTAAGCCAGCGCCGCACCTTCACGCTGCGCTAGCCCTGTCACGCGCCCGATTATGATGGTGTGATCGCCAGCGGAGACTGCTTCGTGCCGGGTGCAGGCCAGCCGCGCCAGACATCCGTGCAGTGCGGGTGTTCCGTTTTCGTCTGGTGCCCAGTCAAACTGATCGAACCCGCCCCCATCGGACACAAAATGCGCAGCAATGCCCCGCTGCTCTGCGCTCAGTATGTGGATTGCGAAATGTTCGGCCTGGGCAAAGGCATCATAGCGCGCTGCACGCCTTGCGATGGACCACAGTACGAGCGGTGGGTCGAGCGAGACCGAAGAGAAGCTGTTGGCGGTAAAGCCGACAGCTCCCTGACCTGGCGCATGGGTCGTCACGACCGTCACACCCGTCGCAAACCGCGAAAAGGCGCGGCGCAAATCGGCCTCTCCGTTCCAGGTATCGTCCAGCATCATGGGCCCCCGCTTGTCATGCGGGCCAAGTAGTGTCCAGCCCCGCAGGTTCAATGCAAGCGGGGCCAGTGCCGGGCTTAGCCCGCGCGGTTCATGCGGTTCTCGATCAACTCGTCGACAACCGACGGATCGGCCAGCGTAGAGGTGTCGCCAAGCGCGCCGAAATCATCTTCCGCAATCTTGCGCAGAATGCGGCGCATAATTTTGCCCGAGCGGGTCTTTGGCAGGCCGGGCGCCCATTGGATCAGATCAGGCGAGGCGATCGGCCCGATCTCCTGCCGGACCCAGGTGCGCAGTTCCTTGCGCAGCTCCTCCGTCGGCTCCTCTCCGGACATCAGCGTGACGTAGCAATAGATGCCTTGCCCTTTGATATCATGGGGATAGCCCACCACAGCCGCCTCTGCGACCTTCGCGTGCGCAACGAGGGCGCTTTCGACCTCGGCCGTGCCCATGCGGTGGCCCGATACGTTGATCACGTCGTCCACACGGCCCGTGATCCAGTAATCGCCATCCGCGTCGCGGCGGCAGCCGTCGCCGGAAAAGTAGTAGCCCTTGTAGTCGCTGAAATAGGTCTTTTCGAACCGTTCATGATCGCCCCAGACCGTCCGCATCTGGCCGGGCCAGCTGTCGGCAATGACTAGAACGCCCTCCACGCCGTTGCCCTCGATCACCTCGCCGGATGCGGGATCGAGCACCAATGGCTGAATGCCGAAGAACGGCTTTTGAGCCGCGCCCGGCTTGGTGGCGTGGGCGCCGGGCAGGGGGGTCATCAGGTGCCCGCCGGTCTCTGTCTGCCACCAGGTGTCGACGATCGGGCAACGTCCGCCACCAACCACCTCGTTATACCATGTCCACGCCTCGGGGTTGATCGGCTCGCCGACGGTACCCAGAAGGCGCAGGTCGCTCAGGTCGTATTTCTTCACGAAATCATTGCCCTGACCCATGAGGGCGCGGATCGCCGTGGGTGCGGTGTAGAACTGGTTCACCTTGTGCTTTTCGCACACGGCCCAGAAGCGCCCGGCGTCCGGATAGGTCGGCACGCCTTCAAACATCAGCGTGGTCGCGCCATTGGCCAGCGGGCCATACACAATATAGCTGTGGCCGGTGACCCAGCCGACATCCGCCGTGCACCAATAGATATCGCCGTCATGGTAATCAAAGGTGATCTCGTGCGTCATCGCGGCGTAGACCAGATAGCCGCCCGTGGTGTGCACGACGCCCTTGGGCTGGCCGGTCGAGCCTGAGGTGTAGAGGATGAACAGCGGGTCTTCGGCATTCATCTCCTCTGCCGGGCAGTCGGTGCCAACGCGTTCCGCTTCCTCATGCAGCCAGTAGTCGAGCCCCTCGCGCCACGCGATCTGCTGGCCGGTCCGCTTGACGACAAGGCACTTCACCTCGTCAAAATCACGGCGCAGGGCCTGGTTCACATTGTCCTTGAGGTTCGTCACCCGGCCGCCGCGCGGCGCGCCGTCGGAGGTGATGACCAGCTTGGCATCGCACCCATCCACCCGGGCCCCCAATGCGTCAGGCGAAAAGCCAGCAAACACGATCGAATGGATCGCCCCGATCCGCGCACAGGCCAGCATCGCATAGGCCGCCTCCGGGATCATCGGCAAGTAGATCACGACCCGATCTCCCTTGCTGATGCCAAGGCCCTTCAGCACGTTGGCCATCCGGCCCACCTCTTCGCCAAGCTGGCGGTAGGTGATGTGCTGCGCTTCGTCGTCCGGGCTGTCCGGCTCCCAGATAATGGCCGTCTGATCACCACGTGTGGCTAGGTGCCGGTCGATGCAGTTGGCGGCAACGTTCAGCGTGCCATCCTTGTACCAATTGATCGACACGTTTCCGAGTGCGTAGGAGACATCTTTGACGTCGGTATAGGGCGTGATCCAGTCAACCCGCTTGCCATGTTCGCCCCAGAAGGCCGCCGGATCGGCAATCGACGCTGCATACATTTCGTCGTATTTCGCCGCGTCTACATGGGCGCGGGCCTTCATCTCGGTGGATGGGGCATAAGTGTTGGACATGGGCGGGTTCCTCCTTGGTCGTTTACTGCGGGCACGCGTGCGTCATGCCCCGACTAGCCGGGAAGGCGCGCACCATCTTTGCGCTGGATCATATCGCGCCGGGCGCAGATTGATAGGTCTGCCATGCGCTGCCGCACGGGACTCTGCCCAGGACGCTAGATCAGCCCGCGACGCTCCAGTACCTTGCGCGCCGCACGGAAGCATTCCAGTCCCTGCGGCACTCCGCAATAGATCGCAATGACGTGGATCGCGGCGCGGATTTCCTCGGGCGTACAACCGTTGTTGATGGCCCCGTCGCAGTGCAGTTCCCATTCCTGCATCTTGCCGAGCGCGCCGATCATGCTGAGGTTCATCAGGCTGCGCGTTTTGGCGTCGATCGCGTCGTCGCCCCAGCCAAAGCCCCAGCACCAGGCGGTCATCGCCTCTTGGAAGGGCCGGGTGAATTCGTCCGCCTTGTCCAGCGTGTTCTGAACATATGCGTCGCCAAGCGTGCTTTTGCGTTGGGCGAGGCCCTTGGTGAACAGGTCTTCGTCAAAGAGGCTCATTGTAGCATCCATTTTTTACGGATCGGCCTTTCAAAGCCCTAAGCCGACCGAGGGTGGCGTGAAACACGCCGCCCGTGGGAGCGGTCGGCGTGTCGACATCCTGCGGATGTCTGTGTTCTGGGCGTCCAAACCATCGGGACACCATGGGGCATTAGAGATACACTGCATTGCAAGTCAGCCGCTCGGATTTTCTCCATCTGGTCGCATCTGTCTGCTCCGGGCTCAGCCAAGCTTGATTGCGACATTCTTCGTCTGCACGTAGTTCCACAGCGCCTCGCGCCCTTTCTCGCGCCCGTAGCCTGATTTTCCATAGCCGCCAAAGGGCGTTTCGACCCCGCCCGCGTACCATTCGTTGACGAAGACCTGTCCCGCGCGGATCCCCCGTGCAGCGCGCATGGCGCGGTCCACGTCGCGGGTGAACACGCCGCCAACAAGGCCATAATCGGTGCCGTTTGCGATGCGCAGCGCGTCGTCTTCGGTGTCAAAACCAATCACCGAAAGAACGGGTCCGAACACCTCTTCCTGTGCAATGGTCATGTCCGGGGCGACCTCTGTCATCACCGTCGGGGCAAGGAAGGCGCCCGGCATGTTAAGCGCACGGCCACCGGTTGCCACCTTGGCGCCTTGCGCCTCGGCGGCTTGCACCATGCCCAATGCCCGGTCGCGCTGGGCGGCGGACACCATGGCTCCCATGTTGGCCCCAAACTCGGATCGATCGATACCCGGCCCAACGCTGAGGCTCTCGGCGATGGCCACCGCGCGGTCGACCAATTCGGCCCGGCGGCTTTCATGCACGATCACCCGGGACATGGCCGAACAGACCTGACCTGCGTTAAAGAAGATACCCCAGCGGATATCATTCTCGAACGCATCAAGGTCCGCATCTGCGTGCACAATGGCTGCCGATTTGCCGCCCAGCTCAAGCACGCAGGGTACTACGTTCTGTGCCGCCGCTGTGGCAATAGCGATGCCGGTTGGGACGGACCCGGTAAAGACAATCTGATTGATCTGGCTATGCGACGCCAACGCCGCGCCAGCCTCTGCACCGCGGCCGCAGATCACGTTCACCGCACCATTAGGCAGGCCTGCCGCTTCAGCCGCGCGTGCGATCCACGCATGGGTGATTGGCGTCAGCTCGGGGCTCTTGATCACGCAGGCATTTCCCGTCGCCAGTGCAGCAGCGATGCCGCGTGCGGTCATCTCAATGGGGTAATTCCACGGGATGATCTGCGCCGACACGCCGACCGGCTCGTACGTGGTAAAGTCGTAATAGCCCGCGCCAAGCGGGATCGAACGCCCCTCGACCGTTTCGGCCTGATTGCCGTAATATTCGAAATACCGAGCCGCGCCCTCGATCTCGACCACAGCCTCCCAAAGCGGCTTGCCTTGCTCAAGGCTCAGGTGGCGGGCAAGCGCGTCCTTTTCGTCAAGCAAGAACCGCCCCATGGCTTGAACCATGCGGCCGCGTTCCACGGGACGCAGATCGCTCAGTGCCCCGCTGTGGTGGCAGGCTTTGGCTGACTGCACGGCGCGGTCCACATCCGAGGCGTCCGCCAGCGCATGGGTCGCCAGCGGCTCGCCCGTGCCCGGATTTTCAACCGTGATACGGTCCGCGCCATCGGTCCACGTCCCATTGATGTAGTTCAACCAGTGGTCTTGCATGTGTCTTTCCTAGTGTCGCTGTGCGCATTTACTGCGCATCTGCCGCTGTGATGCGGTGTGCGTAAAGATGATCGTAATGCGGGCGCATACGGCGATGGACCTGCTGCACGGGGGATGGCGCTTCGGTGATATCGATATAGGTGCGCGCCTGGCGGGTCAGGCCGGTGGAATTGGCGAGGTTCGCGTGAAAGCTGCCGCCGTCCCACCAGCTATGGGCCGACGGATCGCCGCCCGGCTCCCAGCTGAGCGCTTCGGGCAGGAAGGGGATGTCGACGGCGTCGCAGAACGCCTGCGTCATCGCCTCGGGCGCCTCCAGCAGGTCGTCGCTGTCGATCACGGGGGGTGGGGCGCCGTTCAGCGCGTGCAGCAGGTCAAACAGCGCGCGTTGTTCGGGAAAGCCAACCTCGCCCTCGTGAAAGTCGGGCCATTGCTTGTGCATCGACGTAATGGTCTTGGCCGGATCGCGGATCAGGAACGCGTGGGTGAAATGGCTCAGGAAGTCCGGCGTCCACATGTGGTTGATGTAATGGGGGAAGTCCTTGAGAAAGACCGGCCCCGCCTTTGCCCGTGCCTGGATGTCGGCCCAGACGCTGTCGAGGGTCAGCCCCGGCGTTGTCTTGTCCCCGGGCTGGAACCGCTGCCACAGCGGCGCCTCGCCCTGATACCACGCCTCGCCAAAGGGCTCGTGCAGGCAGTCGAGGTCGCCGCGCTGGCGCATCATCCACTCAAACGCCGTGGAGGTAGAGCGGGGCACGGCCCACAAAGCAATGATACGGTTCATAGCGAGTCCAATAGCGTGCCGCAGGGGCAGGTCGGGCGCAGCCCCAACGTTTTGAAGACGCGCCAGTAGAGCGCGGTGTCGTGCCCGATGACGGGTTTGCCCAGGTCAGCCTCCAGCGCGGCCGTGATCTGCAAGGGGCGCTGAGGCTGGCCGCCCGGGCCGGTGCGAAAGTTGCACATGCCGTTGATCAGGATCGCGTCTGCGTCGGGCGCCTGCTCGGCAACGTAGGCAAAGGACTTGGCGGCAAGGTCCCCTTCAAACACCCAGCGCGCGTCGTTCACCGCGTCCTGACTGTCGAACCAGCCCTGATCGTGAAAATTGCCCGCCCACAAAACGTCAATGCCCGCTTCGCGCAGAAAGCCCACCGTGCCCTGCCACCATGCGGGCCAGTGATAGGCGGCGTTCAGGGCCACGCTGCGGATCCCCTGATCGCGCAGCGCCTCGACCATGGCATAGCCCGACATGTGAAAGGCAAGGCTGAAGCGATCCGACAGGGCCGCGCAGTGATCGGCAATTCCCTGCACCCCAAGGCCGGAGGCATGAACCCAGTTGCTGCCCACCTGCGCCGCAACATCGGCGCCATTGCGCGACATCACGTGGCAGAAGTCCTCCATCATGCCGAAATTGGCTTTGCGCTGGTCAAGCCCGTGCACGTAATCGGGCACATGCAGCATCCAACCATGCACGCCGACCGTTTCGGGCGCGATCCGTTGAAAGTCGGTCGGGGCGGCGTCCCAGTCGAAGGGCGGGCAGGTCAAGCCAACCTGATGGGGGAACAGCTTGTGCTCGGGGCGCCAGTCTTCGGGCATCATAGCGGGGCCATCCCCTCGTGTTTTGGCAAATCGTCGGCGACATGCAGCCAGTCCAGCCGTTCGGCCCAATGTACGTGATCTGTGGGAACATAGGCGGATGGATCGTCCAGCGTCGCGGCATAAAGGTGCACCTCGCCGGGCCAGCGGGTGCTCATGTAGTGCATGGGCGTGCCGCAGACGGGGCAAAAGCCGCGCGTCACCCCGGGCGAGGAGTTGTGGAACGCGCGCGTCCCGTGCCACGTAACCTGCCCGCGCCCCATGCCGAAAAAGCTGGTCATGGGAGATCCGGTCGCGCGGCGGCAGCTTTCGCAATGGCAGTGCATCGCCCAGATGGGCGAGCCGGTTGTCTCGTAGCGCAGCGCCCCGCAGGCGCAGCGGCCGTCATACCGGCCCATCGACAGCCTCGCGCATCCATGCCTGCAGGTGCATGATCGAATGTTCCGAATTCACGCCGCAGCCGGGGTCGAGCACCAGCGGGCCAGGCACATAGCCGCGAGACTTCAGACCGCGCTGCACCGATTCAACGAGGTGGATGTCCTCTTCGACCGTCGTCGCGCGGTCCTGCACCGCCAGCCGGCGCACCGTCTCGTCATCTGCACCATCGATTGAATACCAGCCGCGCCAAACAGTAACCGTGTCCGGGCCCGTCGCGCGCCAGTGGTACGTGTTCAGCACGTTGCCCGGATAGACCTGGAAGCTGAACATCGGCCAGAGGAACCAGCTGGAATACTCCTCGGCGTGCTGGAACCCTGAATTGATGTCGTAGGTCATCGCCTCAAGGTTTTGGCACTCGGTCGTGTGGCGCAGGCAGTAACCCTGAGGCTGGATGTCATAGGTTTCGGGCTTCACCACGCCGGTCGCAAAGGTCGGGTGGTTCAGGCTGCAGTGATAGCACTCCGAATAGTTCTCGACCGAGACTTTCCAGTTGCACCGCTCCGGGATCTCGACCCATTCCAGCGGGGCGAGGCGATCCCACTGGGGCACCCATTCCTCCAGCTCCGCACGCGCGCCGGGAAACCAGTCTTCCATCGGTTTGGCCGCGGGGTCGAGGTTCACGAAAACGAAACCCACGAACACCTCCGTGCGCACCTCGGTCAGGCAGATTTTGTCAGCCTCAAATCCTGGCACTGTTTTCGAGTTTGGCGCGGCGCGCAGGGCGCCAGTCAGCTCATAGGTCCAGGCGTGGTAGGGGCAGACCACAACGCGGGTCCGGCCCGTGCCTTGCACCAGCTGGTGCGCGCGGTGCTGGCAGACGTTGTAGAAGGTGCGGATCACGCCATCGCGGCCCTTGATCGAAAAGAGGCTCTCGCCCGCCATCTCGAACGCGACGTAATCGCCCACCTCGGCCAGCTCGGACGCATGGCAGGCAAATTGCCAGGTGCGGGCCAGGAGCCCGGCCTGTTCGGCCTGAAAGACAGCCGGATCGGTGTAGTACCGCGCCTCAAGGCTGCGGATCGGGGCCTCTGCGTTCATTTCGGCTCCTCTGTGTAGATGCCCAGCGCATGGCGGCGGGCGTGAAACTTTTCGACCCGCGCGACAATCTCGGGCGAGGCAACGGCGATGACAAAGGATAGCAAGGTCTCGAGCAGGGCGATGGTCGAAACCGACGACGGAAAGAACTGAGGCGTCGCTGCTGAGACGATAAAGCCGTGATCGGCGGCCCGGATGATGGGGGAGGCGGGGCTGTCGGACAGGGCCACGACGGTAACGCCCTGCTGGCGCGCCAGCTCAACCGCTTCGACCACCTCGCGCCGGTAGGGGCGACAGGTGATGGCGATTAGAACGTCACGCCTGTCCGCCCAGGCCAGATCGTCGATAGGAACAGACCCGGGGCGCGGGATGGCGTGGAACTGAACCATGCCGGTAGAGGCCAAATAGGTGAAGTTGCGCGCATTGGAGTTGTTCACGCCGACCCCCAGCGTAAAGACCCGCCGCGCGGCCCATATCGCATCCGCAGCAGTCTTCAGTTGCGGCTCGGTGATGTTTGCAAAGGTGTCTTCGATGTTTTGCAAAGCGGCTGACACCATGTCGGCATAAAGCCCGCCCAGCTCTCCCTTGGCGCTGATATCCTGCAACCAGCGCGCCCGGTCCGGGAAAGAGGCAGAGCCGGCCCGAATCGCGGCCCGAAACGGCTCACGGAAATCCTCGTAGCCATCGAACCCTGCCGCCCGCGCCATGCGCACGAACGTGTTGGGTTTCACCTGCGCGGCTGCCGCGATCTCGCGCACGGTGGACACACCCACATCCTGCGGGTTTTCAAGCACATATGTCGCTGCCTTGCGCGCCTCGGGGGAGAGGTCCTCAAGGCCGCCGGCAAGGCGCTCAAGTACGGTAGATGGCATATTTGTGTCATTCATGATTGACGACGGTACAGATGTACGCCAAGCCTGCCAAGAGAGATTTGCAGCGAAAGGCGCATCCCGATGTCAGAATTTCCGACCCAAGCCCGTGTTGTCATCGTTGGAGGGGGTGTGATGGGGGTGGGCCTTGCCTATCACCTCGCGCATGAAGGCTGGACTGACGTTGTCCTGCTGGAAAAGGCCGAACTGACCAGCGGTAGCACGTGGCACGCAGCAGGGCAGATCACCCATTCCACGTCGAGCTTCGGTTTGGGCAAATGCGTGGACTACAACATTGGTCTCTACTCCGGCGCGCTGGAGCGCGAGACCGGGCAGGCCGTCACATGGCACGGCTGTGGCTCCTTCCGCCTCGCCTATAATGAGGATGAAATGGACTGGCTGCGCCACACGCTGTCGGTGGGCCGCTCGCTGGGCTTCAACATCGAACTGGTCGGGCCGGAGCGCGTTGCGCAGCTTCATCCGTTCTATAATCTCGACGGGGTTCTCGGCGCGCTGCACACCCCCGATGATGGCCACGTCGACCCCACCAACGTGACCATGGCGATGGCCGCGGGCGCCCGCGCGCTGGGCACGCGGATCATCCGCCGCTGCCGCGCAACGAACATCACCCGTCAGGGCGATGACTGGGTGGTCGAGACCGAACAGGGCACCATCCGATGCGAGCATGTTGTGAATGCCGGCGGGACCTATGCGCGGCAGATGGGCGAATGGTCCGGCTTGCAACTGCCCATGACGTCGATGACGCACCACTATTTTGTCACAGAAAACGTGCCCGAGTTCGCCGATCTGGAGGCCGAGCTGCCCGTGATCCGCGATGACGCGAAAGTCTCCGGCTATATCCGGATGGAGCAGAAGCGCGGCCTGATCGGCATCTACGAGAAAGCAAACCCTAACACCGTCTGGGAAGACCACTGTCCTTGGGAGGCGGAAAACGAGCTGTTTGATGCCGACTATGACCGCATCATGCCGTGGCTCGAGGAATCGCTGAACCGTATGCCGATCTTCGCGGAGCTTGGCATCACCCGCGAAGTGCATGGCGCGATCAGCCACCCGCCCGACGGCAACCCGCTGATTGGCCCTGTGGCCGGTGCGCCAAATTACTGGTGTTGCTGCGGCACGCAAATCGGCATCGGCTGGGGCCCGGGCCTGACGCGCGAACTGGCCCGTTGGATGGTGCATGGCGCCGCGGACATCTCCATGCGTGAATATGACCCGCGCCGCTTCGGCCCCTACGCCACCAAGGACTGGCAGGTGATCAAGGCCAAGGAAGACTACTGCCTGCGGCACGAGATCCCGTTTCCCCACTTCAACCGCCTCGCCGGCCGCCCGGTCAAACCCTCGCCGCTTTATGATCGTCTCAAAGTGGCGGGCGCGGTGCACGAAGAGGTTTTTGGCTTCGAGCGCCCGCGCTGGTTCGCGCGGGACGGTGTCGAGCAGCGCGACCACTACGGCTTTGGCCGCACGCCGGTGCACAACATCATAGCTGCCGAAGTCGAAGCGGTGCGTGAGCGCGCAGGCATCATGGACATAACGGCCTTCACCAAGGTGCGTGTCAGTGGCCCTGATGCGGCAGCCTTCTTGAGCCCGCTGATCGCCAATAAACTGCCCAAGAAAAATGGCTCCATCGGCCTCACTCACATGCTGAACCGCCGGGGCCGGATCGAGCTTGAGACGACCGTTGTCCGCCTAGGCGGCGGTGAGGGCCCCGCACTGTCCCAGACTTTCTCCGGCGAGGACGGCGACAGCTTCTACCTTGTCTGCGCGGCCTTCTTCGAACAGCGCCTGATGGACCACCTTGCCGCACATAAGGGCACGCAAGACGTCACCATCAAAAGCCTGTCACAGCGCTTCGGTGCACTGTCCCTGACAGGTCCCGCATCCCGCGACATCCTTGCAGTCTGCACCGCTGCAGACCTCAGCAATGCCGGCTTCCGCTGGTTGTCGACCCAGTCAATTCAGATCGCTGGCCATGAGGTCATGGCCCTGCGTGTCTCGTACGCAGGCGAACTGGGTTGGGAGCTGCACATGCCTTGGGACAGTGTGCTGCCGGTCTACGACGCGCTGTGGGCTGCGGGAAAGGCCCACGGACTGGAAAACTACGGCAGCTTTGCGATGAACGTGCTGCGCATGGAAAAGGGCTTCAAGGGCGCGGGCGAGCTGACGAACGAGGTCACGCTGGCCGAGGCGGACGTTCTGCGCTTTGTCGACACCTCCAAGGAGTTCGTTGGCAAGGACAAGACGCTGAACACCGATTTGCCGTGGGTCTGCGCCTATCTGGAAATCGAACCTGACGGTGCGCATGACGGTCACGGCGGCGAGGCCGTCTTGATGGATGGCAGTGTCGTGGGCTCCACCGCCTCTGTCGTGTTCGCCCCAACGGTCGGCAAAATCCTTGCCTTTGCCTACGTGAAACCACATGCGGCAAGTGCTGATTGCGACCTGCAGGTCGTAATTGCAGGAGAAACTCGCCGCGCCCGCGTCCTCACTGAGCCTGCCTATGATCCTGCATCCCTACGCCCGCGTACGGATGCCAAGCAGCCGGAGCCCGCCCAGTGAGCGACACCATGAACGCCGTTGTCCTGCACCGCCATGGCGGTCTGGACGCGCTGGAATTTCACGTCGACTGGCCCAAACCGGCCCCGGGGCCGGACGACGTGCTGATCCGCGTTGGCGCCTGCGGGCTGAACAACACCGACGTCAACACCCGCTCGGGCTGGTATTCCAAGGCGGTGACCGATGCGACCACGGGCGGGGCATTTGACGAGGTCGACGATGCAGACCCGACATGGGGCGGCGCACCGATCACCCTGCCGCGCATCCAGGGCGCTGATGCTGTCGGCGAGGTGGTCGCCGTTGGCGCAAATGCGCCGCAAGAGCTTGTAGGCAAGCGCGTGCTCACCGACGGCTGGCTGCGCGACTGGTCTGACCCGATGAACATGGACAAGGCTGGATATTTCGGCTCTGAACGCGATGGCGGCTTTGCCCAGTTCTGCACCTCCGATCACCGAAACGTGGGCGTGATCGACAGCCCGCTCAGCGACGCCGAACTTGCCACCTTTTCCTGCAGCTACACAACTGCCGAGGGCATGTTGGTACGCGCGAACGTAGGGCAGGGAGATCACGTCCTTGTCACCGGCGCCTCCGGCGGCGTTGGCGGCGCGCTGGTGCAACTGGCCAAGCGGCGCGGCGCAACCGTTATCGCGCTCGCGTCCGAGGCCAAGCACGACCAGATGACCGGGTTGGGCGCGGATGTCCTCTTGGGCCGCACGCCCGCAGATCTCAAGGCAGAGCTAAAGCGCACCACCGGCCGCGATACCGTTGACGTGGTTGCCGACATCGTTGGCGGGCCCTATTTCGGCACCGTCATTGACGCGCTCGCCCGCGGGGGCCGCTACACGTGTTCGGGCGCGATCGCCGGCCCCATGGTCGAGCTGGACTTGCGCACCTTCTACCTGCGCGATCTGACATTTACGGGCTCCACCGTGATCCCGCCGCACATCTTCGGCGACCTGATCGGCTACATCGAACGCGAAGAGGTCAAGCCGATCCTCGCCGCCACCTATCCGCTCGAAGACCTGCACGCCGCGCAGCAAGCCTTCATCGACAAAGCCCATGTTGGCAACATCGTCGTCACGCCCTGGCCCTGACCCCATGACCGTCACCGAACTCACCCAGGCCGAAGCCGCCTTTCGCACCCTTCTGAATGCCGCCCGCGCGCTGATGGACGGCTGCCCGGAGCTCACCGTGTTCTCCGGCCCCTTACCGGACGCGCCCTTCGCGCCGCGCGCGGCGCACGCCGTCCCGATGCTGGGCACGCTGCAAGCGATGCTGCCAACGCCGCAGGCCGAGGACGCCAACGCCAACGCTGCATTTGTCCGCGCCGTGCATGCGGTCGCCCCGTTCGCCGAATGGCGGCGCAGCTATTCAGAGGCCGAAGTCGGCGCTGACTTCCTCGCCCGCTACGGTTGGTTCGAACTCCTCGGCCCCGAGGGACATTTCCAATGCGACACCCACCGCGCCTACGTGGGCATCTGGGGAAGCGATCTTTACTACCCCTGGCACGCCCACGAGGCCGAAGAGATCTATTACTGCGCCGCGGGCTCCGCGATTTTCGAGGCCGAAGGCGACGCGCCAGCCGTCCTGACCCCCGGCCAGACCAAGGCCCATACCGGCCACCAGCCCCACGCCATGACGACCCAAGGCAGCCCCATCCTGACTTTCGTGCTCTGGCGCGGGCCCGGCATGGCGGGCAAACCCGCGATGACGGACCCCGCAGACGCGCTGCTGACCGAAGTCGTTGCGCTGCAGGACCGCACCCCGGCACTCGCCGATTTTGGACGGCTTTCCAAGGCCCTGCCCAAACGTTCCGTCACGCCGCACCCCATTCCCGCCGCGGCCCTGATGGCTGCCGAACCGGCGCTCACATCGCCGGGCCATGCGGGGCTGTGCGCCGCGATCCAGGCGTACGGGCCGCACGCTCACTGGCGCGAGACCTACCGCGGCACCGCCATACCGCCCGGCTTTTTGGACCGTTTCGGCTGCTTCGCGCTCGCCGGCCCGAATGCGCCCTTCGCGGCGCAGGACATTGCGGCCTTCTTTGTCTACATGCCACCGGGCCTGCACTACCCGTGGCACGAACACCCCGCCGAAGAGCTGTACTACATCCTCGCCGGTAGCGCCCGGTTCCGCGTCGGCACCGAGCCGGAACGGACCCTCCACGCGGGCGATCACGTCTTTCATGCCTCCGGCGCGCCGCACATGACCGTCACCGACGACGCCCCGATGCTCGCCCTTGTCCTGTGGCGCGGGGATCTCGCCACGCGCCCCGTCCTCAGCAGCGCGCCATGAAGATCACCCGCCTCGCGCTGCACCAGACCGACCTGCCTTACGTGGGCGGCACATATACCTGGGGCGCGGGCAATCCGCTAACCGTCGCGCGCGCCTCCGTCGTGGTGGTTGAGACTGACGCGGGCCTGACCGGCTGCGGTGAATTCACCCCTTGCGGCGAAAACTACATGGTCGCCTTCTCGGGCGGCACTGCGGGCGTCTTTGCCCACCTCGCCCCGCGCCTTCTGGGCGAAGACCCGCGTCAGCTTGCCCGGATCGAAGGGATCATGGACGGCGCGCTGCAGGGCCACGGCTACGCCAAAAGCCCAATCGACATCGCCTGCTGGGATATCCTCGGCCAGGCCACGGGCCAGCCGCTCTGGATGCTGCTCGGCGGCAAGCTCACGGACGGCGCGCCCATGTACCGCGTCGCCCCGCAGAAACCGCTTGAGGAGACCCGCGCGGAACTCGCCCAGCACCGCGCCGCCGGCTACCGCCAGTTTCAGGTCAAGGTCGGCGCCGACTGGCGCGGGGATATCGACCGCATCCAGATGACCATCCCGCTCTTGCAGCCCGGCGAACGGGCCATGGCCGACGCCAACCAGGGCTGGCGCGTGGATGATGCAATCCGCGTCGCAAACGCGACACGCGGGCTCGACTTCATCCTCGAACAGCCCTGCAAGACCTATGAGGAGTGTCAGCAGGTGCGTCGCGTCGCGGACCAGCCCATGAAGCTCGACGAGTGCATCACCGGTTTGTACGCCGCGCAGCGCATTGTGCAGGATCGGGGGGCAGAGATTTGCTGCCTCAAGATCTCCAACCTTGGCGGGCTGACAAAGGCGCGCCGGGTCCGCGACTTCCTGCTGGAAAACCGCATGCCGGTCGTCAGCGAGGACAGCTGGGGCGGAGAGATCACCTCCGCCGCCGTCGCGCATTTCGCGGCCTCCACCCCGCCCGAATACCTGATCAACACCACGGACCTGATGAACTACAACACCCGCTCGACCGGCACGGGCGGCCCAACCGTTGCCCAAGGCCGCCTCTACGCAACAGACACCCCCGGACTTGGCGCCGCGCCCGATTGGGACAGCCTTGGCGCGCCGCTGATGGAGGTCGCCTGACACCATGAAAATCACCTCCATCACCGTCTACCGCGCCGATCTGCCGCTCGAACATCCCTACTGGCTGTCGGGCGGCCGGCTGAAGTTCGAATGCCTCGATGCAACCTTCGTCAAGCTTGAGACAGACGAAGGGCTGACCGGCTGGGGGGAGGGCACGCCCTGGGGCCACACCTACGTACCGGCGCACGGCCCCGGGATCCGCGCCGGGATCGAAACGATGGCACGTTTTGTCCTCGGCCTCGATCCGCGCCGCGTGCTCGATGTTGAACGCGCGATGGACCTTGCGCTGCCGGGCCACTTCTATGCCAAAAGCCCGATCGACATGGCCTGCTGGGATATCGCGGGGCAAGCGGCGGGTCTGCCCATCGCCGACCTGATGGGCAGCCGGACCGAGCGGCCCATCCCCATCGCCTCATCCGTTGGGGCCAAAACCGCCGAAGAGACCCGCGCCGTGATCGACCGCTACCGCGCGCGCGGCTACGTCGCGCATTCGGTGAAGATCGGCGGCGACGTAGCCCGCGATATCGCCCGCATCCGCGATTGCGAGGCCTACAAGCAGCCCGGCGATATCATCCTCTACGACGTCAATCGCGGCTGGACGCGCCAGCAGGCGCTGCGCGTGATGCAAGCGACCGAAGACCTCGCCGTGATGTTCGAACAGCCCTGCGAAAGCCTCGACGACATTGCAGCCATCGCGCAAAAACACGCCGCCCCGGTCTCCGTCGACGAAAGCCTTGTCACTCTGCAGGATGCGGCGCGGATCGCCCGGGATGGCATCGCGGAAGTCTTCGGCATCAAGCTCAACCGCGTCGGCGGGCTGACCAAAGCCGCCCGCATGCGCGACATCGCGCTCGCCCATGGCATCGACATGTTCGTGATGGCCACGGGTGGCTCCGTGCTTGCCGATACCGAGGCGCTGCACCTCGCCGCTACCATCCCCGACGCGAACTGCCACGCCGTCTGGGCTTGCCAGGACATGATCACGGCCGAGATCGCCGGGGGCAGGGGCCCCCGCGCGACAGACGGCCATCTGAGCTTGCCGGACACGCCTGGCCTCGGCGTGCACCCGGATGAAACCACACTGACCAAGACTGCGACCTACACACTATGAAGATCACGTCCCTCACCCTCTGGCTTGTCCCGCTGACCAGTCACGAGGCGTACCATATGGCCGGCGGCAAAAGTTGCGAGACGGTGGAAACCGCCGTCCTGCGCGTTGAAACCGATGCTGGTCTCACGGGCTGGGGCGAAGTCTGTCCGATCCCCCATTACCTGCCTGCCTACGCAAGCGGTGTCGCCCCGGCACTTTCGGAACTCGCCCCGGTCCTGATCGGCGCAGACCCCCGCGGGCCTGAGGCGCTGATGGCCCGCGCTGACGCCTACCTGATCGATCACCGCTACGCCAAATCCGCCCTCGACATCGCGCTCTGGGACATTACGGGGCAGGCAGCAGGCCTGCCGCTCTACACCTTGTTGGGTGGACGGCGGCAAGAACGCCTGCCGCTTTATCACTCTATAACCTGCATCGCACCGGATGACATGGTCGACATCGCCAAGGACGCGCAATCCAAGGGCATCGCCCAGTTCCAGTGCAAACTCGGCGCCTCTGGCGACTGGACCACGGATGTCGAACGGCTTGCGAAGGTGCGCGAAGCGGTCGGCCCCGGCCCGCTGGTCTACGGCGACTGGAATTGCGGCGCCAACCGGCTCGACGCCACGCGCGTCGCCCGCGCCGTGCAGCACCTCGACATCATGATCGAACAGCCCTGCGCCACGCTCGAGGATTGCGCAGCGGTCCGCGCCGCCTCAGGCCTCGCGATGAAACTCGACGAGCTGGCCCACGACACGGAGACACTGCTCAAGGCGCACCACCTTGGCATCCTCGACGCCGTCGCCCTGAAACTCTCGAAATTTGGCGGCCTGTCCGCCACCCGCCGCGCGCGTGATCTGTGCCTCTACCTCGGCCCAAAACTTTGTGTCGAGGACACATGGGGCAGCGACATTACAACGGCGGCGCTGCTGCACCTCGCCGCTGCCACCCCTCCGGGCGCAGTTCTGAACACCTGCGATCTGTCCGGCTATGTCGCGCCGCGCCTTGCCCCGAACGCGCCGAGCCGCGAAAACGGCACCATCGCCCCGCCCGAGGGCCCGGGCCTCGGCATCACCGTCGATGAGGGCATGCTCGGCACGCCCGTCCTTCACTTGGCAGACTAAACTCCGGGGTCTGGGGCAGCGCCCCAGTCCGCGCCCGCAAACAGGAGACACCCATGACCACACAAGCTGATTGGATCACCCGCGCCCACGCTGTCCTGCCCGGGGGCGGCTTCGGCAATTTCGACCCGAATGTCGTCATCGCGCGGGGGCAGGGCGCGCGTGTCTGGGACGAGGACGGCACCGAATATGTCGACTACCTGATCGGCTCCGGCCCCATGCTGCTGGGCCACGGCCATCCCGAAGTGCTGGACGCGGTCGCGGCGCAGATGCCCAAGGGCATGACCTTCTTTGCCTCCAATTCCGCGGGCATCGAGCTGGCCGAAAAGATCGTCGAAGCGGTCCCCTGCGCCGAACAGGTCCGCTACGTGTCCTCAGGCGGAGAAGCGGACATGTACGCCATCCGCCTCGCCCGCGCGTTCACCGGGCGGGACAAGATCATCAAATGCGAGGGCGGCTATCACGGCATGTCCGCCGAGGCGCAGATGTCGCTGGCGCCTGATCGTCTGGTGAACTTTCCACAAGCCGTGCCCGACAGTGCCGGGATCCCCCAATCTGTTGCCGAAGAGATGCTGATCGCCCCCTTTAACGACATTCAATATGTCGAGGGGCTGCTGGATGAATACGCCGGACAGGTCGCTGCCGTCATGGTCGAGCCGCTGCAGCGCATTGTCCCACCCGAGCCGGGCTATCTCGAGGCGCTGCGGGCGGCCTGCACCAAGCGTGGCGTGCTTTTGATCTTTGACGAAATCGTCACCGGCTTCCGCCTTGCCTATGGCGGCGCGCAGGAAGCCTACGGCGTCGTGCCCGATATCGCGACGCTGGGCAAGATCACTGGCGGGGGCTTCCCGCTTGCCGCCACCGTCGCCAGCGCCGACATCATGGCCCATTTCGACAAGGCCGCCGTGGGGGCGGACAAGTGGCTCATGCAGCTTGGCACCCTTTCGGGCAATCCCGTTGCTGCCGTCGCGGGCCTCAAGACGATGGAAGTCCTCGCCCGCCCCGGCACCTACGACACCCTGCGCGGTTATGGAGAGCGGCTGCAAAAGATGCACAGCGATGCGCTGGACGCGCACGGCATCCCGCATCGCATCGTCGGTGACCCAACCCTTTTTGACATTGTCTTCACCGGCACAGATGTGCGCGACTATCGCGGGACCAAGGCCGCCGATCACGCCCGAAATGCGCATTACAACAAGGTTCTGCGCGCGCATGGCGTCTTCAAATCGCCAGGCAAGATGTACCCTTGCCTTGCACTGACCGAAGCGGACTTCGCCCTGACCGAAGCCGCGATCAACGCCGCGGCAGAGGCCATCGCAAGCGCGGCCTAGCCCGTCTTCGCAGTTCGCTAATACCTTCCCCGAAGGACGGCTCCGTCAAAGTCGCCGAACGCGGCCCCTCTTGGCATGCCCCGTGCCCTGCGCTAGCTTGCCGCAGGGACGGGGGACAACACCCCGCCAACAGGGAGAGACAAGATGAACAAGATTGCACTGGGCGCCGTTGCAGGCACCCTTTCCTTTGCCTTCGCACTCGAGGCCGCCGCCACCGAATGGAACGTCTCCGTCTGGGGCAAGCGCCGCGCCTTCACCGAGCACATCGAAAAGCTGGCCGAGCTGGTGTCGGAAAAGACCAATGGCGAGTTCACCATGAATGTCAGCTATGGCGGCCTGTCGAAGAACCGCGAAAACCTCGATGGCATCTCCATCGGCGCCTTCGAGATGGCCCAGTTCTGCGCAGGCTATCACCGCGACAAGAACCGCGTGATCACCGTGCTTGAGCTGCCCTTCCTCGGCGTCGAAAACCTCGAGCAAGAAGTCGCCGTGGCTCGGGCCGTCTACGCGCACCCCGCCGCGGTCGAGGAAATGGCGCAGTGGAACGCCAAGCTGCTGATGACCTCGCCCATGCCGCAATACAACCTTGTTGGTACAGGTGAGCCGAAGACAACCCTCGCCGAGATGGCCGGCATGCGCGTGCGCGCCACGGGCGGCATCGGCAACGCATTCAAGGCTGTTGGCGCCGTGCCGACCTCCGTGACCGCGACCGAAGCCTACCAGGCAATGGAATCAGGCGTTGTGGACACTGTGGCCTTTGCCCAGCACGCGCACCTGTCCTTTGGCACGATCAACCAGGCCGACTGGTGGACGGCGAACCTGAACCCCGGCACGGTGAACTGCCCCGTCGTGGTGAACATCGACGCCTATGAGGATCTGCCCGACGCGCACCGCAAGGCGCTGGACGAGTCGGTGCCCGAGGCCATCGCGCATTACCTCAGCAACTACGCCGACCTGCTGCAGCGCTGGGACAGCGTTCTGGCCGAAAAGGGTGTCGCAAAGGTCGAAATCGCCCCCGAGGTGATCGCCGAATTCCGCGCCACCGCAGCGGACCCGATCCGCGACGCGTGGATCGCGGACATGGAAGCGCAGGGCCTGCCGGGCCAGGAGCTCTATGACCTTGTGGTGAAGGCGCTCGCCGACGCCAAGGGCGGCAGCTAATCCGCCAAGGCCCCGCCCTGCCATTGGCGGTAGGGCGGGATTCACCCCGCCACCCATCCGAAATTGGACCTGACCCATGGCCACTTCCGCCACGGTGCTGGAGGACTCAACGCTTCTGTCGCGCCTTGATCGCGCGCTGCTGCCGGTTGAACGGTTCCTCGCACTCTGCTCCGGCCTTGCGGCCTTTTCCCTGATGTTTCTTGCGGCCTATTCGGTCGCCGCGCGGGAATTCTTTGAAACGCCCATGCTGGGCTATGTCGATTATATCGAAGCCCTGATGCCGCTGATCGCGATCATGGGCGTCTCTTACGTCCAGCGCGACGGGATCCACATTCGCATGGACATCCTTATCGGCGCGCTGCGGGGGCGCATCCTGTGGCTGCTCGAAGGCATTCTCGTCGTCCTGATGCTCCTGCTGATGCTCGGCCTGCTCGTCGGGGCCTACTACCATTTCGACCGCAGCTTTGACTGTGCCCGCCCGTTCTGCTCACGCGACAGCTCAATCGACGTGTCGCTCCCCATTTGGCCGTCCAAGATCCTTGTGCCCATCGCCTTTGCGGTCCTGTGCCTGCGCCTCGTGCTGCAAAGCTGGGGCTACGGGCGCGCGTTCATCAAAAACCTAGACCGCCCTGTCGCTGTCCCCTTGATCCAGAGCGCCGCCGAGCAGGCCCGCGCGGAAGCCGAAAAGCTGGAGGGGGCCGATGGATAACATCACAATCGGCCTTTGGGTGACGGGCGGGATGCTCGTGCTTGTCTTCTCGGGCATGCGCGTGGCCTTTGCCGCCGCGCTTGCGGGCTTTGTCGGCATCTTGTGGATCTTCTGGGCGCGCGATGGCTACGCGCTGAACGAGTTCTTCTTCTGGAACGAACGGCGCGGCGTGCCCGATGGCGCGCTGGGCAAGACGATGCAGATCGCGGGGCAGGTGCCCCATTCCAAGGTCTCCGCCCACGCGCTGTCCCTCATCCCCACCTTCATCCTCATCGGCTACCTCGCCTACTACGCCAAGCTGACCACGGCTTTGTTCGAGGCCGCCAAACGCTGGATCGCCTGGGTGCCGGGAGGCCTTGCCGTTTCAACCGTCTTTGCCACGGCGGGCTTTGCCGCAGTCTCCGGCGCGTCGGTCGCCACAGCGGCGGTCTTTGCCCGCATCGCCATCCCCGAAATGCTCAAGATCGGCTACAACAAGCAATTCGCCGCCGGTGTGGTCGCTGCGGGAGGCACTCTCGCGTCGCTCATACCGCCCTCGGCGATCCTCGTGATCTATGCGATCATCGTCGAAGCCGACGTCGGCTCGCTGCTGCTCGCGGGCTTCATCCCCGGCATGTTTTCGGCCTTTGTCTACGCGGTGCTGATCATCACTATCGCGCTGGTTTTCAAGAACGTCGGCCCGCCCGTGCGCGGCTTCACCCTGCGGCAGAAACTGGAATCCCTGCCGGGCGCGTTGCCCATCGTGGCGGTGGTCGTGATCATCATCTTCTTTGTCTACAACCCCTTTGGTGATGCGTGGGGCACGCCGACCGAAGGCGGGGCAGTCGGCGCGTTCATCGTCTTTTGCATGGCGATGTATCGCGGCATGCGCTGGGGCGCGCTCAAGGACGCGCTGATCGAAACGGCCAAGCTCACGGTGATGATCTTTACCATCATCTGGGGCGTGCTGATCTACGTGCGCTTTCTGGGCTTTGCCGATCTGCCGGGCGCGTTTTCGGACTGGATCACGGGGCTCGAATATTCACCCTGGCTGATCCTGATCTGTATCCTGCTGGCCTATGCGGTGCTGGGCATGTTCATGGATGCAATCGGCATGCTGCTGCTGACGCTGCCCGTGGTCTACCCCGCGGTCATGGCGCTGAACGGGGGCGAGTTTGTCTCTGCCGCTGACTCAGCGTTCGGCATGTCGGGGCCAATGTGTGCGATCTGGTTTGGGATCTTGGTGGTGAAAATGGCGGAGTTCTGTCTGATCACGCCGCCCATCGGCCTCAACTGCTTTGTGGTCGCAGGCGTGCGCGATGACCTTTCCGTGCAGGACGTGTTCAAGGGCGTGACCCCTTTCTTCATCGCCGATGCGATCACCATCGCCCTGCTGGTGGCCTTCCCTGCCATCGTGCTGTGGCTGCCAAGCCTTGCGGCCTAGCCCTCTGGCACGCGCCCGCCCGCTGCGTTACATGGCTGCGGCCTGATAGCGAGAGGACGCCCGATGCGCCTTGAACACCATGCCCGCCTGTCTGTGGCGCCGATGATGGACTGGACGGACCGGCATTGCCGGTTCCTGCACCGCCAGCTGTCGGCCAACGCGCTGCTTTACACTGAGATGGTTACCGCGCCCGCGCTGGTGCGGGGTGGGGCACTGCACCTGCTGGACCATGACGTGGCCGAGCATCCCGTCGCATTGCAACTGGGCGGATCGGACCCGGCTGAACTGGCTGTGGCCGCACGGCTCGGCGCGCAGGCGGGCTATGCGGAGGTGAACCTGAACTGCGGCTGTCCCTCGGACCGGGTGCAATCGGGCACGTTCGGCGCGGTGCTGATGCGCAGCCCTGCCACCGTCGCGGCCTGTGTGCGCGCAATGCGCGACGCGGTGGACGTGCCGGTCACCGTCAAGTGCCGCATAGGCGTGGACGAACAAGACCCGGAGACCGTGCTGCCCGAGTTCCTGGCCCAGATCGTCGCTGCGGGATGCGAGCGGGTGACGATCCACGCGCGCAAGGCGTGGCTGCAGGGTCTGTCGCCCAAGGAAAACCGCGATATCCCGCCGCTCGACTACGGCCTTGTGCAGCGCATGAAGGGGCTGTTTCCCAACCTGCACATCTCGATCAACGGCGGCATCGCATCGCTGGACGACGCGCTCGCGCTGCTGGACAGCGGCCTTGACGGGGTGATGATCGGCCGCGCCGCCTACCACCAGCCGGCGGACATTCTTGCGCAGGCCGACCGCCGCATCTGGGGGGGCGGGACAGACACCGCGCCCGAGGCGGCGGCGCGCGCGATGCTGCCCTATATCGAGGCGCATCTGAGCGCTGGGGGCCGCCTGCATCAGATCACGCGGCATATGCTGGGTCTGTTCGCCGGTCGCCCCGGCGCGCGGGTCTGGCGGCGGACCCTGTCAGAAGGGGCCACGCGACCCGGTGCGGGGCCAGAGCTGGTCGAGACCGCGCTTGAGGCGCTCGCAGAGACCGTGTAGGGCGCGCCGATGGATATTCTGATCGTGCAAATGCTGGCTTTGCTGGCGGTCATCGGAGCCTTTGCGGGCGTGCTTGCCGGGCTGCTAGGCGTTGGGGGCGGTATCGTGCTGGTTCCCGCGTTTTACTATGCGTTCCAGACGCTTGGCTATGATGGGCCGGGGCTCATGCAGATGTGTCTGGCCACGTCATTGGCCACGATCATCGTGACCTCCATCCGCTCTGTGCTCAGCCACAACAAGAAGGGCGCGGTGGATTGGGACATTCTGCGCAGCTGGGCTCCGGGCATCGTGATCGGCGCGGTGATCGGGATGCTGATCGTGGCGCAGCTGCGCTCTGGCGTGCTGACGGCCATCTTTGGCGTGCTGGCGCTGATCGTTGGGCTGTATATGGGCTTTGGCCGCAGCCACTGGCGACTTGGCCCCGCGATGCCCATAGGGGCAGGGCGTGCGGCGCTGTCGCCGGGGGTTGGGTTCCTGTCCGTGCTGATGGGCATCGGCGGGGGCAGCTTTGGCGTGCCGCTGATGAGCCTGTATTCCGTACCGATCCACCGCGCTGTGGCCACGGCGGCGGGGTTTGGCGTGCTGATCGCCGTGCCATCGGTGATCGGATTTTTGATGGTCGATCAGCCCGCGCCGGTGCCGCCCCTGACGCTGGGCGCGGTGAACGGGCCGGCCTTTCTGGTGGTGATCGCGATGACGCTGCTGACCACGCCGCTGGGCGTGCGGCTGGCGCATGCGATGGATCCCGGCCCGCTCAAGCGGGTCTTTGCGGTGTTTCTCGTGCTGGTGGCGCTGAACATGCTGCGCGCGGCGCTGTGGGGCTGAAGCAGGCCGGCTGGGCGCGGTTCGACGCCGAGCCTGCGACGCTGGACTGGGCCGCTGCTGCCGTGCCCGCAGCGCGCGCTGCGCTGGGTGACCCGGCTTTCGCGGACATGCACCAATGCGAGGGGACGTGGTTTGTTGGCCTCGATGCGCTGCCCAATGATGCGGCGGGGCGTGTCGGGGGTGGCCCTGCGCTGAGCGGGACCGCGATGCGTGCCGCGAAGGCGTTTGGCGGCTGGCCGGACCTGCACCTTGCGCAGGTGTCGGTGACTTTTCCAGGCTATCCGCGCCCGAGAGCAGGCGAGACGGAGGGCGGCTTTCGCTACCGGCTCAAGCGCGACGCGGCGCATGTCGACGGGGTGCTGGGGGTCGGCAGCCCCAAGCGCCGCTTCGTGTCAGAGCCGCACCGCTGGATCCTTGGCATCGGCCTTGCGGGCAGCGATCCGCGCGCGGCACCGCTGACGGTTTGGGAGGGCAGCCACACCATTATGCAGCACACCTTCCGCCGCGCGCTCGAAGGGGTCGAGGCCCCCGAAAACGTCGATGTGACAGAGGCTTACGTCGCCACCCGTGCACAGTGTTTCGAGCTTTGCAAACGGGTGCCCGTGCCATTGCAAACCGGCGAGGCGGCCCTGCTGCACCCCATGACCCTGCACGGCGTGGCCCCGTGGGAACAGGGGGAGGGCGCACGGATGACGGCCTATTTCAGGCCGCCGGCCGTATCCATCGCGGATTGGCTGAAGGCCTAACGCGCCAGACGTGCGGCACGGCCACCGCGCCGGGTCTTGGGCGCGGCCTCGCGGCTTGGCAGCTCGTCCATGATCGCGCGGCGCGCCTCGGGGCTCAGGCGCGACCACATGCCGATCTCTTCTGCGCTGCGGGCGCAGCCTGTGCACAGCCCGGTTTCGGGATGCAGCACGCAGATCCGCACGCAGGGGCTTTCAATCTCGGGCCGGGTCCAGACGGGGTCCGTCATTCACGCTCTCCTCAACACTGCCAGCCGGTCCAGCAGTCCCTGCAGGATATAGGCCGCCGCGACGTGATCAATGACCTCTGCGCGACGTCTGCGTGTCGTATCCGCCTCAAGCAGCGCTTTTTCCGCGGCAACCGTGCTCAGCCGTTCATCCCAAAAGCCGATGGGGCCGTCCCAACGCGCCGAAAAATTGCGGGCAAACGCGCGTGTCGACTGGCATCGCGGCCCCTCGCTGCCATCCATGTTGCGCGGCAGGCCAAGGACCAGACCCGTCACGCCCCGCGCGGCGATCAGCGCCTCCAGCGCCTCGGCGTCCTGCCCGAACTTGCGGCGCTTCACCGTCTCTAGCGGGGACGCCACGGCGCGGAATGTGTCCGACACTGCCACACCAATTGTCTTGGTGCCCAGATCGAGGCCCATGAGCGCGCCATGGGCAGGCAGGGCGGCGGCAAAGGCGTCCGCCTCGTCGAAGATCACGGCACACCTGCTTGTTCGGCAGCCCGGTTGATCATGTCGAGCGCGCCTGGCGCATCGGCAAAGACCGTGCGCGCCTCGGCCACGATGGCCGCGGCCTGATCGCCCCGTCCTAGGACCCCCAGCGCCGTTATCAACTGCGCCCAGTCCTCGGGCGGGCCACCTTCAGAGGCAAGACGCCCTCCAAGACTGCTGACCATTCCTTCGATCATCTGCATGCGCTCGGTCGGGGTCATGTCGCGCGCTGCGGCGATGTCGGCGGCACTCGGCCCGCGTCCCGCACCGATTTCGGGAAGCTGGTAGTTCACACCGGCGCGAAACGCCATTTCTTCGATCTGGACCACGATCGGCTCGATCCACGGCGCCTCTGCGGGACCTTCGCGCAAAAGCGCATCCCAGACGCGGAACGCCACATCGGGCCGCCCCGTCTGCGCGTTCATCAGGCCCCAGTAGTAGCGCGCAGAGCCATTGGCCGCATCCAGCGCCAGCGCCGCGCGCAGGGCCGCCTCCGCCTCGGGCGAGACATAGCCGCCCGCCGCGAGGATCAGCAGATCGGCATAGGTTGCAAGGTCTTCGGCGGTGGCCTCTGCCCCCTTGATCCGCACGACGCCGCCCTGCGCCCGGGCGGAGGCCGCGAAATTGCCCAGCCGCGCTTCGGCCTGCGACAGCAGCACGTGGCCCTGAAGATCATCGGGCCGCCCCGCGACCGCGTCCCGCAACTGCTCCACCAGCGCAACGTAATCGGGCGATGGCTCCTCAAGCGGTGGGCGTCCGCGCACCGTCGCCTCGGCCTCGGCTTGACTTGGACGCTCCGCGCTGGCCGCCTCGGCCGCGGCGATCCGCGTCTCGAGCGGCAGATCGCCATAGCCCGGCGCGCCATAGGTCAGGTACACCCCGAAGGTTGCCGCAAGCACTACCGCAACCAGCCCACCAGCCAGAATCGGCCCACCCCCGATGCGGCCAGCCTCAGGTGCCTGCTCTGCCGCACGGTCTGCGGCCAGGATCCGGCGAGCAACCTCGGTGCGCACGCGCTCTGCCTCTTCGGGGGCAAGAACGCCGCGCTCGGCATCCCGGTCCACCTCGGCCAGCTGATCTCGATAGACCTGTAGGTCATGGTCCGCCGCCTCTACCGCATCGCCGCGTGCGCGCAGCACCGCGAGGGCCAGCATCACACCCGTCACAAGCGCCAAGGCGCCGGCAATGATCCAGAAAACCATGTCGTCCCCACTTCCCATCTCACCCGACATAAACCCGGCGCCGCCCAAAGAGAAGCCGCGCGCGCACATGTCGCAAACCCGAACCCGAATGCCGCGCGCTGGCCGCTTGGATACGCCCATTTGCCCCATTACAAACGGCGACAGGGGCGAGGGCCCCGAATCCGTACAGGTGCGCCATGAAACGATATTCGGCTTTTGCCATCGCCCGCGAGGCGTTTCGCTTTCACACCGGGTGGGAGCGTGCGTGGCGCAGCCCCGAGCCCAAGAAGCGCTATGATGTGATCATCATCGGGGCAGGGGGCCACGGCCTCGCCACGGCCTATTACCTTGGCAAGAATTTCGGCATCACCAATGTCGCCATCCTCGAAAAGGGTTGGCTCGGCGGCGGCAACACGGGCCGGAACACTACGATCATCCGTTCAAACTACCTGCAGGACCCCTCGGCGGCGCTCTATGAAAAGTCCCGCTCGCTCTACGAGACGATGAGCCAGGACCTGAACTACAACGTCATGTTCAGCCCGCGCGGCGTGATCATGCTGGCCCAGACCCACCACGAGGTGCGTGGCTACCAGCGCACGGCCCACGCGAACGCGCTGCAGGGTGTGGCGACCGAATTTATCGGGCCGGAGCGGGTCAAGGAATTGTGCCCAATCATCGAACTTAGCGGTCCGCGTTATCCTGTGCTCGGCGGCCTATGGCAGGCCCGCGGTGGTACGGCGCGCCACGATGCGGTGGCCTGGGGCTACGCCCGTGCGTGTTCCGATATGGGCATGGACGTGATTCAGAAATGCGAAGTCACCGGCATTCGGCGTGAAGGCGGCAAGGTCGTCGGCGTGGACACGTCCAAAGGGGCCATCGACTGCGACAAGCTGGGGATCGTGGTTGCGGGCCATTCGGGCGACGTGGCGGCCATGGCCGGCTTCCGTCTGCCCATCGAATCCGTGGCCCTGCAGGCGCTGGTGTCCGAGCCGATCAAACCCTGCATGGACGTGGTCGTGATGGCCAACACCGTGCACGGCTACATGAGCCAGTCCGACAAGGGCGAGATGGTGATTGGCGGCGGCACGGACGGCTATAACAACTACACCCAGCGCGGGGCCTTCCATCACATCGAGGAAACCGTGCGCGCGCTGGTGGAGACCTTCCCGATGATCTCCCGCCTCAAGATGCTGCGCCAGTGGGGCGGCATCGTGGATGTGACCGGCGACCGCTCGCCGATCCTGTCCAAAACGCCGGTCGAGAACGTGTTCATCAACTGCGGTTGGGGCACGGGCGGCTTCAAGGCGACCCCGGGTTCCGGCTGGGCCATGGCCGAGCTGATGGCCAAGGGGCATTCGCCCCTGACGGATGAGTTTGGCCTCGACCGTTTCCGCGAAGGCCGCTTTATCGACGAAAGCGTCGCCGCTGGGGTGGCGCACTAATGAATGCCGCCGTCATTTCCGCTGATCCTGTTCAACATAACGCCCTCGGCGCGAATGCGCTCGCGGTCCGCCTCGGTCTGGGGCTGGTCTGCGGTCTCGTCGATGATCGTGCCGCGGCCCGTGCGCCGCTCGCGCAGGGCAAGCCAGACACCCAGAATGGCAAAAGAAGCAACGAGGGCGATAAGCCACTCCATTTAATGCGTCTTTTCGCCTTCACCGGCCTTGGAGCCAAAGGCGATCAGGCTGGCCACATCCACCTCGCGCCCGCCGCGCGCTTCGAGCCGCTTGGCCGCGGCACGGCGTTCCAGCAGGAACATCACCAGCGCAAAGGCGCAAATTCCGCCAAACGCGATCACGGCCATCATTTCCTTACTCATTCCGAGTCCTCCAATCCTGTTCTTTCGAACATAGCGGCGCTGACCGGAAAAAGCGAACCCGGAGGCATCCTATGCTGATCCTGACCTGTCCCGTCTGCGGCGTGACCGCCGAGGAAACCGAATTTCACGGTGGCGGCGAGGCGCACCTGACCCGCTACGGCCCCGGCTCAAGCGAAGAGGACTTTGAAACCTACCTCTTCATGCGGGAAAACCCCAAGGGCGTGCATCTGGAGCGCTGGCGCCATGTCTATGGCTGCGGCAAGTGGTTCCACGCGGCCCGCTGCACCACCACGCTCGAGGTATTCGGTACCTACAGCGCCCAGACCACTGAGCCGCCACAAGAGCTGAAGGACAAGATCAGCGCCAAACGCCCCGGCTGGTCGTGGCGGGAGTTCAGCGCATGATGATCCCCCTTCACTTGGCAAAGAAAACTCCCCGCGGAGCGTCCCGCACGCTCCACCCGCGCAAAGGCCCAACGACATGAGCACACGCCTCTCCACCGGCGGCCGCCTGCTGAACCGCGACCGCGCCCTGACCTTTACCTTCAACGGCACTGCCATGCGCGGCTTTGAGGGCGACACGCTCGCCGCAGCCCTGCTCGCGCAGGACCAGATGCTGGTCGGCCGCTCGTTCAAGTATCACCGCCCACGCGGCATTGTCGCCAGCGGGGTCGAGGAACCGAACGGCCTTGTGAACCTCGGCACCGAAGGCAAGTTCGAGCCAAACCAGCGCGTCACCACGACCGAGCTGTTCGACGGGCTGGAGGCCAAGAGCCAGAACCACTGGCCGAGCCTCGATTTTGATGTGGGTGCAGTGAACGCCAAGCTCGCGCGCTTCATGCCGGCGGGCTTTTATTACAAGATGTTCATCCACCCGCGCCCTCTGTGGAAACATGTCTACGAGCCGTTCATCCGGCAGGCCGCAGGCCTTGGCGCGGCGCCCAAAGCGCGGGACGCGGACACGTACGAGCATCTTTATGCCTTCTGCGATGTGCTGGTGATCGGCGGCGGTGTGGCGGGGCTTCAGGCCGCCCGCGCGGCGGCACGAAGCGGGGCAAAGGTTCTGGTGCTGGAACAGACCGCCCATTGGGGCGGTCGTGCGCCAGTTGATGGCGGCACTATCGATGGCGACGCGCCTCAGGCATTCGTGGACGCGGCCCTGGCCGAGCTGGGCGCGATGGACAATGTCACGCTGCGCACCCGCACGATGGGCGCAGGGGTCTACGACCATGGCTACGTTCTGGGATACGAGCGGCTGACCGATCACGACCCGAAGGCAGACGGCCCGCGTCACCGCCTCTGGCGCATCCGCGCGGCACAGATCGTCACCGCAACCGGCGCCATCGAACGCCCCCTCAGCTTTGCGGGCAACGACGTGCCGGGGGTCATGCTGGCCGCTGCGGTGCGCGACTACGTGGTCAATTACGCCGTCAGCCCCGGCGACCGCACGGTCGTCGTCACGAATAACGACGATGCCTACCGAACGGCCATAGCGCTTAAACATGCAGGGCTTGACGTGCCCGCCCTGCTGGACGCGCGCACCCATGCAGCAGACAGCGCGCTGATGGAGCAGGCCCGCGCGCTGGGGGTTCGGGTCCTGATGGGGCACGGCATCGCCAAGGTGCAGGGCGGCAAGCGCGTCACGGGCGTCGCGATCTGCTCGCAAGCGGGCGAGGGCGCGGTGCTCGAAGAGATCCCTTGCGACGCAGTTGCCATGTCGGGCGGCTGGTCGCCTGTCGTGCATCTGTATTCACACTGCGGCGGCAAATTGCTGTGGGACGAGGCAGGCGCGATGTTCCGGCCCGACCCGAACCGCCCGCCCACCGGCGCATCGGGTGAAGGCTTCGTGTCCGTCTGTGGCAGCGCCAACGGCGAAATGGACCTCGCCGCCGTCCTGACCGATGCCGATGCCGTGGGCCGCGCTGCCGCCACAGCGGCGGGCTTTACGGCGCAGGACTCCGCCGCCCCGGTTGGGGACACTCCCGAAGAGGCCCCGATGGCTCCGGTCTGGATGATGCCCCAGGGCGCCAAGAAGGAACTACGGAGCAAGGCGTGGCTGGATTACCAGAACGACGTGAAAGTGTCGGACGTTCAACTGGCCGCCCAAGAAGGGTTTGAATCGGTCGAACATGCCAAGCGCTACACCACGCTCGGCATGGCGACGGATCAGGGAAAACTCAGCAACATCAACGGTCTCGCGATCCTCTCTGATGCGCTGGGTCAACCGATCCCGCAGACGGGCACCACCACCTTCCGCCCGCCCTATACGCCGATCTCCATGGGGGCCATCGCGGGCGAGGCGCGGGGCGAAGTGTTCCAGCCCTTGCGCCGCACGCCGATCCACGACTGGAACGACAGTCACGGCGCCGATTGGGAGCCCGTTGGCGCGTGGCGGCGCCCCTACGCCTATGTGCGCAGCGGCGAAAGCACCCATGACGCTGTGATGCGCGAGACGAAGAACACCCGCGAAAACCTTGGCCTGCTGGACGCGTCCACGCTGGGCAAGATCGTGGTCAAAGGCCCCGACGCGGGCCGCTTCCTCGACATGATGTACACCAACATGATGTCGACCCTGAAGCCGGGCAAATGCCGCTACGGCCTGATGTGCAGCGAGAACGGCTTCCTGATCGACGACGGCGTGGTTGCGCGCCTCGATGACGACACATGGCTCTGCCACACCACCACGGGCGGTGCGGACCGCATCCACCAGCATATGGAAGAATGGCTGCAGACCGAATGGTGGGACTGGAAGGTCTATGTCGCCAACTTGACCGAACAATACGCGCAGATCGCCGTGGTTGGCCCCAATGCGCGCCAGGCGCTGGAGCGGCTGGGCGGCATGGACGTGTCGAACGATGCGCTTGGCTTCATGGAGTGGGCCGAGGGCAAGCTGGGCGATTTCGACGCGCGCGTCTTCCGCATCTCTTTCTCGGGCGAGTTGAGCTTTGAAGTCGCGGTGCCTGCCAGCCAGGGTCAGGCCTTCTGGGATGCCCTCATGACGGTTGGCGCGGACCTTGGCGTGATGCCCTACGGGACCGAGGCGCTGCATATCCTGCGGGCCGAAAAGGGCTTTATCATGATCGGGGACGAGACCGACGGCACCGTGATCCCGCAGGACCTTGGCCTACACTGGGCGATTTCGAAGAAGAAGGAAGACTTCCTTGGCAAGCGCGCGCAGGAGCGTACCCATATGACCGATCCGGCCCGCTGGAAACTGGTGGGGCTGGAAACGCTCGACGGTGCCACGCTGCCCGATGGAGCCTATGCCAAGGGGGAGGGGACCAACGCCAACGGTCAGACCGTGGTGCAGGGGCGGGTAACCTCCTCGTACCACTCGCCCAACCTGAACAAGGGTATTGCCATGGGCCTTGTACTGAATGGCCCAGACCGTATGGGCGAGGTGCTGACCTTCCCCGGAACCGATGGCACCAACTACGAGGCGCGCATTGTCAGCCCCGTGTTCTATGATCCGGAAGGGAGCAAAGCGAATGGCTGATCCTGTCTCTCCCCTCGCCGGCGCGGCGGCCTCGGGTATCGCCGAAGTCCGTGAGATTGGCCTTCAGGGCATGATCACCCTGCGCGGTGATCTGTCAAACGCGCGGATCGCGGGCGCGGCCAAAGGCGCGGTAGGGGTCGATGTGCCCGGGCCGGGACGCGCTGCGATGGACGGCGCGCGCGGCATCTGCTGGATGTCCCCGGACGAGCTGCTGGTGCTGTGCCCCTATATCGAGGTCGAAGCGGCGCTGAAGAAGATGCATACCGCGCTGGAGGGCAGCCACGCATTGGCGGTAAACGTATCCGACGCGCGCGCGGTTTTTGACCTATCAGGCCCGCGCGCGCGGGAGGTCTTGTCTAAATTGGTGCCGGTCGACCTGAGCCCCGATGCATTTGCCCAAGGTATGTTCCGCCGCACGCGCATGGCGCAGATCCCGGCGGCCTTCTGGCTGCACGCGCCGGACACGTTTCGGATCGTGACCTTCCGCAGCACTGCACAATATGCGGTGGACCTTTTCAAGACCGCCAGCATGGCGGGCAGCGAAGTGGACCTGTTTTGATGGTTAAAACCCTCATACTGGCGGCCGGCGTTGCGGCGCTTGCCACATCGGCGCACGCCGTCAACCTGCTGTGTGTGACGTCCAACCCATCTTCAAAGGATTGGGTACCCAAGTCGGTTGCCGTCACGGTCGATACGGACAGGCTGCAAGCTGCGGTCCTCGATGAATACACGAGCCAAGTATTGGGCGGCCCGATTATGGTCGACTTTCGCCAGACAGGCGCAAAGCGTTTGCAGCTGAAGTGGGAACTCGTCGGTGCCAAAGACGTGCAGGGCCGCGAGCAGACGGTGGATTTCACCATGTCGATCAATGTGGGCAACGGGCGGTTCACCTACCAAGGCATCGGCGAGAGCTTTTTCGTGACCCCGGGCAGCGCGTCGGGCCGTTGCGGGCGCATTCCAGAAGGCTAGAGCGCACCGCGGTGTGTCGCCATGTGTTTTGAGCGTGACGTCCTTCTAACGAAAGAAGACATATTCAGCTGATCAGCAAACCACATGCGCATGGTCCCTCTGGTGCTTCGGAGCGCCGCCACGCCTGTGGTCGCGGTGGCCAAGACCCGAAAATGCGATATGATTCTATCGACGACGCCGAAATGCCGGCGCTCACGTTTGCCGCAACTGCACCAGCGACTGCGGCAACATCAATTCAGGAGGCGGGATATGCGCGCGCGTAAACTCAGCACGGTTTTGGTCCTTGCCCTGGGCCTCGCGGTCCCGGCTGCTGCGCAAAACGTGATGTACGACTGCCAGATCACCAAGGGCGGTGAGGCCGGGACGTGGATCGGCACGCGGCTCGCCTTGATTGTTGAGGAAAGCGGTGCGGCCCGTGCCGTAGACAACGTGACAATCACCTTTGTTGAGGGCGGGTCGGCGGCGGCGCGGCTGACGCGACGTGGCGATACGCTGCGCTTTAGCTGGAACGTTGCCGGCGCGAGCGACTCGCGGCAGCAAAACATTCCGACCTTCACCTATACCGCTAATCTGAACACCGGAACGGGCGCGGTCCGCGTGCGCGCGAAACCTGTTCGCTTTCCGCAAAGCTGGTCGGGCTCGGGCACATGTACGCCACGTTCCGATATGTCCGTGCGTGAGCTGAACCGACTTTTGCGGGGCTGATCGGCGCTTTCTCTATTCGGGTTGTGCCGCTGTGCTCTTGACCTTGGCACCTGCCGCCCAATCTGTCATGCACACCGACGTAACGACCCCTGAAAGGATGCCCCATGGCTTTCGAACTCCCCGACCTTCCCTACGCCCACGACGCTCTTGCCCCGCATGGCATGTCGGCGGAGACGCTGGAATTCCACCACGACCTGCACCACAACGCCTACGTGACCAACGGCAACAAGGCGATTGAAGGCACCGAGTGGGAGGGCAAGACCCTCGAGGAGATCATCACCGGCACTTACGACGCGAACGCCGTGGCGCAGAATGGCATCTTCAACAACATCAGCCAGCTGTGGAACCACAACCAGTTCTGGGAAATGATGGGTCCCGGCACCTCGGCCATGCCGGGCGAGTTGGAAAAGGCGCTGACCGAGAGCTTTGGGTCGGTTGATGCGTTCAAGGATGCGTTCAAAGCCGCTGGCGCTGGCCAGTTCGGCTCGGGCTGGGCATGGCTGGTCAAGGATACCGATGGCAGCCTGAAGGTCACAAAGACCGAAAACGGCGTGAACCCCCTATGCTTTGGTCAAACGGCTCTGCTCGGCTGCGACGTGTGGGAGCACAGCTACTATATCGACTTCCGCAACAAGCGCCCGGACTACCTGTCGAACTTCCTCGACAATCTGGTGAACTGGGATAACGTGGCCAGCCGCATGTAAATGCTGCGACGGCTGATGGACTCAAGTGGGCCGGGAGCATTGCTTCCGGCCTCTTTCGTTTGCCCTGTTGCGATGTGCATCGAAGTCACCTTGCACTGATCTGGCACCCCCGCTTTAGTACCTGTGCCCAGTCATCACCGCAGGCGGCTCAGCCCTGGGGTCACGACAGGAGCCGCTGGACAACCTCCAGCGCCGCACTCGCGTCCTCGGCAACCGTGATGAACTCCTTGATCGTCGCATCTGCAAAACCGTGCGCGATCACATGGTCTATCATCGCGATCAGGGGATCCCAGTAACCCGCGACATTCACCAGCACGATGGGCTTGGCGTGCAGGCCCAATTGGCGCCAGGTCAGGACCTCGAACACCTCGTCGAGTGAGCCCGCACCGCCGGGCAGAACCACCACTGCGTCGCAGTTCATGAACATGACTTTTTTGCGCTCGTGCATCGTCTCCGTCACGATAAAGGTCGTGAGATCGCGCTTTCCGACCTCGCGCGCTTCAAGATGCTGCGGGATAACGCCCAACGTCTCTCCGCCTGCAGTCTGGGCCGCGCGAGCCGTGACACCCATCAGCCCGACGTCCCCGGCGCCGTAAACAAGCCGCGCCCCTGCCTCTGCCATGCCGCGCCCCAAGGCTTCGGCCTCGCGCGCAAATGCCGGATTGCTGCCGCTGCGCGACCCGCAAAAGACGCAAATGGCATGGCGCATGGGGCTTTCCTTCCTCAGGCTGTGGCGGGGATAACACAGACCCGCAGCCTTGTGTTTTGACCGGGTCTAGCGTGGCTGATATGTAACCTCAATGAAAATGCCGGCGCTGCTGAATGGCCGGCCAAGCCGAAAAGGCGGACCTGGGACAATGAGCAAACTTGCGGCTTTTCTAAGTGCCAACAGCGGTGTCACGGCTGTGGCTGCCGTTGCGGCGGTTGGCGTGGTCGGCGGTACGGCCTATCTTGCCAGCCAGCGGCCGGAACCGGCGCCGGTGGTACAGGCCGCTTTGCCGGCTCCTGACCCCGCGCCTGTGGCCACGGTAGCGCCCGCGGTAACGCCGCAACCTGACGCGCCTGAGCCGGAGGTGGCTTTGATCCCGCCCAGCATTGACGAGGTGCGGCTGCAAGATGGCGGCATCCTCGTTGTGGCAGGTCGCGCGCTGGCTGGCAGCACCGTGGCGATTTTTGTTGATGGCGCCGCAAACGCCGAAGCGACCACCGGCCGGGACGGGGCCTTCGCCGCGGTCTCTTTTGTCGAGGCCAGCCCCAACCCACGCGTGCTGTCCATCGTGCAGCGCAGCGCGGCGGGAGAGATTGCAGGGCTGGAAGAGGTCATCCTTGCCCCGCTGCCTCAGCCTCAGCCGCAGCCGGCACCGAAGGTGGCAGAGGCAGTCCTGCCCGAAACCGTCGTGGAACCCGCACCGGAACCCGAGCCACAGCCCGAAACCGTCGCCGAAGTAGCACCTGTGCCGGAGAGCGTCGCAGAGGTTACGCCACAACCCGAACCGGCGTCTGAGACCGTCGCAGAGGTCGCGCCGAAGCCGGAACCGGAGCCAAAGCCCGTGGTGGAAGTCGCGCCAGAGACTGAGCCAGAGACCGTCGCGGAGGTTGCGCCAGAGCCAGAGCCAGAGACCGTCGCAGAGGTTGCGCCACAGCCGGAAACCGAGCCTGAGACTGTCGCAGAGGTTGCCGCGCCCGCCGCACCAGAAACGCCGGAGCGCGTTGCGATCCTGCGCTCGGACCCCGCGGGCGTGAGCCTGTCCAACCCCGGCCCCGGTCCGCAGGTCATGGACCAGGTCGCGCTGGACACGATCAGCTACAACAACCTGGGCGAGGTCCAGCTGTCGGGTCGGGCCCAGCCCGAGGCGGAGGTTGTACGCGTCTACCTCGACAACCGCGCGGTCGCCGAACTGACCGTGGACGCTAACGGCAACTGGCGCGGCGACCTGCCTAATATCGATACGGGCGTCTACACGCTGCGCATTGACGAAGTGAAGGAAACCGGCGCCGTTGTCAGCCGTGTTGAAACCCCATTCAAGCGCGAAGATCCCGCGGTTCTGGATGCTGCGACAGACCCGGGCGTGCCGGCGCAGGCTATTACGGTTCAAGCAGGGGCGACGCTTTGGGCGATCGCCCGCGACCGGTATGGCGAAGGCCGCGCATTTGTCCGTGTGTTTGAAGCCAACCGGGAGAGTATCCGCGACCCAGACTTGATCTATCCCGGTCAGGTCTTTGCATTGCCGAACTAACCGTGCACTGGCAGCCCGGCGCTGTCCGGCTTATGTAACGGCTCCAACCCGTTCCCGGAGCGCCCATGCCAGCAGACACGACCGCCGCGTCGCCAGAGTCAGCAACCATTGAACAGGACGAGCGCCGCTCTGGCTGGCGCACGATCCGCAAGGTCGCGCCATATCTTTGGCCCACGGAAAATCGTGGCTTCAAGGTGAGCGTGGTGCTCGCCATGCTGGCGCTTTTGCTGTCCAAATTCGTATCGGTCTACACGCCTGTGCTGTACCGCGATGCGGTGAACGTCCTGTCGGATCAGGGCATGTCGGACCTGGCGCTGGGCGCGATCGGCCTGACCGTCGCCTATGGCATGGCCCGGTTGATGACGGTTGGCTTTCAGCAATTGCGCGACGTCTTTTTTGCACGTGTGGGTCAGCGCGCCCTGCGCACCCTCGCGCTCGAGACGTTTCAGCACATCCACCGCCTGTCGATGCGCTATCACATCACCCGCAAGACTGGCGGGCTGAGCCGCGTGATCGAACGGGGGGTCAAGGGGGTCGATTTCCTTTTGCGCTTCCTGCTCTTCTCGGTCGGCCCTCTGATCCTTGAGCTTCTGCTGGTGGGGATCATCCTCGCCTGGCTTTTTGACTTCACCTACCTTGCCATTCTCGCGATCACCATCGCGCTGTATGTCTGGTTCACCTTTCAGGTTACCGAGTGGCGGGTAAAGCTGCGCCGGGTGATGAACGATCAGGACACGGACGCCAACCAGAAGGCGATCGACAGTCTGCTGAACTTTGAAACGGTCAAGTATTTCGGCGCCGAACACCGCGAGGCGGACCGCTATGACCGCGCGATGGCGGGCTATGAGGTCGCGGCGCTCAAGACATCCTACAGCCTTGCCTTCTTGAACTTTGGCCAGTCGATCCTGATCACCGGGGGTCTCGTGGCCGTTATGGTTCTGGCGGCCATTGGGGTGCAGAACGGTGATCTGACCGTTGGTGATTTCGTGATGGTCAACGCCTACATGATCCAGATTACCCTGCCGCTCAATTTCCTTGGCACCGTCTACCGCGAAATCCGGCAGGCGCTTGTGGATATGGGCGAGATGTTCGACCTGCTTGAGCAACCCGCCGAGGTCACCGATGCGCCGGACGCGCGGACCTTGGACGTGCGCGAGGGGCGGATCGAGCTTGAGGACGTCCATTTCGGCTATGACAGCGAACGGGCAATTCTAAAGGGGGTCAGTCTCGTCGCGGAGCCGGGCCAGATGGTGGCCATTGTCGGCTCTACCGGCTCGGGCAAGTCGACCATCGGGCGGCTTTTGTTCCGGTTCTATGACGTGGGCGCGGGGGCGCTGCGCATTGACGGGCAGGACGTGCGCCACGTGACCCAGGACAGCTTGCACGCGGCGATCGGGGTTGTCCCGCAGGATACCGTGCTCTTCAATGACACGATCCGCTACAACATTGCTTACGGGCGCGGGGATGCGCGCGACGAAGACATCATCGCTGCGGCAAAGGCGGCACAAATCCACGACTTCATCATGGGTTTGCCTGATGGGTACGACACGGCCGTGGGCGAGCGGGGCCTGAAGCTGTCTGGCGGCGAGAAACAGCGCGTCGGCATTGCCCGCACGCTGTTGAAAGACCCGCCGATCCTTCTGCTGGACGAGGCGACAAGCGCGCTCGACACCGACACCGAGCAAGAGATAAAGGATGCCCTGCGCGCCGCCGGGCAGGGGCGCACCGTGCTGACCATCGCGCACCGTCTGTCCACGATCGCCGAGGCGGATCAGATCATCGTTTTGGAGCGGGGCGAGATTGTCGAACGCGGCACCCATGACGATCTTGTCGAAAAGGGCGGACGCTACGCCCAGCTTTGGACGCGCCAACAGTCTGAGGACCTTTGAAAAAGCCCCGTCTTTTTCAAAGGGTGGCAAGGCACGTCCGGCATCGCCGGATGTGCGGCCACACCTGCAGCATTCCAAACTCTGGTTTTAGGTATTGAAAAAGCCCCGTCTTTTTCAAAGGGTGGCAAGGCACGTCCGGCATCGCCGGATGTGCGGCCACACCTGCAGCATTCCAAACTCTGGTTTTAGGTATTGAAAAAGCCCCGTCTTTTTCAAAGGGTGGCGAGGCAAGTCCGGCATCGCCGGATGTGCGGCCACACCTGAAGCATTCCAGGCACATTGGCAGCCATTAGCCGGCCTTTTCTCAGGCCCAGCAGGCCGAACAGCATGCCGCCCTGTGTTGGGTATCAAACGCCGACAGCCTCACATTCGAACAAACCTATGTCTCCGGGCCGCGGATTATTCCAATAATCCGCCCCCCGGCGGGTGTTTTGCGGGCGCAAAACGGGGCCCCGTGACTGCGGGTGGTGCGCCGCTCAGATGTCGAGGGTGTTTTCGCGTTCCCAGTCCGAAAAATGCGCCAGGAACGCATTCCACTCATCGGTCTTGAGCTTGATGAAGGCCGCCGCGAACTCTTCACCCATCGCCGCCTTCAGTTCCTTGTCGCGGTTAAAGGCGCGCAGCGCATCGAGCAGGTTCAGCGGCAGCCGCGTTGCCCCGCGCACCTTGTGCCCTTCGGCGTACATGTCGATGTCATGGCGCTTGCCCGGGTCGGCCTCGGTCCGCAGGCCGTCCAGACCGGCGGCGATGATCACTGCCTGCAACAGGTAGGGGTTGGCCGCGCCATCGGGCAGGCGCAGTTCGAACCGGCCGGGGCCGGGCACGCGCACCATGTGGGTCCGGTTGTTGCCCGTCCACGTCACAGTGTTCGGCGCCCATGTTGCGCCCGAGGCCGTGCGCGGCGCATTGATCCGTTTGTAGCTATTCACGGTCGGGTTCGTGATCGCGGTCATGGCGCTGGCGTGTTGCATGATGCCGCCAAGAAAGTGCTTGCCGCGCGCTGAAAGGCCCACTTCGCCCGTGGGCCCATCGCCCGCGCCGGCAAAGACGTTTGTGGTCGCATCCGCGCCCGGCGCATCCCAGACCGACACGTGCACATGGCAGCCATTGCCGGTCAGCCCCTCGATGGGCTTGGGCATGAACGTGGCGCGAAAGCCGTGCTTTTCGGCGACGCTTTTGGTCATGAACTTGAAGAAAGAGTGCTTGTCCGCCGTGGCCAACACATCGTCATAGTCCCAGTTCATCTCGAACTGGCCATTCGCGTCCTCATGATCGTTCTGGTAAGGGCCCCAGCCCAGATCCAGCATGTAGTCGCAGATCTCGCGCACCACGTCATAGCGGCGCATGACGGCCTGCTGGTCGTAGCAGGGCTTGGCCGCGATATCGAACGGGTCCGAAATCTGTGTCCCTTCCGGGGTCAGCAGGAAATACTCCGCCTCCACCCCTGTCTTGACGTGCAGACCTTCGGTGGCTGCATCATCGATCAGGCGGCGCAGCACGTTGCGCGGGGCTTGGGCCACGTCCGCGCCTTCCATGACCGGGTTGGCGGCGACCCAGGCAACCTCTGGCTTCCAAGGCAACTGGATCACCGAAGCGGGGTCGGGCACCGCCAGCATGTCGGGATGCGCCGGCGTCATATCGAGCCAAGTGGCAAACCCGGCAAAGCCCGCGCCCTCTTCTTGCATCTCTGCGATGGCCTGCGCGGGGACAAGCTTGGCGCGCTGGCCGCCAAAGAGGTCCGTGAAGGAGATCATGAAATACTTGACGCCCCTCTCGGCGGCGAAAGCGGCGAGGTCGGTGGTCATGGCGGGGTCTCCTTGTTTGCGGGGCAGGGGCTCAGAACGCGGTGCCGGGTTTGCCGGGCCACCAATCGGTGCCGGCCAGCGGTATGCGGGCCATCGCGGCAGCCTCGAGGGTCAGTGCGCACAGGTCTTCGGGCTCGAGGTTGTGCAGATGGCTCTTGCCGCAGGCGCGGGCGATGGTCTGCGCCTCAAGCGTCATTACCTTCAGATAGTTGTTCAGGCGGCGCCCGCCCTCGACCGGGTCCAGCCGCGCGGCCAGTTCGGGATCCTGCGTGGTGATGCCCGCAGGATCATTGCCCGCGTGCCAATCATCGTAGGCGCCCGCCGTGGTGCCAAGGCGCTGGTAGTCCTCTTCCCAGCGGGGGTCATTGTCCCCAAGCGCGATCAGGGCCGCGGTGCCGATGGCCACCGCATCGGCCCCCAGCGCCATGCATTTGGCCACGTCCGCGCCCGTTCTGATCCCGCCCGAGACGACAAGCTGCACCTCGCGGTGCATGTCCAGATCCTCCAGCGCGCGCACCGCCTCGCGGATACAGGCGAGGATCGGCTGACCGACATGTTCGATAAACACATCCTGCGTGGCCGCCGTGCCGCCCTGCATCCCGTCCAGCACAACGACATCTGCGCCCGCCTTCACGGCAAGCGTGGTGTCGAAATAGGGGCGCGCGCCGCCCACCTTGATGTAGATCGGCACCTTCCAGCCGGTGATCTCGCGCAGCTCGAGGATCTTGATCTCCAGATCGTCCGGCCCGGTCCAGTCCGGGTGACGGCAGGCCGAGCGCTGGTCGATCCCCGCGGGCAGGTTGCGCATCTCGGCCACCCGGTCCGAGATTTTCTGGCCCAGCAACATGCCGCCGCCGCCGGGTTTGGCGCCCTGACCGACAACGACCTCGATCGCATCGGCGCGGCGCAGATCGTCCGGATTCATGCCGTAGCGGCTGGGCAGATACTGGTAGACCAGCTTGTCCGAGTGGCCGCGCTCTTCGGGTGTCATGCCGCCATCGCCCGTGGTGGTCGAGGTCCCGGCCAGCGTCGCACCGCGTCCCAGCGCCTCCTTGGCGGCGCCCGACAAGGCGCCAAAGGACATGCCCGCGATGGTGATCGGGATATCGAGGTGGATGGGGTTTTCCGCATGGCGCGTGCCCAGCGTCACGGATGTCTCGCATTTCTCGCGATACCCCTCCAGCGGGTAACGCGACATCGAGGCGCCCAGAAACAGAAGATCATCGAAATGCGGGACGCGCCGTTTCGCTCCGCCGCCGCGAATATCGTAGATGCCAGTAGCGGCGGCGCGCCGGATTTCCGCGTTCACGCTGCGCGAAAAGGTGGCCGACTGGATCGGTTCTGTGCGAGGGCTGCCGCTGGTGTCGTCTTTCATGACTGTCCCCTCAATAGGCGTTGTCGATGTCAAAGTGATAGAGCGTGCGGGCCGAGCCGTAGCGCCGGAACTCTTCGGGCCGGGCATCGCAGCCGCCCCGTTCCAGCAGCTCGGCCAGCAGGGTCAGGTGTTCGGGCCGCATCTCTTTCTCGATACAGTCCGCGCCCAGTGATTTGACCGATCCGCGCACGAACAACCGCGCCTCATAGATCGAATCCCCCAGCGCGTCCCCGGCATCGCCGCAGACTACCAGATTGCCCGATTGCGCCATGAACGCCGACATGTGCCCGACATCGCCATGCACCACGATGTCGATGCCCTTCATCGAGATGCCGCAGCGCGACGACGCATTGCCCTTGATCACCAGCGTGCCGCCATGGCCGGTCGCGCCTGCATATTGCGATGCGTTGCCCTCTATCACCACGAGGCCTGACATCATGTTTTCAGCCACGCCCGGCCCGACCGAGCCGTGCACGCGGATCGTCGCCTGCTTGTTCATCCCGCCGCAGTAATACCCGGTGGAGCCCTTTACCGCGACGTCCAGCGGCGCATCGAGGCCCACGGCGATGGCGTGGCTGCCGCGAGGGTTTGTGATCTCCCATTGGGTCTGGTTGGTCGCCTCTGCCTGCGCCTGCAGGGCGGCGTTCAGGGCGCGCAGGCCTTCGGCCTCAAGATCGAATGTCTGCATGTCAGTGGGTCCAGAAATAGACGGTGGCGGGTTCAGGCTCCCACACGCGCGCGGCGTCGATGCCCGGCAGGTTCACAAGCGCCCGGTATTCAGAGCCGAACGCGACGTAGTCGTCCGTCTCCGCCATCACCGCGGGCTTGCAGGCAATCGGGTCGCGCAGCACGCCAAAGCCGTCCTTGGTGCCCACGACAAAGGTGTAAAAGCCATCAAGATCATCCAGCGCGCTTTCCAGCGCCGCGCCGAGGCTGGCGCCGTTTTGCATCTTCCAGGTGAGGTAGGCGGCGGCAACCTCGCTGTCGTTCTCGGTCTCGATCCGCACGCCCGCCCGCCGCAGCTTGCGCCGCAGGGTGTTGTGGTTGGACAGTGATCCGTTGTGCACGAGGCACTGGTCCGGGCCGGTGTTAAACGGGTGTGCGCCCATCGTCGTCACCGCGCTTTCGGTGGCCATGCGGGTGTGGCCAATCCCGTGGGTGCCGCCCATTGCAGATACCGAGAACCGCGCGGCAACATCCCGGGGCAGGCCAACTTCCTTGTAGATCTCGATCGTCTCGCCGACGCTCATCACGCGGATATCGCCGGGCAGGTGCGGCAAGGCGGCGCGCACCGCATCAACCGCAGCGGCAGGCAGGGTCAGCACCGCATGCGTGTCCCGCGGGGCGACGTGAACCTCCGCGATCCCCGCCAGCTGCGCGGCCAGCCCGTCAAAGGCAACTGCGCCCTCAGGCGATTGCACGGTCAACTTGGCCGTGCCCTCCGCCTCGCCACCATAAACGGCGATGCCTGCGCTGTCGGGCCCCCGGTCTGTCATCGTGACCAGCATGTCCGTCAGCATCGCGCCCAACTCTGGGCCAAGCGCTTTGTCCTTCAAAAACAGCCCAACGATTCCGCACATCGTTTGCATCCCGCAATTGCCATCCCGCGCGACGTTAGCATCGCCAGGGTGTGGGCGGCAATCAAAGAGAAACAATTATTCCCCAGAGGAAAGGCGTGCTGCCCGTTTCTTCAGCTGTCTTGCGGGTAGCTGATGATCGACAGGTACTTTGCCGGAAGCGTGATCAGCCGGTCCGGCCCGTGCGGCGCATCGGCGTCGAAGAACAGCGTGTCGCCCGGGCGCAGATGGTAGCGATCATCGCCGTGGCGATACACGATCTCGCCTTCGAGCATATAAATCACCTCGACCCCTGTGTGGTGGAACGTATCGAACCGGTCGCTTTCGGTGGTCAGCGTGATCAGGTAGGGCTCCACGATCACGCCGCTGGTGCTGTGCCCGATATGGCCCAGCAGGTTATACTGGTGCCCGGCGCGGGTGCCCATGCGTTCGGTTTCCACGCCTGCGCCGCTGGGAGTGTGAACCGCCTCGCGCTTTTCCTCATAGCGGCGGAAGAGGGCCGTGATCGGCACCGACAGGGCGCCCGCCAACGCCTCCAACGTGGACAAGGACGCCGAGATATTGCCGTTCTCGATCTTGGAGAGCATGCCCGCCGACAGGCCGGTGGAGGCCGACAGCTCGGCAACCGTTTTGCCCTGCGATGTGCGCAAGGCGCGGACCTGACGCCCGATGGCCACCTCCAGCACCCGCTCGCGCCCGCCGGTTTTTGCGTGCGGGTTTTGCGTCAGCTTTGACACCATGCCGTCTACCTTGCCGCTGTGATCAGGCGCCACTTTGCCCGCGCGTGCGCCCGGTTTGCAACGCTGCCCTGCGCGCCCGCGTGCTATTCGGCGGCGCGCAGGGTGGTTGCCGTGGCATGGGGCCCGGTGCTTGTTGGCTCGGGCGCTGGGCCCTCATCCCAGATCAGCTCACCCGCGCCAAGACGGGCGGTGTCCCGCTCAAGCGCCCAGTCGCGGGCGGCGCGGCTTGCGCGGCCCATCGACATGCGGGCCAGCAGGGCCGCAATCCACTTAGCATAGGTGCCTGCCCAGACCCGTGCAGCCAGCAGCGACGGGGTCACCATCAGCGTCAGCACGGTCGCAACGCCAAGGCCAAAGACCACCGCCGTCGCCAACTGCTTCCACCACAGCGCCGTGGGGCTGTCGACGGTATAACCGCCGCCAAAGAAGTCGAGGCTGAGGCCAAACATCATCGGCGCAAGGCCCGCCATGGTCGTGATCGTGGTCAGCAGCACGGGGCGGATGCGGTCCTGCGCGGTGCGAATGATCGCCTCGATCCTCGGCATGTAGCGTTCGTATTCCTGGTAAGTGTCAATCAGAACGATGTTGTTGTTCACCACAATCCCCGCAAGCGCGACGATGCCTGTCCCGGTCATGATGATCGAGAACGCCTGATCCATGACGACCATCCCGATCAGAACACCAGTGGTCGACAGCACCACCGCCAGCAGCACCAGCGCGGCGTTGTAGATCGAGTTGAACTGCGCCAAGAGGATGATGAACATCAGACCCAGGGCGGCCCCGAAAGCCGATGTGAGGAACGCCTGACTTTCGGCCTGATCCTCCTGATCACCCGTCCATTCCCAGCTTAGTCCGTTCGGCAGCGGGTCTGTCTCAAGCCACTTGGTAATCTCGGCGATCCGCTCGTTGGCATTCACGGGTACGGCGCGCAGGTCGCCGGCATCAAGCCCCGCTTGCAGGTCAACGCCTGCCTCGGCGCGGTCGAGGACGCGGTAGGTGGTGCCGTCTTCCAGCGTGATAGGACCTGCGCTGTCGGGGCGCAGAGTGGCGATCGTGGTCTCTACCTCGGCCCCGTCGACCTCGTCGGTTCGCACGAGTTTCTGCAGGCCCGGCAACACATCCGCCTTCACGTCGAAATAGCGCTGCTGGCCGATGCGGTTGATCGTGTCGAGGCTGGGCACCGGCGTGCGGGTGATGAAGTTTGCCAGCGGGACCAGCCCATCGGAGGTGCGCACCTTCAGCGTGTCGAGCGTGCTGAGCACCCGGAACTCTTGGGGAAGGCGCACGCGAATCTCGATCTCCTCATCGCCGCCTTGCGGTGTGTAAGTATCAAGGAGAATACCGCGGGTCACCAGCTGCACCATCGCGCCAACAGTCGCCACATCCGCGCCAAAGCGGCCCGCCTTTTCCACGTCGACGGTGATTTCCCAGTCAATGCCGGGCAGGGGGCGGGTGTCTTCGATCAGGGTCAGGCCGGGGGTGGTGTCGAACACCCTGCGCGCGGTCCCGGTTGCGGCCACCAGATCGTTGAAATTGTCGCCCTTGATGCGCAGATGCACCGGCTTGGCCGAAGCGGGGCCCTGGGCAAGGTTCAGGATCTCCGTGCGGACGCCGGGGAGCTCGGACAGCTGTGCCGTGATTTCGGCCAGAACCGTGTCACCGTCAAAGGCTGGGTCCTTCACCGCGCGGTTCACGTCGAAGCTGCCGATGCTGAACCACTTTTCCGTGGTGTTCGGCCGATCCTCCCACGGGATCGTCTCGATCTGCATCTGTCCGATCGTGTCCTTGGGCGATTGTGCCCCGCCGGTGTTGGCGTTCAGCCCGCCGTCGCCCGCAAAGGCAAAGACCGTGTCGACCCCGGGATGGGCGCGCACGATGTCTTCGGCCTCGCGAAGCAGCGCATCTTTTTCCGAAAGGCTGAGGTTGCCCCGTGCCATCACATAGACGATGGCCTGTTCCGGCTCGCTTTCGACAAAGAATTCGACGCCGCGGTTGTTGTTCACGAAGAAGATCATCGTGGTGCCGACAAAGACAAACACGATGCCCACCATGACCAGCGGCATCACCGGGTTTGCGACGATCCCTTCGATAAGCCGACCAAACAATGTCCGGCGCGCGCCGGTCTTCACCCGGCGCTCGCGGCGACCAACGATGCGCTGCCACAGGGCGCCTATGTTGATGCCGATGCGGGGCAGGATGGCCACAATCGCAAGAACAAGCGACACCGCGCCGGCAAAGGCGAAGGCCGCAAGAATAACCGCGCCCAGTATCATCAGGAACACCGTTGCGAAGGTGGGAACAACCGATCCCCAGATGTCCTGCCCGTCGAGCGTTGCAAACTGCGCGCCCGCATCCGACAGGAGGCTGGGCAGGAACATACCCGTAGCCACCAGCGGAAGGACCGCCACCGGGATCAGGAGGATATGCGCGAGCAGGGGCATGCGCGCGATGGCGACCAAGGTTCGGGCCACCAAGTTGAAGAACCGCGCCATCATCCCGCCCATTACCGGCAGATAGACCAGCGCCACGATCAATGAGGCCGATAGCACGAAGATCAGAGTGACCGGCAGCATCCCCATGAACTCGCCCGGAACGCCCGGCCAGAACAGCATTGGCATGAAGGCGCAGAGCGTCGTCGCGGTGGAGGACACGACGGGCCAGAACATACGCTTTGCCGCCTCGACATAGGCCGTCATCGGGCCGACGCCCTCGTTCTGGCGCTTGTCCGCGTATTCGGTGACCACGATGGCCCCGTCGACCAGCATACCCACCGAAAGGATCAGCCCGAACATCACGATGTTCGACACCGAAATGCCCATCAGGCCAAGAAGGACAAAACACAAAAGGAACGACGTCGGGATCGCAAAGCCCACAAGCAGAGACGCGCGGATGCCGAGTGCGGCAAGGCTGACGAGCATGACCAGAATGATTGCTGTCAGCACCGATCCCTCAAGCTGTTGCACCATCGAGGACACCTGCCGGCTTTGATCGTTGGAGGCCTGCACCTCCACCGTCGCCTGCAGCCCCTCGGGCCAGTCGGCCTGCGCCGCCGCGACCGTCTCGCGCACCAGCGTGGCGGTGTCGATCAGGTTGAACCCCTTGCGCTTGGACACTTGCAGCGCAACCGTTGCCTCGCCGTTAAAGCGCGCGGTGCTCAGACGGTCCTCAAAGGTCAGGTTGATCTGCGCCAGATCACCCAAGGTGACGACTCGGTCGCCATTGGTCTTCACCGGCAAGTTGTAGACGTCGCGCGCATCGCTAAAGCTGGACGGGATCTTGACGGCAAAGCTGCCCTGTTCGGTGTCGATCTCGCCCGCGGCGATCAGCTGGTTGTTGTTCTGGACAACGCCGATCAGCTCGCCCGCCGTCACGTTATAGGCCTCAAGGCGCAGGGGGTCGATCACGACCTCCAGCATCTCGTCCCGGCTGCCCGCGATTACCGCGTCCAGAACCGGCTCAAGACCCTCTATTTGGTCCTGCAAGTCCTTGGCAACGCGGGTCATGGTGCGTTCGGGCACAGGTCCCGACAGCGACACGATCACGATGGGAAATTCAGAGAAATTGAATTCGCCAAGCGTGTATTGCTCATAGCCTTCAGGAAACTGCGCCTCGGCCTTGGTCATCGCGTCGCGCACGTCTGCCATAACTTGCGTCTTGTTCCAGCCGAACTCGAACTCAAGCACGATGTTGACGTAGCCTTCTGCGGCCGTTGCCGTCATCGTATCAAGCCCGTCAATTTCGCCCAGCTCGGTCTCCATCGGTTTGACCAGCAGTGTTTCGGCGTCAGCGGCAGAAATCCCGGGGAAGGGCACCGAGATAAAGACCGCCGGAATCTCGATGTCCGGCTCTCCCTCCTTTGGCAGCCCCGTGTAGGCTAGGATACCAGCTGTGATCGACAGGAAGATGAAGGCCAGAACCATCCGCGCCCGGGACGCGGCCCAATCGACGATACCGGTCATTGCATTTGCTCCCCTCGGTAGACGGCTTCGATCTGGACGCCTTCGGTCACATATTCCTGTCCTACGACGATGACGGCCACACTGTCCGGAAGGCCCGCAAGCCAGACGCCGTCCACCGTGTCCCGGACCAACTGGACCGGCATGAATGCGACGACATCACCCTCCGCAACGGTTCTGACACCCAGTCGACCGTCCGCGTTGAGTGTCAACGCCGACGCCGGCAGGAGGTGGGCGGTTGCGCCTTCAGACTGAATCGCGATTTCCGCGGTTTGCCCGTCGCGCAGCGCAAGGTCTTTGTTCGGAATTTCGATTTCGACGCGGAAGGTCCGGGTCGTCATGTCAGCGGATCGGCTCAGGAAGGTGACCCGGCCGGTGACTTCCCCGCCACCCGCTGCCAGCCGGGCACCGGCCAGCGCGCCGGTTTTGACCCGGTTCACTTCCGTTTCGGGCACAAAGGCCACCAGTTTGATCGGATCAAGCTGGATCACGGTGCCGCAGAGGCCGCCCGCCTGTAGCAAACTGCCCAACTCCGCGGTGTCCGTCTCAAGCACACCGCCAAACGGCGCGGTGATTGTCAGCCGTTCGATTTCGCGCGTCGCCGAGGCGATATTGGCGGTTGCCGTTTCGATCCCTGCCTCGGCTGATTGGATGCCTGAACGCGCCGCAGACAGGCCCGACAGCGCAGCCTCGACCGAGGCTTCGGCGGCAGCCACGGCCGCGTCGGCGTTCTTGACCCGTGTTTCAGAGGCAAACCCGTCTTCCGACAGGCGCCGTGCCGCGTTCTGGTTGACCAACGCCTCGTCCAGCCGTGCTCGGGCCTCGACCAGCCGCGCCTCGCTTTCCGGCACCCGGGCGCGCGCTTCGGCCACGCGGGCTTGCGCTTCGGTCAGACGAGCCCGTGCCTCCGCCAGCATCGCAGGGCGCGTGCCGGGGTCAAGCTCGCACATGAGCGATCCGGCTTCGATAAACGCGCCTTTGCGCAGCGGCTCTGACACAATGCGTGCCGTGGTTTCCGCACGGACCTCTACCTGGCGCACCGCCTCGGTTTGCCCGCGTAAAATCACTGCGCTGTCAATCTGCTGGGCGCTCGAACGTATCGCGACCACCTTGAATGGCGCATCGCCGGACGTCGCGGGCGCTTCAGGTACTTCGGGCGCTTCCGGCGCAGCTTCGGTCACCGCGGGCTCTTCAGCAACCAATCCAATCTCTTTCAGAAAGACGATGGCGGTGGGCCGGTCAATAACAGCGAAATAGACAATCACGCCGAAAAGCAGCGCCAAGACAACCGGAAACACCTTCATATCAGGGTCCTTTTTTGCGGCCCGTTCGGGCTCTGATACACCTTATCGCTGTTATATAGACTTTCCGTCGCTTTGAACTACCCAGTTCAGTTATTTTTCTGCACTGCCGCGCCGCACTCCTGTCAGTATCTGACCACACGACAAGTCCGCTTGGCTTGGCCCCCGGGCCGGGGTAAGAGGTGCGGGCAAAGTCGGTCAGGGTAGGGCGCATGAGCCAAAGCGACAGTTTCATCGAAGAAGTCACCGAAGAGGTGCGGCGCGATCGCCTAGTGGCGCTAGCACGCCGCTACGGCTGGATTGCGGCCCTTGTCGTTCTGGCGTTGATCGGTGCCGTGGCCTTCAGCGAGTGGCGATCGGCGCAGGCAATGCGCGCCGCGCAAGACACTGGCGATGCGGTGCTGGCTGCATTGAGCCAAGATGCAAGCGCTGATCGCGCCGCCGCCTTGTCCGCGATTGATCAGGCAGGCCAAGCCGAAGTTGTCGTGTCCTTTTTGCGGGCCTCCGCGCTCGCAGAAGCCGGGGAGGTGGCGGAAGCTGCGACCGCGCTGGACGCAATTGCCGGAAATGGCGATCTGCCGCTGATCTACCGCCAGATTGCGCGGTTCAAGTCACTGACCGTGCAATCCACGACGCTTGATGCGGAGGCCCGTCGCGCGGGCTTTGCCGAGTTGGCCGTGCCGGGCAATCCGCTGCGCTTGCTGGCCGAAGAACAGCTTGCCCTGATCGAAGCCGAAACCGGCGACACTGACGCAGCCATCACGCGGCTCAACGCGATGCTGATCGACGCTGAGGTCACCCCGGACTTGCAACAGCGCGCCCTACAGGTGATTGTCGCCTTGGGCGGAGAGCCAAACCTGGAGGCCCTTGGCCTGCCAGCAGCAAACTAGCCCTGACGGCAACGACAAGAGCAGAGCCATGACGACCCGCCGCTTTCCAACCGCCGCTCCGGTAGCCTTTCTTCTCGCGGGCGCGATGGTGCTCTCCGCTTGTCAGGAGCGCAGCACAATTCTACCGGGCAAACGAGAGCCCGTCCGATCCGTTTTGCAGGGAGCCGAGGCCTTGCCGCTGGTCGAGGCGGAAAACATCTCGGCACCGATCTCGCTGCCCGCGCCGGTCGCCAATTCGAACTGGACGCATGGGATCGGCTCGCCCAGCTACCGCACGGCACATCCGGCGCTTTCGGCGTCACCGCAATTGGCATGGTCGGTCAATATCGGCAAAGGCGACAGCCGCAAACAGCGTATCACGGCGGATCCGGTTGTCACTGGTGGGCTGATTTTCACGCTCGACGCAGACAGTCTCGTGACGGCTGTCTCCACCTCGGGCGCCATCGCCTGGCAGCGGACCCTGCGCCCGGCGCGCGACGCGGAAGGCGATGCTACAGGCGGCGGCCTGGCAACGGATGGCGAGACGCTTTTTGTCTCGCTCGGCTACGGTGAATTGGCGGCACTCGATGTCGCAACGGGCGCGGTGCGCTGGACCCAGCAACTGGATGCCACCGGCTCTGGCCGGCCGACGGTATTCGGGAACCTCGTTTACCTCATGGTGGGCGACAACGCGGGCTGGGCGCTCGACAAGTCCAGCGGCCGCATCGCCTGGCAGGTCGGGACAGGCGGCGACATCACCAACGTGCTCGGAGCGCCTGCGCCGGCGCTCACAGATGATCTGGCGATCTTTGCCTTTGGTTCCGGGGAGTTGCAGGCGGTGTTCCGCCGTGGCGGCCTGAGCCGCTGGAATGCAGCGGTTCTGGGCGAGCGTCCGGGCCGGGCTCTCAGCAAGATCGACGACGTCACCGGCGCCCCTGTGGTGGACGGCACCCGCGTCTACGCTGGCAACCAGGCTGGCCGCATGATCGCTGTCGATACAGGGTCGGGCAAACGCATCTGGACAGCCAATGACGGCGCGATCGGTACGATGTACCCCATTGGTGGCTCGGTTTTTGCGCTGACGGACGCAAACGAATTGGTGCGCCTCGACGCAGATGACGGCACCCGTATATGGGGCATCCGCCTGCCCAACTTTGTCAAAGATCGCCCCCGCCGCATTGCAGAGGTTTTCGCCCACCACGGGCCCGTCGTCGCGGGCGGTCTTGTCCGCGTCGCTTCCTCCGATGCCCAACTGCGGAGCGTTAATCCGCAAGACGGCTCACTTGCCGCGATCACCGAAATCCCGGGGGGCGGTGCAACAACAGCGCCTGTTATCGCGGGGCGCACTCTTTACGTTGTGAACCGAAACGGTCAGCTTCTGGCGTATCGCTAACGCAGGGCAGGAGCCTGAAACGGGCTTTGCTCCCAAAAAAACTTGGGTGGTATGGGGCTGGCCCCCGCCGCGCCGCTCTGCTAGATGCGCAGCCTTGATCAATCCAGGCGCCTCGCATGTCCTTCACCCTCGCCATTATCGGCCGCCCCAACGTGGGCAAATCGACCCTCTTCAATCGTCTTGTCGGCAAGCGGCTTGCTTTGGTCGATGACCAGCCGGGTGTGACGCGTGATTTGCGGGAGGGGGCCGCGCGGCTTGCCGACCTGCGCTTTACCGTTGTCGACACCGCAGGGCTCGAAGAAGCCACCGACGAAAGCCTTCAAGGCCGCATGCGCCGGCTTACGGAACGTGCGGTCGATATGGCCGACATTTGCCTTTTCATGATCGACGCGCGCACGGGCGTGACGCCAACGGACGAGGTCTTTGCCGAGATCCTGCGCAAGCGGGCCGATCACGTGATCCTTGCGGCGAACAAGGCCGAGGGCAACAAGGCCGATGCGGGCGTGATCGAGGCCTATAGCCTTGGCCTCGGCGAGCCTGTGCGGCTCAGCGCCGAGCATGGCGAGGGCCTGACCGACCTGTACGCAATGCTCCAGCCGCTGGCTGATGCCTTCGCCGAACGCCAGACCGACCCAGAAACCGATGTCGACGTAGACGACGATGACGACGGCGAGGTGCGCCAGATCACGCCCCAGCGCCCGCTGCAAGTGGCAGTGGTGGGCCGCCCAAACGCGGGCAAATCCACGCTGATCAACCAGATCCTTGGTGAGGACCGGCTGCTCACGGGGCCGGAGGCGGGGATCACCCGCGATGCAATCTCGCTGAATGTCGAATGGTCCGGCACGCCGATGCGCCTGTTCGACACCGCAGGCATGCGCAAAAAGGCTAAGGTGCAGGAAAAACTGGAAAAGCTCAGCGTTTCCGACGGTCTGCGCGCGGTGAAGTTTGCCGAGGTTGTCGTGGTCCTACTGGATGCTGCGATCCCGTTTGAGCAGCAGGATCTGCGCATCGCGGATCTTGCCGAGCGCGAGGGGCGGGCGGTCGTGGTCGCGGTGAACAAGTGGGATATCGAGGACGACAAGCAGGCCAAGCTGGCGGGGCTGAAGGAGGCCTTTGCCCGCCTTCTGCCCCAGCTCAAAGGGGCGCCGCTGATTACGGTCTCGGCCCGGACTGGCCGGGGGCTCGACCGCCTGCATGCTGCGATCCTGCGCGCTCATGAGGTCTGGAACCGCCGCGTGCCAACCGCCGCGCTGAACCGCTGGCTCGATGGCATGGTCCAGGCGCACCCGCCCCCGGCACCGCAGGGCAAACGGATCAAGCTGCGCTACATTACCCAGGCGAAAACCCGTCCCCCGGGCTTTGTGGTGATGTGTTCCCACCCCGACAAGATGCCTACTGCCTACAGTCGCTATCTGGTCAACGGATTGCGCGAGGATTTCGACATGCCCGGCACGCCGATCCGGCTAACCATGCGCGGGCAGGGGCAGGACAACCCGTACAAGAACCGCAAAAAGGCGGCGCCATCCAAGCTGCGCAAGCACATAGACGGGCGGCGCTAGGCCCGCGCCGCGCGCACTGTTGCCACCGCCACCAATCCGGCCCCCAGAAGCGCGGCGAGCATCAAGCCCGTCTCGCCCGCGTTTTGCACGGCAACCGCTACCAACGCCCAGATAACCGCCAGCCCGTAAGTCGGTGCGCGGCCAAGCGACCACTGAACGGCAAAGCCCAGCCCGCTGGCGGCAATAATCCCCGCCCATCCGGCCGCGACGCTGCTCATAAGGCCATAGCCCGCCGCCAGCAGGCCCAGCGACACGACGCTGGCCGCGCTCAGCCAGCCCGCATAAAGGCCCACCGGCCCCGCCGCCAACCAGACATCTTGCAAAGGCGCTCGGTAGAGCGCGGCAAGCGCAGTCGCCAGCATCACCCAAATCAACACGCTGGCGTAGACCGGGCTTTGCACCGCGACCGCCAACCATATCGCCCCCACGGCAAGCGAGGCGATCAGCGCCGGCCGCATGGCCGCCCAGTTCGCGTTCCCGGCCCGCCGCCAGATCCCGAACGCCGCCGAGGCGAGAAGCCAAAGGTAGATCACGCCCCAGATCGCAAAGGCATAGCCAGCGGGCTGCACAGGGGGATCGACTTGCCGAACAGGAAATTGGTCGGGGTCAAACCCACCGAAGTCAGGCACAAAGAAGGGCGAGGCTGCAAACAGGAGCGCAGCAAGAAAGACCAGAACAGCGAGGGGCATAGAGCGTTTACAATTCACGTCAGGCGGGTAACGTGGCCCGCATTGGTTTAAGGATAACCGCAAGGTAGGGCCGATGACACGGATCGCAATCTTCTGTGACGGAACTTGGAATTCTCCACAGCTTAAGGAGGTTACCAATGTCCGCAAACTCTATGACGCTCTGGTGTCGGACCCGGCGCGCGGCCAGATTGCGGCCTATTTCGAAGGGATCGGCGTTGTCGACAAACCCGGCGGCTGGTTCAGCAAGAAGATCGACAAATATGGTGGCGGCGCCTTTGGCTGGGGGCTGAACGAGAAGGTCAAGCAAGCCTACAAGTTCATCGCCGACGCCTACAAGGTGGTGCCCGAGCCGGAGAAGATCGAAATCTACCTCTTCGGCTTTTCGCGGGGCGCATATACCGCGCGATCTGTTGCCGGCATGATCCGCAAATGCGGGATCATTGAGGACACGTCCGAGGCAGGCCTCGACCGCGCCTTTGAGCTTTACCGCAAGACGGGCGCAAGCAACGCGCCGGACCAACCTGCCATCCGTGAAGCCCGCCGCAAGATGTCACCGAAATTTGCGACCTCGGCGACCGATCTGGAGTGGCGCGGCGCGGGCAGTCACCTTGTGAACATCGCCTATATCGGCGTCTGGGACACGGTGGGGGCGCGCGGCGTGCCCGTCGCGCTTCTGGGCCCGGCGGCCGTGTTCTGGAACCGGCAGTACAAGTTCCACGACATGGAATTGTCGAGCCTTGTGCAAAGCGCGCGCCATGCGCTGGCGGTTGATGAGCGGCGCTTGTTCTATGTTCCCGCCAAATGGGACAATATGGACCGCCTGAATGGGGACAAGGACGGGCCGTTCAGACCCTATCAACAGGTCTGGTTCATCGGGAACCATGGCGTGGTGGGCGGCTCGGCCAAAGCGCAGCCGCTGGCGGCAATTGCGTTGGATTGGGTGTTTCGCGGGGCAGGGCGGCTGACCTTGCAGCAGGACAAAGAAATCCCGCTGGTCAAAGCCGACCCGCTGGCCCAGTCCAGTGATCTGACCGTAAAGACGAGCCCGCTCAACCGTTGGCGCGATGGCCCGCATCGCGAAGAGGACATGCACCCGTCGGTGCGGACACGCGTGTCCGAACGGCCTGACTACCGGCCAAAGAGCCTTTGGCGCCTGTTCCGCGGCTAGAGCTGGTTGTGATCTAGCTCAGCACGCCCTCTGCGCTCAGCGTCTGCTTGCCGCCCAGGTAAGGTGCCAGAGCCGCTGGCAGATCGACCGACCCGTCCGCGCGCTGGCCATTCTCCAGAACAGCGATCAAGCAACGCCCGACCGCGAGGCCGGAGCCGTTCAGCGTGTGCACGAATTCGGGTTTGCCGCCATCTGGGCGGAACCGCGCGTTCATCCTGCGGGCCTGGAAATCCCCGGTGGTGGAGACCGAGCTGATCTCGCGGTACGCATCCTGCCCCGGCAGCCACGCCTCGATGTCAAAGGTGCGCCGCGCGCCAAAGCCCATGTCCCCGGTGCACAGGATCACCGTGCGGTAAGGGATGCCCAGCGCCTCGAGGATCCCTTCCGCGCAGCCCAGCATCCGCTTTTGTTCGTCGTCCGAATGGTCGGGGTGCACGATCGACACCATCTCCACCTTCTCGAACTGGTGCTGGCGCAGCATGCCCGTGGTATCCCGCCCCGCGCTGCCAGCTTCCGACCGGAAGCAGAGCGTGTGCGCCGTGAACCGCATCGGCAGGGCCGCTTCGTCCAGGATCTCGCCTGCGGGAATATAGGTCAGCGGCACTTCGGAGGTTGGCACCAGCCACATGCCCTCTTCGGTGCGGTAGCTGTCGCCGCCGAATTTGGGCAGCTTGTCGGTGCCGTACATCGCCTCGTCCCGGACCAGCACGGGCGGGTTCACCTCTGTCAGGCCGTTCTGGTCGACATGGGTGTCGATCATGAACTGCGCGAGCGCCCTGTGGATGCGGGCTACGGCGCCTGTGAGCATGACAAAGCGGCTGCCCGAGATCTTGCCCGCCGTCTCGAAATCCATCGCTGCGGCCACGCCGCCAATCTCGAAATGCTCCTTGGGGGTGAAGTCAAAAGCGGGCACATCGCCCCACCGCTTCACCTCGACATTATCGTCCTCATCCGCCCCATCCGGCACGTCGTCCGCGGGCAGGTTGGCAATGCGGGCCAGCGCGTCCGTTAGCTGCGCATCGAGCGCCTTGGCCTCCTCCTGCATCGCGGCGATTTCGGCCTTCTTCTCACCTACGAGCGCGCGAAGCCGTTCGAACTCGGCCTCATCGCCCGACGCCTTGGCCGCGCCCACAGCCTTGGAGGCCTTGTTCTGCTCCGCCTGCGCTGTCTCAGCCGCGAGGATCTTCCCCCGCCGCGCCTCATCCAGCGCGAGCAGATCGGACGACACCGCCGCATCCCCTCGCCGCGCAAGGGCAGCGTCAAAGGCCTCAGGGTTCTCGCGGATCGCGCGTATGTCGTGCATGGGAGCCTCCGTTTGCTGGCGGGGCTATAGCGCGGAGGGTGAGGGCGGTCTAGCCAAACCGAATTTCGAATAGCGCCGGTCCGAGGGAAGGCGCAATCGCGCCGCCCCGTGGGGGCGGACCGGCGCGGCGCAACGGTCCCCGTTGCGCGGGTGAGATGTTCGGGGCTTTTCCTGGTTAACTTCCAGATGGCCCCTGCATTGCCGCGTTGATCTTCTCGTTCAACAGCGCTTCGGTCGCGGTGTCCGTCTGCTTCCTCATCAGGCGCAGGCCCATAACCAGGAGGATCAGAACGGTCAGACCGCACAGAAGGATCAGGGCAACCAGTACAAGGATCAAACCAAGAAAGAAGACCAGCGCCGGGTGCAGGCCAAGCACACCAAAGCGGCGCCGTGCGTCTTCGCTGCGCAGGGCTTCGGCGCCGGCCGCGATTAGATAGCCCAGCAGGGGGATGCCTGCCGTAACCCCCAGGAAAACAAGAGTGGTTTCGTACCATGCCATGCCACTATCCTACCGCGAACGCGGCGCAGCGCCAGCAAAAGGACTCCGCAAGCGGCCTAGCGATCGGGCATGAAACCTGCCCATTCCGCCTTGCGCCTCCACCGCTGCCCGCTTACCTAGGCGCAAACCTATCAAAGGACCTCTACATGGAAGCGCTCGCCCAATTTGTTCCGCTGATCCTGATCTTCCTGATCATGTATTTCCTGCTGATCCGTCCGCAGCAGAAAAAGGTCAAAGAGCATCAGGCCATGGTCGAGGCGCTGCGCCGCAATGACGTGGTGGTCACCCAAGGTGGGCTGATCGGGAAGGTCGTGAAGGTCTATGAGGACAAGGGCGAGCTGGACGTGGAGGTCGCCGATGGCGTGAAGGTCCGCGTCGTGCAGAGCACCATCGCCGCCGTGCGCTCCAAGACTGAGCCCGCGAAGTAATGCTGCAGATCCCCCTCTTTCGGCGGCTGCTGATCTGGACGGTGGTGGCGGCAGGGTTGATCCTCGCGCTGCCCAACGGGTTTTACACGCGCGTCGAACAGCACAACGATGCCGCGGCCGCGATTGAGGCGGGGCTGGACACGCCGGAGGCGCAGACGGCACTGGCCCAGTGGCCCGAGTGGATGCCGTCGGGCCTTGTAAACCTTGGCCTCGACCTGCGCGGCGGGGCGCATCTGCTGGCCGAAGTGCAGCTTGAGGACGTCTATGAGGCGCGCATGATCGCCTTCTGGCCTGAGGTGCGCAACGCAGTGCGGGAGATCACACCGCTGCGGCGTGTGCCTGACATGCCTCCGGGTGAGATCCGGGCCCGGATCCAGAACGCCGAAGCTATGCCGCAGGTTCTTGAGGCGGTGCGCGCGCTGGCCCGTCCGATCCAGACACTGACCGGGGCAGGGGCCAATGACATCGAGGTTCGGGCCGAAGGCGACATTTTCATTGTCACCCTGTCCGAGGCCGAACAGCTGGCCACCAACGAACGCACGATGCAGCAGAGCCTTGAGATCGTGCGCCGCCGCATCGACGAGGTCGGCACCCGCGAGCCAACGATCCAGCGTCAGGGCGAGGATCGCATCCTGATCCAGGTGCCAGGCATCGGGTCGGCTGCGGAGCTGAAAGAAATCATCGGCACGACGGCGCAACTGACCTTCCATCCGGTTGTGACGCGCACCACGGACGCCAACACCACGCCCGGCATAGGAAATGACCTCGTGCCTTCGCTGGATGAACCGGGGGTCTTTTACGTTGTTGAAGAGGCGCCGGTTGTGACGGGTGAGGAACTGGTCGATGCGCAGCCCGCCTTTGACCAGAACGGAAATCCGGCGGTCAACTTCCGGTTCAACACCTCGGGGGCGCGGAAATTCGGTGACTACACGGCGGAAAATGTGGGCTCTCCCTTTGCCATCGTGCTGGATAGCGAAGTGGTCAGCGCGCCGACGATCCAAAGCCACATCCCCGGCGGCTCCGGCATCATCACCGGGCGCTTCACGGTCGAAGAATCGACGCGCCTTGCCGTGCTTTTGCGGGCGGGCGCACTTCCTGCGGAACTCACGTTTCTCGAAGAACGCACAATCGGGCCCGAACTGGGCCAGGACAGCATCGACGCTGGCCGCATCGCGACCATGGTGGCCTTTGCCGCCGTACTGGTCTTCATGGGCCTGAGCTATGGCCTCTTTGGCCTCTTTGCCAACGTGGCGCTCATCATCAATATCGCGCTGATCTTCGGCCTTTTGTCGATGATTGGCGCCACGCTGACCCTGCCAGGCATCGCGGGGATCGTGCTGACGGTCGGCATGGCGGTGGACGCCAACGTGCTGATCTTCGAGCGCATCCGCGAAGAGCTGAAAACCGCCAAGGGCCCCGCCCGCGCGATCGAGCTGGGCTATGAAAAGGCCCTCTCGGCCATCCTTGATGCCAACATCACCACCTTCATCACCGCCGTCATCCTCTTTGCCATGGGCTCGGGCCCCGTGCGCGGCTTTGCGATTACGCTGGGCCTTGGCATTCTGACTTCGGTCTTCACCGCGATCTTCGTCACGCGTCTTCTGGTCGTGATGTGGTTCGAGCGGCGGCGGCCCAAGACGATAGAGGTCTGACCAATGCGGTTAAAACTTGTTCCTCAAAGCACCTCGATCGACTTTTTCAGCCGCTGGAAGCTGTGGCTCGGCATCTCCGCTTTGCTCATTGTGATCGCGGCGGTCAGCTTTCTGATCCAGGGCCTGAACTTTGGCATCGACTTCCGCGGCGGCACCACCGTGCGGACGGAAAGCGCACAGCCTGTCGACATCGCGCAATACCGCGACGCGCTCACGCCGCTGGCCCTTGGTGATATTTCGATCACCGAGGTGTTCGACCCGACCTTCGGCCCCGACCAGAACGTCGCGATGATCCGTATTCAGGCGCAGGACGGGGACGAGGCGGTGACGCCCGAGACAATCCGTGCCGTTCAGGAGGCGCTGCAGACTTCGGTGCCTGACATCAAGTTTACCGCGGTGGAATCTGTCGGCCCGAAGGTCTCGGGCGAGTTGATCCAGACCGCGGCCATCGCCGTGGTGCTCGCCATCGCCGCGGTGCTTGTCTACATCTGGTTGCGCTTTGAATGGCAATTCGCGCTGGGCGCGGTGGCTGCGCTGGTGCATGACGTTGTGCTGACCATCGGCATCTTTTCCGAACTTCAGATCAGGTTTGACCTTGCCATCATCGCGGCGCTGCTGACCATCGTTGGCTACTCGCTGAACGACACGGTGGTTGTGTTTGACCGTGTTCGGGAGAACTTGCGCAAGTACAAGAAGCGCCCGCTGAACGAGGTGCTGAATATCTCGATCAACGAGACCCTAAGCCGGACGGTCATGACCTCCGTGACAACGTTGCTCGCGCTGATCTCACTCTACATCCTTGGCGGTGACGTCATTCGCGGCTTTGTCTTCGCGATGATCTGGGGTGTGATTGTCGGTACATATTCGTCGGTCTTCGTGGCCTCGACCATCCTGCTTTGGCTGGGCGTCAAGCGGGACTGGTCAAAGCCCGAGGGCGATGCGGGCACTCAATTTGGCAGCACGGGCACCGCATCCCGGGACTTTAGCAGCGTTGATTCCGGTGGTGGTGGCGGCAGCGACTGATCTGATTGCCGCCGCCCTCGCGCAAACCGGTCTGATCTGGCTTGCCTTGATCTATCTGATCGCAGGCGTGGTACGCGGCTTTTCGGGCTTTGGAACGGCGCTCATCGTCGTCCCAGTCGCAGGTATCTTTCTGGGCCCGCTCGATATCCTTGTGATGATCACCGTCACAGGTCTTGTCTCCAATTTCGTCATGGTTCCCGGCGCATGGCGGGTTGCCGATCGCGCCGAGGTTGGCGTGCTCGCGCTGGCCGCCGCGCTTGGCGTGCCTTTGGGACTGTGGCTGCTGGCGCAGATCGATGCGACCGCGATCCGCTGGGCGGTGTCGATCGTTGGCGCGCTGACCGTTGCGGCGCTGATGTCGGGCTGGCAGTGGCGCGGACGGCTTGGCCTGTCAGGGCTGGCCGGGGTTGGCGGGGCCGCAGGCTTTGTGGGTGGACTCACGGCGCTGACCGGGCCGATCGCAATCCTTTTCTACCTGGCCAACGCGCGGAACGCGGCCGCGGTGCGTGCCAACATGGTGCTCTTTCTTGGAGCGCTCGACGTTTTGCTCGCCGGTAACATCTGGGCCACTGGCGGGCTGTCGGCAGATCGTGTCGCGCTTGGCCTTGTCCTGTGCGTGCCCTATGTGGCCGGCATAACGATGGGAATGGCGCTGTTCGACCCCAGCCGGGAGCGGTTGTATCGCGCCGTTGCCCTGATCATCGTGATCGCAGCTATGCTGAGCGGTCTGCCGATCTGGGAGTAGCACAATGCGTCTGAACGAAGTCACTATCACCGACGCCGAACCCGTCGAGGGATACGGCCCGGGTTTTTTTCGGATTGGCGGCAAGGTGTGGGAGGGGCCTGTTCTGACCTCTGCCGCGGGCACTGCCGCATGGGGCGGACTGGACGACGCAAGCGCACTTTTGGCGCTGGACGTGGATGTTCTGTTTGTTGGCATGGGCGCTGATATTGCGCACCTGCCCGAAGCTTTGCGCAGCCAGCTTGAAGCGACGGGCATCGGGGCGGAGGTCATGTCCTCTCCCGCGGCGGCGCGCACCTACAACGTTCTTGTCAGCGAAGGACGGCGCGTGGCGCTGGCGCTTCTGCCGGTCGAGGGCTGATCCCGAGGGCCGCCTGCGGCGGGTGCGATTCCATTTTGCTGATGAGGGGTTTCACCCCTCAAACTCCCCAGGATCTGTGCGGCCAAAAGAAGGGGCTTTTGCCTTTGGGGCCCTTGGGTTACGGCTGGGATATGGAACTCGAAGTCTCTGATCTGGCGGTCTATCGCGGCGGGCGCTGCGTTCTGGAGGGGGTTGGGTTTTCGCTGAGCCCGGGCCAGGCCATCATTTTGCGGGGGCCAAACGGGTCAGGCAAAACAACGCTTCTGCGCACCATTGCGGGGCTGCAGCCGCCACTGGACGGACGCATTGATGGCGTGGAGGACCGCGTTGCTTATGCGGGCCATGCCGATGGGATCAAGTTCGGCTTAACCGTTGCAGAAAATCTCGCGTTCTGGGCACGTGTTTTTGGTGCAGGCGGAACGCGCGCCGCGATGGCGGCTTTTTCGCTTGAATCGCTCATGGGGCGGCGGGCAGGGGACCTGTCGGCGGGCCAAAAGCGGCGATTGGGGCTGGCGCGGCTTTTGGTGACGGGGCGGCCCGTGTGGGTCCTTGATGAGCCAACGGTGTCGCTCGACGTGTCGGCGGTGGAGATGTTTGCAAGTGCTGTGCGGGCGCATCTGGACGCGGGCGGCAGTGCGCTGATCGCGACGCATATCGACCTTGGCTTGCCAGAGGGGCGCGTTCTGGACGTCGCGCCCTTTGCGCCAAAGCCGGGGGGGACGCTGCGCGGCAGCGACGCGGCCTTCCTGTGAGGGCGCTTCTGCTGCGCGATCTGCAGCTGGCCTTTCGGGCCGGTGGGGGCTTTGGCCTGAGCCTTGCGTTTTTCTTGATCGTTGTTGTGCTTGTGCCGTTTTCGGTGGGGCCGGCCGCTGCGTTGCTGGAACGGATCGCCGCCGGGGTTTTGTGGCTGGGGGCCTTGCTGGCCTGCCTGTTGTCTCTCGACCGGCTGCTTGCGCTCGATTGGGAAGACGGAACGCTTGACCTTTTGGCCACCGCGCCCCTGCCGCTGGAGGCTGCGATGGGTGTGAAGGCTTTGGCCCATTGGCTGACAACAGGTCTTCCTCTGGTGGTCGCGGCGCCGCTTTTTGGCGTGATGTTGCAGCTGCCGGCGCAGGGGACGGGGGTGCTGGTGCTCAGCCTTTTGCTGGGCACGCCGGCGCTGTCGCTGATCGGCGCGTTTGGAGCGGCGATCACCGTGGGGGTCAAGCGTGGTGGTCTGTTGCTGTCCTTGCTGGTTTTGCCGCTTTACGTGCCCACCCTGATCTTTGGCGCTGAGGCCGCACGGCGCGCGGCGGAGGGTCTCGACGCGACAACGCCTCTGATGATGCTTGCGGGGATCACTGCAGGCTGCGGCGCACTGATGCCCTTTGCCGCAGCCGCGGCCTTGCGCGCAGGGCTGAGGTAGCTTGAGCCGCCGCGCCACAGCGCTTAGGTTCGAGCCATGTCGAAGCCATCGTCTCTTTGGGAATATGCCAATCCGGTCAGGTTCCTCGCGGTCTCTGAACGCATCCTGCCCGCGCTGTGGGTTTTGAGCCTCGCGTGCCTCGGGATCGGCCTTGCTTGGGGCTTCTTCTTTACCCCGGACGATTTCCGGCAGGGCTCGACGGTCAAGATCATCTATTTGCACGTCCCCTCGGCGCTGATGGCGATCAACGCATGGTTCATGATGCTGGTTGCCTCGCTGATCTGGTTGGTCCGGCGACACCACGTGAGTGCTCTTGCCGCCAAGGCTGCGGCGCCTGTAGGTGTGGCCATGACCCTGATTGCGCTGGTAACAGGCGCGCTGTGGGGCCAGCCGATGTGGGGCACATGGTGGGTCTGGGATCCGCGGCTGACCTCCTTCCTCATCCTGTTTCTGTTTTATCTCGGATATATCGCGCTGTGGGCCGCGATTGAGGACCCGGACACCGCCGCCGATCTGACTTCGGTGCTGTGCATCGTGGGCTCGGTCTTTGCCGTTCTGTCGCGCTATGCGGTGCTGTTCTGGAATCAGGGGCTGCATCAGGGCGCGTCGCTGAGCCTCGACAAGGAAGAGAACGTGGCCGATGTTTTCTACATTCCGCTCTTGGTGTGCATTGCCGGGTTTGTCCTGCTGTTCCTTGCGCTCGTGCTTTACCGCACCGGCACGGAAATTCGCCGCCGCCGCGCGCGTGCGCTGCGGGCGCGGAGTGCGCTCGCATGATGCCGGATCTTGGGAAATATGCGCAGCCGGTCCTGTGGTCCTACGCAGCCAGCATCGCCGTTCTGGTTGTGATTGTGGCCGCCTCGCTGATCGAAGGGCGGCGCGTGCGCGCTGAGATGCGCCGCGCGGAGGAGGACCGCGATGTCTAAAGCGCTCATGTTGGCTCCACCACTGATCTTTGCGGGTTTTGTGGCAATGGCCGCAGTTGGAATGTTCACCGGCGATGACGATCTGCCCTCGACGCTGGTGGGGCAGCCTGCGCCGCCGGTGACGGAAAATGCCCTGCCGGGCTATGCAGCGCTGAAGACCAATGATCTTGCACGCGGCGAGGTTACATTGGTGAATTTCTGGGCCTCGTGGTGTCCGCCCTGCCGCGCCGAACATCCCACGCTTTTGCAGATGCAGGCGGATGGGCTCGGCATTGTGGGCGTAAACTTCAAGGATCAGACCGGGACGGCCACCACATACCTGCAGGACGCCGACAATCCGTTCTTTGCCGTGCCGTTCGACCCGCAGGGGCGCACGGCGATTGACTGGGGCGTGACGGCCCCACCAGAGACGTTCATTTTGGATGGTGACGGCACCGTGCTCTTCCGGTTTGCCGGACCGCTGATCGGATCGGACTATGAGCAGCGGTTTTTGCCCGCGCTCAAAGCGGCCATGGAAGGCAGCGCGCCGGGCTAAACCGGAAATTTACGTCTTTGGGCGACACATCGGCCATGTTTTCCAGCGAACGGAGCGTGCTGCGATGTCTAAACTCTTCCCCTCTCTTATTCTTGCGACAGCCCTTGGTGCCGGGGCGGCCCTTGCTGATCCAGGTGCCGCGATGTCTGATTATGCCGCAGCGCAAAGCGCCGATTGGCTGATCAGCGACACGCTGGTCGCCGCGATCCGTGCCCAAAATGCGGCCACGGCGGGCTATGACCAGGACCGGATCGATGCGCTCGACTCGACATGGCGTGCAGAGGTCGGCACGGACGGATCCGCGCTGATCGATAGCGTGCTGGGCAATGATGCCTCTGCGCTTTTGTCAGCAGGGGTCGCGGCCTCGGGCGGTGTGATCACTGAGGTCTTCGTGATGGACGCGCGTGGACTGAACGTGGCGTCCAGTGGTGTGACCTCTGATTACTGGCAGGGCGACGAGGCCAAGTTCCAGCAGACGTTCCCGGTTGGCGCAGGGGCAGTTCACGTCTCTGATGTCGAGTTTGACGAAAGCACGCAAACCTATCAGGGCCAGGTGTCGATGACGCTGACGGACCCAGAGACGGGTGCGCCGATCGGAGCGGTCACCTTCGGGCTGAACGCGCAAAGCTTTTTCTAGCCCCAAAAAGCCCCGACTTTTTGGGGCGGTGGCAAGGCACGTCCGGCGCAGCCGGATGTGCGGCCACTCCGTGGAGCATTAAGGCGCAGTTACCCCAAAAAGCCCCGACTTTTTGGGGCGGTGGCAAGGCAAGTCCGGCGCAGCTGGATGTGCGGCCACTCCGTGGAGCATTAAGGCGCAGTTACCCCCAAAAAGCCCCGACTTTTTGGGGCGGTGGCAAGGCACGTCCGGCGCAGCCGG
>JBCBCP010000004.1:0-137774 GCA_038530575.1 Pseudomonadota bacterium
GAGGCCGAAGTCGGCGACCGCGTCGATTGGGACAGGGTGCATTTTCTGGGGCAGGTGCCGTTCGATGCCTACCAGCAGATCGTGCAGATCAGCCGCTGCCACATCTACCTGACGATGCCGTTCGTGCTGTCATGGTCACTGCTGGAATCCATGGCGATGCAGGCCACGATCGTCGCCAGCGATGTCGCCCCGGTGCGCGAGGCAATCACCCATGGGGAAACAGGCCTATTGGTCGACTTTTTTGACCCAGCGGCGCTGGCGGCGCAGGTGGTCGACGTGTGCGCGAACCCGAAGGATTACGCCCATATCGGCCCTGCGGCGCGGGAGCACGTCGTGAAAACCTATGACTTCCACACAGTGTGCCTGCCGGAGCATATCCGCCAAATCAATGCGCTTGTCGGCCCGAAAAAGGCGCTGCCGATCCCCTGATCAGTTACTGAACGTGTTGGCAACGCCAAAGGCAGACCCGATCAGGCCCAGCACGGTACGCGTGTTGGACACCGGGCTTTCGGTGACCAGAACGACGTCTTTCGACTGGATCTCAAACTTTCCGGCGGAGAACAGCCCATCCGAATTGGTCAGGTCCAGCGTGAACACGACGCGCTGCTGACGCGGGCCGCGCACGCCGGGCGCTACCGCGCTGGACGGGTAGTCGCGCAGGATCAGGATACCTTGCGGATCGCCCCGCGCATCGTTCACACCGCCGATGATTGCCATCGCATCAATCGCGGTGATCTTGTCCTTGGTGAAGGGATGCAGCGCCTCGCGGCCCGCAGCACCCAGCGACAGGAAGTACCGCTCGTCCGCCTCGATGATCACCTTGTCGCCACCGCGCAGCCGCGTATCGAGCCGCGGGTTCTCGTACAGGCGGTCAACAGAGGTGCCGTAGATGCTGTGTCCTCGGACGAGGCGAATCTGAGGGTTGGCGATTGACGTATCCACACCGCCGCCCGCCGCGATCAGGCTCAGCACCGAATAGTTCCGGTTCGGCATCGGGAAGGCACCAGGCGCGCGCACACCGCCCACCAGATCGACCGAATTGAGCCGCCCTTCGGACATGCGCACCTGTACCTGTGCCGACGGAACCACGTCTTCAAGACTGTTCTGGATCGCAACCCGTGCGCTGTCTGGCGTGCGGCCGGCGACATTCACTTTGCCCACATAGGGAATAAAAACGGACCCGTTCGAGGTAACGCGCACACCGTTCAGGTCCGTCGCGGGCTGTCCGGGGCCAGTAAAGAGCGACGTTTCGCCTGAGTCCCAAATGCGAATGTCGAGATTGTCGCCAGGCGCGATCACCTGTGCGTTCGGCCCGTGGCTATGCCCGATCCAGCCAAGGTGCCGTTCGTTGTTGCGCGGCCATTTTGCCACCGATGGCAAAAAGGCGCGTGTCACGGGGTAGATGGCGAAATCGGCGTCCGGCGCATTGGCTTCCTTCAGGATTTCACGATCCACAGGCGCGCCGCGTGGCAGGTTATCTGCGCACCCAGAGAGAACAGCGAGGCTTGCGGCAATGGCCAATAGCCGTGTCATCATGATCGCTCTGTCCTCTTTTTTGTAGCATCCCACGGGTGCGCTGGGTACAGCATCCCGCGCCCCGTGGTGTTTTATTGCGGCGCAGGATACGCCTAGACCTCATGTCGTCAACGATTTGCCCCAGCAAACCCAAGATAATCAAGCCCGTTGTGCTGGGCGCAACAGGGCGGCTTGGCGGAATACTGCGTGTGTGCTGGGGACAAAATGGCGCGACGTGGCAGGCGCGGCGCGACATGCGTGGGTGCGAGACTGTGCAACCCTTTGATAAAGCGTCTCTTGTCGCTCTTTTGCGGAACGCGCCGGCCGTCATCTGCCTGTGGGGCGCTGTGCCCGGCCCGGGCGCTGCCTTTGGCGAAAATGTCACGCTTGCTCGGCTGGCCCTCGATGCCGCGGCAGCGGCAGACGCCGGGCGCGTGTTTCTTGCGTCGACCGCTGCCGTGTACGGGCGAGCAGACGGCCCCCTGACCGAAGAGGTCGCCGCGCCTGTCTCGGACTACGGCCGCACCAAGCTGGAAATGGAAGCCATGGCCGCGGCGCACACCCACCCATCCTGCGCCCTGCGCATCGGCAATGTAGCCGGGGCTGACGCGATCCTTGGAAATTGGCAGGTGGACATGGCTCTCGATCATGATCCGGATCACGGCACCCCGCGGCGCAGCTATATCGGTCCGAACGGGTTTGCGCGCACCCTTCGGCATCTGGCAACGCAACGCGACTTGCCAGCGGTCCTGAACATGGCGGTACCTGGCGCGGTTGGCATGGGTACACTTCTGGACCATGCCGGTTTGCCATGGACCCGTCGCACGCCAGCGCCCGGCGTCATCTGGAACGTCGAACTCGACACGACGCGCCTTGCCAGCTGCGCCCCATTTGGCGCAGAAGACATGGGCGCAGCAGCCATCGTGGCCGACTGGCGCGCGTGGAAGGACGGCACGTGACCTGGCGCAAACGCATTTTCGATTTGTTCTTTGCCAGTCTGCTGGTTGTGATACTCGGCCCGGTCATCCTGTTTCTGATCATCTGGATCTGGCGCAAACAGGGCCGGCCTCTGTTTTACGTAGCCGAGCGGATGAAAACCCCGACGCAAAGCTTTGGCCTGTGGAAATTCCGCACCATGACTGTGGTGGACAAGGACAGTGGCGTGTCCGGCGGCGACAAAGAAGCGCGCATCACGCCAGTCGGCGCCCGCCTACGGTCCAAGAGGCTCGATGAGTTTCCGCAGCTTTGGAACATCCTGAAGGGTGATCTGAGCTTTGTCGGTCCGCGCCCGCCGTTGCGTGAATATGTCGAACGCTTTCCGAACGTTTACGGCGAGGTGCTGAAATCGCGCCCCGGCGTCACCGGGCTCGCCACCATTCGCTTTCACAAGCACGAAGACCGTCTGCTGGCCCGATGTTCGACGCCACAGGAAACCGACGATGTCTATTGCCGGATTTGCGTGCCTCGAAAGGCGCGGCTGGACCTGATCTACCAGCGCAACCAAAGCACCTGCTACGACTTTGACCTCGTATTCCAGACCATCGGGAACCTGTTTCGGCGGCGGTCCGCTCAGTCCAGCACAGATCAGAGTTGAATCTGGCGCGAATCGCTGCGACCGCATAGTGGTGTCATACGGACCGCCTATTTTTTAAACACTTTAGTTTACAAATCTCTGATCTTTTGACGATAATATTACTTTGCATACGCAGCATTATGTTCCTTGGGGGAATCGGCTAATAATGAGTATCCGGGTACTGGCATCTTTGCCCGAGGGGGCCGACACGTGCTGAATTTTGTCAAACGCCTTTCACGCTCACAGAAGCGTAACGTGTTCATCGCGATAGATTCTTTGCTGATCCCGCTGGCGCTTTTGTTCGCCTTCAATCTGCAAATGTCTGTCGGCGCATGGGAAATGATGCTGGCTTACCTGCCTGCGCTTCCGATGCTTTTGGGAGTCGCGGCCGCGCTTTCGGTTGGCCTCGGCATCTCGACGTCACAGCTGAACGACTATGAATCGTCCTCTGTTGGGCTGACCGCGGCATACTCTGCCGCGCTCGTAATTTCCTCATTCCTGCTGGCAACGGCCATGCGCATTCCGATTGGGTTCGGCACGCATATCGTTTTTGGCACGTCCTTTTTCGTGTTTTCGGTCATCAGCCGCGCGGTCATGCTGCAGGTGGTTCTGGCGATCTATCGCAGTGGCGGGGATCGGTGTCGCGTTTTGATCTACGGCGCTGGCACAACCGGCACTCAGCTGGTGTCGGCCCTTCGTGGACACACCCAGATCGACCCGGTAGCCTTCGTCGACGACAACAAGGCGCTTCATGGACTGGTCGTGTCACGCCTGCCGGTCTATTCGCCAGTACGGCTGGCTGAAATCGCTGCGGAAAAAAATATCGATCGCGTTCTACTGGCCCTGCCATCGCTGACGCTCCCCAAGCAACAACAATTGGCGCGCCGCCTGCAAAAGATGGGGCTTGAGGTGCAGGCGCTGCCCTCTTTTGCTCAGTTGATCGGGGAAGAGGCACTTGTCGACAAGCTTACGCCAGTTGAAGCAACCCGCTTTTTGAACCGAGACGAGATTAAGAACGAAGATCGCGAGGGCATCGAAAGCTATCGTGGCAAGTCGGTGCTGATCTCTGGCGCGGGAGGTTCAATCGGCGCGGAGCTGTGCCGTCAGATCCTCGAGATGGGCGCGGCCAAACTGGTGCTCTTCGAGTTGAGCGAACTTGCGCTCTACAAAGTCGAACAGGAAATGGAGCAACTGGCCGCCGATACCGGGAGCAAAATCGAGCTGGTGCCGGTGCTGGGTTCCGTCACGGATGCGCGGCAAGTGCGCAAAGTGCTCGACGCGCACAAGATCGAGGTGGTCCTGCACGCCGCCGCCTACAAACACGTGCCGCTGGTCGAAAAGAACCCGCTGACCGGCATGGCCAACAACGTGCTTGGGACGCACACGTTGGCGCAGGAAGCGGCCAGTGCGGGGTGCGAGCGATTTATCCTCGTCTCCTCGGACAAGGCTGTGCGACCAACAAACGTCATGGGCGCGTCCAAGCGTCTGGCCGAACTGGTCGTTGGTGACATGGCCAGCCGGGTACCGCCCGACGCGTGGCCGATTTTTGCGATGGTGCGCTTTGGCAATGTGCTGGGCTCTTCGGGCTCTGTTGTACCGCTGTTTCAGGAACAGCTGCAGCGCGGCGGTCCGATCACCGTCACCCACCCGGATGTGTCGCGCTATTTCATGACCGTGCAAGAGGCGGTCAACCTTGTGCTGCGCGCCGGTGCGATGGCGCGGGGCGGCGAAGTCTTCGTACTCGACATGGGCAAACCCGTTCATATCGACCAGCTCGCCCGTCAGGTGATCGAAAGCGCGGGCTATACCGTACGGGACGCCAAGAATCCCGACGGCGACATCGAAATCCAGTATACGGGACTGCGTCCGGGCGAAAAGATGACCGAAGAGCTGACGCTGTCGGGCAACCTGATAGGCACGACCCACCGCAAGATCTTCAGCACCGATCGGTCACCATTGTCCGAATTCGAGATCGCTGCGGCGCTGCGCTCCCTCCGCACAGCCCTTGCCACCGGGGATGAGGACGCCGCGCGCGAGGTTGCTTCCCGCTACGTCGAAGGATACCGCCGCGCCGCTGGCAAGGATGGCACACCAGCCCTGACCCCGCGGTCCTGAAGCATTCATCATCTGCCCGATGCGTGACCATAAAGCCGCGCACCGTGTCTGAATAAGCCCTAAGGCCCTGCCGCTGAGTTGATTGCGGCCCCGGGCGCATGGTCTAAGGTGCAGGGGCCCGGCACAGGGCGCGGGACAAGGGGCAGGCCACCGTGCATATTTCGCGCATTTGCGGCATTTCATTCGCGTCGATACTGCTGGCAACAGCTGCCTTTGCGCAGGTTCCGGCGCAAGAAGGCACCAACCTCAACCTGTCGCCACCACCGCAACCGTCGCTGGGGTTCTACGGCCTGCCGGGCGTCATGGACATGCCCACCGGCGAAGCAATGCCCGACGGGCAAGGCGCCATGACCATTTCGAGCTTTGGCGGGATCACCCGGACCTCGCTCAGCTATCAGTTCACGCCGCGCATCGCTGCCAGCTTCCGTTATGTCAGCATCCAGGACTGGAACGACAACGGCTTTGACGACTACCGCGACCGCAACTTCGACATCCGCTTTCTTGTACGGCGCGAGTCGCTTTACTGGCCGTCGATCACCGTAGGCCTGCAGGACTTCGCCGGCACAGGCATCAACGCAGGCGAATTCGTCGCCGCAACCAAGACGTTCCAGCGGCCCCTGTCGCTGCCCGGCACGGTAAAGGCAACGGTCGGCCTCGGCTGGGGGCGCCTCGGGACATCTGGCAGCATCGGATCGCTCTTTGGCGCCAACCGCCCTGTCTTCGACCCGAACTCACGCGGAGGCGAGCCGGGGTTCGACCAGTGGTTCCGCGGGCCAACCGCACCCTTTGCGGGCATCGAATGGCAGGTGAACAACCGCTTTGCGCTCAAGGCCGAATATTCCTCCGACGCCTACACGCCTGAAACCTCCCGCGGGGTGTTTGAGCGCAAGAGCAGCGTGAACCTCGGTGCAGAATACCGCTATTCCGAAGCGCTCCGCCTCGGCGCTTACTGGATGTATGGCTCACAGATCGGCGTCACGGCGCAGCTTCAATTCAACCCCAACCGTGGGGTGAATGGGCTTCAGGTGACAGCGCCACGGGCGGTCGTGGTCCGCCCGACCCGCGCCGTGAACCCCGAAGCCTGGCAGACCGACTGGGCCGCCAGCGCTTCTGCGCCTGTACAGCTGCGCGACCTGATCGCACCGGAGCTGGCAAAGCAGGGCCTGCAACTGGTTGAACTCGGCGTAACTGCCACCACCGCCGAACTGCGCTTTACCAATCGCCGCTACAGCTCGAACGCCATCGCCGTTGGCCGCGCGGCGCGCGTGCTTGCCCGCATCCTGCCGCCCTCGGTCGAAACTTTCCGCATCGTCCCATGGACAGATAACCTCGCCCTCTCCGCCGTCACGATCCGCCGCTCAGATCTTGAGGCGCTGGAATTTCAGCCTGACGCGGCAAATGCGCTGCTCGCGGTGACTGGAATTGGCGACGTCGATCCCGACCTACCTGGCGGCGTGCAGGCCGAAGGGCTGTTCCCGCGCTATAACTGGTCGATCGCGCCCTACCTGACGCCCAGCTATTTTGATCCCGATCAGCCCTTGCGGTTTGATTTTGGTGTTGCACTGCGCGGCACCTACCGGCCGGCCCCCGGCTGGACGCTGTCGGGCACGATCCGGCACCGCCTTGCGGGCAACGTGGCCGATTCGACGCGCCTGTCCAACTCGGTCCTGCCGCGCGTGCGAACCGACGGTTTGCTCTACGCTCAGGGCTCGGACACCTACCTGCAGAGGCTATACGCGCAATATCAGTGGAAGCCTTCAGCCTCGACCTATGCCCGCGTCAGCGCCGGCTACCTCGAACGGATGTTTGGCGGCGTTTCGGGCGAGCTGCTCTGGAAACCCGCGCACCGCCGCCTCGCGCTCGGGGTCGAAGCGAACTACGTCAAACAGCGGGACTTCAACGGGGCCTTCGGGTTCCAGGATTACTCGGTCGCGACGGGCCACGTGTCCGCCTACTACCAGATGGACAACGGATACCTCGCGCAGGTCGACGTTGGCCGCTATCTTGCGGGCGATGTCGGCGCCACCTTTACCGTGGGGCGCGAGTTCAACAACGGCTGGCGGGTCGAAGGGTTCTTTACCCTCACCAACGTCTCTGCCGAAGAATTTGGCGAAGGGTCTTTCGACAAGGGCATTCGCATCACCGTTCCGATCAACTGGTTCCTCGGCAAACCGACCAAGCAGACGATCAGCGAAACGATCCGCCCGATCCAGCGCGATGGCGGCGCCCGTCTGAGTGTTCCGGGCCGACTTTACAACCAGGTGCGTGGCGGCCATCGCGGCAGCCTGTCTGACGATTGGGCGAGGGTTTGGGAATGATACGGCAAGCAGCACTCGCCGCGCTGTGCGCGATCGGTCTCGCCGCCTGTTCCGGCGGGGATCAGGGCGCGCGCGGGGCCTTGGGCCTTGTGAACGAGTTGCGTGACACCCTGCGCGCCAACCGCGAGGCGCGCCGCTCCGGGGCGCCCGCGCAGCCGCAAGTGACCCGCGCCATTCTCGACCAGTTGACCATCGGCGCGCTTGAAGTGCGGGTGGAGGCGCGTGACCTGACGGCTGTTCTGATCCCGGCCGCGCTGCGCACGGATAGCGGACCCGGTGACGTTGCCGTCTGGGCCACAGTCGATGACGCACAGGTTATCCTGCGCAGCGGCGTGCTTTATGCAACCCGCGGGCTCGGTCGCGATCTGGCCTCGTCGGATGTGACACCGGCAGTGCGCGCTGTAAAAACTCGCGCTGCTGCAACCGGCGCGCGCGAGATGCAGATCCGCAATGACAACTTCCGGGCGGACACGCTACGGTTCCGCTGTGCGATCGACGTGGTGGGCGACACGACCATTGTTATCGTCGGACGCAGCTTTGCCGTGCGGCACCTGCGCGAACGCTGCGAGAACGACACCGGCTTTTTCGAGAACGACTATTACGTTGATTCGGCGCGGGACGTCATTCAATCACGGCAGTGGGCTGGCCCCGGACTGGGCTTTCTCACCATGCGTGTGCTGAAAAAGTAGCGCAGTATGGGCAAAATCGTCGCAAAAACCCGCCGAAATCAAACAAAAGTGGTACCAGTCGCGCTCAGAATGACTTAGGTAGAACCCAGTCGTTAGATCGTTTCGAACTCTCAAGGGGAAATACCCATGAAAAACGTCATTGCAACCGCACTCGCAGCAACCCTGCTTGCCGCTCCCGCGTTCGCCCTTCCGACGAACAACACCGTGGCCGGCGGCCAAGGTGACGTTCAGCTGGACGGCCAGATCACGGCAGCAGCTTTCGGCCTGACCGGCACCGTGACGGCAGTTGCCGTTGTTGGCGCTGTTCTGGTTGTGACCATCATCACCGACGACGGTGAAGAGGTCACTGTGACCACGACGACCACGCCCTAATACGGCCCGTCGTAAAGAATTCGGCCGGGTGCACATCCGTGCGCCCGGCCTTTCCTGTTTCTATGTTGCCTTTCACCCCCTTGGACTCGGCACCAACCGCCCCACATAAGGGGCAACGACAGGCAACCGAGGGGAGCCAGACATGGCAACATATACCAAGGACCCGGACGCGCTGGCGCGTCTGACCGAAGAAGAATTCTATGTCACGCAGCACAGCGGGACAGAGCGGCCCGGAACGGGCAAGCTATTGAACAACAAAGAGCCCGGCATTTACGTCGATATCGTCTCGGGCGAACCGCTCTTTGCGTCGTCCGACAAGTACGAGTCCGGATGCGGATGGCCCAGCTTTACCAAGCCCATAGACAACGTGACCGAACACCGCGACACCTCGCACGGCATGATCCGGACCGAGGTGCGCAGCAAACACGGCGACAGCCACCTCGGACACGTGTTTCCCGACGGGCCGCGCGACCGGGGCGGGCTGCGCTATTGTATCAACTCGGCCAGCTTGCGCTTTGTGCACCGGGACGAGATGGAGGCCGAAGGCTACGGCCAGTACATGGATCAAGTGGAGGACGTGGCATGAGCGACGAACGCGCAGTGCTCGCAGGCGGGTGTTTCTGGGGCATGCAGGACCTGATCCGCAAGCTTCAGGGCGTGAAGGCCACGCGCGTCGGATATACCGGCGGCGACGTGCCCAATGCGACCTATCGCAACCACGGCACCCATGCCGAGGGGATCGAGATCATCTTTGACCCCGCGCAGATCACCTTTCGCCAGCTGCTGGAGTTCTTTTTCCAGATCCACGACCCCACCACGCTGAACCGGCAGGGCAATGATGTCGGGCTCAGCTACCGCAGCGCGATCTACTACGTGAATGACGCGCAAAAGGCCGTTGCCGATGACACGATCAAGGACGTGGAGGCATCAGGCATCTGGCCCGGCAAGGTCGTGACGGAGCTTGAGCCGGTAGGCGATTTCTGGGAAGCCGAGCCGGAACACCAGGATTATCTTGAGCGGTTCCCGAACGGCTACACCTGCCACTTCCCGCGCCCGAACTGGGTCCTGCCAAAGCGCGCGGCAGAGTAGAGACAAAGCCGCCCGGGCAGGCTAAACCATTGCCAGAGCAGCAAAGGAGCCCTGGTCATGGTCCTGCCCGAGGCCCGAGAATTGCACCTAAAAGGTGCTTACGTCCTGACGCCGCGCCGTTATGGCGATGATCGCGGGTTTTTCGCGGAAACGTGGAACCGCCGCGCGCTCGCGGAGGTCGGCATCGACGTCGATTTCGTGCAGGACAACCATTCGCTCTCCCGGCAAAAGGGCACGGTGCGCGGCCTGCACTATCAGGTGCCGCCCCATGGGCAGGCCAAGCTGATCCGCTGCGGGCGGGGCCGCCTGATCGACGTGGTGGTCGACATCCGCAAGGGCTCGCCCACCTTCGGCCAGCACGACGCGGTTGAACTGAGCGCCGAGAACGGCGTGCAGGTGTTCATCCCCGAAGGCTTCGCGCACGGCTTTGTCACGCGCGAGGACGACACCGAGATTTGCTACAAATGCTCCGGCTACTATGCCCCCGGCGCGGACCGGTCCGTGCGCTTTGACGACCCGGCCCTTGGCATCGACTGGCCCATCACGCGGGCGGACGCGGTGCTGTCGGACAAAGACGCAGACGCCTTGCCGCTGGCCGAGCACACGCTTTTCACATGGGACGCGACGTGACGCTTCTGGTCACCGGGGGCCTCGGCTTTATCGGCTCGGCAGTTGTGCGGCAGGCCGTGGCCGCGGGCACGCGCGTCGTGAACGTGGACGCGATGACCTATGCCGCCTGCGAGGCAAACGTGGCGGAGGTCGCGAAGAGCCCGCTTTATGCCTTCGAACAGGCGGACATCGCGGACGCCGCGGCCATGGCCCGCATCTTTGCCGAACACCAGCCAACGGCAGTTCTGCATCTTGCCGCCGAAAGCCATGTGGACCGCTCCATCGACGGCCCCGCCGCCTTTGTCCAGACCAACCTTGTGGGCACCTTCACCCTGCTGGAAGCTGCCCGCGCCCATTGGGACGCCGCGGGCAAGCCGGACAGTTTCCGCTTCGTGCACGTCTCTACGGATGAGGTTTACGGCTCCCTCGGGCCCGAGGGGCTCTTTACCGAGGACACAGCCTATGACCCGCGCAGCCCCTATTCCGCGTCCAAGGCCGGCAGCGATCATTTGGCCCGCGCGTGGGGCGCGACCTACGGCTTGCCAGTCGTGATCACCAATTGCTCGAACAATTATGGCCCCTACCAGTTTCCCGAAAAGCTGATCCCGGTGGTGATCCTGAACGCACTAGCCGGGCGGCCCATCCCCGTCTACGGCGACGGCGGCAATATCCGCGACTGGCTTTATGTCGAAGATCACGCGGCCGCGCTGTTGCTGGCCCTCAAGGCGGGCATCCCGGGCAGGTCCTACAATATCGGCGGCAATGCGGAGGCAAAGAACATCGACCTCGTGCACGCGATCTGCGCCGTGCTCGACGATCTGCGCCCGGATACCGCGCCCCATGCCCGCCTGATCGAATTTGTCACCGACCGGCCCGGCCACGACCGACGCTACGCGATCGACGCCAGCCGCATCGCCTCCGAACTGGGCTGGACCCCGTCAACGACGCTGCAGGACGGGCTGCGCCAGACGGTCGAATGGTATCTGCAGAACGAAGGCTGGTGGCAGGCCCTGCAGGCCCGCAGCGGCGTGGGCCAGAGGTTGGGGACCGGCGCGTGAAACTGCTCGTGTTTGGCAAGACGGGGCAGGTCGCGACCGAGCTGCAGCGCCGCGCACCGGAAGCCGCGTTTCTGGGGCGGGCAGAGGCGGACCTGTCAGACCCCGCCGCCTGCGCTGCTGCCATTCATGCGCGCGCGCCCGATGCGGTCATCAACGCCGCCGCCTACACCGCCGTAGACCGGGCCGAGGAGGAAGAGGCGCTCGCCCACCGCATCAACGCGGACGCCCCCGGCGCCATGGCCAAAGCCGCGGCAGAGGTCGGGGCGGCGTTCCTGCACATCTCCACCGATTATGTCTTTGACGGCAGCGGGGATGAAGCGCGGGCCGAAAGCGCGCCCACCGCCCCGCTCAATGCCTATGGCCGCACCAAGCTGGCAGGCGAGCTGGCAGTGCGCGCCGCCCACCCGAACGCCTTGATCCTGCGCACGTCGTGGGTGGTATCGGCCCACGGTCAGAACTTTATCAAGACGATGCTCCGGCTGAGCGAGACGCGGGATACGCTCACCATTGTGGCCGACCAGATCGGCGGGCCGACGCCAGCAGGTGCCATCGCCGAGGCCCTGATCCGCTGTGCGTCGGCAATGCAGGACGGCGCCCAGGGGGGCACTTATCATTTTGCCGGCGCGCCGCACACGTCCTGGGCCGATTTCGCCCGCGCCATCTTTGCCGCGGCAGGGCGGGACGTGACCGTCACCGACATCCCAACCACGGGGTACCCCACACCGGCCACGCGCCCCCTGAACTCCCGGCTGGACTGCACCGCCATCACCCGCGACTTTGGCATCAAAGCGCCAGACTGGCGCGCCGCACTGCCCGGCATTCTCAAGGAGCTGAACATATGAAACGCAAGGGCATCATCCTCGCCGGCGGCTCCGGCACACGGCTACACCCGATCACGCTCAGCGTGTCCAAGCAGCTTCTGCCGCTCTATGACAAACCAATGATCTACTACCCCCTGTCAGTGCTGATGCTGGCCGGGATTACCGAGATCGCGATCATCACCACCCCGCAGGACCAAGACCAGTTTCGCCGCCTTCTGGGGGATGGCAGCCAGTGGGGCCTGTCGCTGCGCTATATCGAGCAGCCCTCGCCCGACGGGCTGGCCCAGGCCTATCTGCTGGCCAAAGATTTCCTCGCCGGTGCACCCTCTGCCATGGTGCTGGGCGACAACATCTTTTTCGGCACCGGCCTGCAGGACGCTTTACAAGCTGCGAACGCCGCGCCGCACAGCACCGTCTTCGGCTACCAGGTGTCGGACCCGCGCCGCTACGGCGTGCTGGGCTTTGACGCGGACGGCACCGTGACCTCGATCATCGAAAAGCCCGAAAACCCGGCCTCCAAATACGCGGTGACCGGGCTTTATTTCCTCGATGCATCAGCGCCGGAACGGGCACGGGGCATCGAGAAATCCGCGCGCGGAGAGCTTGAAATCACCTCGCTTCTGGAAACCTACCTGCACGATGGCACGCTGAGCGTTGAGCGGCTGGGGCGCGGCTATACCTGGCTCGACACCGGCACCCACGGCAGCCTTCTTGATGCGGGGAACTTCGTGCGCACAATCTCGCAGCGGCAAGGCCAGCAGATCGGCTGCCCCGAGGAAGTCGCGTTCGAAATGGGCCTGATCACCGCCGCGCAGCTGACCGACTTGGCGCGCGAGTTCGCAAAAACCGACTACGGCCAGTACCTTCTGTCGCTTGCTGCGGAAGGCTAGCTTGCGATCCGGGGTCGCCCCGTCGCCTCAACGGTTATCGACGCCTCGATAAAGACCGCGCGCGCCTCAACCTGCGCCTCGCGCACATCGCGCTGCGCGTGAACTGTGACATCTTCCGCGCCGGCGGCCAATGCGGCAGCGCGCGCCTCTGCGCTCAGCTCGGCCTCGAGCGCCGCCATCGCCGCGTCCGCGTCCGGGTAATCATCAGGCCCGGCGGCCAGATGCGCCCGCACCTTGCCTTCGCCCTGCCCCGTGACCGTGCCCGCCCGGCGCACCGTCACCTGCCCCACCACGGCGCCCACGGCATTTGCCACACCCGCATGCTCCGGCAGGATCATCTCGCTTCCCATCAGATCGCCCACTGCCGGATAGTAGGTCGGCGCAGAGGCCCCCAGCCCCACGACCGGCACGGCGAGCCCCGTATCCAGCCGCACCAGCCCACGATGCCCGCGCAGTCCCGCCTGCATCAGCGCGTGGCGGGCCAGCTCGGCCGGATCGCCCGCAATGCCGCCATCCTCGGCAAAGGCCGCCTCCAGCAGGGCAAGCCCCGTCTGCTGCGTCAGCTGATCCACGATCATGCGTGCCAAAGCCTCCGGCCCCTCGGCCAGGGGCACGCCCGCCCCCGTCCGTCGGCGCGCCATCAACGTCAGGGCCATGCTGGCCGCCTGCGCATCCCACACATCAAGCCAGCCCAGCACATGCGCCGCATCCGACGGCGTGACCGCGGCGACCTGCACCAGCCCCCGTTCGACCAGACGGCGCAGGGCCGCGTGATCCATCCGGCTGCGCAGCACATCACCCAGCGGGTGCACGGCGCTGCCAATCCGCTCCAGCAGGGCCGCATCGCGATCCGCCAGCCCGTCTGTGTTCTGCCCTGGCACCGCACGCACGAACCGCGCATCATGGTCGGATGGCACGGTGCTGCGCGTATGCCGGTCCAGCGTCTGCAGCACGACATCCGGCGCCTCTGCCGCGATCAGCGACACCGGCAGCGTCCGGCGCGGCCCCAACGTGACACCGCCCGCCAGCCCGTCGGCCCGGTGCACCTCACTGTCGCCGCCGAGCCCCGTGGTGCGCATCGCCACCGCCTCAACCATCGTGCGAAACGGGCCAACCCGCGCACCGTCCGGGTCAATCGCGGGCCGCCCCGCGCGCAGCATGGCAACATCTGTCGTCGTCCCGCCAATGTCGCTGACCAGCGCGTTCTCCGCCCCCGTCAGCCACCGCGCCCCGACAAGTGAGGCCGCCGGCCCGCTCAGGATCGTCTCGATCGGCCGCGCGCGCGCCTGTTCGGCAGACATCAACGCACCATCGCCCCGAACGACCATCATCGGCGCCGTCACGCCAATCTCGCGCAGCACGTCCTCGGCCCGCCCGATCAGCCGGGCGATCATCCCCACCAGCCGCGCGTTCAACAGCGCCGTCAGCGCCCGCTTCGGCCCGCCCAGCTTGGCCGACAGCTGATGGCTCGCCGACACCGGCTTGCCCGTGACCTCTGTGATGATCTGGGCAACGCGCAGCTCGTGGGCCGGGTTCCGTGTGGCAAACTGCGCCGCCACCGCAAAAGCACCCACCTGCGCCTCGGCGAGAAAAACCCGCAGCGCGCCTTCATCCAGCGGCGCGGCCTCGGCGCCCGAATGCTGATGCCCACCGGTAAGCGTGCAAAACGGATCGCCCCGCAGCGCATCCGTCAAGCCATGCCGCTCCATATCCGCGGCGCCAAAGCCGATCAGCACAAGCCCGATCCGACCGCCCTGCCCCTCGACCAGCGCATTTGTAGCAAGCGTTGTCGACAGCGACGCCATCCGCACATCCGACGCCGCCCGCCCGGCCTGTGCCATCACCGCACGCACGGCGCCCCCCACACCAATGGCAAGGTCGGCCCGCGTCGTCAGCGACTTGGCCGATGCAATCACCACATCGCCGTCGATCAGCACCGCGTCGGTATAGGTCCCACCCGTGTCCACGCCCAAAAGCAGCGCCATGTCGTTCTCCGTGTTTTTGGGGGTGTCCCAGCCTAAGCGCGACCCGTCTTGTCCAATCGCGTCACCGCCCAGCGCGCCGCGTCGGCAACGGCCCCGTCCGGATCCTCGCACAAAGGCAAAACCGCCGCGCGCAGGGCGGGCATACCAGAATTCCCGATGGCATAGGCCACATTGCGCACAAACCGGTCCCGCCCGATCCGCTTGATGGGCGAGCCCGAAAACCGCGCCCGAAACCCCGCATCATCCAGCGCGGCAAGCTCTGCCAGAGGCGGCGCACCCACTCCACCGTGATAGCGCAGATCAGAAGCGCGAACGGCAAACTTGTTCCACGGGCACACCGCCAGACAATCGTCACAGCCATAAATCCGGTTGCCAAGACCGGGGCGCAAATCCGCGTCCACCGGCCCCTTGTGCTCGATTGTCAGGTAGGAAATGCACCGCCGCGCATCCAGCTGGTAGGGCGCGGGAAAGGCATCGGTCGGACACACATCGAGGCACGACCGGCACGACCCGCAATGATCCACCTCCGCCGCGTCGGGCTCCAGCGCAACGGAGGTAAACAGCGCCCCCAGGAAACACCAGTTCCCCCAGTCCCGGCTCACTAGGTTGGTGTGCTTGCCCTGCCAGCCCAGCCCCGCCGCCTGCCCCAACGCCTTCTCCGGCACCGGCGCCGTATCCACGAACACCTTGATCTCGCCCCCAGCCCGATCAATCCACCACCGCCCCAGCCGCTTCAGCCGCTTTTTGACAATGTCATGGTAGTCGCGCCCCTGCGCATAAACGCTTACTGCGCCCAGATCACCCCGCGCTAAAACCTCGAGCGGATCATGCTCCGGCGCATAGCTCTCGGCCAGCATGACGACCGACCGCGCGCCTGGCCACAAAACCGCCGGATCACCCCGCCATGCCATCCGTTCCGCCATCCAGCCCATCTGCCCATGCCGCCCCGCCGCGACAAAGGCCTGCAGCCGCTCCGCCACCTCGGGCACAGCATCGGGCGCGCACACCCGTGCCGCAACAAACCCTTCCTCAAGGGCCCGCGCCACCAACGCCTCTTTCAAGACGCCCCTGTCTTCTTTGGGTTTCAAATATCCCGGGGTCTGGGGCAGAGCCCCAGTCCACGCTTACAACTAGAAATCAAGGTCATTGTAATGCCGCGGCGGCCGGAACCCCGGCACCACATCTGCGAGGATTCCACGAAACGCGGGGCGGCTCTTGATCTTGGCATACCAGTCCTTGACCACCTCGCTGCGGTTCCAATCCACGTCCGAGATATAGTCCAACGCCGACAAATGCGCCGCCGCCGCAAAATCGGCCAGCGTCATCACATCGCCCGCGAGCCACCGGCGGTGATCCAGCAGCCACGTCATGTAGTCTAGGTGATACTTGATTGCCTTCGCGCCCGCCTTGACATTCGTGCTGTCCGGATATCCTTGCCCGGTCAGCTTGCGGTTTACCCGCTCGTACAAAAGCTTTGACGTCACCTCGTTGTGGAACTTGTCGTCAAACCAGCCCACCAGCCGCCGCACCTCGTGCTTCTGGCCCGGGTCCTTGGGCATCAACGACGGCTCGGGCCGCGTCTCTTCCAGATACTCGCAGATCGCCGCGCTTTCGGTCAGCGTCAGATCGTCAATGCGCAGGATCGGCACCTTGCCCGCCGGATTGCGGCGCAGGAAATCCGGCTGCGCCTCCCAATAGCGTTCTTCGACCAGTTCCACCTCGATCCGCTTTTCGGCAAGGCTCAGACGGACCTTGCGGCAGAACGGGGAAAGGGGGACGTGATAAAGGCGGGCCATGTACGCTCAGTCTAAATTCGTTTCCCCGTCATGCACCAAAGGCGGGTGCGGCTCAATCCTCGAAACAGGCCGCGCGGCCGTCAGCGCGGATCGTTTCGGCCCCATCGGCAATGGCACGCGCACGCCGCTCCACCGAGGCTGAAGGGCGCGCCGCCGACCGGCCCTTGGGATTGGGCAGCACCGCAGCCAGCCGTGCTGCCTCGCGCGCGCTCAAGGCCTCGGGCCCCTTGCCAAAGGCTGCGCGAGACGCCGCCTCGACGCCAAAGACGCCTTCTTCTAGCTCGGCCACGTTCAGATAGACCTCAATGATCCGCCTTTTGCTCCAGATTGCCTCAAGCAGCGGCGTCATCAGCGCCTCAAGCCCTTTGCGGAACCACGACCGCCCATGCCAAAGGAACACATTCTTGACGACCTGCTGGCTGATTGTCGATGCGCCGCGCCCGGACCCTTCGGCGATCGCGGCGCGGATCTGGGGCAGGTCAAACCCCCAATGAAGGCAAAAATTGGCATCTTCCGCCGCAACCGCACTGCGCGCCATAACGGGAGCGATTTCTTCCAGCGGCACCCATTGATGGTCAACCCCGCCCAGCCGCTGGCGTTCTGCCCACATGTAAGGTGTCAGCGGCGGATTGATCACCGCACCGAGCGTTATCAGCGCTGTCGCGATCAGGAACGCGATACAGACGACCCGCAGGCTCCAACGCAGCAGCCAGCGGACCGGGCGAAACCGGCGGGGAGCCTTTGTTTTCGTTCGCGCTTTGCGGGCCATAGGGAGGTCATAGCCCGCCCAACCGCTGCGCAACAAGGGCGGCGATGCGGCGCGCGCCAAGCCGTGACGGATGCACATCGTCCCGTGCGAAATGCGCATCATTGGCCGGGTCAATGGCCGGGTCACTATCCACAAACTCAAGCCCCGGTGTGCGTGCGGCAAGCCGGCCGATCCGAGCATCGAGTTCCGTAAGGAAAGGCGTGCATCCTTCGAACGGCCCTGAGCGGCCTGTCAGGTAATAACCCACCCACACGATGCGCGGGCTGTGCCGCGACAGGCGGGTCAGCAGATCGGGGATTTCTCCGGCTAGGTCAGGCGCGATCAGAGTATCCAGAACAGGCGTGCAGGCGCCGCACCCGCATTCTGACAGCATATCATTCGCCCCGCCGTTCAGAATGATCAGGTCAAACTGACCGCCCGGGAACTGGCGGCGGATATCAAAACCGAAGAGCGCACCCGTCCCTGGGTTTGACAGACGCGCCCCAGGTGTCGCCCGCTGCGTCACCTGAGCGCCAAGGGCACGGCCCAACGCATAAGGCACTGCGTCGCCCGACAGCCCGTTCCAGGAAAGAATGGAATCGCCCATGCCCAACAGTTTTGGCCGGTCCTCGGCGTGCAAGTGGCCCATCTGAAGCAGGAGCGCCGCGCACAGCCAGATCATCCAACGCATATCGTCACTCCGTCACTCTTTCCGCCTACAAAAGCGCCTATCGCGCCGATGCGATTCTCGGGCATGCGCAAATGTCGTGGCTTTCAGGGCCCGGCAATTTTGGCGGGCCTGCCACATTTGGTAGTTTTTCTGCCCGAAAGTCCCACCAAATTTATCCAAAACAGTAACACCTGCACGACCATCCAACACGATGTGCAGAGGGGGCACCCGCAGCGTAACACCAGATGTAGTAGACCACCCCCCCGCAGGCTCGCCAAGGCTGCGACCAAATGTGAAAAGAACACTAAAATCGGAAGCGTTCCGAACATCACGGCTTCTGCGATCTGGGTTAACCTTTCAACCGGTGGCGATCCTCGCCCCGATCTGGCGCAGTTGAAAGGAAACGCAGATGTTAGACGCAATCGGAGCCTCCTACAGTGCAGGGCCGCAGCAGGCTCGGGCCCTGCCCACCACGCTCACGCATTCTGACGCCGCCACTGTTTGGCTGCTCAGTTGGACCGGCAATTCCCCACATTCCATCGCGGCCTTGATGGGCACAAACACCATGAAAGTCGCCGACATCCTCGCCGAACACACCCATCGTGGCGCGCGCGATACCGCGTCCAAGATGATCACGGCGCGCCAGCGCGTTCTGTCTGACTAGAGCGCACCAGACATCCCGTATCACGGGATGTCCGGGGACTTGCCTCGTCAGCTTGGAACCTATTCCGCGGGAATCGCACCTTCTTCAAGGCTCAGAGGGGCCGGCAGGTGCGCCAGCATCTCTTTCGGGCAGATCTGCAGGAAATTCGCCTGCTCGGTCTCCCAGTGCTGCAGAATGTCACTGGCCTGTGCGCTTCCGGTCTCGGCCACATGGCGCTTAAGAAGACCAAGGAGTTGGTCGTGCCAATGCTCAACCGTCACAGGGCATGTCACGAGCGTCTCGAGGTTCATGAGCGAGGTCGCCGTGCCCTCGGGGTCATAGATATAGGCCATGCCACCCGTCATCCCGGCCCCGAAATTCGCGCCAATCTCGCCCACGATCACCGCAACGCCGCCGGTCATGTATTCACACCCGTTCGACCCGCAACCTTCGACCACGACCTTCGCGCCCGAGTTGCGCACCGCAAACCGCTCCCCGGCGCGGCCCGCCGCAAACAGGTAGCCGTCCGTGGCGCCGTAAAGCACGGTGTTACCGATGATGGTATTCTGTGCCGCCACGATGGGCGAGGCCATCGGCGGGCGTACAACGATGGTGCCCCCCGAAAGACCCTTGCCGACATAGTCGTTTGCGTCGCCAGACACTTCCAGCTTCAGACCCGGCGCGGCAAAGGCACCAAGCGACTGTCCGGCCGACCCTGCAAGCTTCACCGTCAAATGGTCAGGCTGCAGCGTGTTGCGCATCCCGAATTTCCGCACAATGTGGCTGGACGTGCGCGTGCCCACCGTCCGGTCCGTGTTCTGGATCGCATACGACAGCTGCATCTTCTCGCCATCTTCGAGGAAACGGTGCCCGTCCGACACGATCTGCGCGTCCAGCGTGTCGGGCACGGCATTGCGCGGCTTGTGCCGGTCGTAAACAATATCCGCTGCCCCATCGACGGTGATCAGCATGGGGTTCAGGTCAAGATCATCCAGATGCGCTGACCCACGGCTAACCTGCGTCAGCAGGTCTGCCCGCCCGATCACGTCATCAAGGCTGCGCGCGCCCAGCTCGGCCAGAATCTCGCGCACTTCCTGAGCATAGAAGGTGATCAGGTTCACCACCTTGTCCGCGGTGCCGGTGAACTTCGCGCGCAGATCGTCGCGCTGGGTGCAGACGCCCACGGGGCAGGTGTTGGACTGGCACTGGCGCACCATGATGCAGCCCATCGCGATCAGCGCCGCGGTGCCGATGCCATATTCCTCGGCACCCATCATCGCCGCCATCACGATATCGCGCCCGGTGCGCAGGCCGCCATCGGTCCGCAGCGTCACGCGGTCGCGCAGCTTGTTCATCGCCAGCACCTGATGCGCCTCGGTCAGGCCCATCTCCCACGGCAAGCCGGCATACTTGATCGACGTCGCAGGCGACGCGCCGGTGCCCCCGTTGTGGCCCGAGATCAGGATGATATCCGCCTTGGCCTTCGCCACGCCGGCGGCAATCGTGCCGACGCCCGAAGACGCCACCAGCTTTACCGTCACCTTGCAGCGTGGGTTGATCTGCTTGAGGTCGTAGATCAGCTGCGCAAGGTCTTCGATCGAGTAGATGTCGTGGTGCGGCGGGGGCGAGATCAGCGTCACGCCCTTGGTGGAGTGCCGCAGCCGCGCGATCAGGTCGGTGACCTTCATGCCGGGCAGCTGGCCACCCTCACCGGGCTTCGCACCCTGCGCGACCTTGATCTCAAGCTCTTCGCACTGGTTCAGGTACTCGGCGGTCACGCCAAAGCGGCCCGACGCGACCTGCTTGATCTTGGCCGAAGGGTTGTCGCCGTTCGGCTCGGGGTGGAAATGCGCCGGGTCTTCGCCACCCTCGCCACTGTCGGACTTCGCCCCAATCCGGTTCATCGCGACGTTCAACGTCTTGTGCGCCTCAGGCGAAAGCGCGCCAAGCGACATGCCCGGCGTCACGAACCGCTTGCGGATCGAGGTGATACTTTCCACCTCTTCGATCGGGACGGCCTTACCCAGCGGCTTGATGTCCAAAAGATCGCGCAGATGGATGGGCGGCTGCGCGCGCATCTTGGCGCTGTACTGCTTCCACATAGCAAAGGACGCGCGATCACACGCGGTTTGCAGCATGTGCATCGAGGTTGCTTCCCACGCGTGCGTCTCGCCAGAATTGCGCGCCTTGTAGAACCCGCCGATGGGCAGAACATTGCCACCCTGCCAGCCCTGCGCGTGCACCTCTTCGGCCTTCGCCTGAATGCCGGTCACGCCGATGCCTGAAATGCGGCTGGTCATGCCCGGGAAGTATTCGGCACACATGGCGCGGCTCAGGCCCACGGCCTCGAAATTCAGACCGCCGCGATAAGACGACACAACGGAGATGCCCATCTTGGCCATGATCTTGAGCAGGCCCTGATCGATGGCCTCGCGGTAGCGCGCGACCGCTTCGGTCAGCGTGCCGGTCAGCAGGCCGCGGTCGATCCGATCAGCGAGGCTGTCTTCGGCCAGATAGGCGTTCACGACCGTGGCCCCGCAGCCGATTAGAACGGCAAAGTAATGCGGGTCGATGCACTCGGCGCTGCGCACGTTCAGGCTGCAGAAGGTCCGCAGCCCCTTGCGCGTCAGGTGACTGTGCACCGCACTGGTCGCAAGGATCATCGGCATCGCAACCTTACCCGCCGCGCTGTGATGATCGGTCAGCACGATGTGCCCCGCGCCCGAGCGCACGGCGTCCTCGGCCTCTGCCCGGATGCGCTGCAGGCCTGCACTGAGCGCGCCGGTGCCAGGGGCGAAGGTACAGTCAATCTCGACCAGCGAGGCATTGAAATACTCGGTGATCTTGTCCCACTGCGCGTTGCCGACAAAGGGGCTGTCCAGCGTGATGATCTCTGTCTGCGCGCTGCTCTCGTCCAGCACGTTTTTGAGGTTCCCGAACCGCGTCTTCAGGCTCATCACCCGGTATTCGCGCAAGGAGTCGATTGGCGGGTTGGTCACCTGGCTGAAGTTCTGGCGGAAGAAATGGCTCAGCGGGCGGTACTTCTTGGACAAGACCGCCGACGGGGTGTCATCGCCCATCGAGGCAAGCGATTCCTTGGCGTCTTCGGCCATCGGCGCGAGGATCTGCTCAAGCTCTTCGATGCTATAACCGGCTGCGATCTGGCGGCGCTTCAGGTCGTCGCCCGCAAACATCGGCGCTTCGGTCACGCCCGACACGGCCTCTTCCAGGTCGGTGATCTTGTCCACCCACTCTCCAAAGGGCAACGCCGCGGCCAGCTTGTCCTTGATCTCCTCGTCGTGGAACATCTTGCCCTTCTTCATGTCCACGGCCAGAAGCTGACCGGGGCCAAGCGCGCCCTTCTCGACGATATTCGCCTCCTCCAGCGGGACCATGCCCGTCTCAGAGCCAGCGATGACCATACCATCGCGCGTCACGACATAGCGCATCGGGCGCAGGCCGTTCCGGTCCAGCCCCGCACAGACCCAGCGACCATCCGTCATCGCGAGCGCCGCGGGACCGTCCCATGGCTCCATCACCGAGTTGCAGTAGGAATACATGTCGCGCCAGGCCTGCGGGAGCTCCACCGCCTGCTTGGACCAGCTCTCCGGCACCAGCATCGTCTTGGCCATCGGCGCAGAGCGGCCCGCGCGCACCAGCACCTCGAACACCGCGTCCAGCGCGGCAGAGTCGGACGAACCACCCGGCACGATCGGCTTGATATCCTCGGCCATGTCGCCAAACGCGCCAGAAGCCATGCGAATCTCGTGGCTCCGCATCCAGTTCAGGTTGCCCTTCAGCGTGTTGATCTCCCCGTTATGGGCGAGCATCCGGAAGGGCTGGGCCAGCCACCACTGCGGGAACGTGTTGGTGCTGTAGCGCTGGTGGTAGATCGCAAAGGCAGACTCGAACCGCGCGTCCATCAGGTCGGGGTAGAACTCCGCCACCTGCTCGGCCAGCATCATGCCCTTGTAGATGATCGACCGGCACGACAGCGACGCAATATAAAGCCCGCTGACCCCTGCCGCAGCCGCCGCCTTCTCGATCCGGCGGCGAATGACGTACAGCTCGCGCTCAAACGTCTCTTCATCCACGCCCTTCGCGTTGGAGATCAGGATCTGCTCAATCTCCGGCCGGGTCGCGTTGGCCTTCTCCCCAAGGCAGTCAACATTCACCGGCACATGGCGCCAGCCGTAGATGTAGTAACCCATCCGCAGCACTTCGGATTCCACGATCGTGCGGCACGTCTCCTGCGCGCCGAAATCCGTGCGTGGCAGAAACACCTGCCCCACCGCGATCAGCTGGTCCTTGTTCGGCTTGTGGCCGGTGCGTTCGATCTGATCATAGAAAAACGGCACCGGGATCTGCACATGGATGCCCGCACCATCGCCCGTCTTGCCATCCGCATCGACCGCCCCGCGGTGCCAGATCGCCTTCAGCGCCTTGATCCCGTTCTCGACCACCTGCCGCGAGGGCTTGCCATCGACGGACACAACAAGGCCGACGCCGCAATTCGCCTTTTCCTCAGTTTCCGAGTACATCCCGTGCTCGGCCATAAAGGCGCGCTTGGCTTCTTCGGCCCGGACCCAGTTCTCGTCGTATTTTGTCATGTGTCAGCTCCTGTCGCGGTAAGCGGCGAGGGTCGTCTCGCAATCGTATTTCGGTGTCATGGCAAAGAAGCCTTCTTCGCCCGGATAGATAAATTCGACGGGGGTGTAGTTGCGCTCTTCGACAACGTCGCCGCCGACTTCGCGCGGGATCGTGCGCGTGCCAAGGCCCCCGATGAACCGGCGGTGTTTCACAGACACGTATTCGGTGCCCTCAACCTTGAGGTAGACGCCCTGCAAGTCCTCGTAGCGCACCGAAAACTGCGTGCCCAAAAGCGGCTCGCCGTCGATCACCACATCCTCGCCCGTCAGCCGGTCAAAGCCGACGACGCGCACCACGCGGCCCCCGGTGATCTGCACGAAATCAAAACTGTCGATGCCCGTGTCCAGCAGTTCCGACAGGCTCGCCGGGTCCTCGGCAGGCGGGCGCAGCTGGGTGGTCACGCCCGCCAGCACCTCAAAGCTTTCCATCCACTGCGCCTCGGCATCGATGCGGCTGATGAAAAACGGCCCCTCGGCATTCAGCACCGCGCGCCACTGGTCCCCGGGGGCGTCAGCGGCGCAGGTATAGATATGCTCAACAAGACAAGACCGCGTCTGGATCGTCAGCTTGGGCGTGCAGCCCGCGGGCGGGGTAAACAGCTCTTCTGCCGCGGCAGGGCTGGCGCAGAGGCACAGGAGGGCAAGGCGTTTAATCAATGTCCAGCTCCCCGCTTGCCAGGGCCGCCTGCGCCGCGCGCGCCAACGCCCCTTCGGGCATCGCGACATCCGCCAACCCGGTCTGCGCCGCAGTGCGCGGATGCGCTTCCAGCTTGTCCTTTAGGTAGGCGCGCAGCCCCGGCACGTCGCCAGCAAAGCCATGGCCCACTGCATCGCCCAACAGGCCGTATTTCTTCAGCGTAAAGGCGGTGCCGTGCCCATGGCCGGGCAGCATCAGCACCTCGACATTGGGCGCATCCGGAAACCGCCGGTATTGCGGCGCCTCGCGCGGCCGGTCGCCAAAGACCGCGATATACTGCGTGTCCGCGCTCAGATGCGCGCCCAGCCCGGCAAAGCGATGCTCTGTGATCCCCACCCGGTAGCGCGGCCAGCGCAGATCGTCGCCCGCCACGTCCGGGTGGACCGAGGCCTGCGGGGAAAAGCACAGCGCCACATCAACCCGTGTAAACCTCGCGATCAGCGCCGCGTTATAGCCGCCCATCGAATTGCCGATGGTCACGATGCGCGCCGCCCCCTGTGCCGCCGCAAACGCCTCGATCTGCGCGACAACCTCTTCCAGCAGCCCCGGCGCATTCAGCCAGCTACGGGTCTTGTCCACGATGAACAGGGCCGGGCCGGTGCCCTTTGCCGTCGCGAGCTGCGGAAATTCGATCGGCGGGACCCCATCCGGGTCTGTCCCGACAGAGGAAAAGGACACAACAAGCGTATCGGAGCCGGGCGCACCCACGTGCTGCCAGACCTGAAGCGTGGCGGTATCTACCGTCCGCTCGATCCCGAATTTTGTCGCCTGCTTGTTCAAGCCGTCGCCCCTTCGCCCGCCGCGTTATTCCGCGGCGATGGCCGCCGCGCCAAAGCCCGACAAGATCGCCTCGGCGCAGTCGCGCCCGTCCCGGATTGCCCAAACGACAAGGCTCGCACCACGCACGATGTCCCCGACCGCATAGACGTTGTCGAGCGCCGTGCGCCCGCTTTCGAACTCCGCCTTGACGGTTCCCCAGCGGGTCACCTCAAGGCCGTCGGTGTCCCACAGCTTGGGCAGCGCCTCGGGCTCGAAGCCCAGCGCCTTGATCACCAGATCCGCCTCTTCGACATAATCCGCGCCCTCGATCACCTCGGGCATCTGGCGGCCCGTGGCATCCGGCGCGCCAAGGCGCATTTTCTGCACCATCACGCCCGCCACGCCGCTGTCGCCGGTGGTAAAACCCTTGGGTGCGCTCAGCCATTCGAACACGACGCCCTCTTCCTCGGCATTCTGCACCTCGCGCTGGGAGCCGGGCATGTTCGCCCTGTCGCGGCGGTAAAGGCACTTCACGCTGGTCGCGCCCTGCCGGATCGAGGTGCGCACGCAGTCCATCGCCGTGTCGCCGCCGCCGATCACCACAACCCGCTTGCCCTCGGCGTTCAGCCGCCCGCTGTCGAATTCCTCGACCGCGTCGCCAAAGCTCTTGCGGTTGGAAGCGGTCAGGAAATCAATCGCCTTCTCGATCCCGTCCGCTTCGGCGTTGATCAGGTCCAGATCGCGGCTCTTGTAGACGCCGGTGGCGATGATCACCGCGTCATGCGCCGCGCGAATCTCGTCAAACCCGATATCCTCGCCCACATTGCAATTGAGCTTGAACGTCACGCCGCCCGCCTCAAGCTGTTTGTTGCGGCGCATGACGACGTCTTTCTCCAGCTTGAAGCCAGGAATGCCATAGGTCAGCAGCCCGCCCGCGCGGTCATAGCGATCGTAGATGGTGACCTGAACGCCCGCCCGGCGCAGCACGTCTGCTGCCGCAAGCCCGCCTGGGCCCGCGCCGATGATGCCAACGCTCTCGGTGCGCTCCTGCGCGGGGGTGATGGGCATGACCCAGCCTTCCTCCCACGCGGTGTCGGTGATGTATTTTTCGATGCTGCCGATGGTGACCGTGCCGTGCCCGGACTGTTCGATCACGCAATTTCCTTCGCACAGACGGTCCTGCGGGCAGATGCGGCCGCAAATCTCGGGAAAAGTGTTGGTCGCTTGGCTGACCTGATAGGCCTCCTGCAGCCGACCTTCGGCGGTCAGGCGTAGCCAGTCGGGGATGTTGTTGTGCAGCGGGCAATGCGACTGGCAATAAGGCACACCGCACTGGCTGCAGCGACTCGCCTGCTCTGCCGCCTTGGCCTCCGCGTACTCCGCATAGATCTCCTTGAAATCGGCGCGGCGTGCATCGGCCCCACGCTTTTCCGGCATGTCCCGCGGCGTGGAGACAAATTTCAACATCGGTTGCTTGGCCATCGCTTTCGCTCCCTCAAATCCCTCAGCCCGCGCGGTCTAGCCGATGTGCCGGAGCATGAAAAGTCAGAACAGGTGACCTAATTATTGAATTTCCCACAATCCTTGCGCGAACAGCGCTGCATCGTAGCAGATTTTATGGCCGCATCGGACTTATCTTATCTCTTCGCGGTGCGGCACACCCCTAGTATACCGGCGCAAAAGGCCGGGCATATGTCGCTGTTTCACCTCCTTCTGATCGCCGCCATTCAGGGGCTGACCGAATTTCTCCCGGTCTCCTCGTCGGGTCACCTCGTCTTGCTGCCGCAAGTCACCGGCACCGCAGACCAGGGCCTCGCCATCGACGTCGCGGTGCATGTTGGCACGCTGGGCGCCGTGATTCTGTATTTCTGGAGTGATGTGAAAATCGCCCTGATCGGCACCAGGCGGCTCTTGCGTGGCAAGATCGACACCAGCGGCGCCTTCCTCGCCCTGTGCCTCGCCATCGCGACGGTCCCAGTGGTGATCGTCGGCGCCGTGCTGCACGTCACCGGCCTAGCCGAGCTGATGCGTTCGGTCGCAGTGATCGGCTGGGCCATGCTGGGCTTTGGCATTGTGCTGTACCTTGCCGACCAACGCGGCCCGCAGACCCGCACCGCAGCCCAATGGACGCTGAAAGACGCGGCGCTCTTCGGCCTGGCCCAATGTCTCGCACTGATCCCCGGCACCTCGCGCTCGGGCATCTGCATCACCGCGGGCCGCGCGCTGGGCTATGACCGCGAAGGGTCCGCCCGCCTTGCCATGTTGATGAGCATCCCGACGATCCTCGCCTCAGGCGCCCTGCTCAGCCTTGATGTGGTGGGACAGGCCAACTGGGCCTTGCTGCGCGACGGCGCCATCGCCGCCGTTTTCGCCTTTGTCTGCGCCCTCGCCGCCCTCGTCCTGATGATGCGCCTGCTGCGGACGATCAGCTTTACGCCTTACGTGATCTACCGCTGCGCCCTCGGCCTCGGGCTGCTGATCTGGGCTTACGCCTAGCGCAGGTTCTTCGCGCTTTCCTTGATCGCGTCGTATTGGCCCGACGGGCGGAAGCGCCACAGGTAGTCCGGCAGGATCGCGTCCATATCCTGCGGCTCGATCCCCAGATCGGCAAAGCCCTTGGCGCCATCTGACACGACGTTGTCTTTCATCAGGTTGGTGACCTGATCGCCAGTGATCGGCGCCTTGACGATCCCAAGGCTCAGAAACTGCCCAACCGCACCACCAAGCGCCATGATGCGGGCCGCGAAGAACGGGATGTTCACGATCAACCGGCGCCGGCGCACGATTTCCAGCATCATCTCCATGAGCGCGCGGAAGGTGGCCACCTCCGGCCCCCCCAGCTCATAAACACCCGGCGCCGCCTTGCCGGTCAGCGCAAGCTCAGCCGCGTGCGCAACATCATCCACATAAACAGGCTGGAATCTCGTATTGGCCCCGACAACAGGCAATACTGGACCAAAACGGGACATGCCTGCGAAACGGTTGAAGAACTGATCCTCCGGGCCGAACACAATCGACGGGCGCAGGATAACCGCACCGGGCATATGCTCCAGAACGGCCTTTTCCCCTGCGGCCTTTGTCTGCGCATACTGACTGTCAGAGCCGGCATCCGCCCCGATGGCCGAGATTTGCACCATCGTGTCGATGCCCGCGACCGCCGCAGCCTTGGCGACACGCTCCGCGCCTTCGGCCTGCACCGCCTCAAAGGTATTCTTGCCATCGCGCGCCAGAATGCCGACGCAGTTCACAACGGCATCCGCGCCCTGTAGCGCCTGCGCGACGGACGCATCATCGCGAATGTTGCACAGAATTGGCTCCACCTGCCCCACGACCCCGTACGTCTTGACGAAAAGAGCCTCATTCGGGCGGCGCACGGCGACCCTTACACGCCAGCCAGCATGTGCCATGCGTTGGGCAATATACCGTCCGACAAAGCCTGAGCCGCCGTAGATGGTTACCAGTTTGGACATGTTTCGCCCCTTTGCGCCGTTCTTACTTGCGATGTATCCGCCGCCCTATCCCCGGGCAAGACGCCAAATTGGCGCGCTGCATATGGCGGATTGATCCGCGAAAACGTCCTGCCGTGCCTTAGTCGGAGGCCAAAGGCGCAAACACCCAAAACAGCGTTGACTCCCCCCTCCACCGCGCGTAAACGCCTGCCTCACCAACCCGTGCCCAGATGGCGGAATTGGTAGACGCGCTGGTTTCAGGTACCAGTGACCGAAAGGTCGTGGAGGTTCGAGTCCTCTTCTGGGCACCATTGGGCTTCCCTAACGACCCGCTTTTTCGTCTGTGCCGGTACCAACATTGCTCTGCGCGCGGATCAAGTTACACCACCCATCCCAACGGCTCGATGCCTTGCGCGTTCGCATGATAGCTCAAACGGCGGAGTCGACATTACCGCGCAGCACAGAGAATTAAGCGGTGGGCCATGAGGCAGACCAGCTGCGCGACGGCCACTCGGCCACTGGATCAATGCGTTACTGTTTCTTGAACCATATCGCACAATTGGTAACGTAAATCTTGCTTCGAATCGCTTGGCAATCTACGTTGGGCGCAGGGAGAGAGACATGACCGAAGCCTTTATCTGCGATGCGCAGCGAACACCCATTGGCCGTTACGGCGGCGCCCTGTCATCGGTGCGCACCGATGATCTGGCCGCCGCGCCGATCGCCGCGCTGATGGCTCGCAACACAAGTGTCGATTGGGGTGCGCTGGACGATGTGATTTACGGCTGCGCCAATCAGGCCGGTGAAGACAATCGCAATGTCGCGCGGATGGCGGCACTGCTCGCTGGCCTGCCTGACACGGTACCCGGCGCTACGATCAACCGGCTGTGCGCGTCAGGGATGGACGCGGTCGGCCTCGCTGCGCGGGGCATCAAGGCAGGCGACCTCGACATGGTCATTGCGGGCGGTGTGGAGTCCATGTCGCGGGCGCCTTTCGTTATGCCAAAGGCCGAAACGGCGTTTTCCCGCGGCAACGCAGTGTACGACACCACCATCGGCTGGCGCTTTGTGAACCCAAAGATGAAGGCGCAATACGGCACCGACTCCATGCCAGAGACGGCCGATAATGTTGCCGAAGACTACCAGATCGGGCGCACGGATCAGGACGCTTTTGCCGCCCGCTCGCAAGACCGCTGGGCGGCGGCACACGCAGCTGGCGCCTTCGCGGACGAGATCGCCGCCGTCACCATACCGCAGCGCAAGGGCGATCCGATCATCGTCGACACTGATGAGCACCCCCGCCCCGGAACCGGCGTGGACAAGCTGGCCAAGTTGCGCGGTGTGAACGGGCCGGACAAGACGGTAACCGCGGGCAATGCATCGGGTGTGAATGACGGCGCGGCGGCGATGCTGATCGCGTCCGAGGACGCGGCAAAGGCAAACGGGTTGACCCCAATGGCCCGGATCGTCGCGATGAACGCCGCCGGTGTCGCCCCGCGTGTGATGGGGATTGGCCCGGTGCCCGCCTCTGAAAAGGTGCTGAAGCGCAGCGGGCTGAGCATCGACCAGATGGATGTGATCGAACTGAATGAGGCCTTCGCCTCGCAGGGCCTCGCCACGCTCCGCGCGCTTGGTGTTGCCGATGACGACCCTCGCGTGAACGCGCAGGGCGGCGCCATTGCCATTGGCCACCCACTCGGCATGTCCGGCGCACGGCTGGTGATGACGGCGGCCTATCAACTGAAACGAACCCAAGGCCGCTATGCCCTCTGCACAATGTGTGTAGGCGTGGGCCAGGGTGTTGCTCTTATCCTCGAAAGGGTCTGACGATGTACGCACAGATGATCAAATCCGAAGCCACGCAAGACGATCCGGCCAAACTGGAAGCCTTCCAAGCCCGCATCGACGCCGGCGAGAAGATCGAGCCGAAGGACTGGATGCCCGAAGGCTACCGCAAGACACTTGTTAGGCAGATCGGCCAGCACGCCCATTCCGAAATCGTCGGCCAGCTGCCCGAGGGCAACTGGATCACCCGCGCCCCCAGCCTTGAGCGCAAGGCGATCCTGCTGGCCAAGGTGCAGGACGAGGCGGGGCATGGCCTATACCTCTATTGCGCGGCCGAAACGCTGGGTATTTCCCGCGATGAACTGACCCGCCAGCTGCTGGACGGGCGGATGAAGTACTCGTCGATCTTCAGCTACCCCACGCTGACCTGGGCCGACATGGGCGCGGTTGGCTGGCTGGTCGACGGCGCTGCGATCATGAACCAGGTGCCTTTGCAGCGTACCTCTTACGGCCCCTATGCCCGCGCGATGGTCCGCATCTGCAAAGAGGAGTCGTTCCACCAGCGGCAGGGCTTCGACATCATGATGAAGATGGCCAACGGGACGCCCGCGCAGAAACGCATGGCACAGGATGCGCTGAACCGGTTCTGGTATCCGTCCCTGATGATGTTTGGGCCTTCGGATGCTGAATCCGTCCACTCCGAGCAGTCAATGGCGTGGAAGATCAAGATGAATTCCAACGATGAACTGCGCCAGAAGTTCGTCGACCAGACCGTGCCGCAGGCGGAATATCTCGGTCTGACGATCCCGGACGAAACGCTCAAGTGGAACGAAGAAAAGGGCGGCTACGACTTCGCCCAACCCGACTGGACTGAATTCTTCGACGTTCTGAAGGGCAATGGCCCCTGCTCCACCGACCGGCTGGAGGCCCGAAACAAAGCGTGGGACGACGGCGCGTGGGTGCGCGAAGGCATGATGGCCCACGCCGCGAAAAAACGCGCGGCAAAGCTGGCGGCTGAGTGATGTCTGCTGAATGGCCCCTTTGGGAGATCTTCATCCGCGGCCAGCACGGGCTGTCGCACCGACACGTCGGTAGCCTGCACGCACCAGACGCCGAGATGGCGATCAAGAACGCGCGCGACGTCTACACCCGCCGCAAGGAAGGGGTGAGCATCTGGGCAGTCCCGGCGGAGGCCATCGCGGCGTCCAGCCCGGATGACAAGGGCGCGCTTTATGATCCGGCGGACGACAAGGTCTACCGCCACCCGACCTTTTTCGACATTCCGGACGATGTGGGGGCGATGTGATGGCGGACGTGACCGAGTTAACAGGCCAGCCCCGCCCCGAGTTAACAGCTGATAACTCGTTAACGTCCCATTACTTCGAGTGGCTCTGCCGCATGGGGGACAACACCCTCGTGCTGGGCCATCGGCTGTCGGAATGGTGCGGCCATGCCCCTGTTCTGGAAGAAGATATTGCGCTGGCCAATACCGCGCTGGACCTGATCGGCCAGACGCAGCTGTGGCTGGGTCTTGCGGGCGAGATCGAGGGCGCGGGCCGCGATGCGGACAAGCTGGCCTTTCACCGCGACGCGTGGGACTTCCGCAATGTGCTGCTGGTCGAACAGCCGAACCGGGACTTTGGCCACACGATGATGCGCCAGTTCCTGTTTGATCACTGGCACCTTTTGGCCCTGCGCAAGCTGGCGGATCATGGTCAGCCCCGCATCGCCGAGATCGCGCAAAAGGCCGTCAAAGAGGTTACCTACCACGCCGAACGCTCGGCTGAGATCGTGATCGCTCTGGGCGACGGGACAGAGGAAAGCCACGCGCGGATGCAGGCCGCGCTGGACCGGCTTTGGCCCTATGTGGGCGAGATGTTTACCGCCGATGACGTGGACCGGGCCGTGCTGGATGTCGCCGCCCTGCGCCCCGCATACGATGCGATGCTGGCCGAGGTGTTGGTAGAGGCCACGCTGACCCGGCCTGAATCGGACTTTGCTCATCAGGGCGGCAAGACCGGCGGGCGCCATTCCGAGCACCTAGGGCATATGCTGGCCACAATGCAGGTCCTGCCCCGCAGCTACCCGGATGCGACATGGTAAAGACGCTTCCCTCGGTCGATGACATCTGGGCGCTGCTGGACACCGTGCCGGACCCGGAGATCCCGGTGATCTCCCTTGTTGATCTGGGCATCATCCGCGGTGTGGAATGGCAGGATCACACGCTTGTCGTGACCGTCACGCCGACCTATTCCGGCTGCCCGGCCACAACCGTCATCAACATGGAGATCGAGACGGCCCTGCGCGGCGCCGGCATCGAACACCTCGAGCTCAAACGCCAGCTTGCCCCGCCATGGACCACCGATTGGCTCTCGGACAAAGGCCGCGCCAAGCTGGAAGACTACGGCATCGCCCCGCCCCAACCCGCAGGCGGGCCCGAACGCTGCCCCCATTGCGGCAGCAAGGCCGTCGAGCGGATCAGCCAATTCGGATCGACCCCCTGCAAGGCGCAATGGCGCTGCACCGACTGCCTCGAACCCTTTGACTACTTCAAGTGCATCTGATGGCCGCCTTTCATCCGCTCACCGTGACCGACATTCACCGCACGATCCGTGACGCGGTTGTGCTGACCCTTAAGCCACAGGACCCGAACGCCTTTGCGTTCACCCAAGGCCAATACCTGACCTTCCGCCGGGACTTTGACGGAACGGAAATCCGCCGCAACTATTCTATCTGCGCAGGGCTGGACGACGGCAAGCTGCAGGTCGGGATCAAACGCGTCGATGGCGGCGCCTTTTCGACCTTTGCCAATGAGGCGCTACAGGTCGGCGACGTGCTGGAAGCGATGCCGCCGGTGGGCCAGTTCCACACACCGATTGAACCGGAGCGGGCCAAACGCTACCTCGGCTTTGCAGGTGGATCGGGGATCACGCCCGTCCTGTCGATCCTGCGCACGGTGCTATCCCGCGAACCGCAGAGCCATTTCACACTGATCTATGCCAACCGCGCGGCGCACACGATCATGTTCCGCGATGAGCTTGAGGACCTGAAGAACCGCTTCATGGGCCGCCTGACGCTGATCCACGTTCTGGAAACAGGCATGGACATCGACCTGTTTTCAGGTCGCTTGGACCCGGACAAACTGGATGCCCTATTCAACGGATGGGTCGATGTCTCGGCTTCGGACGTTGCCTTCATCTGCGGGCCGGAACCGATGATGCTAACGATCGCGGACCGGCTGAAGGCCGCGGGCATGGACGAAGGTGCGATCAAGTTCGAACTGTTCGGCGCGTCCCAGCAGGGGCAACTGGCGCAGAAGGAAATGGCCAAGCGGGCCGATGCCCCCGGCACGCGCATGGTGGTGACGGTGGACGGCACCGGGCACGAGGTCGAGATGGACAAGGGTACCTCCGTGCTAGAAGCCGCCCTCGCTGCGAACCTTGAAGCGCCCTATGCCTGTAAGGCCGGGGTCTGTTCGACCTGCAAGGGACGCGTGACGCGCGGCGAGGTCGAGATGCTCGCCAACCACGCGCTGGAGGATTACGAGGTGGAGGCGGGCTTTGTCCTGACCTGCCAAAGCTATCCGCTGAGTGACGAGTTGGCGGTGGATTATGATCAGCATTAGCACGCGATAAGGGCCGCGTCGGTCCACGGGGTGGCGCAAACGCGCCGCCCCGTGGGGGCGGACCGGCGCGGCCCGTTGTTCCAACGGGCGAGACGCAAACGACCTAAGCATCACCTTCAGGAGGGCATCCATGCTCCACGTTTCATCTTTCGCGGCGGGCAAATGGATCGCCCCAGGCCCGGGCGCACGCCCGATCGAGAGCGCCCTGACCGGGCAGATCATCGCCGAGGCGGGCAACGAGACGCTCGACGTGCAGGCGATGCTGTCCCACGCGCGCGAGGTCGGCGGGGCGTCCCTGCGGGCAATGACTTTCCACGACCGCGCGCGGCTGCTCAAGGCGCTGGCGCTGCACCTGCGCGAACACCGGCCGGCGCTTTACGAGCTGAGCTACGCGTCTGGCGGCACCCTGAGCGATCACAAGATCGACGTGGATGGCGGGATCGGCACGATGCTGGTCTATGCCTCCAAAGGGCGGCGCGAAATGCCGGACGCCCATGTCCTGCGCGACGGTGCGCCCGAACAGCTGGGGCGGGACGGCCAGTTCCTGGGCCAGCATATCTGCACCCCGCTCTTGGGCACCGCGCTGCATATCAACGCGTTCAACTTCCCGGTCTGGGGGATGCTGGAAAAGCTCGCGCCGACATGGCTGGCCGGGATGCCCGCCATCGTCAAACCCGCCACCGCCACGTGCCAAATCACCGAGGCCTGCGTGCGGATCATGCTGAACTCCGGCCTCGTCCCCGACGGCGCTTTGCAACTGATCGCGGGCGGGGTGGGCGACGCGCTGGATCATATGACCTGCCAGGACGTGGTGACCTTTACGGGCTCCGCTGATACCGCGCGCAAGCTGCGAGGGCACGCGAACCTCTTGGACAACGGCGTGCGCTTTACCGCCGAACAGGACAGCCTGAACGCGACCGTTCTGGGTCCCGACGCCGCGCCGGGCACGCCGGAATTTGACCTGCTGGTGCGCGAGGTTGTGACAGAGGTCACTGCCAAGGCCGGGCAGAAATGCACCGCCATCCGCCGGATCATGGTGCCGCACGCGCATCTGGACGCGGTGCAGGACGCCCTGACAAAGGCGCTGGACAGCGTCCGCGTGGGCGATCCGCGGGACAAGGACACCCAGATGGGCGCGCTGGTGAACACAGGCCAGAAGGCGGACGTGCTGGACAAGATCGCCGGGATCGGGGCCGAGATGCTGACCGGGGGCGATATGGAGGGCGCGTTCCTGCGCCCGCACCTGATGCTCTGCAGCGACCCGGATGCAGCAGAGGCCGTGCACGATACGGAGGCGTTTGGACCGGCCTCGACCCTTATGCCATACAAAGACCCCGCACATGCCGCGCAGCTGTTGAACCGCGGGCAAGGCTCTCTGGTGGCGTCGGTTTTCTCCAACGACGCGGACGCCGTGCGCGAGATTGCACTGGGGGCCGCGGCCTTCCACGGGCGGCTCTACGTGATGAACCGCGAGGCGGCGGGCGAGGCGACAGGCCATGGCGCGCCCCTGCCGCATATGGTCCATGGCGGGCCGGGCCGTGCAGGTGGCGGTGAAGAGCTGGGCGGCATTCGCGCCGTCAAACACTACATGCAGCGCACCGCGGTTCAGGGCAGCCCCCGCATGCTCAGCGCGCTGACCGGCACATGGCTGCCCGGCGGCGAGGAGCATACGGATAAGGCCCACCCCTTCACCCGCCCCTACGGCGATCTGCAGATTGGCGACACGCTTTATACAGACGCGCGCGAGGTAACGCTGGAGGATATCGAAACCTTCGCCCATTTCACCGGCGACACGTTCTATGCCCACATGGACGAGGCCGCCGCTGCCGCGAACCCGTTCTTTCCGGGCCGTGTGGCGCATGGCTATCTGCTCTTGTCCTTTGCTGCGGGCCTCTTTGTGCAGCCTGATCCCGGCCCGGTGCTGGCCAATACCGGCCTTGACGGTCTACGCTTCATGAAGCCGGTGCAGCCCGGTGACAGCATACGCGTGCGCCTGACGGTCAAGGCCAAGACGCCGCGCAATGAGGAGTATGGCGAGGTGCGCTGGAACGTGACGCTGACCAACCAGGACGCAGAGCCCGTGGCGGAATACGAACTGCTGACCATGAATGCCTTCTGATCCCTACGCCGCGGCGCGAGGGGCGCTGCTGGACCCCGCAAACCTGCGGGTCTGGTCCATGATCGCGACGGTGTTTGGGGATCTGGCCCTGACCAAGGGCGCCCATATCGGCGGGCCGGTCCTGTCGGCGCTGATGGGTGAAATGGATATCCGGCCCGAGGCAACGCGCGTGGCCCTGCACCGGCTGCGGTCAAAGGATGCCTGGATCACTTCCGAAAAGGCGGGGCGGATCAGCCAGCACAGCCTGACCGCGCGGGGCAGGCGGGAATCGCTGGCGGCGGCCAAGCGCATCTATGCAGAGCCCGGCGCGGGAGCGGACGCATGGCAGGTGGTGCTGCTGGAAAGCGCCGGGGCAGAGGCACGCATCGACATGACCCGCCGGGGCTACGCGGCGCTCGCGCCTCGGTTGTTCGTCGGGGCGGTGGGTGCGGCGCCCCCCGAAGATGCGCTGGTGCTGACCCCGCAGGACGTGCCCCCATGGATCGGCGCGCAATGCGAGCCAAAGGATCTGGCCCATGACTATGACGCCCTGCACGAGCGTCTGGCCCGCACGGCGGCGCTGGGGCTAGAGGCCGCCACGCTCAGCCCGCTGCAGACTGCGACGTTGCGCTGCCTGATCGTGCACGGCTGGCGGCGGCTGGTGCTGCGCCACCCGGACCTGCCCCGCGCGCTTTATTCGGATACGTGGCGCGGGCATGACTGCCACGCGCTGGTGCATGCGCTTCTGCAAAGGCTGCCCCGGCCATCCCTTGCCGATCTGGACGCATAGGCACCTTTCACAGACCCGCGCGCGCCGCTATATGGCGATCCATGACGAATTATCTGCACAAGGGCGATCTGCCCGATGACCTCGACCTCGGCCCGATCGTCGCGATCGACTGCGAAACGATGGGCTTGAACCCGCACCGCGACCGGCTGTGCGTCGTGCAACTGTCCAGCGGGGACGGCAACGCGCATATCGTCCAGATCGCCAAGGGGCAGAGCGAGGCGCCGAACCTGTGCCGGATGCTCGAAGACCCGAACGTGCTCAAGCTGTTTCACTTTGGCCGCTTTGATATCGCCGCGATGCTGAACGCCTTTGGCGCGGTCACGGCGCCGGTCTATTGCACCAAGATCGCCAGCCGCCTGATCCGCACATACACGGACCGGCACGGGCTGAAAAACCTGCTTCAGGAACTGCTCGACGTCGACATCTCCAAACAGCAGCAAAGCAGCGATTGGGGCGCGGCGGAATTGAGCGAGGCGCAGCTGGCCTATGCGGCCTCTGACGTGCTGTATCTGCACGCGCTGCGGGACAAGCTGAACGAACGGCTTGAACGCGAAGGGCGGATGGAGGTCGCCCAGGCGTGTTTTGACTTCCTGCCCATGCGCGCGCGGCTTGACCTGATGGGCTGGCCCGACACCGACATCTTTGCGCATTCGTGAGCAGCTTTCTCGATACGGCGCGGCGCGTGATTTCGTGCGAGGCGGACGCGCTGAGCCAACTGGCCGACGCGCTGGACGACGCCTTCACCGACGCGGTTGAGGCGATCCTTGCGACGGACGGCCGCGTGATCGTCACCGGCATCGGCAAATCGGGCCATATCGCCCGCAAGATCGCCGCCACGCTGGCCAGCACCGGGACGCCAGCGCAATTCGTGCACCCTGCCGAGGCGTCGCATGGCGATCTGGGCATGATCACAAGGGCTGATGTGGTCATCGCCATTTCGAACAGTGGCGAGGCGCCGGAGCTGGCAAACCTTGTCGCCTATACCCGCCGTTTCGGAAACCGGCTGATCGCGCTGACCAGCCGTGCGGGCAGCTCGCTGGGCCAACAGGCGGATATCGTGCTGCTGATGCCGCGGGCCGAAGAGGCCTGCGGGACGGGCGTTGTGCCGACAAGTTCCACCACCATGACGCTGGCCCTTGGCGATGCGCTGGCCGTGGCGCTGATGCAGCACCGGCAGTTCACGCCAGAGCATTTCCGCGACTTCCACCCCGGTGGCAAGCTGGGCGCGCAGCTGGCACGCGTCGGCGATTTGATGCACCGCGGCGAGGCCCTGCCGCTTGTGGGTGATCAGACCGCGATGCCCGATGCGCTGATCGAGATCAGCCAGAAAGGCTTTGGCGTGGTGGGGGTCACCCGCGCGGACGGCACGCTCGCCGGGATCATCACCGACGGCGACCTGCGCCGCCATATGGACGGGCTGCTGACCCGCAGGGCGGCGGATGTGATGACGCAGAACCCCGCGACCATCACCGCCAATGCCTTGGCCGCCGAGGCAGCCCGCCTGATGAACGAGGCGAACGAGGGGCGCGGGATCACGTGCCTGTTCGTGATGGAAGGCGCGCAGCCCATTGGCCTGCTGCATATCCATGACTGCCTGCGGGTCGGGCTGGGCTGATGGGATGGACTGGTATTCGCGCCTCGTCTCGCTGCTGAAAGTCGCCCTGCCGCTCGCGGCGTTGGCCATCTTGTCGACGCTGTTTTTGCTGGGCCGCACGGACGAGCCAAACGCGACAATCCCCTATTCGGACGCGGAAATCGCCGAACGCCTGCGCGACCAGCAGATGACCGGGCCGTTTTTCACCGGCACCACGGCAAATGGCGACCGTATCGCCTTTTCGGCGGAAAAGATGACGGTCCAGGCATCCGGTAACGCGGCCACGGGCATCACGGCGCAGTTTGATCTTGCGGGCGGGGGGCGCATTCTGCTGCTGTCGGATATGGGGCTTCTGGACATCGCCGCGGCGCGCGCCGAGCTATCCGGCGCTGTCGATATAACCTCGGACGCAGGGCTACGCGTCACCTCTGACGCGATGACCGCGAATCTGGAAACCGGATCGCTGGTCTCGCCAGGACCTATTGAGGCGCGCGGCCCGATTGGGGAGCTGACAGCAGGGCAGATGGCCTTGCAAACCAGTGGCGGCGGCGGCCCGGCCCAATTGATTTTCACAAACCGGGTGAAGCTGATATACCGCCCTGAAGAGACTGCCGGAGTATCTGACCCGTGACCGCTTTGCGCGCCCTTTTGACCGTTTTGATCCTGTCCCTCGCGGCGCCCACTTTTGCACAGGGCACGAGTGTGAGCTTCGGCACCATACGGCAGGACCCGGACGCGCCGGTTGAAGTGACCGCCGACAACCTGTCGGTTGATCAGGCCAACGGGACCGCGGTGTTCACGGGCAATGTGCTGATCGGCCAGGGGCAGATGCGCTTGACGGCGGCGCGCGTACTGGTCGTCTATAAAAGCACGGGCGATGGGATCGAACGGCTTGAAGCCTCGGGCGGTGTAACGCTCGTTTCCGGCCCCGACGCGGCAGAGGCCGAGCGGGCAGACTACAACATCGACCGCGGCACGATCGATATGGCGGGCAATGTCCTGCTGACCCAAGGACCCAGCGCCCTGACCGCCGACCGCATGTCCGTCAACCTGAGCGACGGGTCCGCGCGCATGTCCGGGCGGGTCAAGACGATCCTGCAGACCGGTAACAACTGATGGATACGGACGGCCCACGGCTGGTGGAGACGCCGCAAGGCGGCTTGGTGATCGAACACCTGCGCAAGTCGTACCGCAAGAAGACCGTGATCCGGGATTTTTCCATGCAGCTGAGCCGGGGCGAGGTTGTCGCGCTGCTGGGGCCGAACGGATCCGGCAAGACGACCACGTTCTACGCCGTCGCGGGCCTGGTGAAATCCGAAGGCGGGACGGTGCGCGTAGATGGCACTGACATCACCACGCTGCCCATGTACCGCCGCGCGCAGCTTGGCATCGGCTATCTGCCGCAGGAAATGAGCATCTTTCGCGGGCTGTCGGTGCAGGACAACATCGCGGCAATTCTCGACATCACCGAACCGAATCGTTCGCGCCGCCAAAAACGGCTCGAGGCGCTGCTGAGCGAATTTTCCATCGAACATCTACGCCGCGCGCCTGCACTGGCCTTGTCGGGTGGTGAAAGGCGCCGGGTCGAGATCGCACGCTGCCTTGCCGCGGACCCGAAATATCTTTTGTTGGACGAACCCTTTGCCGGCGTTGACCCGATCTCGGTTGGAGATATTCGCGGGTTGGTGGCGGATCTGAAAACCCGTGGGATCGGTGTGTTGATCACGGACCACAACGTGCGCGAAACGCTCGAAATTGTCGACCGCGCCTACATCCTGCACGAGGGCCGTGTGCTGATGTCCGGCACGCCCGAAGAGGTCGTGCAGAACCAGAATGTCCGCCGTGTCTACCTTGGCGAGAATTTCCGCGTCTCGTGACATACCACGCATTGCGCGCGCCTTTTCATTGACAGAGGGCCGCCGGAGTGGCTCAATCAAGGGATGGCGTACCCCACAACAGGCCCATCCAGCGGACGCAGTCGCGGCGCACATGGGCACACCGGCACGCTTTTTTAGCGAATCTGGGCACAGATGACGCGGCGCAATGCACCCGCGCTAAAAGCCCGTTCGCCTGACGACAAGGAGACCTCATGCGCTACCAGATCACCGGCAAGCAAATCGACATCGGCACAGCCCTTCAAACCCACGTCCAGGACGAGCTGAGCAGCGTGGTGGGAAAATACGCCCAGCGTCCAACGGATGCGACGGTGGTGTTTTCCAAGTCGGGACACGAACATGTTTGCGAAGCTACGGTGCATCTGAGCACGGGACTGACCGCGCAGGCCAAAGCCTCTGCACCCGAAATTTACGCCGCCTTTGATGCCTGCAGCGAGAAGATGGACAAGCAGCTGCGCCGCTACAAACGCCGATTGAAAGACCACCACAACCAACGCGCGACACCTGTTGAACTTGGCATGGCGGCCTCGTATATCCTCGCCGCAGATGAGCAAGACGGCGAGTCGGAGCCCGAAACGCTCCAGCCGATGATCGTCGCAGAGATGGAGACCAAGATCCCGTCGCTCAGCGTTGGTGAGGCGGTGATGCAGATGGAACTGGCCGGGGCACCGGTGCTGGTGTTTCGAAACGAAGGCAAAGATGGGATCAACGTCGTATACCGCCGCGAGGACGGGAATATCGGCTGGATTGATCCATAAACAACGGATAGGCAGCGGCGTGTCGTCTTCTGGGCGTGTGCGGACACTGTGGCGGTATAAGAGCGAGCGGAATGGATTTTTCAAATCTCCTGAAGCCGGAGGCAATCAAGGTGTTGTCCTCGGTATCAAGCAAGAAGCGGCTCTTGCACGAACTCGGCGACCTCGCCGAATTGGCATATGATCTTGACGCTGGGACAGTTGTCGAAGCGCTGATCGCGCGCGAAGCGCTTGGACCGACAGGTGTCGGCCACGGCGTTGCGCTGCCCCATGCGCGTCTTGCCGGCCTGACGGAGGTTGTCGGGCTGTTCATGGTGCTGGAAAAGCCGGTGGATTTCAGCGCGGTGGACCGGCAACCGGTCGATATCGCCTTTGCCCTCTTTGCACCCGAAGAGGCGGGGGTGGAGCACCTGAAGGCGCTTGCGCTTGTCTCCCGCACGCTGCGCGACACGGCGGTGTGTGACAAGCTGCGCGCGAATCCGGATGCCGGCAAGCTGTTCGCTATCCTGAGCGACGCACAGTCGGCGCAGGCGGCCTAAGCCGTCCAGTCCCCAAAGCCGAACATCAGATAGTCGCGCGCGTAGACATCGCGCGCGATGGCTTCGATCTCTGCATCGTAGATCTGGGGCAGGGTAATCGGCGTGTCGCCCACTGCGGGCGCGGGGGCCGGTGCATCAAGACCAAGCTGCGCGGCGAGGGCAGGCAGATCGGCTGCCATGCGCTCTTCGCGGATCAGCACGTCAGGCAACACAAATTCCCCAAATCCCTGGATGGCCTGTGACTGGTTGCACCATGACCCGTCCACGCGGATCGCCGTCTGGCCCGCCAGATTACCCTTGAGGAAGGTCAGGAACGCAACGAATGCGGTCCGGTGCGCCTGCAAATCGTAGCCTGCATCCGGCATCTCTTCGGGGATGGGAAGGGCATAGCGCCGCCGCAACGTCGCCCGCAGGGCCGGGTAGCTGTCCTCGCCCGTGCTCAGGATATGGCGGCAGAACGCGTGATGAGCCCGCTGCACGGGATGCCGCAACACGGTAAAGCTGCGGTGCACGCCCTGTTTGCGCATCCATTGGCGCAAGGAATTCTGCGAGGGCTTTGTTTGCAGCGCGGAGGCGTCCACGCCATCCAGCGCAGCCAGCCACGCGCGCACCTCATCCTCTGGCCCGCCCTTGAGCGGCAAGTAGATCAGCGGCGCCTCTGCGGCCATCACGTAAGTCGGCACCGCGGGCCCGCGCCGTGGTTCAAAATTTGGCGTGCGGGTCAGGTTAAACGTATCAAGCCGCGCCAGCGCTTCGCGCATCTCAGCGGGGTTGCGGACCTTATCGATGGTCGGGCTGGGGTTCTGCTTCTTGAGGTTCTTGTCCAGCGCCTCAAGGCTCGGCTCCACCCCCAGAAACCGGGCAAGGCCGTTCATCACCTCAACGCTTTGCAAATCTTCGTAGGCCACGTGAAACGCGGCCTGCCCGGATACCTGCAGCCGGTTCAAGAGCATCACCTGAAAGTCTTGCAACGCCTGCACATGCGCCTCGAACTCGGCCCCGTCAAAATGTGCGCGCCCGTCCTTGCGCGACTTGGCATCGGTCAGTTTCCACTGGCCGGTTTCCTGCGCGATTTTCCAGCTGACATAGCTGTCGAGCGGATTGCGGGTCAGCACGATCTTGGCGCATTTGGGATCGTTCAAACATTTGTCGAGAATGCGCGGATCGTGGTCGTGGAAATAGCGGAACCCGCCCAGCGCATCCGGGTCCTTGCGGATCTCGCGCAAAAGGCGCTTGGGGTCGGCATCGCGCTGATCTTGGGTCACCCCAAGGATTTCTGTCGTCTTCGGATAGCCCAGAAAATGCGGGTTAAACGCCTCCCCATGGCAGGTGATCCCGTCCATCGCGTTCAGGTTGGCCTCAAGAAAGTTGGACCCGGTCCGCATTTCCGCAAAAACGATGAAGTAGTCGAAGGCCATTTATCGCACCAGATAGGGTTTGCGCGCGGGCGGGGTTAATCCAACGCCGTCTTGAGACACCGGGAAATCACCCATCAGATAGGGGTGCATTCCCTGGTTCTTGAGGTTCTGCAGGAACTGGCCAAAGCCGGCCAGATCGGCCATTTTCGGCACCTCGGACAGACGCCGGGCCTGCGCCGGGCCAATCTCGTCCAGGATCGCCTGCAAAGGTTCCATCGGGGCCTCGATGAATTCGGCCATGGTCCAGATCCGCACCCGCGCCTTGGCCCAGGGAGAACGCAGGACGTCCAGAAACTCCCGCTCGATCTTTTGCAGCTTGGCGGCGGCGCGGCGAATGTCGCCGAAATTCGCGTTTGAACCAAACAGCGGTACCGCCCATGCGCCGGAAATCACGCTGATCTGCGCATTGGGATCCTTGGCAATCCGCCAGGTGATGTCCTGATTGTCGGCCGGGCCAAACTGGAACACCTGCCGTTCGCCGCGGGTGTTCCAGATCAGGTTGGTCAGAAAGGCGTTGGCGTTGTAGTCGCGCAGCTTGGCACTGTCGCTAAGCGCGCCGTGCAGACTGGTTTGGCCGCCCGCAAAATGCACCCGGTCCGGGCCGAACAGGTGGCCATGCACGCGCGCCTCGCAGGTCTTGGCCAGCCAGGGTTCAAAATTCTCGAACAGCTCGGTAAACCCGCAGAACACCGAATAGGGCGCCGCCGTCACGCCGTTTTCCCAGTCCTGATTGGGAAACCGCGACTGCATGTAGAGCCCGGGGCGCCCCTGCGTCCGCCGGTCGACGGCCTTGGCGAAAATGCGGTCAATCTTGCCCGGGTTCGGCTCCGTCTGCTTCATCGCGCCGGCGGGGTCGGTCAGGAACGCCTCGTACAGGCGGTTCGCATGGGGCCAGATCTTGCGCGCGACAAAGCAATCCGAGCGGCGCAGAAGCTGCAGGTGATCGTCGTAGAAGATGTGCGGTTTGCCCTGAAAATCGAACTTGGACAGGGTCAACGACCGGCTTTCGATATTGGTGGAATACTGCCGCACCAATGTCTGAAAATAGCTCTCGTCCGGGATCCAGACCTGTCGGAAATAACCGTCATAGACTGACCGTTCCGGGTCTTGCAGGATGGCCGACAGCGTTTGCCGTGTCAGGCACCACCACTGGCTGCCCATATGCGGCACGAGGCCGCCGGGCACCTTGCGTTTCAGGCCAAAGCGCCGCTGCAGCTCGACATAGCGGTCGAAAAGGAACCGTTGCCGCTTCCACGAAAACGGAAAGCGCAAGGTGAAGCGTTCGTGATCCAGCCCGCCCACCGTCCAAGGCACATCCGCCGTCGTGGCGCTTTCGATAAAGTCGGTGCGGGAGCGGTCGGCGAGGTAATCGACAAGCTCTTCGACCGGGCGCAGGGGCAGGCAAGAGCCTGACGCCAGATAGACATGCCGCACGCCCGGAAACCGGCCCAGCATCAGCTCGGACGCGGCCTGACTGGCGGCGACAATGCCCCACGTGCCCCATTCGCAGCGATAGCGGTTGCTGAACAAAAGCTCCGGCACATCCGACAGAGCCTTGGAAAACCGTGTGTAGACCGCGCGCGGCACAGATTTGTCGACATGGATTACCACCGGGCAGCCCGCCGCCGCCCAGTGCCGGGCCGCTTGTTCGGCCCGGTCAAGCGCGGTGTGCACCAGCATGATGATGCCCACCGTGCCCGTCATGCCCAGTTGCCCTTGGACATCAGGCCCAGAATTTCCAGCTGGCGCCAGTTGATGTATTTCTCGGACCACTTGCACCACAGGTCCGGGTTTTCCTGCGCGGTTGCGGCATAGGCCTTGTATTCAACCGATGCCGCGTAATGCTGTTTGCGGCTCAGCTCTTCGGCGGCCTTGGCCGAGAACGTGTCGAGGAACTTGGCGTGCAGCAGAACACCGCTCGCCTTCTCCCCGCCCCACTCGTCATAAACAAGGTTCAGGCCGCGGGGCAGCAGCATATGAGTAGAGCTGACATAGGCATAGCGCCTATCCCACTTGACCAGCGGGATCTTGTTGAGCGCGGGCGCGCGTTCGGGTTGTTCGGGGAAAAACACACGGCTGCGCGGCCCGCCTTGTATCCAAAGGTTTCCGAAGCGGTGGTTGCGGCTGATGGTGTAGTTGCCGCTGTCGAACCAGCTGGCAATCTCAATCGGGTTCTGGCCGGCCTGATAGGGCTGCGCATCGAGCGGGCCCTTGGGGTACATGTCGAGCAGCATCGCGCTGAACGAGCGGATCGAGGACGCATCGAGCCAATCCGTCAGCGCGCGCAAGGGCCGCGTGTCGCAGAACGGGTAGACCAGGAATTCGTCCGGATCGACGGTGAGCGCCCAGTGGCCATGGGCATATTTCAGCTGCAGCCAGTTCAGCCAATCGACCCCAAAGCGGGACCGCTTGTAGCTGGCGCGGGTGTGCCAGACCGACACGTCCGGCTGCTGCGCAAGGTAGTCGACCGACCCGTCGGTGCTGTCATTGTCCACGATCAGGAAATGGTTGATCCCCATGTCGCGGTAGTATTCGAGGAAGTAGGGCAGCCGGATCCGTTCGTTCCGCTGGGTGGAGAAAAGCAAAAGGTCGCCCGGATGGATCTGACCCGTCCGGTCGGCAATACGTCGCAATTCGCGCCGTTTGCGCATCGCCCGAATGCGCCAGCGTTTGCGCTGGAGCCTCAGCCGGTATGATTGCCACACGCCCAAATCGGTCCTCGTGATCTCACCTGCCGGGCCGGGCTATCAGAGCATGGTTAAGACGGTCTTGATATGTGCCGCCCAGGTCGGGGCGGTGAACGCCTTAGTCTGCTGCCTCTTGTCCGTCAGGTCCTTGATGGCCTTTTCCCACTGATAACGTTCGGTAGGCGATGCGTAAACGGGTATGTTTCCAAGCACTTCGCGGAACGCTGGCAGATCGGACGCGACAACCGGTACGCCATGCGCCGCGGCCTCGATTGCTGGCAAGCCATATCCTTCGGCAAAACTTGGGAAAAGCAGACCCTGCGCGCGCTCCATCAACGCGGCAACGGCACCATCGGACAAGCCCGACACCTCAATGATACGCGCGCTTTGCGGCAGCGCATCCAGCCGTGCAAAAACCGCATCATTGTTCCAGCCGCGCGTGCCGCAAATGACCAAACACGGCGCCGCAGCGCCGAGACCTTCCCAGATGTCCAGCAACAACGCATGGTTCTTGCGCGGCTCAATCGTGCCTAGCGTCAGGAAAAAGGGCTGCTCTGGAGGCAAGTTCTCGGGCAAGGCTGAAGGATCCGGCGCCGCGAGGTCTGTTCCCAAATGGGAAACAATCGCACGCGGCGGCGGCCCCCATGCCTCCATAATCGCCTGTGCGCGTTCGGCGGTATGCGCCGAATTGCAGATGATCACGTCGGCGTTGGCCTGCACGCGGCGCAACTTATCCTCGAACGCCAAGACAGTTTCGGGCCGCTGATAGTGTGGATAGTCGCTGGGGATAACATCGTGGATGAACACCGCAACCCGCCCGTTGAGAGCCCGCGCCGCCGACATGACCCGCAGTGTCAAGTTACTATGGCCAATATTGAAATAATGTGTTTTTTCAGGTAGTTGGCGGGAAAGTTGATGCTTCAACGATACGGGAAGTCCGCGCCAAGTTGCCGCGTTGCGGATAAATGTGAGGGCCGCGCGCTGAACAGGGGAGCGGCTGCGTTCAAGCCGCGAAAGTCCAGCGGGCGCGGGCCACGGTACGGTTCCCGCCAGGCGGGAAATCAGGCCCGGAAGCGCATCAGGCGGCAACAGCACATAGCCAAGCCGGGTGCGCACCAGCCCCCAGCACGGCACAGGGTCGTCGGCGAATGCGCGCAGATAGGCAAATTCAACCCGGTCCACACCGGTCATCACCCGCCCCACCCGCCGGATCAGACGCGTCAGATCCAGAAGCCGGGCGGGTGGTGTCATTTCTCGTAGTGGCCCGTCTGGTGCCACCTCCAGGCGTCACCGATCATTGCCGGAAGGGTCGAGCGTGTGGGCCGCCAGCCCAGTTCCACCTCTGCGCGCGTCGACCCACTCACCAGCTTGGTACAATCGCCGGGGCGGCGCCCCCCTTCGACGAAAGGCACCTCGCGGTTTGTCACGGCCCGCGACTGGTCGATCACCTCGCGTACGGAAAAGCCGCTGCCCGTGCCGAGGTTGAACACCCGGCTTCCCTTGCCATCCAACAACCAGCGCAACCCAAGCACGTGCGCGTCCACAAGGTCACACACATGCACGTAATCACGGATACACGTGCCGTCAGGCGTGTCGTAATCGGTGCCAAAGATCGTCAACGCATCGCGCTTGCCCGCAATCGCGTCCAGCATGAGCGGGATCAGGTGGGTCTCCGGCATGTGGAACTCACCCACCTCAGCGTCCGGATCAGCTCCTGCCACGTTGAAATACCGAAAGATCACGTGGCGGAGGCCGTAGGCCACTTCGAAGTCGCGCAAGATGTCTTCGACCGCGCGCTTGGACGCGCCATATGCATTAAGCGGATGCTGCGCGCTGGCCTCATCCAAAACGACGTTGTCCTGATCGCCGTAGGTCGCGCAGGTGCTCGAAAAAACGAAATTCAGGCATCCGGCCGCAACCGCCGCCTCGATCAAAGTTAGGGACCCTTCGACGTTGTTGCGCCAATAGGAGCCCGGTTCTTTCATCGCCTCGCCAACCTGCGAAAGGGCGGCAAAGTGCATGACGGCCACAGGCTTGTAATGGGCGAACACTGCGTCCAGTCGATCGCGTTCACACACGTCGCCCTCTTCGAACGGACCAAACTTGACCGCATCGCACCAGCCTGTGATGAGGCTATCGTAGGTGACGGGAACAAATCCCGCCGCGCGCAGTGCCTTGCAGGCGTGCGAACCTATATAGCCCGCGCCGCCGGTCACCAGAACGTGTTGCATGTACCCGCCCCCCGGCTGCGTTTATTCTGCCGCGCGCTCCATCTGGACGATGTCGCGGATATAGGCGGCTAGATCGTCCCGCAGCTCTTCGCGGGCGAGGCCAAAGGCGATGGTCGCCTGCAGGAAACCCGCCTTGCTGCCGCAGTCGAACCGCTGACCGCGAAAACGGTAGCCGTAAACGCCGCGATCCTGGTTCAGCTCTTCGGCAATCGCGTCGGTCAACTGGATCTCTCCGCCTGCGCCCGACTTGATCTTGTTCAGATTGCTCAAAACATTGGGCGACAGGATATAGCGGCCGATCACGGCGAGGTTGGACGGCGCGGTGCCCGGTGCAGGCTTTTCGACCATATCCTTCACCTGAACCATGTTGCCCATGTCCTCTGCCACGTCGAGCACGCCGTAGCTGGACGCCTTTTCGGGCGGCACTTCCATCGCCGCGACCATGTTGCCGCCGACCTCTTCGTAGGCCTCGACCATCTGCTGCAGACAGGGCTTTTCGGCCGCGATCACGTCATCGGGAAGGATCACGGCGAAGGGCTCATTGGCGATCAGGCGGCGCGCACACCACACCGCGTGACCAAGGCCAAGCGCTTTATGCTGGCGGATGTAAGCAATCGCGCCGCTGTCCATGTTGGTGTCCTTGAGCGTGTCGAGAAGGTCGGTCTTGCCCTTCTTGCGCAGCTCCTGCTCAAGCGTTGGTGCGTGGTCAAAATAGTCCTCAAGCGCGCCTTTGCCGCGCGAGGTCACAAAGATGAATTCCTTGATCCCGGCGGCCCGCGCCTCGTCGATCGCGTATTGGATCAGCGGACGGTCCACGAGGGTCATGATTTCTTTGGGAACGGATTTCGTCGCGGGGAGAAACCGGGTCCCGAGCCCTGCGACCGGAAAGATCGCCTTCGTTACTTTTCTGCGCATCACTAAACGTCCTTTTGCTTTCCGCCCGCGGGAAATCACTTCCAGTATACTAGGCCAATTATGGAATTATGATGGCGGGTGCATCTAAATTTCCACCCTGCCGCGGATTTTGTTGCATCGCCGCAGCGATCAGGCCTGTGCCGACCCACGTATGGCACAAATGCGCGACAATTCCCGTTTTGCGCGAGCGCTGAATCGCCACGGGCGAAAGATTGAATCTGTCCGCACTGATCTGCCGAATTGTCCACCTGTCTGCTCCCAATAGCCGTCCGGATGAAACCGGGCATGGTGGAATAGTGACGTGGGCGACAGCAGCAGCAAGGTGACAACGGCCCCGTTTTTCACCGCATCTTTCGCCTGCTTGCGTGCTTTTGCCCTTTGCCGCCAGCGCGCGGTAATAACGCGGTGCACCCCGCTTCCACCCGGCATGGCGGCAAAGGGCACTTTGGCCACCGCGCGGATCTGCCCATTGCCGGTGGCGCGCTCAATTCCCTGCCCGTATCCCAGATCAAGCCGCCGCATCAGGCGCCGAACATCGCGCGGCTCCAGCGATCCCTGGACCATGAGCCGAACGAGCCTCCGCCGCTCCGATCCGCGCGTCTCCAGCCAATGGGCGCGGCGCTGATCCTGCGGCACAAATTTGCGCTGAAACACGGCCCAGCTTGCCCCGATGTCGAACAGATCGGTTGGCACACGGTCCGCCCGCCTGCGGCTGGAGGCTGCGAACCCGTGGTGGACTTGCGCCTTCGGCACCAGCGCGGTTGCGTGCCCCGCTGCGGCGAGGCGCATGTTCAGGTCGGTCTCGTCCAGAAAGAAGTGATAGGCGGGATCGAACCCGCCAAGCTGGCGCAGTACGGACCGGCGCACCGCCATGTTCGTGCCTTCCGTCTTGATCGCCGTGCCCGGCGCGGGCGTAAAAGCACGTGCGGCGTCATCTGGCAAAGCCAAAACTGAAGGCTGTCCAAGCGCATCCAGTCGCCGCCCGGCCCATTGTAGGCTGATGCCATTGCGCCCCCGCACATAACCGCCCGCCGCTGCCACACGGCCTTCGGAAAAAGGCGCAATGAGATAGGTTAACCAGGTCGGCTCTGGCACTGCGTCGTCGTCGACAAAGGCCAAAATTTCGCCCGCCGCATGATCAATGCCGGCATTGCGCGCGGCAGAGATGTTCGGCTCATCGAAGGGGACGCATTTGAAAGTGGCCCCAAAGGCGTGGGCGCGCGCCGCTGCGATCCCTTGCGGATCTGCCACCACGACCACCTCGAACGCTGGATAGCTCAACTGCGCCAGCCCGGTCAGGCACAGCCGCAGCGCCTCCGGACGCCCGCGGCTGACGACCACCACGGACACCGGAGGCAGGCTCATTCCGCGCCCATCTCCGCCAGCATCGCCTCGATCCGCGGCACGTCCTCGGGGTTGTTCAACTCCCAAAAGAGTCGCCCCTTGGCCTCGACCTCAACGCAGAGCACCTGCCGCCCGTTTTCCAGAAACCGCAGCTGCTCCAGCCCCTCCAGCTGCTCCAGCGGGCCGACGGGCCAGGTCGGGTAGGCGGCCAGCGCGGCAGGGCGGTAGGCGTAGACGCCCACGTGATGAAACACAGGCGTCGGCGCGTCCGGCGCAAAGCTGTCGGTGACGTAGGGAATAACTTCCTTGGAGAAATAGAGCCCCTGATGCGCCGCCCCGAACACCGCTGTGGTGCCGCCGACACGGCCCGCCTTTCGGTCGGCCAACAGCGCGCTCAGCGTCTCCCCGTCGCAGCGCAAGACAGGCGTTGCAATCTCCGCGTCGGGCGCGGCATTCAGCCCCTCGATCAGCCCTTCGATGAACCACGGCGGCGTCAGCGGCGCATCACCCTGCAGGTTCACCACGATGTCATATCCGCCGCCCAGCGCCGCATGAGCTTCAGCGCAGCGCTCTGTCCCGTTGGCGCAATCCTCTGAGGTCATTACAACCTCAGCGCCGAAAGCTTCCGCTGCTTCGGCGATCCGCGCATCGTCGGTTGCGACAACCACGCGGTCGACCCCTTGTACGTCGCAAGCCGCGCGCCAGCTGCGCTCGATCAGGCTGCGGACCTCGCCGCCCGCGCCGCGCAGTTCGGCCAGCGGCTTGCCCGGATAGCGGGTCGAGGCATAGCGTGCCGGAATGGCGACCAGGACAGACATCAGGCGGGCTTCAGCTCCACCCCCGGCGCGTAGGCGATAAAGAACGGGTTGGCGAAACCGTCCTTGCCATAGGTTAGCGGGCTGTGGTCGTCGAAACGCACCACGTCGCCGCCCGCGCCCTTAAGCACCGCATGACCCGCCGCCGTGTCCCACTCCATCGTGCGGCCAACACGCGGATAAATGTCCGCTTCGCCCGTCGCCACAAGGCAGAATTTCAACGAGGACCCGGCGCTTGCCATATCCTTCACGTTGTATTTGTTGATGTAGTCATCCGTGGCCTGATCCCGGTGCGATTTCGAGGCAACGACCATCAGCGCGCTGTTGTCCGGCGCCTTGACCTTCAAGGGCGTCACCGTACCGGTTGTCCCCATCTCAAACGGCCCGGCCTCTTCGACCGTCTGCCCGTCCGCCTGGGTAAAGAACATCCGCCCTTTCGCCGGCGCATAGACCACCCCGCGCGTCGGCACACCATCCTCGACCAGTGCGATATTGACCGTGAAATCGCCGCGCCGGTGGATAAACTCCTTTGTGCCATCGAGCGGGTCAACGATCAGAAAGGTCATGGCCCCCGTCCCGTGCGTGTCAGCCTGCTCTTCGGTCACCAGGGCCATATCGGGGAACGCCGCGCGCAAGCCAGCTGAGATCAGCGCATCCGCCGCCTCGTCTGCCGCTGTGACAGGGCTGTTGTCTGATTTGACCTGCACATCGAAATCATCCGCCTCGTAGATCTCCATGATCTTGGCGCCCGCCTCCAGTGCCAGTCGCCGCATCACCGGCACGAGGGTTTTATAGTCCATGGGTCACTCCGAAGCATCGTCGTTGAAAAATAACATGCTGCACCTTATGCTGCGCGGCTAACGGAACAGCAAGAATTCCCTGCGATCTATCTGGGCTAGGGCCCGAGGCACAAAACATGTTTGAAAGCAGACGCAAGCCGCAATCCGGCGTGGGCACCGCGCTCGCCATGTTCGAGGTGATTTACCACTCGATCGTGCGAAACGTGCGCAAGCAGCACAACAACGCCTTCATCGCCATCGCCCTAAACATGGTCCAAGCGGTCGTCTTCGTGATGGCCTTCTACGTGATGTTCTCCGTACTCGGCCTGCGCGGCGCCGCGATCCGGGGCGATTTCCTGCTGTATATCATGTCGGGTATCTTCCTCTACATGACCCATACAAAGACGATGGGTGCCGTCGTCGCCTCCGAAGGGCCAGCCAGCCCGATGATGCAACATGCCCCGATGAACACCATCGTATCGATCCTGTCTGCCGCCTTCGGCACGCTTTACATTCAGGTGCTGTCGCTCTTTGCGATCCTGTTCATTTACCACGTGGCCTTCGTCCCCGTCGAAATCGACGACCCGATCGGCGCCTTCGGATGCCTTTTGATCGCGTGGTTCACAGGATTTGCATTGGGTCTCGTGCTCCTGGCAATCAAACCATGGTTCCCGACCGCGGTCAGCATCTTCACCACGATCTACCAACGCGCCAACATGATCGCCTCCGGCAAGATGTTTGTGGCCAACGCCCTGCCCGGTTTCATGCTCGCCATGTTTGACTGGAACCCCCTGTTTCACGCAATCGACCAGGCCCGCGGCTACGGATTTATCAACTACTACCCGCGCTATTCGTCGATTGAATACCCACTTATGGTGGGCCTGATCCTGATCATGATTGGCCTGATGGGCGAATTCTACACCCGGCGCCACGCCTCGCTGAGCTGGAGCGCCCGGCGCTAACCGTCTTCGGGCGACAAACATGCCAGGATTTTCAAGGGCAGCGCCCTTGAAGGCCCTTGCGGCCCGAGCAAGATAAAATCACGCGCGCCGCAGGCGCTCGTTGTGAAAAGGCGCTAGGTGACGACGCGACAGGTCAGATTGATGCGCCCACCCTTCGGCAAAAGCGTGGACGAGCCAAACCTGATCCGGTCGACCCCGTGGTAGGTCAACCGCGCTGCTCCGCCCATGACCACGACATCACCCGACTCGAGCCATAGGCTTTCCGTCTTGCCGCCCCGCGCGGTGTTCCCGATCCGGAAAAGCCCGGCATCACCCAGCGATACTGACACGACGGGCCAGGAAAAATCCGCCTCGTCCCGGTCCTGGTGCAACCCCATCCGCGCATCCGCATCGTAGTAGTTGACAAGGCAGCAATCCGGATCGCGCGACAGCCCGGTCACATCGCGCCAGATGTCCAGAACCGCGGGCGGAATGGGCGGCCACGCCATCCCGTCCGGGTGCCGGTCCGCATAGCGGTAGCCGCGCCGGTCAGACGTCCAGCCAAAGGCGCCAGCAGAAGTCATGCGCACGCTCATCTTTCCCCCCCGCGGCACCTCTGGCTGAACAAACGGCGCCACACGGACAACATCACGCACGGCCTCAAGGAGCGCCTCTTGCGCGCTCGTATACAGATACCCCTTCCACACATCGAAACCGCGCACATTCAGACGCATAAAATCCCTCTCGCTCCGACCCATCCGGACGCTTGCAGGCCCCCGCCCCCCTCCCTATATACCCCACGAACTGCGCAAGGCATGTCCTCGCGCGGCAAAACAGCGGGACGCGGGTGCCGTTACGGGCCCAAACCTCGCGCCATCGCCTTGAAGCAAAAAGGGATCGAACACATGGGCAAAGTCATTGGCATTGACCTCGGCACGACCAACTCGTGCATTGCGATCATGGACGGCAGCCAGCCGCGGGTGATCGAAAACTCCGAAGGGGCGCGCACCACCCCCTCCATCGTGGCCTTCACCGACGACGAACGTCTGGTGGGTCAGCCGGCCAAGCGCCAGGCGGTCACGAACCCCGAAAACACCATCTTCGGCGTCAAGCGCCTGATCGGCCGCCGCAACGACGATGCGGATCTCGCCAAGGACCGCAAGAACATGCCGTTCAACGTCATCGACGGCGGCAACGGCGACGCATGGGTCGAAGCCAAGGGCGAGAAATACTCCCCCTCCCAGATCTCTGCCTTCATCCTCGGCAAGATGAAGGAAACGGCCGAAAGCTACCTCGGTGAAGAAGTCACCCAAGCCGTCATCACCGTCCCCGCTTATTTTAATGACGCCCAGCGTCAGGCGACCAAGGATGCGGGCAAGATCGCGGGCCTTGAAGTGCTGCGCATCATCAACGAGCCGACTGCGGCAGCCCTCGCCTACGGACTCGACAAGGAAAACACCCAAACCATCGCCGTTTACGACCTCGGCGGCGGTACGTTTGACGTGACGATCCTCGAAATCGACGACGGCCTCTTCGAAGTGAAATCCACCAACGGGGACACGTTCCTGGGTGGTGAAGATTTCGACATGCGGATCGTCAACTACCTCGCGGACGAGTTCAAGAAAGAGCACTCCGTCGACCTGACGCAGGACAAGATGGCCCTGCAGCGCCTGAAAGAGGCGGCCGAAAAGGCCAAGATCGAGCTGTCGTCCTCCAGCCAGACCGAGATCAACCAGCCGTTTATCTCGATGGGTTCGAATGGCCAGCCGCTGCACATGGTCATGAAGCTGACCCGCGCCAAGCTGGAATCGCTGGTCGGTGATCTGATCAAAGCCTCCATGAAGCCGTGCCAGGCCGCGCTGAAAGACGCAGGCATCTCTGCCTCCGACATCGACGAGGTTGTTCTCGTCGGCGGCATGACCCGCATGCCCAAGGTGATCGAGGAAGTGTCGAAGTTCTTCGGCAAGGAGCCGCACAAAGGCGTAAACCCCGACGAGGTCGTTGCTATGGGCGCTGCCATCCAGGCAGGTGTTCTGCAAGGTGACGTCAAAGACGTGGTCCTTCTCGACGTGACCCCGCTCTCGCTTGGCATTGAAACGCTCGGTGGCGTGTTCACCCGCCTCATTGACCGCAACACGACGATCCCAACGAAGAAGTCGCAGATCTTCTCAACCGCCGAAGACAACCAGAACGCAGTGACGATCCGGGTCTTCCAGGGCGAGCGCGAGATGGCCTCTGACAACAAGCTTCTTGGTGCGTTCAATCTGGAAAACATCCCGCCCGCCCCGCGCGGCATGCCCCAGATCGAAGTGACCTTTGACATTGACGCCAACGGCATCGTGTCCGTGGGCGCGATGGACAAGGGCACCGGCAAGGAACAGAAGATCACGATCCAGGCCTCTGGCGGTCTGTCCGATGAAGACATCGAACAGATGGTCAAGGATGCCGAAGAGAACGCCGAGGCGGACAAGGAACGTCGTGAGCTGATCGAGGCGAAGAACCAGGCCGAAAGCCTCATCCACTCGACCGAAAAGTCGATGGAAGAGCATGCCGACAAGGTCGACCCGTCGACCATCGAAGCAATCGAGCTGGCCATCGCGGCGCTGAAAGACGAGTTGGAGACTGAGAACGCGGACAAGATCAAGTCCGGCATTCAGAATGTCACCGAAGCGGCGATGAAGCTGGGCGAGGCGATCTACAAAGCAAGCCAGGACGCGGCCGACGGCGGCGAAGCTGAGCCGGCGGATGGCCCGCATGGTGCGGATGACGACATCGTCGACGCCGACTTCGAGGACCTCGACGATAACAAGCGGGCCTGATTGGCCCGTTCCAGGAACCACTCAAGAGGGCCGGTCCATAGCGGGCCGGCCCTTGATGTTCCAAGCAAAGGAATGATCCATGGCAAAACGTGACTATTACGAGGTGCTTGGCATCTCTAAAGGGGCGTCGAGCGACGAGATCAAGAAGGCCTATCGCGGCAAGGCGAAAGAGCTTCATCCCGACCGCAACGCAGACAACCCCAAGGCAGAAGCCCAGTTCAAAGAGGCGAACGAAGCCTACGAGGTTCTCAAGGACGCCGACAAGAAGGCAGCCTACGACCGCTTTGGCCATGCCGCGTTCGAAGGTGGCATGGGCGGCGGCGGTGGTCCGCGCGGGGGCGGGCCGCAGGATTTCGGCTCTGCGTTTTCGGACGTGTTCGACGACCTGTTTGGCGATTTCATGGGCGGCCAGCGCGGCGGCGGCGGACGGCGCGCGGCACGCGGCTCTGACCTGCGCTACAATCTGCGCGTCAGTCTTGAGGATGCGTACAGCGGCCTGCAAAAGACAATCAATGTGCCGACATCCGTCGCGTGCACCGCGTGCAACGGCACCGGCGCCGAAGGCGGCAGCGAACCAACAACCTGCCCGACCTGTTCCGGCATGGGCAAGGTGCGCGCGCAGCAGGGCTTTTTCACGGTCGAACGCACTTGCCCCACCTGCGGCGGGCTTGGCCAGATCATCAAGGACCCGTGCAAGGTCTGTCAGGGCGCAGGACGCGTCGAAAAGGATCGCGCGCTTTCGGTGAACATCCCCGCTGGCGTTGAGACCGGTACCCGCATCCGGTTGGCCGGTGAAGGTGAAGCCGGTATGCGCGGCGGGCCGTCTGGCGACCTTTATATCTTTATCGAGGTGGCCGATCACAAGCTGTTCGAGCGAGACGGCACGAACCTCTTTTGCCGCGTTCCGGTCAGCATGGGCACTGCTGCGCTTGGCGGTTCGATCGAGGTGCCGACCATCGATGGTGGGCGCGGACGGGTGCAGATCCCTGCCGGTAGCCAATCAGGTCGGCAGATGCGTCTGCGCGGTAAGGGGATGCCAGCCCTACGCGGCGGCGGCCCGGGCGATATGTTTATCGAACTGGCCGTCGAAACCCCGGTGAACCTGACCAGCCGCCAAAAAGAGCTGCTGCAGGAGTTCGAAGAGCTGAGCTCGGAAAACAACCCGGAAAGCAGCAGCTTCTTCTCGTCGGTCAAATCCTTCTGGGATTCGATGAAAGGCTGATGGCCTGTCACGGCGCGCGATTCTCGCGCGCCTTCTTGGCCGTGTTAACCCTTCGCTAACCACGGGCAGGCGATGGTTGGGCATGCCCGATTTCGCTGAACAGCCGCTTCCATTTGACCTTGACGAGGCGCAGCCCGTACCGATGCCGACCGGGCGGACCCCATCCTATATGGCCGATCACCGCAAGCGTCTGCGCGCCCGGTTCCGCGCGGGTGGTGCAACCGCGATGCCGGATTACGAGCTGCTGGAGCTTGTCCTCTTTCGCGCCATACCCCGGCAAGACGTCAAACCGCTCGCGCACGCGCTCATGGCCGAATTCGGTGACTTCAACAGGGTGATTACCGCGCCGGTTAACCGACTTGAGGCTGTGAAGGGCGTGGGCGACGCCGTTGTGACCGAGCTCAAGATCGTGGAGGCCGCAGCGCAGCGCATGGCGCGGGCCAAGGTGCTGAACCAGAACGCGATTTCCAGCTGGGATGCGCTGATTGACTATTGCCACACCACCATGGCGCACCGGCAGACGGAACAGTTTCGGATCCTGTTCCTTGATCGCAAGAATGTGCTGATCGCTGATGAGGAACAGGCGAAAGGCACGGTCGATCATGTGCCGGTCTACCCCCGCGAGGTGGCCAAACGCGCGCTGGAGCTTAACGCCTCGGCGCTCATCCTCGTGCATAACCATCCCTCAGGCGATCCAACGCCGAGCCAGTCGGATATCGACATGACGGGTCAGGTCGAACGGGCCTGTCAGGCGCTGGGCCTGACGCTGCATGATCACCTGATCGTCGGAAAAAGCCGCGAGTTGAGCTTTAAGGCCGAAGGGTATCTCTAGCCGCTAGTCAACCCACACCTCGACGCGGCGATTGGACTGACGGCCCCACGCGCTGTCATCGCAGGCCATGGGCATCGCTTCGCCAAAGGCGTCCACTTCGATGGACACACGGTCAAGATTCGCCGTTTCCGCCGCTGCCAGGATCGCCCTGCGCACGGCCTCTGCCCGTCGCAGGGCGATGTCCCGATTGGCGCGCGCGGCGCCCTCACCATCCGAAAAACCGGCGAGGACAATGCGCCGCGCATCAAAGCGCCCCGTCTCGATGAACCGCGCCATCTGCTGCACATTTGATCTGGATTGCGCGTCGAGCCTGGCCGAGCCTGCCTCGAACCGGAACGATGTGGTCAACCGGGTCAGCCCGCGCAGGGCCCGGGTCATACGCTGCAGCTCTTCGAGTGTGACTTCGGGACCGGCACTGCTGATGGCGTTGGCAAAACGGTCACCTTGCAAGTCGATGGCTACTTCCTCGGGCGCCTGATCCACGAACCCTGCCCGCCGGATCACGATCTGTGCGGCCTGCCCACGGGTAAAAGCGAGGAACTCTCGCGCGATTTTGGGCAGCCGCCGTGCAGGCGTGTAAAGAAACATGGGCGTTGTCAGCGGGTAATCCTCGGTCTTGATCGTCCGCCGCCCGGCGCGCAGCGTGTAACCGCACGCGCCCGTCAAAGGCAGCGGCACTGCCCGGCCCACTTCGGCATAGCTGGACAAACCAATGGCAAAAGGGTCAGCGAGCACGGCCGCTGTCAGGTCCGCACCTCGGGCGTGCTGGGTCACAGCTGCACTGAAGGCACGCTGGGCCGGGGCCATCACCTGATCAAACGCTGCTTGTCCCAAACCGCTGCTTAGCCTGGGCACGTGCAAAGAAATCGGCGCATCTACACCGCCCAGATCTCGCCAGTTTGTCACCTCTCCCGCCAAGACACGGGCGAAGTCCAGAGGCGACAACTGAATGACGGGATTGCCTGGCGCGACAATCGGGACAAGCGCGTCCAGCGCAATCACGCGGCTGCGGTTCGCCGCTGTCAGATCGCCCATGCCCGCTTCACGCGCGCGCTGGCGTTCTGCGGGCCGGATTTCGCGCAAAGACATAACGATGTCCGCCTCACCGGCCAGCAGATCGGCGAACCCTTCGTCCGTGTTGCTGGCGCGAAAGGTAAACACGGCCAGAGGTTTACCGCTGCTGCGTTCGGTGAGCGTGATGACAAAGCGGGTCGCATCAATCGTTGTCCGCTCCACTCCGTAACCATAGCGCAGCGCAAAACCTTCGAGCAGCGCTGGCATCAGAACCGCACCCATGGTGGCCGATCCGCTGACCGCCAATTCGGCAATGAAATCCTCCAGGTTGGGGCAGGCGGGGCCTTCACACGTCACGCCCGAGCCATCGACGGTCAACTCACCATAGACTGTTTCGACGCGGTAAAACTCGCCGTCAAAGCCCAAAAGCGTGCCGCTGATTTCGACGTTGCCATCGCGAGAGGTCAGCGTGACGTCCTGCGCCCACGCCGTCATGGCCGATACAAAAACGAAAAGTGCGGCCAGACCGGCCGCACGTCCCATGACCATAACTCGCCCCCGAAAGCTACCGTGCGGCGACTTTCAGGTCTTGGACCAGATTATTCAACACCAGAAACGATCCGATGGTGTCACAGGCGGACACGGCCAGGGTCAGGTCCTGCGTGCGAATGGTCCCGTTCTTGAGCTCAAGCGACTGCGCGCCAATCTCAAGCCCGCAATTGTAGACCGTCACCTCGGCCTCGACCGTCAAATCAATGGTGCCATCGCGGTCCGATTTACCGCGCGGGAAGGTGTAGACCTCGGCCATCAGAGCCTCGGGCTGCTCTTCGGCGCCATATCGCTCCATGCGGCCCGTGGTCCCGGCCTCGAACGCGGTCTCTTCGCCGCGGCGCCCGTGATAGCGGTGCCCGTCAGAGCCATATTCCGCGCCAAACTCGCGGGCGTGCAGTTCAAACCCGGACCGGCCCTGCCATTGCAGGACGATGCGGTCGATCTGGTCCATGCCCGGCACGACCGTCTGAGCCACTGCGCCCTCGCCATCGGCAAAGGCGGCAATGAATACAGCGTTTTCGGACAGCGCAGGCACCCGGTAGCCCCATGCGCCGGTGAGCGAGGTGACCTGCGTGGTCATCATGCCCGAATGGTGCAGCACAAAACGTTCAGAAGACCGGCACGGCGCGTCGAGGCTCAGGCGCACATAGCCTGCGCCATCGGGCGTTGCCGTCATCGTTGCCTCACAGCTTGCCTGCGGGACAAGATCGCCCGCGGGCGGCGTTTCAAGCACATCCGGGGCGGACGCACGTGTCGGCTCAGGCTGCGGAAGCGGTGCGACAGCAGAGGGCGTGTCCTGCGCAGAGGTCAGCGTGATCGCGTCCATGGCCAGAACCGGGCCGTCCTGCGGGGACGGCTGCGGCGCAGGCTGCGCCGGGATGGCGGCCTTGTCGGTGCCATAACGCTCTTTGGCGGTGTCGCTGGACTGCATGATGAAACCTATCCCTACGGCGCAAATAAGCGTCGCGGCAGCGGTTCCGATTTCCTTCACGTAAGCCATGTCTCGCCCCTTTCGGATTGGGTCGAGCATGGAGTGCCATGGCACCGGGGCCTAAATTTGGCCCCGGGGGGGAGTCATTTGGGCAAGATCAAGGCACCCGCCTTTAGGCAAAGCGGCCGTGGCAGTGCTTGAATTTCTTGCCCGACCCACAGGGGCACGGATCGTTGCGGCCCGGGTTGCCCCAGGTTGACCGATCATTTTCGTCAAACCCGCTGGCTTGTGCCTCTGGCGTCGGTTCGGGCAGCGCAGCAGCGAGCGCGGCTTGTTCGAGCGCTGCGCGCTGCGCCTCCATCCGCGCAATCTCTGCCTGACGCTCTTCTTCCGTCATCGGGCGGATCTGCGCCAGCTTTTGCGTCACATCCGTGCGCAAACTGTCGAGCATGCCTTCAAAAAGCTGGAACGCTTCGTTCTTGTACTCGTTCAGCGGGTCGCGCTGCGCATAGCCGCGGAAGCCAACCACCGAGCGCAGGTGTTCCAGCGTCAGAAGATGCTCGCGCCACTTTTCATCGATGGTCATGAGCAGGATCTGCTTTTCGATGATGCGCATGTTGGCCTCGCCAAAGGCTTCGGCCTTTTTCGCCATCATCTCGGTCGCGGCGGCGTTCAGACGCTCGCGCACGGCCTCATCCTCGACCCCTTCTTCCTCGCACCAGGCGATCACGGGCAGATCCATGTTCAGCCGTTCCAGCACGGCGGCATAAAGGCCCTGCGTGTTCCACTGATCGGCGTAGCTGCCAGGGGGCATATATTGTTCGATCAGGTCGTCGATCACTTCCTCGCGCATGTCGCCGGTAATCTCGGACAGGTCTTCGGCTTCCATGATGTCACGGCGCTGCGCAAAGATGACCTTGCGCTGTTCGTTCATCACGTCGTCGAATTTCAGCAGCTGCTTGCGGATGTCAAAGTTGCGCCCTTCGACCTTGGCCTGCGCGCGTTCAAGCGACTTGTTCACCCACGGGTGCACAATCGCCTCGCCCTCTTCGAGCCCCAGCGTCTTGAGCACCTTGTCCAGCCGGTCAGAGCCGAAAATGCGCATCAGGTCATCTTCGAGCGAGAGGTAGAAGGACGTGCGGCCCGGGTCACCCTGACGGCCCGAACGGCCCCGCAACTGGTTATCGATCCGGCGGCTTTCGTGCCGTTCGGAGGCGAGAACGAAGAGGCCGCCTGCCTCCAGCACCTTTTGCTTGTCGGCCTCATGCTCTGCCTCGATCCGCTTGCGGACCGCGTCCGGGTCAGCCTCCGGGTCGGCGGCCAGCGCCTCCAGCACCTTGATTTCCACATTCCCGCCAAGCTGAATGTCGGTGCCGCGGCCCGCCATGTTGGTCGCGATGGTCACAGCGCCCGGCTTGCCCGCTTCGGCAATGATCATCGCCTCTTGCTCGTGCTGGCGCGCGTTCAGGACGTTGTGCGGGATCTTGCGGTCTTTCAGCATCTGGCTGAACATTTCCGACTTCTCGATCGAGGTCGTGCCCACCAGCGTCGGCTGCCCGCGTTCATGCGCTTCGGCAATTTCCTTGATCATGGCGTCGTATTTCTCGCGCCCGGTGCGGAACACCTGATCGTCCTCGTCCACCCGCGCGATGGGCTTGTTCGTCGGAACCTCAACAACGCCGAGATCGTAGATTTCTTTGAACTCCTCCGCCTCGGTCGCCGCGGTGCCAGTCATGCCAGCCAGCTTTTCGTACAAACGGAAGTAGTTCTGCAGCGTGATGGAGGCGAGCGTGACGTTCTCCGGCTGGATGTTTACGCCTTCCTTCGCCTCCAGCGCCTGGTGCAGACCTTCGGAGAGACGCCGGCCCGTCATCATACGGCCGGTAAATTCATCGATCAGCACGACCTCGCCGTCGCGCACGATATAGTCCTTGTCCTTTGTGAACAGCGTATGGGCGCGCAGGCCCTGGTTCACATGGTGTACGATCGTTGTCGCCTCGGGATCATAAAGCGTCATGTCCGCTTCAAGCAGGCCGCGCACGCGTAGCTGCTCTTCGAGGTATTCGGTGCCATCGTCGGTAAAGGTCACATTGCGCGACTTTTCGTCGATCTCGTAATGCTCGGGCTGCAAAAGCGGGATCACCGCGTCAATGGTCGTGTACATCTCCGAGCGGTCCTGCGTTGGGCCGGAGATGACCAGCGGCGTGCGTGCCTCGTCGATCAGGATGGAATCGACCTCGTCCACAATCGCGTAAAAGTGACCGCGCTGCACCATCTGGTCCAGCTCGGACTTCATGTTGTCGCGCAGGTAGTCAAAGCCCAGCTCGTTATTGGTCGAGTAGGTGATGTCGCAGGCGTAGGCGGCGCGCTTGTTTTCCTCGCCCATACCGTTCCACGCGCAATCGCAAGTCAGCCCGAGCGCGCCAAAGACCTTGCCCATCCACTCGCTGTCCCGCTTGGCGAGGTATTCGTTCACCGTCACGATATGCACGCCCTTGCCGGGCAGCGCGTTGAGGTAGGCGGCAAAGGCGGCTGTCAGGGTCTTCCCCTCGCCGGTTTTCTGTTCGGCGATGTTGCCCCGGTGCAAAAAGATCGCGCCAATCAGCTGAGTGTCAAAGGCGCGCAGGCCCAGCGCCCGGCGGGCGGCCTCGCGGCAATTGGCAAAGGCTTCGGGCAGCAGATCGTCAAGGCTTTCGCCGCCCATGGCCCGCTCAGACAGTGCCTGCGTGCGCTCCTTCAGGCCCTCGTCGCTCAGCGCCTCGAACTCAGGCTCCAGCGCGTTGATGGCATCGACGACCGGGCGAACTGCCTTGATCTTGCGGTCGTTGGGCGTGCCAAAGACCTTTTTCGTAAGCGTTCCGAAACCCAGCATGTATTCTCCAGCAAACACGTCTGCGCGAGCGACAACTGCTTGCCCGGCCCGCGCGCAGCCCATAGTAACGACGGGGAACCCAAGGCCACGAAGAAAGCCCCCGAGGCGATGTAAGGGCCGTGTGAAACAGTGTCAACGGCGCGGCCCGGAGGGGCCAGCCCGGATGAAGGAAACCCCATGACAAAACGCCTTTCCCTGACCGCCGCCATGCTTTTCAGCGTGGCACTGGCTATGCCTGCCTTTGCACAGGAAACAGCGCCAGATGCGGGCACGGTTGTTGCCACAGTAAACGGCACCGACATCACGATTGGTCACATGCTGATCGCCCGCGCGACCTTGCCGCAGCAGTTCCAGCAACTGCCGGACGAAGTGCTGTTCCCCGGCATTCTCGACCAGTTGGTGCAGCAGACGATCCTGCAGCAAAGCTTTGACGGTGAGCTGAAGACGCGTATCAAGATCCAGCTTGAGAACGAGCGGCGCAGCCTTGTGGCGGGCGAAGTGATCGAGGGGATTCTGGCCGGTGCCCTGACCGACGAGGCGATCCAGGAGGTCTACAACGCAGAATACGCGAATGTGGACCCGGGCGAGGAATACAACGCCTCACACATCTTGCTGGAAACCGAAGAGGCCGCGCTGGCTGTGAAAGAAGAGATCGACGGCGGCGCGGATTTTGCAGCCGTCGCGCGTGAGAAGTCGACGGGTCCGTCCGGCCCGGGGGGCGGTTCGCTTGGTTGGTTTGGCACGGGCGCGATGGTGCCCGATTTTGAGGCCGCAGTGATTGCGCTCAAGCCGGGCGAGGTGTCTGCCCCAGTGCAAACGCAGTTCGGCTGGCATGTCATCAAGCTGAACGAAGTGCGCGCGAAATCCGCGCCAACGCTGGATGATGTCCGCCAGGAGATCGAAGCCAAGCTGCGCAATGAGGCCGTTGACGCGCGCATCGCGGAATTGACCGCCGCAGCAGAGATCGACCGCAGCGGGTCCGAGGGAATCGACGCGTCGATCATCAGCCAGTTCGACCTGGTCGAGTGACCGGCGCAGTCTCGCCGCTCGCGCCTGAGCGGTTTCCTGATCTGCCAGCAATCCCCGGCGCGCGCTTTGCCAGCGTTGCGGCGGGGGTGCGGTATTCCGGGCGGCTGGACGTGATGCTGGCCCTTCTGGACCCGGGCGCGGCGATTGCAGGCACCTTCACCCGCTCTGCCACGCGCAGCGCGGCGGTGCTGGACTGTCAGGCCAAGCTGGGCGGCGATAGCGCCACGGGCGCGGCAATTGTCGTGAACGCAGGCAATTCCAATGCGTTCACGGGGCGCGGCGGGGCCGAAGCGGTGGAGGCCATCTGTGCCAAGGCCGCTGGGGTCACGGGGCTGCCCGCCACACGGGTGTTCACCAGTTCGACCGGCGTGATTGGTGAGCCCTTGCGCCACGAGCGGATCACGGCGGCACTGGAGGCTCTGACCGAGCGCGCGTCGGGGGATGGACTGCCAGAGGCAGCAAAGGCCATCATGACAACTGACACCTATGCCAAGGGTGCCAGCGCGCAGGTGGATGTGGGTGGCAAGACCGTGTCCATCGCCGGCATCGCCAAGGGCTCGGGTATGATCGCGCCGGACATGGCGACGATGCTGGTCTACATCTTTACCGACGCGCTCATGGATCAGGACGCCTTGCAGTCGCTCGTGTCGGGGCAGACAGACCGGACGTTCAACTGCATCACCGTGGACAGCGACACGTCGACCTCTGACACCTTGCTGGTTGCCGCCACGGGCGCGTCCGGCGCGGATGTCACGGGCCACGACGGGTTCGCCGCCGCGTTGGAAGGCGTGATGCTGGACCTTGCGCATCAGGTTGTGCGGGACGGTGAAGGTGCGACCAAATTCGTGGAAATCCGCGTGACCGGCGCCGCGTCAGACGCAGATGCCCGCACACATGCGCTGTCGATCGCCAATTCGCCGCTGGTGAAAACGGCCATCGCGGGCGAGGACCCCAACTGGGGCCGGATCGTCATGGCGGTTGGCAAATCCGGCGCTGCTGCTGATCGGGACCTTCTGGAAATCCGCTTTGGCGATGTGCTTGTCGCGGAGAAGGGCTGGGTCGCAGCGACCTACCGGGAGGAAGACGGCGCGGCGTATATGCGGCAACAGGACTTGGTAATCTCCGTCGCGCTTGGCCTTGGGGAGGGCGCGGCGACCGTTTGGACCTGCGATCTGACCCACGGGTACATCTCGATCAACGCAGATTACCGCTCGTGAAGGTTGTTCTGGTCTCCGCGGTCGCCCTGATCGACGTGGACGGGCGCGTGTTGCTGGCGCAGCGACCGAAAGGCAAGTCGATGGCGGGGCTGTGGGAGTTTCCGGGCGGCAAGGTCGAGCCGGGCGAGACGCCCGAGGCGGCCTTGATGCGCGAGTTGCACGAAGAGCTGGGGATCGAGACGTGGGAATCCTGCCTCGCCCCGCTGACCTTTGCCAGCCACAGCTATGACGACTTTCACCTTCTGATGCCGCTTTTTGCCTGCCGGAAGTGGAACGGCACGCCCGTGCCGCGCGAAGGTCAGGTCCTGAAATGGGTCGCCCCACGCGACATGCGTGACTTTCCCATGCCCCCGGCTGATCTGCCCCTGATCCCGATTTTGCGTGACTGGCTGTAGGTGCCGTCGCAAAATATGTCAAAAATATGGCAGCTTTGCGAATTTTGTTTGCGATTTGTTAACTTCTAGCCCTAAATAAAGTCTTACAGACCTGGGGAGGTTGACAATGCTTCGCACCATCATGATCGGCAACGCGGTTTTCGTGCAGGGCACCTTTGTGGAAATGCTGTCTGACGGGCGCATGTCTGTGCGGCTCGACGGGCGCGTCTTCTCTGGCACGCCGGTCAAAGCGGTGGCGTAAAGACCCTACCGCACGTAACCGAGGCGGCGCATTGTATCGCCGTGGTGCTCCCAAAACAGATCGCCGTACTCACGTTCGATCAGCTCAACCGACTCGGCATTCCCCGCATTCTGAAAATACGCAGGACGGACCTGCCGCAACTCGTCCACCTTTGCCGTGAACTCACCCGTAACGGGTCGGCCCATGTAAGCGCCGATTTGTGTAAGGGCCTGAGCGCTCGGATTGACCAAATCCTCGAAGCGCAAAAGCAGTTTGGGGCGCTTGTCATCAAGCCACGATGCAACATTACGGGACCAGCTGAACCGACGGTCAGTGATGACCTCCTCGATCGTCGTTAGCGTTTTTGAGATTTCGGTGCGAAATCGCGCGAAAGACCGAACGGCCGCGCGACCATCGCGAACAATCACGATGGCCCTCTGAAATTCAGGAGCAGCACGGGCCAGCTTGTGGGTCTTAAAGACGATGTCGGTCTCGCCCGCCTCCACCCGCTGCCGCACAGTGCGGGCGCCACCCTGCGTTTGATTAGGATCCCCGAAATACTTGATCAAGGGCCCCGAAAAATACCCCGTGGGCTTCTGTCTGACGGTGGTCAGTCCAAAACACTCATACAGGATCATTTGCGCCAAAGCGCTGCCCGACCGTGGGTAAGACGCCAGAGCAATCACGCTGTGCGGGTACTGCTCTGGCATGTCTGTCATATCAGAGAGTGCGTTCTACCGACTCGCGCTCGAAGATTTCGATCACATCGCCCGGGCGAATGTCGTCGTAGTTCTCGAACGCCATGCCGCATTCCTGGCCCGACTGGACCTCCGGCACTTCGTCCTTGAAGCGCTTGAGCGTCTTCAGCGTACCCTCGTGGATCACCACGTTGTCGCGCAGCAGGCGCACACCGGCGCTGCGGCGGGCAACGCCTTCGGTAACCAGACAGCCCGCGACATTCCCGACCTTCGTGACGCGGAAAACTTCCTTGATCTCGGCATAGCCGATGAAGTTTTCCTTGATCTCCGCGCTCAGCAAGCCCGACGCCGCGGCCTTCACATCGTCCACGAGGTCATAGATCACCGAATAATACCGGATCTCCACACCCTTCTGGTTCGCGCTGTTGCGCGCGGAAGCGTTGGCCCGGACGTTAAAGCCAAAGACCGGTGCGCCCGACGCTTCGGCAAGGCCAACATCGGTTTCCGTGATCGCACCAACACCGGAGTGCAGCACGCGCACGCGGACCTCGTCATTGCCGATCTTCTCCATCGCCTGAACGATCGCCTCGGCCGAACCTTGCACGTCTGCCTTCACAAGGATCGGCAGTTCGGACACGTTTTCATCCGCCTTGGCATTCGCCATCAGCTGTTCGAGCGTTGTGGCAGCACCGGCAGCGGCGCGTTTGTCCTTGGCGGCTTTCTCGCGGTATTCGGCGATCTCGCGCGCCTGTGCCTCGGTTTCGGTCACGTTCAGAACGTCGCCCGCTTCGGGCGTACCATTGAGGCCAAGCACCTCGACCGGAACCGACGGGCCAGCCTCTTTGACGCGCTCGCCCTTGTCGTTGATCAGCGCACGGACCTTGCCGTACTGCTCGCCCACAACAAAGATATCACCCTGCCGCAGCGTGCCCTTCTGAACCAGAACGGTCGCCACGGGGCCGCGGCCCACGTCCAGCTGCGCTTCGATCACTGCACCTTGCGCAGCGCGATCTGGGTTCGCCTTAAGCTCAAGAATTTCCGCCTGAAGCGCGATGGCCTCCAGCAACTCGTCAAGACCCGTGCCATTGATCGCGGAGACCTCCACGTCCTGCACGTCGCCAGACATCTTTTCGACGATGACTTCGTGCTGAAGCAGATCAGTCCGGACCTTGTCCGGCTGCGCTTCGGGCTTGTCGATCTTGTTGATCGCCACGATCATCGGCACCTCGGCCGCTTTGGCGTGGTTAATCGCCTCAATCGTCTGCGGCATCACGGCGTCATCGGCCGCGACAACCAGCACAACGATGTCCGTGACCTGCGCCCCGCGGGAACGCATGGAGGTAAACGCCGCGTGGCCGGGTGTGTCGAGGAAAGACAGCGTGGTGCCGTCGTCCGTCTTCACCTGATAGGCGCCGATATGCTGGGTGATCCCGCCAGCTTCGCCCGCGACAACTTTTGCATCGCGGATCGCGTCCAGCAGGGAGGTCTTGCCGTGGTCGACGTGGCCCATGATCGTGATGACCGGCGGGCGCGGCTGCAGATCGGTATCGACGTCTTCGATCTCTTTGATCACATCCTCGACGTCGGCGTCTGACACGCGCTGAACGTTGTGGCCGAACTCTTCGACGATAAGTTCAGCGGTGTCGGCATCGATCGTCTGGTTTTGCGTAACCATCATGCCGTTGTTCATCAGCGCCTTGACGACATCGCCGACCTTTTCGGTCATGCGCGCGGCAAGTTCTGAGACAACAATCGCCTCTGGCACGGCAACCGTGCGGATCACCTTTTCACGCTCGACCGAGCCGCCCATCGCCTTCTGGCGGGCGCGCTCCTGCTTGCGCTTCATCGACGCCATAGAACGCTGACGCCCACCTTCGCCGCCACGCAGCGCCTGGTTAAGGGTCAGCTTGCCAGAGCGGCGGCCACCATCGTCACGGCCCCGGTTCGACGGGCGCTGTTCGCGTTCACGGTCGGTTTTCCGCGGGGTCGCGGCAGGTGCAGGACCGCCGCGCGGCGCGGACTTCGGTTGTTCTGCCGGCGCGTTGGCAGCGGCCTGTGCGGCGGCTGCGGCCTCTTCGGCTTTGCGCTTTTCTTCCTCTTCCTTGGCCTTCAGCGCCTCTTCGCGCTCGCGCTCTTCGCGCTCCTTGGCTTCGGCTTCGGCACGGCGGCGTTCGCGTTCTTCCTCGCGGGCCTTTTCTTCGGCCTCGCGGGCGGCGGCCTCTTCGGCCTCACGCGCCTTCGCAGCTTGCACGGCCTTCAGGCGGCGCTCCATCTCGGCATCGGAGATTCCAGCGGGCCGTTTGGAAGGGTTCCCCAGCGCGGCAGAACCGCCACCAGGTTTGGACGCACCGGGCTTGGGGACCACGACGCGTTTGCGCTTGGTCTCGACCACGACGTTCTTGGTCCGCCCGTGGCTGAAGCTTTGCTTCACATTGCCCGGACGCGCGCCACCGCGCAGACCCAGCGTCTTTTTCCCGTCAGTATCGCTCATTAAGCTTGTTCATCCTCTCCAGTGGCCGGTGCCACCGATACTTTGCGCATGCCTTGTAGACGTTGCGCTTCCTCTACAACACGTTCCGCGAGTCTTCCAGAGGCCAGAGCCGCGTGTATGACAGTTTGCCGCCCAAAGGCCAATCCTAGCTCGTCCGCAGTCAGCCAGCCGATATAGGTGCCGAAATGCGGCGTGCTCAGCTTTGACTTACCGCGGGCCGACCCGTCAGAAGCTTGCAACAGGACCTGCGCTTCTTCGCGGCCCAACATATCTTTGACCTTTTCGTAGCCCGCAACCGCGTCACCGGATTTACGCGCCATTGCGATCAGATCAACGACACGGCGGGCCAGCTGAACCTCTACCTGCGCGATCAACCCGTCCGGGATAGTGACCGGCGCCTTGGCCCCACGGGCAAACAGCTTTTTGTCCACGGCCTTGCCCATCGCAGCCAGCGTAGCACTGACATAGAAACCGCGCCCGGGCAGCTTGCCCAGAACATCCGGTACAACCTGACCGTCCGGCCCCGCGACAAAGCGGACAAGACCGGATTTCGGCTGTACCTCACCGGTGGCAAGACACTTGCGTTCCGGCCCGTCGTCCGGCGCCCTGGCTGCTTTCCCGCGGCCCATGTCCCAGCCTCCGAGGCCTGAGATCAGGCCCCGACCTCCTCTTCGGCGGTCTCGGCCTCTGGGTCTTCTTCCTCTGCAAGAAGCTCGTCCGGATCGACCCAGCCAAGAAGCACACGCGCAGTCATGATCATGTCCTGCGCTTCCTCAAGGCTGATATCGAACGGCTCAAGCACGCCGTCGTCCTTGTGACGCTCTCCATCAACCGTCGTCCAGCCGCCAGCCAGTTCCCAGTCGGCGCAGGTGGCAAAATCCTCAAGCGTTTTCACGTCGTCCTTCGCCAGTGCTTCCACCATCTGGGGTGTCAGACCGTCAAATTCAATGAGGCTGTCTTCGGCGCCAAGCGCGCGGGCCGCCTCAAGCGCGGCAGCAGCCTGTGCCTCAAGCACGTCACGAGCCCGGGCTTGCAGTTCTTCGGCGGTGCCCTCGTCCACGCCATCGATCACCAACAGTTCGTCGAGCTCAACGTAGGCAACTTCCTCAAGGTTGGTGAACCCTTCGGCAACCAGTAGCTGGGCAAAGAATTCGTCCAGATCGAGCGTGTCCATAAACAGCTTCGTACGCGCTTCGAACTCGGCCTGACGACGCGCCGATTCGTCCGCTTCAGTCATGATGTCGATGTCGAGGTTCGTCAGCTGCGACGCCAGCCGCACGTTCTGACCACGGCGGCCGATGGCGAGCGAAAGCTGCTCTTCAGGCACAACCACTTCGATCTTGCCCGCTTCTTCATCCAGAACCACCTTGCTCACCTCAGCGGGCTGCAGCGCGTTCACAAGGAAGGTCGGCTGGTCTTCATTCCACGGGATGATGTCGATCTTCTCGCCCTGCAGCTCGTTTACGACGGCCTGCACGCGGGAGCCGCGCATACCGACACAGGCGCCGACCGGGTCGATGGAGCCGTCATAGGAAATAACCGCGATCTTCGCGCGGGAGCCGGGATCGCGTGCGACCGCCTTGATCTCGATGATGCCATCGTAGATCTCCGGCACTTCCATCTTGAACAGCTCCGCCATGAACTCCGGCGCGGTGCGGCTCAGGAAAATCTGCGGGCCGCGCGGCTCGCGGCGCACGTCCTTGATGTAGACGCGGATGCGGTCGTTGGGGCGATACGACTCACGGCCAATCTTGTCGTTGCGGCGCAGGATCGCTTCACCGGCGCCCACATCCACGATGACGTTGCCATACTCTTCGCGCTTGACCAGACCGTTGATGATCGTGCCGGCGCGGTCCTTGAACTCTTCGTACTGGCGGTCACGCTCGGCCTCACGCACCTTCTGCAGGATCACCTGCTTGGCGCTTTGCGCGGCGATGCGGCCCATTTCCACCGGCGGGACTTCCTCGACAAAGGTGTCACCGACAGCCGGGTCGTCCATGTACTGCTTGGCCTGCTCGACCGTGAACTCGGCCTGGTAGTTCTCCAGCTCTTCTTCCTCGACCACGGTGCGCACGCGGGTGAAGGTCGCAACGCCGGTCTTGCGGTCGATGCTGACGCGAATGTCCATCTCCGCGCCGTAGCGGGACTTTGCCGCGCGGGCGAGGCTTTCTTCCATCGCCTCGATCACCAGCGCGGGGTCGATCATCTTCTCGCGCGCCACCGCCTCTGCGGTCTGCAAAAGCTCAAGCTGGTTTGCGGATGTAATGGCCATCAGCTGTTCTCCTCTTCCGAGCCCGCTTCGGTCTCGATTTCGTCAAATTGCGTTTCGTCGATCACGCCCGCGGCTTTGCGCTGGCGCAGCATTTCCTTGATCAGGTCATCGGTCAGCACGAGCTTGGCATCGCTCAACCAGTCAAACTTAAGGCCAATCGTGCCTTCGGTCACGTTGATCAGCACCTCGTCGTCCTCGATACCCGCCAACTCGCCCTTGAAGCGGCGGCGCCCGTCGATCAGCTCGTCCGTCTCCAGCTTGGCGACGTAGCCCTCGAACATCTCGAAGTCCTTCATCCGCGTTAGCGGGCGGTCGATTCCGGGGCTTGAGACTTCGAGCGTGTAGGCGTCGAGGATCGGATCCTCGACATCGAGCGTGGCCGACACCGCGTTGGAGATTTGCGCGCAGTCGTCCACCTCGATCCCGCCATCGGGGCGGTCGGCCATGATCTGCAGCGTCGTTTCCTTGCCGCTCATCAGGCGCACACGCACCAGCTCGAACCCCAGATCCTCGATCACCGGGGTAATGATCTCGGCCAGACGGCGATCAATGGCAGCTTTGGCGATCAGCGTGTTCGACATGGTTCCAGGTTCTGTTCGGGCACAAAAAAACGGGCGCGCGGCCCGTTTGCGTTTCCGGTGGTGCCTCGGTGTGGACCCGAAGCGCCGCTGTTGAGTGGCATATAGACAGAAGGGGCCGGACGCGCAAGCCCTCAGGCTAGCCACCAACGTTCCGCAAGGCGCAGGTTGTCGAGCGGCGCGGCGCTGCCGATCTCTGCGGGGGCAAAGGCGCGGGGACCAGCGAGCGCTTCGGCAAGGCGCGTCAGTCCCGCCGGCGTCGGGTTTTCGGGGTGGTCGATCACGTCGACCATGTCGTGCATCAGCGCCTCAAGCCGGGTATCAGCCGAGGCCATGCCCGTCAGGTCGACCGTGTCGGCCCAGCCTGCAGCGTTGTCTTTTGGGTGCGGCGCTACCCGTTCCAGGATCGCACGGCGCCCGGGCTCGTAGGTGGCGAGGCGGAACAGGCCCGTGCCAAGGGTTTCGTTATCAGGGTGCGAAATCAGGGCATCCGGTTGCGCCATCCGCAACGGCAGCGTCGTGTCCGGCGCCAACTGCGTCAGCGTCACGGCATTGCCGTCTGCGGTTCCCCCCAGCGCTCGCGCCACCTGCGCCGCCACGACTGGCGTACCATCGTGCCAAAGCGCATCCCGCAGTGTGAAGGTCCAGCTTCGCCCGCCATCGCTGCTCTGCCAGTCGGATGCCAGCCGTCCGCGCAATGTCCCGTCCGCGGCCACCTCTGTCAGCCCTTCAAGCACGCCATGGCGCGCCACGCTCAGAAACAGGCTTGGCGCATCGCTGGTCCACGCTTCACCCGGATCAGCGCTCAGCGCGGCGCGGAGCCGCCCCCCGCGCTGCGGCTGTGCCTGCGCCGACACGCCCGTCGCGGCCAGCAGCGCGGCAGCGGCACCGGAGGCAAAGAGCGCACGGCGGTCAAAGCGGGTCATTGGCTGGCAATCCTGTCCATGGTGCGCACCAGTTCAGCACTGATGCCCGGCTCGGACAAGGCATGACCCGCATTGCGCACCATTTTCAACTGCGCTTTTGGCCACGCCTCGGCCAGCGCATAGGCGCTGCTGGGCGGGCAAATCATGTCATAGCGGCCCTGCACAATCGTGCCGGGGATATGCGCGATCCGGCCCACATGGGACAGAATTTGCCCATCGAATTCCAGAAAGCCCGCGTTGATGAAATAGTGATTCTCCAGCCGGGCGAAGGCGCGCGCATACTCACCTGGCGCGTCCCCGCCACCGCCCGACGAATGGATCGAGGCGAGGGCATTTTCCCACGAGGCCCAGGCACGGGAATAGCGCGTCTCTTGCCCCAGATCGCCAGAGAACAGGCGGCGGTTATAGGCCTTGATCAGATCGCCCCGCTCGTCCTCGGGGATCGGGGCAACAAAGCGCTCCCACACTTCGGGCCAGAACTTGCCCGCGCCGCCGCCATAGAACCAGTCAAGCTCGGACTGCGTCATCAGGAACACGCCGCGCAAGACCAGCTCGCGCACACGGTCGGGGTGGGTCTGGGCATAGATCAGCGCCAGCGTCGCGCCCCACGAACCGCCAAAGGCGATCCAGTCATCAATCTCGAGCGCGGCGCGAATCGCCTCGATATCCGACACGAGGTGCCACGTGGTGTTGTGGTTCGTGGACGCATGAGGCCGCGACCGCCCGCAGCCGCGCTGGTCGAACAGCACAACGCGGAACACCTCAGGGTCGAAATAGCGGCGCATCGCGGGGCTGCACCCGCCGCCGGGGCCGCCATGCAGCACGACAACCGGAACGCCATCCGGGTTGCCGCATTGTTCGACATAGATGCGGTGCCCGTTGCCAACATCCATCATGCGCTGGTCGAACGGATCGACCGGCGGGTAAAGATACTGCACTGCGCGCTTTTGATCCGGGTACTTGTCCATAATCGGCCTATATAGGGCACCGCTGCACAAGAGCATATGGAGATCGGAATGCAAAGCACGGTTGATGCCGCCGAGGTCGCGAAATTCGAGGCGATGGCCGCCGAATGGTGGGATCCAAACGGCAAGTTCAAACCGCTGCACATGCTTAACCCTTGTCGGCTGGATTATATCACACGCCAGATCGCCTCCGAGTATGACCGCGACCTAAGCACGCCCGCACCGTTCAAAGGGCTGCGTATTCTGGACATCGGCTGTGGCGGCGGGCTTCTGTGCGAGCCGATGGCGCGGCTGGGCGCCACGGTGGTGGGCGCCGATGCGGCGGAGCGGAACATTCCCGTGGCGCGGCTCCATGCGGAGCAATCCGGCCTCGACATCGATTACCGCCACACGACCGCCGAAGCCATGGCGGCCGCGGGCGAGCAATTCGACGCCGTGCTGAACATGGAAGTGGTCGAGCATGTCGCCGACCCGCTGGCCTACCTGACTGCCTGCCAGCAGCTTTTGAAACCGGGCGGGCTGCACATCTGTTCGACCATCAACCGCAACCCCAAAAGCTATATGATGGCGATCATCGGCGCAGAGCATGTGATGCGCTGGCTGCCCAAGGGCACGCATGAATGGTCGAAATTCATCACCCCGGATGAGCTGTTCAAGCTGCTGGAAGAGGCTGGTCTTGAGCCTGTCGACCGGCGCGGCTTTGTCTTCAATCCGCTGACATGGGGCTGGCGCCTGTCGGAGCGGGATCTGAGCGTGAATTACGTGACCGCGGCGATCAAGCCCGCCTAAACGCCGCTACGCAAGGCGCGCAGTACACGGATGGCCGTGCGGATGTCTTCCGCGCCAATCTGCTGCACCACATCTGCGAACACGGGCGCCGCCGCCCCTGCCGCCTCGTCCCGGACGCGGCGCCCGGCGGGGCTGATCGCGACCAGCTTGCGCCGCGCATCGTCCCAATCGGGGCGGATGTGGACATATCCCGCCGCTTCCAGCTTGCTGAGCGTGTTGGTGATTGCACCGCGGGTCAGGCCAAACACTTCGGCCAGCTGTGCCGGTGTCCGCTCTTTTCCGTGCCAGGCGAGGTGGTTGAGGACGCTGAAATGCGAAATCTCCATGCCCTTCGGCAGCTCGCGGCTGAGCCGATGGCGCACGACCTGATCGGCCGCCAGCACCTCGCTGAAAAGCGAAATCGCAACAGTGTCCTTAGCTTCGCTCACACATTTGGTCCTTCGAATGCCCGCGCGTTGGCCAAAGCCGGTATGCGCGCGCGCGCATCATCTACTGCGCTCGGGTCGAGGTCAAAGCGGTAAACCCCCGCATCCGTGCCAGCATCGAGCATGACAGTACCCCAGGGATCAATGACGAGGCTGTGGCCATGGGTCTTGCGCGCTGGCCCCTCTGCCGCGACGTGGGTGCCGGTCTGGGCCGCCGCGATCACCCACGCGCCGTTCTCGATGGCTCGGGCGCGCAGCAGGCTTTCCCAATGCGCGGCCCCGGTGACGGGTGAAAACGCCGACGGGTAAAGCAGCACGCGCGCGCCCGCCCGGGTCAGCGCCGACGACAGGGCGGGAAATCGCATGTCATAGCAAATCATCATGCCCACAGCGCCCAGCGGCGTATCCACGAGGGTTGCTTGCGTGCCCGGCGCATAACGGGCCGACTCGCGGTACTTCTCATCCGCGTCAATCGACACGTCGAACATGTGGATCTTGTCGTATCGCGCGGCGATCTGCCCATCGGGGGTGATCATGAACGACCGGTTGGCAAACCGATCGGGACCGCGCAGCGCAAGCGAGCCAACAGGCAGCCAGATGCGGTGCTCACGCGCAGCCGTGCGCAATGCGGCAAGTGTCGGGTCTGTATCTTCGGTATGCAGCACGGCGTCTTGCCGCGCCTTGGACAAAGACACGATATTCGTCACCTCTGGCGTTGCAACAAATTCGGCACCGCCCTGCGCCGCCTCGGCGATCATTGACAGCGTCACCGGCAGGTTGGCCTCCGGATCATCGCCCGCGGTCAGCTGCAGCAGCGCGGCGCGCACCTCAGGCAGCCAGCAGCGGGTCGAGCTTGCCAGCACGCTCCAGCGCATAAAGATCGTCGCAGCCACCCACGTGCGTCTCGCCGATAAAGATCTGCGGCACAGTGCGGCCCCCATTTGCCCGCGCGATCATCTCGGCCTTGCGCTCGGGCTGGGCCAACACGTCAACCTCGGCAAAGTCCACACCCTTTTCCGTCAGCAAACGCTTGGCCGCATGGCAAAAACCGCACAAGGGCGAAGTGTAAATTTCAACGTCTTTCATCTTTTGCTCCATCTGGCTCGATGGACAAGATTTAGGCGCGGGGGACGACGCGTGCCAGTGCCAGCACGCAAACCTCCGTTGCACCCGCGGCAAGGGCCGCCCGCGTTGCCGCCGAAAGGGTTGCGCCGGTGGTCAGGACATCATCGACGATCAGCACCCGCCGGCCGCGCAGGACGTCCGCGCGTCTTGGGGTAACAGCAATGGCCCCATCAAGGATCCGGGCCCGCTCCCCCCGCGACTTTCCATCAAGGCTTGGCGTTGCGACGGTACGCTGAAAAACATCGAGGCAGACGTCACTGGCCGTACGCAAGGCCAGCGCCTGTGCGAGCAGCGCCGACTGGTTGTACCGCCGCCGCAGCAAGCGCCAGCGGTGCAGCGGAATGGGGACGATCAGCGTATCTTCGGTGATCAACTCAACCGCAGCCAGCGCAAGCCACCGGGCCGCTACGTGGGCGAGTTCTATTTTGTCGCCGTGCTTGAACCCCAGGATCAGCTTGCGCGCGATCCCGTCATATTCCAGCGCTGCGCGGCCCTGGCTCCAGACAGGCGGTTCAGCAAGGCAGGTATCGCATTGCACCCGGTCTGGGCCAGCCACGCCAGGCAAAGGAACACCGCAGCTGTCGCAGACGGTGCCACCAATGAAAGGGGTATCGCGCCAGCAGCCGGCACACAGGCCCTCGTCCCCCTCAACCACGCAACCGCAGCCAAGGCAACGCGGCGGGTAAACAACCCGAAGTGCGGTTTGAATTGCGCTTGCGATCACCCTATCTGTCCGCCCCATGCAACCGTTGTCCGACCGCTCCGCTCTGCTTACCAACCGTGCCCGTGCAGCCAAAGCCGGAACGGTCGACTTCCTACATGCAGCCGCCATTGACGAGGTTCAGGATCGCGCGGCAATGGTTAACAAGTCGTTTAAGCAGATTGCCATCGTCACGGGTCATTCAGACCTCTGGCAAGCGGCCTTTCCATCGGCAAAGATCGTTTCGGACGACGACACGCTTGCGCTAGACGCCGGCGCGCATGATCTGGTGATCCACGCAATGGCGCTGCACTGGGCGTCGGACCCGGTGGGGCAGTTGATCCAGTGCCGCCGTGCGCTGCAGCCTGACGGTTTGCTTCTGGCCATTGCACCGGGGGGCCAAACCTTGCACGAGCTGCGCGCCTGCCTGGCCGAGGCGGAGATTGGCCGAACCGGGGGCTTGTCCCCCCGTGTGGCGCCCATGGGCGAGGTCCGTGACCTCGGAGCGCTGCTGCAGCGTGCGGGGCTTGCTCTGCCGGTTGCCGATACCGTCCCGTTGCGCGCCGTCTATCCAAATGCGCTGGCGCTGATGCATGACCTGCGCGGGATGGGAGAGGGTAATGCGATGACGGGAAGGCAACGAACGATGACGCCCCGCGGCTTGTTGACCGACGCCGCCGCGCGCTATGCCGAAGCTTTTTCCGCACCCGAAGGCGGCGTGGAAGCAACGTTCGAGCTGATCGCGCTGACCGGCTGGGCGCCCGATGCCAGCCAGCCGCAACCTTTGCGGCCCGGCTCTGCCACGGCCCGGCTGGCGGATGCGCTTGGTACGGATGAGACGAAGCTGCGCGATTGACCAAAGCACAAAAGCCTTTATCTGGTGCACTGACCAAACCCCGGAGCCCCCATGTTGGACGCGACAAAAACAGCCAAACGCCCCGTGCACGCAGGACCGGACCACCCGGCGATCCCTGCGGAGAAGGTTGGCATCCTGCTCGCCAACCTCGGCACGCCGGACAATTACGACTACTGGTCGATGCGCCGGTACCTGTCCGAATTCCTGTCGGACCGACGGGTGATCGACTACAGCCCGTGGATCTGGCAGCCCCTCCTGCAACTGGTGATCCTGTCGAAACGCCCGTTCAGCTCGGGCGCGGCGTATAAATCCATCTGGAACCACGAGGCGGGCGAAAGCCCCCTGATGACGATCACCAAGGACCAGACGGCCAAGATCAAGGACACGATGCACGCCCGCTACGGCGATCAGGTGATGGTCGACTTCTGCATGCGCTATGGCAATCCATCGACGCAATCGAAGGTGCGCGAGATGGCTGCGGCAGGATGCCAGAAGATCCTGTTCTTTCCGCTTTACCCGCATTACGCCGGGGCGACATCGGCCACCGCGAACGACCAGTTCTTTCGCGCGCTGATGGCCGAAAAATGGCAGCCGGTGACCCGCACCGTGCGCCCTTACTACGACCACCCGGAGTATATCGAAGCCCTCGCGCAGTCGATCGAACGGGCCTATGCAAACCTCGACACGCGCCCGGATATCCTCGTGTGCTCCTATCACGGCGTGCCGCAGCGCTACCTGATGGAGGGCGACCCGTACCACTGCCAGTGCGTGAAAACGACGCGCCTGCTTAAAGAGCGGCTGGGCTGGGACGATACCGACATCACCACGACCTTCCAGTCACGGTTCGGCCCCGAAGAATGGTTGAAGCCCTACACCGTCGAAGAAGTCGCGCGCCTTGCCGAAGATGGCAAGAAAAACATCGCCGTCTGCGCGCCGGCCTTCTCTGCTGACTGCATCGAAACGCTCGAAGAGATTAACGAAGAGATCAAGGAAAGTTTTGAAGAAGCGGGCGGAGAGCACTTTACCTACATCCCCTGCCTCAACGACGACGACGCCCATATCAAGGCGCTGTCCACTGTGATCGAGGAAAACCTGCGCGGCTGGCTGGATTAAGTCTTCACCGTCCCCTCAAACACAAAAAAGGCGGCTCGGAAGCCGCCTTTTTCGATGTGTTTTGTCAAGCCTTAGTCGGCGACAGCAGCCGCCACGATGACGAGCAGCAGCAGCGGCAGGACGATGCCTGCGGACGAGCTGGCCGCCTCTTCGACGATGACCGGTGCTTCGATGACCGGGTCAGCCGGTGCACCAGCGAAAGCGGTGGAAGCAGCTGCAGTCAGTGCGGCGGCGAGAACGAGTTTTTTCATATTAACCTCCAGTATTAGCGCGCTGGCATGATGCCAACACGCTCCCAAGACTTACCTCGTGGCTTTGGTAAAGCATCGAATCTGTCTGATTGCAAAGACGGATTCGATGCTGCAGCGCCGCAATCGGCAAAATGTCGTCAAATTAGCAACACCTGAGTGCCCACATTGGCCATCTCATACAGCTCTTCAATATGCTCATTATACAGACCGATGCAGCCATTGGACGAACGGCGGCCGATCTTGCGCGTGTCGTGCGTGCCGTGGATCCGGTAGTAGGTCCAGCTGAGGTGCAGGGACCGGGTGCCAAGCGGATTGTCGGGGCCCGGGCCGATATAGTCGGGCCATTCCGGGTTGCGCTTTTTCATCGACGGCGTCGGGCGCCAGTCGGGTTTGGGATCCTTGAACGTCACGCGTGTCCGGCCGCGACGGGTCAGATCCTCGGTCAGCGGCACGGAGGACGGGTAGAGCTTGTAGACCGTCTGCGCCTCGTCCCAGAAATGCACCGCGCGGCTGTCGATATCGACAAGGATCGCGCCGCCCTTCAAGCTGCTGAAATAGGGCTGCCAATCCAGCGTACGAAAGCTGGAAATGTTGCGGCGCACTGCTTGCGTCGGGTCGCGTTCGGCCTGACCGGCGGGGATCTGTTGCGCGATAGCAGGTGTGCTCAGCAATGCAGCGCTCCCGGCAAGGAACGCGCGGCGGGTGCTGTTGAATTTCGGTGTGTCGGTCATGTGCGCCTCTCTCAAAGCTGTGGTCCGGCAGTCTTTTCCCTATTTATGACCCGAAAGACGCAGTCGCAATTCAAACAACCGTCAACACGCAAACTTGCGCCGATGTGCGTTTGAAATGCGACGGGGCGCGGGCTAAAGCGGATTCACTTTGTGCGCGTGGAGGCCAAGATGATCCGTTTGCTGTCCGTTCTGATATTTGCCCTTGCCGGTCTGGCCGCTTGTAGCGTGCCGTCGTCCGAGCCGCAGATCGGCGCGGACGGGCGCCCATTACCCAAGCTATACCGCATCCGGGCCGGCGATACCGCCAAACTGCAGTTTCGCATGCTCGATTCGGTCAATGCCTTGCGCTCAGCCCAAAACTTGCCGCCGGTCGAGCTGAATGCGCAGCTGAATGCCGCCGCTGCCACCCATTCTCGCGACATGGCCGTGCAGAACCGGCCGTGGCATTTCGGCTCTGACGGGTCATCACCGATCGACCGGCTTCAACGCGTCGGCTATGCAGGGCGCCTGGTGGGCGAAAACATCGCAGAAACCTACGAGACAGAGTTGGAGGTGCTTGCCGCGTGGATGGAACAGCCCGACACGCGGCGCACGGTCATGTCCAGCGATGCACGCCAGATGGGCTTTGCATGGCACCAGGAAACCAATGGAAAAATTTGGTGGACGCTTGTGACAGGAAACCCGGCGGCGGCCCCGCTGATTCCGGCCGCCAATCCGTCAGCCTCGCGCCTTGTTCCCGCACCGACCACGCCCGCGACCGAAGAAGAGCCAACCGATCTCCAAACCGTGGCAGATCAGCTAAGCTAGGCTATGGGTTGATCAAGATGGGTGTGCCGTTGCGCACCATCGCGTAGACATCCTCCATCTCGCGGTTGGACACAGCGATACAGCCCCAGGTCCAGTCGCCGTCCTTGGTCTTGCGCCGCCAGGGTCGCGCCTGCCCGTGGATAAAAATGTCGCCGCCGGGGCTTTTGCCCAGCCGGCGTGCCTCTGCGATGTCCTTTGGCCGTGGATAGTCGATGCCCAGCGACAGGTGGAAGCGCGAGTTCGGGTTGCGGCGGTCGATCAGATACTGCCCTTCGGGTGTCTTGCCGTCGCCTTCGATGAACTTGTCTCCGATCGGCGCGAAGCCAAGCGCGATGTCATAGCTTTCCAGCACTTTGTCATGATGCATCAGATACATCCGCCGTGCGCCTTTGTTCACAACAACAAAGGTCACCTCGGGGCCGTCATAACGACGAAATTTCGTGCTGCACGCGCTGAGCATCAAGGCCGATGCCCCGCCCAGTAAGACCGTCCTGCGTTTCATGTGCCCTGCCTGCACTGCTTCTTTGCGGCGCAGCATATACCAACGACACGTCCCGGCCTAGTCACGCGCGTGTGAACGTCGCAACAAGCTCAACATGCGGCGACCAGCGAAACTGGTCCACAGGCTGAACCGGGCCGATGTCGAACCCTGCACCAATCAAATACATCGCATCGCGTGCGAAGGTGCCGGGGTTACACGAGACGTAGACAATGACGGGCACCGCGCTTTGCGCCAGCGCCGCGATCTGCGCAGCGGCACCAGCCCGGGGAGGGTCCAGGACGGCAATTTCAAAACGCTGCAACTCGTCTGGTAGAAGCGGATTTCGAAACAGATCCCGCACCTCTGCCGTCAGAGGGCGAAGGCCCGGCGACGCGCGCCAGCCCGCCTCCAGTGCACGGGTCATGGCCGTGTCACCTTCGACAGCATGCACGCGCATCTGGCCGGCAAGCGGCAACGCAAAGGTTCCGCACCCAGCAAAGAGGTCCAGCGCGCTTTTCACGCCCGCCGCAGCCTTCACGACCGCCTCTTGCAACACATCCTGCGCATGGGCGGTTGCCTGCAGAAACGCGCCCGGCGGCGGTGCGACATGGGCAGGGCCAAGGGCCTGACGCGGCGGATGCCGCAGGCCAATCACCTCGTCGTTCCAGGCCAACCGCGCAATGCCCTGCGCGCCGCAAAAAAGCCCAAGCTCTGCCTGCGCTTCGGGATCCAGCGGCTTGCCGCCAGTGACCGCGACATCCAAACCGTCAAGCGACGCGGTGACAAGCACGCTCAACTCGGCGCTGCGGGACGCGCCCACCCGCGCCAAATGCCGGGCAATGTCGAATGATGGGGCCAGTGCGGGGTCCAGCACCTCGCACCGCTTTACATCGACGATGGTGTCAGACTTGCGCCCGTGAAAGCCCGCCAACGCGCCCGATTTCGTTCGCCGCGCCGAAATGGCAACGCGCCTGCGTCCGGCCGCCGGGGACGTCACAGGAGCCAAAACCTCGGCCGTTACACCATGTTGCTCTAGCGCGTGCTGCACCAACCCGCGCTTCCAGTCAGCGACCAGTTCGTCGCTGACATGTTGCACCGCGCAACCACCACAGGCTTTGTAGTGCGCGCAGGGCGGCTTTACCCGATGCGGCGAGGGCTGAAGGATGCGCGGGGTCTCGAGCCGGCCATCAACCGCATCGCCCTCTACCAGTTCTCCCGGCAAGGTCCGCGGCGCGATGACTGGCCCAGGCGCAATCCCGTCGCCCTGAGCGCCAAGGCGTTCGATCTGGTAAACGTACATGAGGCTCTACTCCGCAGCTTCTGCCCGGATAAAGCCCCCCGATTGCCGGTTCCAGTACTTTGCGTAAAGCCCACCGCGGGCGAGCAGTCGTTCGTGGCTGCCTTCCTCTACGATGCGCCCCGCATCCATCACGACGATCCGGTCCATCTCAGTCAGGGTCGACAAGCGATGCGCGATGGCCAGCACGGTCTTGCCCTCCCTCGCAGCCTCTAGCGCGGTTTGGATCTGCGCCTCCACCTCTGAATCGAGCGCGGAGGTCGCCTCGTCCAGCACCAGCACCGGCGCGTTCTTCAGAATGGCCCGCGCCAGTGCGATCCGCTGCCGCTGCCCGCCGGACAGTTTCACGCCCCGCTCGCCCAGATGCGCGTCGTACCCCGTGCGCCCTCGATGATCGCGAAGACCCTCGATGAACTGGTGCGCCTGCGCCGCCCGCGCTGCCGCAATCATCTCGTCCTCGGAGGCGTCGGGGCGGCCATACAGGATATTTTCACGCGCGGAGCGATTAAACATCGCTGTCTCCTGCGTGACCATCCCGATGCGTTGCCGCAAGCTTTCCTGCGTGACATCCGCGATGTCTGTCCCGTCGATCGTCACACGCCCGGCCTCGGGCACGTAAAGCCGCAGTAGCACCGACACCAGCGTCGACTTGCCTGCCCCAGACGCGCCCACAATGCCCAGCTTTTCGCCAGGCGCGAGCGTCAGATCAACATCGCGGACTCCACCAGAGCCACCACCATAGGTGAATGTCAGACCCTCAAACGCGACCTCACCGTTTGGCACGTCCAGTGCCGCGTCTGTGGTGTCCTCCAGCCGGTTGCGTGGGGTCAGCGTACGGATTCCGTCCTCGACCTCGCCGATGTTGGAATAGATCGCCATCAGCGTGAAGCTCACCCAGCCGGTCATCTGCGCAATGCGGATTGCGATGGCCCCTGCCGCCACGATATCGCCCTGCGTGGCCTGCCCGCTTTGCCACAGTAGGAGCGTGCCGCCGAGCAGCAGGACGGGAAGCAGACCGGCAAGGCTCATCAGTGCCAGTCGGAACCCCGCAGCGAGCGAGCCGAAGCGAAAAGCTGATTTCCGAAACGTCTCCATCGCGCCCAGCGCCGCGCGGTCTTCGTGATCGGCATGGGCAAAAAGCTTGACCGTCTTGATGTTGGTGATCGTGTCCACGACCTGGCCCGACACCATCGCCCGCGCCCCGGCCCTGTCCGCCGAGCGCGCGCGGATACGGGGCAGGAACCAGCGGATCAGCGCAAAGTACAGCACCAGCCACACCGCAAAGCCCAGCGCAACACGCCAGTCAATCGCGACCAGCAGCAGGACCGACCCCACAAGCGAGGCGAGCGCAAAGGCGACCACGTTGATGAACTCGGACACGACATCGGTGACCGCCCGCGCCGCCTGCATCTGCTTTTGCGCAATGCGCCCGGCGAAATCGTCGTCAAAAAAGCCGACCGACTGGCCTAGCGTCCAACGGTGCAGCCGCGCGAGGACCAGCGGGTTCACATTGGGCTGGACCACCATCGAGTTGGTCGCCGACGACAGGCCAAAAAGCACAGGGCGCGCCAGCAGGAAAAACGCGAGCGCTCCGGCGATAAGGCCGATATTCTGCACCGTAAAGAACCCATCCGGCCCGAGCGTGACCGACGCGTCGATCACCATCCCGAGGATCAGCGCCGTGCCCGCCTCCATCGCGCCGGCAAGGGCCGATACGATGGCCGCGAACCAAAGCGCCGGCCAAGCCCCGCGCAGGCACCAGCGCAGGAACGGCCAAAGCGTTTGCGGCGGCGGCCCCTCGGCAGGGTCAAACGCGCGGATCTGGATCAGTCGTTTCATTCAGCAGCCTCTGTTCCGATGAACCCGCCCGATTGGCGCGCCCAGAACTCAGCATATAGGCCGCCTTTGGCCAGAAGCGCGTCATGCGGGCCATCTTCGACGATCACCCCGCCATCCAGCACGAGGATCCGGTCCATCTGCGCGATGGTCGACAGGCGGTGCGCGATGGCGATGACCGTCTTGCCCTCCATCATGCCGTAGAGGGTTGTCTGAATGGCTTCCTCAACCTCGGAATCGAGCGCTGAGGTCGCTTCGTCCAGCACCAGAATGGGAGCGTTTTTCAGGATAACGCGCGCCAGTGTCACCCGCTGTCGCTGTCCGCCCGACAGCTTCACGCCCCGCTCGCCAACCTGCGCGTCATAGCCCGCATTGCCTTTGGGATCGCGCAGATCGGCGATGAAGTCATGCGCTTCGGCCTGCCGCGCCGCCTCTATCACCTCGGCCTGCGTGGCACCCGGGCGGCCATAGAGGATATTTTCCGCAACCGACCGATGCAAAAGCGAACTGTCCTGCTGCACCATCCCGATCTTCAGGCGCAGGCTGTCCTGGGTGACGGCGGTGATGTCCTGACCGTCAATCTCGATCCGCCCGTCTTCGGGGTCGTAGAACCGCAGCAGCAGCTTCACCAGCGTTGATTTGCCCGCGCCCGACCGGCCGATCAGACCAACCTTCTGGCCCGGCTCGATCGTCAGGTCGATGCCGTCCAGACCGCCGGACCCGCGCCCGTAGTGGTGCCGCAGGCCCTTCAGCTCGATCCGCCCGTCGGTCAGCGCCAGCGGCTTTGCCCCCGGCTTGTCGACCAGCGTGATGGGCTGGGCAATCGTCTCCATCCCTTCGGCCACAACGCCAAGCTGCCGGAAAAAGGTGGTCAGCGCCCACATGATCCAGCCGGTCATCGCGTTCAGCCGCAAGGTCAGCGCCGTCGCCGCCGCAACAGCCCCCACGCTGGCCGCGCCCTGCATCCACAGCGCAAGGGCCCAGCCGACCACGCCGATGATCAGCAAACCGTTCAGGAACACAAGAGACAGATCCATGATCGTGTAGATCCGCATTTCCACCTGGAACGTGCGCCGGGTTTCCTCAATCGCGTCCTTGGCATAGTCCAGCTCGCGCGCATGGTGAGCGAACATCTTGACCGAATGAATGTTGGTATAGGCGTCCACAACACGGCCCGTTACCGTGCTGCGCGCGTCGGACGCGGCCTTGGAGGCAGGCCCAACCCGCTTGACCGTCCAGCGGATCAGCAGGGCATAGAGCACCAGCCACGCCGCCAGCGGCAGCATCAGCCGCGGGTCCGCTGCGCTCAGCAGGATCGCCGCACCGATCAGGTACGCGAGCGAGAAGGAAATCGCGTCAAACACCTGAAACACGACCTCGCCCGCCGCCGGGGGCGTCTGCATGATCCGGTTGGCGATGCGCCCGGCAAAGTCGTTTTCGAACCAGCCGACCGACTGGCGTAGCACGTGCTTGTGCGCCCGCCAGCGGATCAACGTGCCGAAGTTCGGCAGGATCGTGTTGTTGAGCAGCGCAACATCAAGCGCCTGAAGCAGCGGGCGGAAGATCAGAATGAAGACCGCGACAAGGATCAGTTCGGTACCATAAACCTCCCACACGACCTGCGGGCCTTGATCGAGCAGGTCAACCACGCGGCCCATGTAGTAGATCAACCCGACCTCAATCGCCGCCACGACAATCGACATGACCGCGGTGATCGCAAAAACGCGGGCAAAGGGCCGGGAATAGTCCTTTAGAAAAGGCCAGAGCCGCGTCGGGGGTGTGTCGGTCTCGGCATAGGGGCCGTAGGGGTCAACAAGGTTTTCGAAAAAGCGAAACATGGGGGCTCCGGGGTGAGCGTGTGCAACAGATCGCACCGCGCTGGCGCGGCACATCACGTGGGTGGTGCTGAATTCAGATCAGCCAGATCCCGCGAAACATCTGTCTCTCTCCTCCGGTTGTAGGGCGTCTATAGACCCGTTCGAGGATTCGGTCACCTGCCTTGTGCTTGAGCGATCAACGCTTCAGCGCTGAGGGTGAAGTTCGACGCGATCCAAGCCGCCTCAGCAACGCGCAAGGCAGCACCCAGCGCGGGTCCGCTCTGTGGCAGGTCGGACGCGCGCAGGGGAAACTCGGCGGAAGCGCCGGCGGCGATATCAGAGGCTGCATCAACCGGAATCTCCGCCTCCAGCAGGGCCGCGCGCAGGGCGAGCACGTCCCACGCGACCTCGGGCCCGTCGCGATAGGCAAGCTCGGCCGCGCCTGTGCCATCCCCGATCCGCGCCCGCAGCAGGTCAAACCGTTTCAGCTGCGCCCGGCTGAGCCGCAGGTGATCGGCGGACGGCGTCAGACCCGCCAGGCGGCGCAGCGGGGCAGGCGCGAGGCCCAGCAGCCCCTCAACATGCACCAGCCGCGCCATCGGGTCCGTATCACTGCCCGGCAGCATGACATGGCCCAAACCACTGGCCTGCATCCCGGCCAGCGCCGGGGCCGGATCGGGTGCCAACAGCAGCTTGAGCAGTTCGGCCCCCACCCTTTCGGCCGAAAGCTCTGCCGCGTCTTGTGCGGCGGCGGCCACGGCGGCAAGCCCATCGGGATCAAGCCCGCCATCCGGGTCCGCATACCACGCGGTAAAGCGGAAAAACCGCAGCATGCGCAGGCGGTCTTCTGCAATGCGCTGTGCCGCGTCGCCGATGAACCGCACGCGCCGGGCGTCAATATCCGGCAGGCCGCCCACCGGGTCCAGCACCTTGCCTGCGCCGTCACAGTACAGCGCATTGATGGTGAAATCGCGCCGCAAGGCGTCCTCGGCGTGGGTATCCGCAAAGGCGACGACGGCGCGCCGGCCATCGGTTTCCACGTCACGGCGGTAGGTCGTTACCTCGAACGGGGTCTCACCCGCAATCACGGTCACCGTGCCGTGGTCAATCCCCGTGGGCACGGTGCGCAGGCCCGCCGCTTCCGCCAGCAATTGCACCTCGCGCGGCGCGGCGCTGGTCGCCATGTCCACATCTGCGGCATCAAGGCCCAACAAAGCGTTGCGCACGCAGCCGCCGACAAACAATATCTCGTGCCCGCCCGCCTGCACCGCATCCAGAACGGCGCGCGCGGCGGGGTCGGACAGGAAAGCCGTTTGCGGCGGCAGGATCACGTCATCAGGTCGGCCCATGCCCGCAGCATACGCGCGGTGGCGCCCCAGATGTAATAGGGCCCGTAGGGCACCGCGTAGTAATGCCGCCGCGCGCCCTTCCAGCGGCGCGATTCGACCACGTAATTGTCCGGGTCCATCACATGGGCCAGCGGGACCGTGAACGCCTCGGCGACCTCGCCCGGCTCCACGCGCACGGCAAAGGGGGCGGTCACGCGCCCGATCACGGGCGTCACGACAAAGCCGGTCACCGTTTCATGCGCGGGCAATGTGCCCAACACCTCGACCTGGTCCTCGGGCAAACCGATCTCTTCACGCGCCTCGCGCAGGGCTGCGCCGACAGACCCATCGTCGCCTTCATCGACCTTGCCGCCGGGAAAGGCGATCTGGCCCGGGTGATGCTTGAGCACAGATGACCGTTTCGTCAGCCACAGCCGTGGCCCGCCCGGCGCATCCTCGATCGCAGCCAAAACCCCCGCCGCGCGCAGCTTACGCCCCTCGGGCAGGACCGTGCCCGGGTTCAGGTCAAAATCGGAGGACGGACCGCCCGGCCGCGCCAAAGCGTCCCGTACACGGTCCGTCCATTCGCTCATTGCGTTTCGGCCTCAAAACCCACCGACTTGGGGTCAAGCACGTAATGCGCGCCACAGAACTGGCAGTCGGCGGTCACAGTGCCCTCATCCGTGGTCATCTTCTCGATGTCCTTGGCAGAATAGATCGACAGACTCTGGCGCACCCGCTCTTCGGAACAAGTGCAGCCAAACCGCACTGGCTGCGCGTCAAAGACCCGCGGTGCTTCTTCATGAAACAACCGCAGGAGCAGATCGTTGGGCGGGACCTGCGGGCCGATCAGCTCAAGCTCTTCGACCGTTTTCAGCAGGATGTTCACCCGGTTCCAGTTCTCTTCGATCTCGCCCTCGCCATCGACAAGGTTCGCCGCCCGCACAACGCCATCGCGCGTGTCGCCCGACGCCATCAGCGGCGAGGCCTGCGGCATGTGCTGGATCATGATCCCGCCGCCGCGCCAATGCTCCGGCCCGCCTTCCGACGAGCGGCCAAAGCTGAGCGCAAAGCTGGTTGGCAGCTGTTCGGACTGCGCAAAATACGCCTCTGCCGCGTCGGCCAGCGACCCGCCCGTGAGCGGCGTGATTCCCTGGTACGGGCGCATGTCCTCGCCCTGATCTATTAGAATCGCGAAATAGCCCTCGCCCAGCAGGTCGTAAGGCGCCTTGTCACCCACTTGGTCCGGATCGAAGCTGGCATAGGCCCGGATTTGCGCCGGCTCACCCTCTGCCGAGGGGCCAAAGTAATCCGTTGCGATCATCCGCACTGCCGCCCCTTTGCAGCGCACCTGCAAGGACAGCTTCCATCGCAGCTTGATCGTCTGACCAATTAGCGCAGTGAGAAGCGCCATCTCGGCCACCAACGCTTCAACGCTGGGCGGGTAAGCATGCTGCGACAGAATACGCCCCAAGGCACCGTCAAGCCGCGCAACACGGCCACGAATGTCTGGCACATCAAGCTGAAAAGGCAGGACTGTATCGTCCCACACGAGCTGGGTTCCTGTTGTCATCAGAGGCTCCTTGCGTCTCCACCCCCCCGGCAGGGGGCGACCAGCGGGGTGGCATATCGTGTCACCTGCCGCTTGGCGTAAGTGCGTGATATAGCGCAAATCAGCGCCAGCAAAAGAGGCGTGCAGCTACAGGATATCCGCTATGCGCCGCGTGGGACGAAGCCCCGACCCGAACCGCCGATATACGCTGCGCCCGGGCGTCTATGCAATCCTGCCATGCAGGGGCGGGGTGCTGCTGACGGCGCAGTTCGAAGACGGGATGCCGGATGTTCAGTTGCCTGGAGGGGGAATTGACGCGGGCGAGCACCCTTTGCCCGCGCTGCACCGAGAGGTTTTCGAGGAAACCGGGTGGCACATAACCGCAGCGCGCCGGCTCGGTGCGTTCAGGCGTTTTGTCTATATGCCAGAGTATGATTTGTGGGCTGAAAAGTTGTGTTCCGTTTACGTTGCGCGCCCGACCCGCGCGATTTGCCCGCCACCGGAGCCGCTGCACGAAGCCCTGATCCTGCCTATGAAAGAGGCCATCGCAACGCTCGGCAACGATGGCGACCGGCTGTTTATGCAGCGCTATGCGGGCGTCTTGGCCTGATATTCCAACAAGATACCCGATACATCGTCGGGAAAGTCCCGCTCTCCGGCAAATTCCGCCAACTTCCAGACCAGCGCATCGAAAAAAGCCGGGCCGCCGAGCGTGTGCAAGCCTTCGACAAGGCGGGTGACGCCGCTTTCGTCCAGTAGATTACCTTCAGGATCAGGGCATTCGACGACACCGTCAGACATGATCAAAAGGCGGTCGCCAGGCTGCAGCGCAACCTCGAACTGTGAAAAGCTCACACCTTCCATCAAGCCAACCGGAAAGCCGCCATCGCCAATATGTTCAACCGTCCCGTTCGCCCGCTGCACCACCGGGTGCGGATGGCCAGCCTGACCGATGCAGACATGGCCCGTTGCAAGGTCGATGTCCGCGAGCATCATCGTGAAATAATGCTCTGTCTCCATCTCGCAGAGGACCAGTTCGTTGATCGCCTCAATCGCCTCGACCGGCGCGCGCATTTCATAGCCGTCTGGTCCATCGCACAAGGCAACGTTCTGCGATGGCGCCGTGGATGAAAGATACCCCGCGATCCGCGCCGTCATCAGTGCCGAACTGATCCCGTGGCCCGACACGTCGATCGCGAAAAGGCCCACATGCCCTGGCTGGGCGTCGAAATAGCCAACCAGATCGCCGCCAACATGCCCACACTGACGCAGCATTAAAGAAAGGTCCGCACCGGCAAGCTTGCACTGACGATCTGGAACAAGCGATTGCTGCAATTGCTTGGCCTGCTTCAGATCGCTTTCGACCGAGTCGTAAAGGCGCTGCAGTTCGCTAAGCGTGTCGGTGATTAGCCGGTTCTTTTCCTGCAACTCCCGCTGCATCTGGACGATTCGTTCGCCTGCCTTGATCCGTGCGCGCAACTCGTCCGCATTCACCGGCTTAGTCAGAAAGTCGTCTGCCCCCGCCTCTAGGCCTTGCGCAATTTCGCCCTTTTCAGACTTGGAGGTCAGGAGAATAAAATAGCTGTAGCCCTCGTGCGGCAGCAAACGGAACGCTTCGCAGAACTCGATCCCGTTCATACCAGGCATCATCCAGTCGCTCAGGATCAGGTCCGGCACCGTGGTCCGGCAGATCTCAAGCGCTTCGTCGCCGGACGCGGCCTCGCGCACCTCAAACCCCCAGCGTGCAACCGACGCACTCAGGATCTTGCGCTGGACGCGACTGTCGTCGACGATCAGCGCAAGGCGCGCGCGGCCCTCGGCCGACGCTTCGATTTCGATGTGCGCGCTTTGAGCGGTCATAAACCCCGCCTCCTGTAATGCGCTTCAAATAAGCCCACTAACGCTTAACCCACTCTCAAACTGAAAATTTGAAAGTTTCGAATTTGAGGCTTTCACGCTCCTTTAAGCATGCTTCGCTATGCCTATTGAGCAAAGGAGCATGCGATGATCGATTGGACCCGTGTCGGTGATCTGCGCGACGAGGTTGGCGCAGAGGATTTCGAGGAAGTCGTCGAACTCTTCATCGAGGAGGTGGACGAGGCGATTGAACGTCTGCGAGCAGAGGCTTACGAAACATCGCTCGCGGCTGAGCTTCACTTTCTCAAGGGCAGCGCGATGAACCTTGGGTTCAGCGGCTTTGCTGACCTTTGCAGCGCTGCCGAACAAACTGCAGAGCAGGGCGGGCAAGTTAATACAGCGGGCATCGTGGCGTCTTACGAAATGGCGCGCACCGCATTTCTTGCAGAACGTGCTGAGCGGCTTGCTGCTTGACCTCGGTCAGATCACAAACTGCGCCAATGTCTCGTTATCGGTAATGTCGGTGTAGGTCAGACCGGCATCATCAAGCCGCTGAAACAGGTCGATGAAGTTCTCGGGCCGGTCCGTCTCAATGCCGATAAGCACAGACCCGAAATTGCGCGCGGATTTCTTCAGGTACTCGAACCGGGTAATATTATCCGCCGGGCCCAGATTGCTCAGGAAATCCTTCAACGCGCCCGGGCGCTGTGGCAGGCGCAAAATGAAGTACTTCTTTAGCCCTTCGAACCGCTGCGCGCGCTCTTTCACCTCCGGCAGGCGTTCAAAATCGAAATTCCCGCCAGTCGAGGCGACGACAACCCGCTTGCCGCGAATCTGTTCCCCGATCTTGTCCAGCGCCTTGATCGAAATCGCACCTGCCGGCTCCAACACGATCCCTTCAACGTTCAGCATTTCCATCATGGCTGTGCAAATGCTGTCCTCCGGAACGTCGATGACCGCCGACCGCGCCACGTGGCGGAGCGCCTCGAAATTGCGTGTGCCAATGGTTGCCACCGCCGCGCCGTCGACAAACGTGTCGATGGGCGACACATCCACCGGCTTACCGGCCGACAGCGCTTCTGCCAGTGACCGCGCACCAGTCGGCTCGACAAGCGTATAGGTGCAAGCCCCGCCGAAATACTTCAGAACACCTGACGAAAGCCCGCCGCCGCCAACAGGCAGAACGATATGATCCGGCATGCCGCCTAGCTGCGCCTCTATCTCAACGGCGACAGACGCTTGCCCCTCAATCACGTCATTATCATCAAATGGCGAAAGAAAATGCGCGCCCTCGGCGGTACAGAATGCCTGTGCCTCGGCCAATGCATCATCAAAATAGTCGCCGACCAGACGCACTTCGACTTTATCGCCGCCGAACATCTTGGTCTTCATGATCTTCTGGTCCGGCGTTGTCACAGGCATGAAGATCACGCCGCGCACCCCGAAATGCTTGCACATATAGGCCACACCCTGCGCGTGATTGCCCGCGCTGGCACAGACATAGGCTTGCGCGCTTTGCTTGCGCATCGCGTTGAACGCCCCGCGCAACTTGTAGGAACGCACCGGGCTCAGATCTTCGCGCTTGAGGTAAATCTCTGCCCCGAAGCGTTCTGACAGCAGGGCATTGTACATCAGCGGCGTGGCGGGAAACACGTCGCGCATTGCTGCTTCGGCGGCGCGGGCTTGATCACGAAAACTCATTCAACCCGCCTAAGCGCCGCAAGCGGCTCCGTCAATCTTGCGAGCCTGCCTCAAAACAGATACGCCGCGCGGCAGCATTCAGGAGAAAGACATGAGCGCGCCCAAGAAAGTTGTTCTGGCCTATTCCGGTGGCCTCGACACCTCGATCATCCTCAAGTGGCTGCAGACCGAATACGGCTGCGAGGTTGTGACCTTTACCGCCGATCTCGGCCAGGGCGAAGAGCTGGAGCCCGCCCGCACCAAGGCCGAGATGATGGGCGCATCCGCCATCTATATCGAGGACATTCGCGAAGAGTTCGTACGCGACTTCGTCTTCCCTATGTTTCGCGCCAATGCGGTCTACGAAGGGCTCTACCTGCTGGGCACCTCCATCGCGCGCCCGCTGATCTCCAAGCGGTTGGTTGAGATCGCGGCGGAAGTGGGCGCCGACGCTGTGGCCCATGGTGCAACCGGCAAGGGCAACGATCAGGTCAGGTTCGAGCTGTCGGCCTATGCGCTGAACCCGGACATCAAGGTGATCGCGCCGTGGCGTGAGTGGACCCTTAGCAGCCGGGAAAAGCTGATCGAGTTTGCCGAACAGCACCAGATCCCGATTGCGAAGGACAAGCGGGGCGAGGCGCCGTTTTCGGTCGATGCGAACCTGCTGCACACCTCCTCCGAGGGCAAAGTGCTGGAAGATCCGGCAGTGGAAGCCCCTGACTATGTCTACCAGCGCACCGTTCACCCGGAGGACGCGCCGGACACACCCGAATACATCGAAATCGGGTTCGAAGGCGGCGACGCCGTATCGATCAACGGCGAAGCCATGTCGCCCGCTACAATTCTGACGAAGCTCAACGAGCTGGGCGGCAAGCACGGCTGCGGCCGTCTTGATCTGGTCGAAGGACGCTTTGTCGGCATGAAGTCCCGCGGCATTTACGAGACCCCGGGCGGCACGCTCCTGCTCGAGGCGCACCGTGGTATAGAATCCATCACTCTCGACCGCGGCGCGGCGCATCTGAAGGACGAGCTGATGCCGCGCTATGCGGAGCTGATCTACAATGGTTTCTGGTTCTCTCCCGAGCGCGAGATGCTGCAGGCCGCCATTGACGCCAGCCAGAAGCACGTGACCGGAACCGTCCGGCTCAAGCTCTACAAGGGCAGCGCACAGACGGTGGGCCGCTGGTCGGACCACAGCCTTTATTCCGAGGCGCATGTGACCTTCGAAGACGACGCAGGCGCCTACGACCAGAAGGATGCCGCGGGCTTCATCCAATTGAACGCCCTGCGCCTGAAGCTGTTGGCGGCGCGAGACAATCGGGTGAAGTAGAAATTCCGCTTAGATCAATGCACACGCGCAACGGACACCGTTGCGCCGCGCCGTTCCGCCCCCACGGAACGGCGCTTCAGCTCACTGGTTCTGCATTAATCCAGCGTCTCTGCCCGGTCTCGCATCGCGCGGTACAGCGGCGCTGCCGCCGCCAAAAGCCGACCGGCGTCCCCGTTCAACACCGGTAAAGGCCCCTCTGGCCCGGCAAAGCCTGTGGACCGGTGCACCGCGTCATACCAATGCGGTGCCCACGCGCCGTCGAACGGCTTCGGCCCAGCCTCCCACGCCAGCATGGCCGGATCGAACGACACCCCGGCAACCTCACATATCCGCCGCAGCATCCCTTCCGGATCGCGCCGAATATCGAAACTATCGACCAGATAGCCGCCCAGCGCCTCGATCAGACGCAGCTGCTGTGGAAAGCCAATATCCTCCAACGTGGGCATCTCCCGCTTTACCGCATAGCTTGCGATGACGCGTGCGGGATGACGGATCAGGTGAATATGCACCGCTCCCTCTGCCCATCCCATCGGGAAACCAGGCAGCATGTGATGCGCCATGAGCTTGAAATAGCGATGCCTCTCGGCCCGTGCCAGGTTCGCAGCTACCACCTCCGGATCAACCGACTGCGACGCGAGAACCGCCTCGCGCATGGGATGGTCGGCGCCACAGGCAGACAGGTAAGCCGCATAAAACGGCTCATCGACCGCTTCCATGTCGGCGCGATTGCCAAAGCTGTACATCAGCGCAGTCGACAGGTTCCGAGGCCCCGACCACATTGCAATCCGTTGAACCATTCCGCCCCTTGAAACGTAATTCAATCAAACGTGACCTCCCGCCCTCGTGAGTTGCGTGTCACCGCACAGATGGGCAGCCTGAGACCAGACAAGGAGATAGTCCCATGCAGAACGCACAAGTAAAGCCCCTCCTCCTCGCCCTCTGCATCGCGCTTGGCTTTATGGCCAAGGCCAAGACCGCCTCGGCGCAGCAGACCGACACGCTGACACTCGCCGGCGGGTGCTTCTGGTGCATCGAGGCAGACTTCGAAAAGGTCAAAGGCGTGACCGGGGTCGTGTCAGGCTATACTGGTGGTAGCGTGGAAAACCCAACCTACAAGCAGGTGGTGCGGGGCGGCACAGGCCATTACGAAGCGGTTCAGATCACCTTTGATCCGTCCGTTATCAGCACGGCGCAGCTGCTGAATCTTTACTTCCGCTCGGTCGATCCCACGGATGCAGGCGGTCAGTTCTGCGATCGCGGGCAAAGCTATGCAACGGCAATCTTCGCCAGTCCGGACCAGAAAGCCGCCGCTCAGACGGCGAAAACAGAAGCAGGCGCGGCGTTAGGTCAAAAGATCGTCACGCCGATCCTGAGCGAGCAAGAATTCTACGTCGCGGAGGACTACCATCAGGACTACTACAAAAAGCAGGACCTGATCCTGACCCGCTTCGGTCCGCGCTCAAAGGCAGAAGCTTACAAGCGCTACCGTGCAGCCTGCGGGCGGGACGCACGCGTCCTCCAACTTTGGGGGGATGCGGCGCCTTTCGCAGGAAGCTGATGGTAAGCGGCAGGCAAGCCGCACCCCCCACCATTAAGCTTGGATCAGAACTTGCAGCGCTTTTCCTTGGCCAACGCTACAAGCACTTCGTTCCGCTTGTTAGCCGCCTCGAGCGCCTCGGTCGCATTGGAATAGTTGCCGATCACCGCGGGCCAGAACAGGATGGCGGCCGCCACATTTGCGCCCGACGCCGTTCGCCCTTTGGCGGCTTCAGTCCGGATCTCCTCGAGCTTGACCAACTCGGCCTTGATATCCTCACAGGACAGATCACCATCTTTCACAGACGTGGTCTGCACCACCTCTGGCGATACACAGGCAGACAGGGCAAAGGCACCTACGGACAACGCAGCAACCAGTTTCTTCATTTCGCGCACTTCTTTTTTAACAACACTGTTTCGGTCCGTCTTCGATACGTGGGAATAGCCAAAGAAACAACGCGCCAAAGTTACGATAGAGTATTGATTTCAAAAAGATGTTGCGATGAAACTAAAGCCGCGCGTCCTCGATATCCTTCAAATCGGGAATTACATCGGCAGTGCCAACCCGGGTCACCATTATAGCCGCGGCGAGACCCGCGCGGGTGACGGCTTGCGCCGGCAACTCCCCCCGATCCAGTCCCGCGACGACATATCCGGTAAACGTATCGCCTGCACCGGTTGTATCCACCGCCTCCACTGGAATAGCCGGGAAATCCGTTTGCACACCGCCGTCGTAAATGGTGCAGCCATCCGCCCCCTTGGTCACGATCACCAGCTGGACGCCCAGCGCGTCCGGCGCTTGCCCCGTGGCCGCGCTTAGCTGTTCGGCTTCAACCGCGTTCATCACAAGCAAATCCAGCACCGGCAGAACGGCGCGCACCGCCTCTGCATCGAATGGTGCGGCTGCATAGGCAACCTTCAGGCCCAGGGCCCGGCCCATCTGCGCCGCGTGTGTTTGACCCGAGGTTTCATTCTGCATCAGCAGCCAATCGCCTGAGGCAGCCTGCGACAGCGCCTGACCGATCATGTCGTCGGTAATGGCGCCATTGGCACCCGGCCAAAGCAGGATGTTGTTCTCCCCCTCCGCATCAACCGCAATGATCGCGTGCCCCGTCGGCCCGTCCACCTCGGAGATGCAGCGCGTATCGACCCCGTATTCCAGCAAACGCTCTGCCGCCCAGCGCCCATCGGAACCCACCGCGCCGACATGCACCACGTGCGCCGCCGCCCGCGCCGCCGCCACCGACATGTTTGCACCCTTACCGCCCAGGCCTTCCGAATGTTCCGACGCCGCCAAGGTCTCCCCCGGCACGGGCAGATGCTTCACCCGGTAAAGCCGATCAATATTGATCGACCCGAGGTTCCAGATCGTCACGACCCCACCTTGCAGGCCGCGAGGATCGCCATGTTGAGGATGTCGGACGCGGTGGATTGCGACGAGCAGATCTGGATGGGCCGATCCACCCCCGAAAGGATCGGGCCAATCACTGTCGCACCGCCCATCTCCTGCATCAATTTCACAGAAATGCTGGCCGAATGCCGGGCCGGAACGACAAGGATGTTCGCCGGGCCGGTCAGGCGCGAAAATGGATACGCCTTTTGCGCCTGCGCATTCAGGGCAACATCAACCGTCATCTCTCCCTCGTATTCGAAATCGACCCCGCGCGCGTCCAACACGCTGGGTGCATGGTGCATCTTTTCCGCGCGCTCTGACACCGGATAGCCAAAGGTCGAAAAGCTCACGAAAGCCACGCGCGGCTCCAGCCCCATGTCGCGGGCGACCGCCGCACCGCGTGTCGCGATATCGGCCAGGTCCTCTTCGGATGGCCATTCGTGCACCAGCGTGTCACCCATCAGAACGATCCGCCCCTTGTGCAGCAGCGCGGTTATACCGGCCACGTTAGAGCCTGCTTCCGCGTCAAACACATGCCCGATCCGGTCGAGTACATGCGCCGATTTGCGGGTTGCCCCCGTCACCAACCCGTCCCCATGGCCGTGCGCCAGCATCAGGGCCGAGAAAACGTGCCGATCCCGTGCCGCGAGCCGGTGGATATCCTGACGGTCAAACCCGCGCCGCTGCAAACGGTCATACAAAAAGCCTTTGTAGGCATCGAGATGCGTGGTGTTCGCTGCGTTCACCACCTCCAGCTCGCGCACGGCATCGCCAAGGCCCGCCCCCTCCAGCTTGGCCCTCACGTCGTCGCTTCGGCCAACAACCAGCGCCTTGCCAAGGCCGGAGCGCTGATAGGTCACCGCCGCCCGCAGGACCCGCGGATCGTCCCCTTCGGCAAAGATCATGCGCGCCTGACTGGACCGCGCCCGCGCGTTCAGGCCGCGCAAGATGCTGGCCGTCGGATCCATACGAGAGCGCAGGGAGGCCTCATAGGCATCCATGTCGATAATGGGACGCCGTGCCGCGCCGGTGTTCATGCCCGCGCGTGCAACGGCGGGCGGGATCACGTGGATCAGGCGCGGATCGAATGGCGTCGGAATGATGTAGTCGCGCCCAAAGGTCAGGCTCTTGCCATATGCCAGCGCCACCTCGTCCGGCACATCCTCGCGCGCCAGCTGGGCGAGCGCATGGGCGCAAGCGATCTTCATCTCGTCATTGATGGCGCGGGCATGGATGTCTAGCGCGCCGCGGAACAGGTAAGGAAAGCCCAGCACGTTGTTCACCTGGTTCGGGTAATCGCTGCGCCCCGTGGCGACGATAGCGTCCACCCGTACCTCGTGCGCCTCTTCGGGCGTAATCTCCGGGTCCGGGTTGGCCATCGCAAAGATCACCGGGTTGTCGGCCATGCTGGCAACCATGTCCTGCGTCACGGCACCCTTCACGCTGACGCCAAGGAACACGTCCGCGCCCACCATCGCGTCCTCAAGGCTGCGCAGCTCCGTCTTTACGGCATGGGCAGACTTCCACTGGTTCATCCCTTCGGTACGGCCCTGATAGATCACGCCCTTGGTGTCGCAGACGATGCAGTTCTCGTGCCGCGCGCCCATCGCCTTGAGCAGTTCGATACAGGCAATCCCCGCAGCACCCGCGCCATTCAGGACGATCTTCACATCTTCGATTTTCTTACCCGAAATGTGCAGCGCGTTGATCAGCCCCGCCGCGCAGATCACCGCCGTGCCATGCTGGTCATCATGGAAGACGGGAATGTCCATTTCTTCCTTCAGACGCTGCTCGATGATGAAGCATTCGGGCGCCTTGATGTCCTCAAGGTTGATCCCGCCAAAGGTCGGCCCCATCAGCTTGACCGCGTTCACGAAGGCATCGACGTCTTCAGTGTCCAGCTCGATGTCGATGGAGTTCACATCGGCGAACCGCTTGAACAGCACCGCCTTGCCTTCCATCACCGGCTTTGACCCCAGCGCCCCAAGGTTGCCGAGGCCCAGAACGGCGGTGCCGTTCGATATCACCGCCACAAGGTTACCCTTGTTGGTGTAGTCATAGACCGTCTCGGGGTTTTCCGCGATCGCTTCACAGGGCACCGCAACGCCGGGAGAATAGGCAAGGCTCAAATCCCGCTGCGTTGTCATCGGGACGGTCGCCTGCACCTCCCACTTGCCGGGGGTCGGTTCAAAATGGAACTGGAGCGCCTCTTCGGCGGTCACTTTCGTCTTGCTCATATTGGGCCTCGCGCACTGGTGCACCGCTCTTAGCGTGCTTTCGCGCAAGGGTGCAATTGACGCCGCGGACGCACGCAGCCACCCTGCGCGCATGCTTGACCGAAACGGACCCCTGCGCGGTGTGCGCGTGATCGAAATGGCGGGCCTTGGCCCTGCCCCATTCTGTGCCATGATGCTGGCGGATATGGGGGCGGAGGTGATCCGCGTGGCCCGCCCCGGACAGGCCCCGATGTTCGGGCTGGAGCAGCGGCATAACCTCTATGACCGGTCCCGGCGCACGCTGACGCTGAACCTGCGGGACGCCGGCGATCATGCCAAGCTGCGCTTCCTGACGGACAAGGCCGACATCCTGATTGAAGGCTTCCGCCCCGGGGTCATGGAACGCCTCAATCTCGCCCCCGAAACGTTGCACCAATCCAACCCACGTCTCGTGTTTGGCCGCATGACAGGTTGGGGCCAAACCGGCCCCCTAAAGGACCGCGCGGGGCATGACCTCAACTATATGGCTATCTCCGGGGCGCTGTGGTCCATCGGCCCAGCGGATGCACCGCCGCCACCGCCGCAGAACATCATCGCCGATCTGGCCGGGGGCGGCATGCTGCTGCTCGCCGGGGTGCTTGCCGCCCATATCCACGCCGCCAAAACCGGGCAGGGCCAAACGGTCGACGCCTGCATGACCGACGGCGCGGCCCTGATGATGACCTTGCAATACGGCCTGCTGGCGGGCGGCGCGTGGGACGACAGCAAACGCGGCGGCAACGCGCTCAACGGCGGTCTGGCATGCTATCGCTGCTACACCACCTCCGATGGCGGCTACATCGCCCTTGGCCCGCTGGAGCCGCAATTCTGGGCGCTTTTGGTTGAAGCCCTCGGCCTCGAAACCGACTTGGATTTCACGAACCAGTATGGTGACCAGACCCCAATGCACGCCAAGTTAGAGACGCTTTTTGCCTCCAAACCCCGCAGCCACTGGGAAGCGCTCCTCACGGATATCGACGCCTGCTTTGCCCCAGTCCTGCCCATGCAAGAGGCGCCAAACCATCCGCACAACACAGCCCGCCAAACCTTTGTCACCACAGACGGTATCACCCAGCCGTCCGCGGCCCCACGTTTCAGCGCCACGCCGCTCGATACGCCAACACATGGCGACGCAGGCGAACTCACCTATGAAGACGCCTTAAGTTCATGGGCATGACCCCGCCCTTCACTTGGCAAAATAAACTTCCCCCGGAGGGCCCATCCGCCACGCGCGCCCCCTTGCCACACCGCTCAAAACCCTGAAACTCGCCCCATGACCCTATCCAACCGCATCGACGCCAAGCGCGAAGACCTGATCGCGCTCCTGCAGGATCTGATCCGCTTTCCCACGCTAAACCCGCCCGGGGCCGATTACCGCGCGATCTGCGACTACCTTGACGCCCGGTTCAAAAAGCACGGGTTTGAGACGCAACTGGTCCGCGCCACGGGCCATGCTGTCGACACTGACACCTACCCGCGCTGGAACATCGTGGCCCGAAAAACGGGCTCTAACCCGGGCGAAACGGTCCATTTCAACTCGCATGTTGATGTTGTCGCGGTCGGCGCTGGCTGGACACGCGATCCATTCGGGGGCGCGCTGGAGGGCGATCTGATCTACGGGCGCGGCTCCTGCGATATGAAGGGCGGGCTTGCCACCTCCATCATCGCCGCCGAGGCGTTTATCGAAGAACACCCCGACTTCAACGGCGCCGTGGAAATCAGCGCAACGGCGGACGAAGAATCCGGGGGATACGCGGGCGTTGCGCATCTTGCGGAACTCGGATTCTTCCATCCGGACAAGGTGCAGCACGTCATCATCCCAGAGCCGTTCGAGAAAAACCGCATCTGCCTTGGCCATCGCGGCGGCTGGTGGGCCGAGATCGAGACGAAGGGCGAGATTGCCCATGGCTGCATGCCCTTCCTCGGCAACTGCGCCGTCCGCCACATGGGCGCGGTGCTGGACGCGTTCGAACAGACCCTCTTCCCCGCACTGGCCGCGCGCACGACCCAGATGCCTGTCGTGCCCGAGGGGGCACGGTCCAGCACGATGAACTACAACTCACTTCATGGCGGACAGGAGGAGCAGAAGGGAGAAGAGGACGGCCTGCCGACCCATTGCGTGCCCGACAGCTGTCGTATCGTAATCGACCGCCGTTTCCTGATCGAAGAGACGCTGGACGGTGTCCGCGCAGAGGTCTTGGACATCCTCGATAACCTCAAAGCCACGCGCACCGGGTTTGATTACGACATCCGCGACCTAAACACCGTGCTGCCCTCCATGACCGCGCCGGATGCGCCGGTGGTCCGCACCGTCGGGCAGGCGATCAGCGATGTTCTGGGCGTTTCGGCGGAACATGTGGCAAGCCCCGGCACCTATGACCAAAAGCATGTGGACCGGATCGGCGGACTGAAGAACTGCATCGCCTATGGCCCCGGCATCCTCGAGATGGCGCATAAGCCGGACGAATATATCTCGGTCACGGACATGCTGGATACGGCCAAGGTCATGGGGCGCAGCCTTGAGATATTGCTGAAATAGAGCCTAACCTGCCGCTATCGCCAAGCCTGCCGCAACCCCGGTCAGGGCCGCGCCGCGGTGAGGTCTTGCTTGCGGAAATCGCGCCTCGACCGCGCCAGACACCACGTTCATCAGGCTGCTGCCGCCAACGTAAATCAGCGTCTGCACCGCGCCGGGCTCCATTCCCGCGCCGGCACAAGCCGCCTCTGCCGAATCCGCGATACGTTTCGCCAACGGGCCAAGCACGCCCGACAGATCGCCCGGCGTCAGAGGATGAGACAAACCGCGTTCCACCGGCCCGAGGTCAATCCGCGCATCGCCCGCAGTGTTGGCTGCGATCTTGCCCGCCTCCACGGCAAAAGCCACGTCATGGCCAACCTCGTCCTCCAACACTTGCACCAACCGATCCAGCAGCTCGGGCTGCACGGCAAAGCGCGCAAGATCCCGCGCCGCGCGCCGGGTCGCGCCATCATAAAGGAACGGGATCTTCTGCCAGGTGGCGAGGTCGGAAAAGATCGCATTCGGCGCGAGGTGCGTTTCATCGCCAAAGACGTGCCGAATGTGCGAGCCCATGCCGAAAAGCGGCATGACATGCGCAAGGCTCAGCGTCCGGTCAAAATCCGTCCCGCCGATGCGCACACCGTAGCTGCCGAGGATGTCGATGCCAGCGGCGCCATTGCGGAACAGCGTAAAATCAGACGTGCCGCCACCGATATCGACGATCAGGCCCAGATCCCCGGGCGCCAACGCATCGCGCGCGGCGAGCGCGGCGGCTTCGGGCTCTGCCATAAAGGTCACGTCGTCAAAGCCTGCCGCCAGATAGCAGTCGGTCAGGTCCACGAGCGCGCGATCATTGCGCGCCGCATCCTCCGAGTGAAAGCGCACCGGCCGACCAGACAGCGCGCGGGTAAAGCGCTGTCCGGTCTCTGCTTCGGCCCGCCGCTTCAACTCCGCCAGAAACCGTCCCACGATGGTGACAAAATCAATCCGCTCGTTCAGGATCGCACGCCGTTCGCGCATCACCCCAGTACCAAGCAGGGACTTGAGCGCACGCATATAGCGCCCCTCGAGCCCTTCGATGAGCGCATCATTGGCCGCCTGGCCGTAAACGGCGCGCCGCGAGTCAAAGTCAAAGAACACCGCGGTCGGTAGCGTGTCGCGCCCCGCCTCGACCGGGATCAGCGCAGACCGCGCGCCAACTGCAGAGTTCGACGTTCCGAAATCCACGCCCAATGTCGCCATGCCTGCCCCCTGATCGAAAGGCTGCTTCGCTACACAGGCGGGCAGCGGATCGCAACGGCGCAAAACCGCCATCTGGAAAAAACCGGCAAGCGCGGTTAGCCTGAGGGCAATAATCCAAAAGGGAGCCTCCCATGACCTATCTGCGCCACGTTCTCGCGCCTGCCGCCGCCCTCCTTCTGGCCGGTGCTGCCGCTGCCAAGGACGACATCACCGTCGCGATGCAGCTTGAACCCCCGCACCTTGACCCAACCAGTGCCGCGGCGGGTGCCATCGACAACGTGCTCTATTCCAACGTGTTCGAGGGGCTGACCCGCTTCATGGCCGACGGATCGGTTGTGCCGGGCCTCGCGGAAAGCTGGGAAATCTCGGATGATGGCACGGTGTATACGTTCAAACTGCGCAGTGGCGTGACCTTCCACGATGGCACCACGTTTGACGCGGAGGACGTGAAATTCTCGCTCGACCGGGCGCGGGCGGAGGAAAGCACAAACGCGCAGAAGGGCCTCTTTGCCGGTATAGCGGACGTGACTGTGGTGGACCCGATGACCGTGCAGGTCACTTTGTCCGAGCCAAACGGCAACTTCCTGTTCAACATGGCCTGGGGCGACGCGGTGATCGTAGCGCCCGAGTCGATCGAGAACATCAAGCAGACGCCCATCGGTACCGGTGCCTTCACCTTTACTGAATGGACACAGGGCGACCAGATCGTGCTGACCCGCAACGACGCTTATTGGGGCGAGGCTCCCGCGCTGGCAGAGGTGACGTTCAAGTTCATCTCCGACCCGACCGCCGCATTCGCCGCCGTGATGGCCGAAGATGTCGACGTCTTCACCGGCTTTCCGGCGCCCGAGAACCTGCCGCAGTTCGAGGCAGACCCGCGCTTTCAGGTCCTCGTCGGGTCAACCGAAGGCGAAACGATCCTGTCGACAAACAACCTCCAGCCGCCCTTTGACAATGTAAAGGTCCGCCAGGCCCTCGCCCACGCAATCGACCGCCAAGCAATCATCGACGGTGCGATGTTCGGCTACGGCACGCCCATCGGCACGCATTTCGCGCCGCACAACCCGGCCTATGTCGATCTGACCGGCGGCAGCGCCTATGACCCTGAAAAAGCCAAGGCCTTGTTGGCAGAAGCAGGCTTTGCGGATGGCTTTACAACCACGCTGCACCTGCCACCACCCAGCTACGCCCGACGCGGCGGAGAGATCATCGCCGCACAGCTGGCAGAGGTCGGCATTACCGCCGAGATCACCAATGTCGAATGGGCCCAGTGGCTGGAAACCGTATTCCGCGGCAAGAACTTTGGCCTGACCATCGTGTCCCACACGGAACCGATGGATATCGGCATATACGCCAACCCGGACTATTACTTTCAGTATAACAACCCGGAATTTCAGGCGCTGATGACCGAGCTGAACCTGACAACCGACCCCGACAAACGCACCGCGCTGATGGGGGACGCCCAGCGCATGATCGCCGCGGATGCGGTCAATGGCTATCTCTTCCAGCTGGCCGCGCTGACAGTGGCAAAAGCAGACGTCCAAGGACTTTGGGCCAACGCGCCAACCCAGGCAGTCGACATGACCGGCGTCACTTGGGCCGAATAAAGGAGCGCGCCGGTCGGAGCCAGCTTCGGCTCGCGCACCATTTGACATGAACATCTATCGCGCCTCCGACCGCCCCAGCCTGCGTGCTCCGGAAGAGTATTTTACCGGCACCGTTTGGCAGGACCCCATCGTGTCAGCGCCGGAGCCTGCACGGCTGCATGCCTTGCGCGTTCGGTTCGAACCGGGCGCGCGCACCGCGTGGCACACACACCCGCTGGGCCAAACTTTGCACGTCGTCGAGGGCGTCGGCCTGATCGCAAAACGTGGCGCGGCCCCGCAGATCATACGCCCGGGCGACACGGTTTGGATCCCACCCGGGATCGAACACTGGCACGGCGGGAGCCCTGACCACGGCATGACTCACATTGCCATGCAAGAGGCCGAAGGGGGAAGCGCGGCGACGTGGTTCGAACATGTCAGCGACGCCGACTACTCACAAACGCCGGGCTAAAGCCTGCACCCGGCGCCGCACCTCATACCGAATTGAGCCGGGGCGGCCCGTGTCTTCGAGCGTAGTGAACCAATGATCCGGCGGGTTACGGCCCCGCCGATTGCCTTCAAAGGTCAGCCCTCGCAGTACCGCCTCTGCCGCATCAGGCAAGCGGTCAGGCACCTCAAACCCATTCAACTGGGCCCAAACGCCCGTCCAAAGGCGGCCCACTGACCACGGATTATAGCCACCGCCACCCAGCACGAGGTAGCGGTCCGACAGCGGCATCAGACCACGCACAATCTGCCAATGCGCCCTGTTGGATAACGAAAGGTGCGCCTGCGGGTCTTCTTCGACCGCATCGGCCCCGCATTGCAGAACAATCGCATCGGGCCGGTGCGCTGCGACGGCGGGCAAGATCAGCGCATCGCGGATCAAGGCCATCTCGTCGTCATTCAGCCCCCGCGGCACCGGCAGGTTGAACACGTTGCCCGCGCCTGCGTCGTCAATCGCGCCCGTCCGGGGCCATATGCCCTCTTCGTGCACCGATAACACCAGAACGCTCGGATCATTCTCAAACGCATGCTGCACCCCGTCGCCGTGATGCGCGTCGATGTCGATATAGGCAATCCGCTGCAGCCCCTGTCGCCGCAGCGACAGGATCGCGAGCACCGGGTCGTTGAAAAAGCAAAAACCGGACGCATGGTCCGGCATCGCGTGATGCGTGCCACCTGCCGGGTGATAGACAATCCCGGGCTGCGCCAAGAGTTCTCCGGCGAGCAGCGCACCACCTGCTGCGGTCGCAGGGCGGCGGAACATTTCGGCAAAGATGGGGTTCGACGGGGTGCCGATCTGGTGCCGGTCGCGCACCGGGTCGCTCACCTCCTGCGCCGCCTCGGCGCGCCGCAATGCCGCGATATACTCCTCCGTGTGCCAGACCCGCAGCGCCTTGGGCTTGGCCCGGGGCGACGTGATGTATTGATCTGACGGCAGCCACCCCAGCGCGCGGCTCAGGTCCATCACAGTTGACACGCGCGGCACCCTGAGCGGGTGCAGGCCGCCACCATAGCGCGAGGTGCGGTAAATCTCCGATCCGATGAAACGCGGGGTCATGGGGGTGATCTAAGCCGCGCGCGCTTGCAGGCCAATGCGCCGCCGCCTCATCACTTTGCGTTGTCCAGGTATCGTGTATCGCGTTCCGTGTTCGAGCCAAAGGCGAGAGGCAACGGGTTGCGATTCACAACAAACGGAAAGTGATCTAGGCTTCGTTCGATGCTGCGCTACACGCTCAAACGCCTCGCCTCGCTGCTGATCAGCCTCGCCATCGCGTCGCTGGTGATTTTCTTCGTGATCGAGGTCGCGCCGGGCGATCCCGCGTCGTTCATGCTGGGCATCAACGCACAGCCAGACACAATCGCCGCCCTGCGTGCCGAACTGGGCCTCGACCAGCCGAAATGGCAGCGGTACCTGTCATGGGTCGGCGGGCTGGTGACGGGCGATTTTGGCACCTCATACACCTACCGGACCCCGGTCGCCGAGATGATCGCCGATCGGCTGTGGGTGTCCTTGCCGCTGGCGCTTTACGCCCTGATCCTCAGCACCGCCATCGCCTTCCCCGCGGGGATCTATGCTGCAGCGCGCCGCGGCCGGGCAGGGGACGTTGCCGTTATGGGCGCCACACAGCTGGGCGTGGCGATCCCGAATTTCTGGTTTGCGATGATGCTGGTGCTGATCTTTGCCATCAACCTGCGCTGGTTCGGCGCGGGCGGCTTTGCCGGCTGGGAAGACGGCATCGGCCCCGCCTTGTGGAGCTTGACCCTGCCGGCCATCGCTCTTGCCTTGCCACAAGCCGCAATCCTCGCGCGGGTCATGCGCTCCGCGCTGCTGGATGTGCTGGGCGAGGATTTCATGCGCACCGCGCGCGCAAAGGGTCTAACACGGGGCCAAGCGCTACGCCGTCACGGGCTACGCAACGCGCTGATCCCGGTCCTGACGATCCTCGGCCTACAATTTTCGTTCCTGCTGGCAGGCTCAATCATTATCGAACAAGTGTTCTATCTTCCGGGGCTGGGGCGGCTGGTGTTCACCTCCATTTCCGCCCGCGATCTGATTGTGGTTGAAAGCGTCGTGATGCTGCTGGTCTTTGCCGTGATCGTGGTCAACTTCCTTGTCGATCTGGCCTATGCCGCCGTCGATCCTCGACTCCGGAGCCGGACGTGAAACGCTCCCTTATCATAGGCAGCCTCCTGTCCTCGCTCGTGGTGCTCGCCGCGCTCATCAGCTTTGTCTGGACTCCGTTCGACCACACGTCCCTCAACATCCCCGACCGGCTGCAAACACCCAGCGCCGAGCACTTGTTCGGAACGGACCACTTTGGTCGTGACATGCTGTCGATGATCATGGTCGGGTCGCGCACCTCTATCGCGGTGGCCTTCGTTGCGGTGGGCATCGGCGTCGGGCTTGGGGTGCCGCTCGGTCTCTGGGCCGCTGCGCGGCAGGGCGGCTGGGCAGACGAGATTATCATGCGAGGTAACGACCTGATCTTTGCCTTCCCCTCCCTCGTCATCGCGATCCTTATCACCACAATCTTCGGCGCAGGCGCGATTAATGCGATCATTGCCATCGGCATCTTCAACATCCCGGTCTTCGCACGCGTTACCCGCGGCGGTGCGCTCTCGCTCTGGGCGCGCGAGTTCGTTCTGTCGGCGCGCGTCGCGGGCAAGGGCGCGGCGCGGATCAGTGTTGAACACATCCTGCCCAACATCGCCAACCTGCTGATCGTGCAGGCAACGATCCAGTTCTCACTCGGTATCCTTGCCGAGGCGGCGCTTTCTTATATCGGCCTCGGCGCGCAACCTCCCACACCATCGTGGGGCCGAATGCTCGCCGACGCGCAAACGATGGTCAGCCTCGCACCGCACCTTGCCCTCGTGCCGGGCGTCGCGATTATCCTCACGGTTCTGGGGCTCAATCTACTGGGCGACGGCTTGCGCGACTGGCTTGACCCGAAACTGCGCGTGGCCCGGACATGAGCCTGTTGAACGTGCAACACGTGCACCTGCAGATCGGCGAACACGACATTCTGTCCGATGTCAGTCTGACAACCGACCCCGGCGAAATCGTTGCCATCACGGGTGAATCGGGGTCGGGCAAATCGATGACCGCCCTCGCCATCATGGGTCTGCTGCCAGACGCGGCACACGTAAGCGGGTCAATCGACCTGAACGGCGAAAATCTCCTGTCCAAGACCGAAGCGCAGATGTGCGCCCTACGCGGGCAATCCATTGGCATGGTCTTTCAGGAACCCATGACGGCGCTCAACCCGGTTAAGACCATCGGCGATCAGGTGGCTGAAACGATCCTCGTACACGAGGGCGTCCCAAAGGCAGAGGCAATGGCCCGCGCCGCGCAAACGCTACAGCGCGTCGGCCTTCCCAGAGAACGCTTTCCGCTGTCCCGTTTCCCGCACGAGCTGTCAGGCGGCCAGCGCCAGCGCGTCGTGATCGCCATGGCAATCGCCCTGCGCCCCTCTTTGCTCATCGCGGATGAGCCGACAACCGCGCTGGACGTGACCACGCAAGCGCAAATCCTCGACCTGCTGAAACGGCTAACCGCGGAAGATGGCATGGGCCTCTTGATGATAACCCACGACCTTGCCGTCGTGGCGGACATGGCCGAGCGGATCATCGTCATGCAGCACGGCAAGATCGTCGAGCAAGGTCAAACGCACACCCTTCTGCGCGAGATGAAACACCCCTACACCCGGGCGCTGTTCGCCGCGTCCGCCCACGAAGTCGACCTGCCGCAGACCCAAGCCGACACGCCGCTGCTGCAAGTCAACAAGGTCAGCCGTGACTACCGCCTGCCCCGCACCCGCCTTTTTGCCCGCCCCGGCAGTTTTCGCGCGGTGGAGCACGTGAGTTTTGACATCAACCGGGGCGAACGGCTGGGGCTTGTTGGGGAAAGTGGTTGTGGGAAATCGACCCTAACACGGGCTATCTTGGGTCTCGAAGACGTGCAAGAGGGCACGATTACGCTAGACGGTGCACCAGTGTTCGGCGCGGGCCGACCCAACCTCGACGTTCGGCGCAAAATGCAAGTCGTGTTTCAAGACCCTTTTGGAAGCTTCAACCCCCGGCATAGGGTCGAACGCGCGATTTGCGAGCCGTTCCACCTACTTGCCGACCCGCCAACTGGACAGGCCCGCGCAGATGTAGTGGCCGAGACGCTCCGCGCCGTGGGCCTAAGCCCCGATGACGCTCAAAAATATCCGCACCAATTCTCAGGGGGCCAACGCCAGCGCATCGCTATCGCCCGCGCACTCATCATCCGCCCCGAACTCATCGTCTTTGACGAGGCCGTTAGCGCCCTTGATGTATCGGTTCGCGCGCAAATACTCGACCTGCTCGCGGACCTTTGCCGCCAGAACGACCTCACCTACCTCTTCATCAGCCACGATTTAAGTGTCGTGCGCACCGTGACTGACCGCGTGCTTGTCATGCAATCAGGCAAAATCGTCGAAGAGGGGCCGACGGCTTCTGTGTTCGACTCGCCAAAGCACCCCTACACACAGAGCCTGATCGCCGCCGCGCCGCGGCTGCCCAACCTGGAGGGCCTCACCCATGCTTGACACCTTTGACTGGACGCAAATGCTGATCGGAGGCAGATGGGAGCCCGCGCGCGAATCCCTGCCACTGATCAACCCGTCAGACGGGAGGCACCTCGCCAACATCGCGGCAGGCTCTGCAGAGGACATAGGACGTGCCGTTGTCGCCGCACAGACTGCGTTGACCGGCGATTGGGGGCGCATGACCGCGGCCGAACGGGGCCGCATCCTATCCAAAATAGGCTCTGACGTGGCTGAAAACGTCGACAAATTGGCGAAGCTCGAAGCCATGGACGTCGGCAAACCCCTCACGCAGGCGCGTGCAGACGCGCTCGCGCTGGCCCGATATCTGGAATTCTATGGCGGGGCGGCGGACAAGATCACGGGCGAAACCATCCCCTATCTTGACGGATACACCGTCTACACACTGCGCGAGCCACACGGCGTCACGGGCCACATCATCCCGTGGAATTACCCGATGCAGATCATCGGCCGCTCTGTTGGCGCGGCCCTCGCCATGGGCAACGCCTGCGTCCTTAAACCTGCAGAAGAGGCTTGCCTGACAGCGCTCGCCTTCGCCGACATTTGCCGTGCGGCAGGTCTACCCGATGGCGCGCTGAATGTCGTGCCAGGCACGGGGGTCGGAGCTGGCGCCGCACTGGCCGCGCACCCGGGCGTAAAGCACATCAGTTTCACAGGCTCGGTCCGCACCGGCTCCCTTGTCCAACAAGCGGCCGGGGCCAACGTCGTACCCGTGACGTTGGAGCTGGGCGGCAAATCCCCTCAACTGGTCTTCGATGATGCGGACCTTGACACCGCGCTACCATTCCTTGTGAACGCCGGCATCCAGAACGCAGGTCAGACCTGTTCGGCTTCATCCCGCATTCTTGTGCAAAAGCGGCTCTATACAGAAGTTTTGGAGCGTATGTCAGCCGCCTATGAAGAGCTGACAGTCGGCCCCGCACTGGATGACCTGCGCGTTGGTCCCCTGATTTCCGCGCGGCAAAAACAGATCGTCGAAGGCTTCCTCGGCCAAGGTGAAGACCTGACAATCGCCGCAAAAGGCGTCCTGCAAAACGCGCCCGAAACGGGGGCTTACATCCGCCCAACCCTCTTTGCGGACGTCCCACCGGATCACATGCTGGCGCAGCAAGAGATCTTCGGCCCCGTTCAGGTGCTGATCCCCTTCGACGACGAGGATGACGCGATCCGCATCGCCAACGGCACAGACTACGGTCTTGTTGCAAGCATCTGGACCCGGGACGGCGCGCGACAAATGCGGCTGGCCAAACGGCTGCGCGCAGGGCAGGTTTTCATCAACAACTACGGCGCCGGGGGCGGGGTAGAACTGCCCTTCGGCGGTGTCGGCGCATCCGGGCACGGGCGCGAAAAAGGGTTCGAGGCACTCTACGGCTTCTCGACGCTCAAAACAGTCGCCGCGCATCACGGCTAGGGAGGACACCATGCAACTGGAAGGCAAAACGGCCATCGTCACGGGCGGCGCATCAGGCTTTGGCGACGGGATCGCTCGGGCCTTTGCCGCGTCGGGCGCCCAGGTCATGGTCGCGGACATCAACGGCGACGGCGCACAGTCGGTCGCGCAACAGATCGGCGGAATCGGGCAGCAGGTCGACGTCTCGGACGGCACATCGGTTCAGGCAATGGCGGATGCGGCCCTCGCCAGTTTCGGCCACGTCGACATCCTCGTAAACAACGCGGGCATCACGCACCTGCCGCAAGCCATGGAATACGTAACCGAACAGGATTTCGATCGCGTCTTTGCCGTGAACATGAAGTCGGTCTACCTGACAGCCCGCGCCCTCGTTCCCCATTTCAAATCGCGCAAAACCGGCGCAATCCTCAACGTCGCCTCTACTGCGGGCGTGTCCCCCCGCCCCCGCCTGAACTGGTACAACGCGTCCAAGGGCTGGATGATCACCGCGACCAAGGCGATGGCTGTTGAACTCGCCCCCGAGGGCATCCGGGTGAACGCCATCAACCCGGTCGCAGGCGAAACACCCCTGCTGAAAAGCTTCATGGGCGAAGACACCCCGGAAATCCGCGCCAAGTTCCTGAGCACCATCCCCCTTGGCCGCTTCTCCACCCCGCAAGACATGGGCGCGGCGGCCACTTTCCTCTGCTCCGATGCCGCCAGCATGATCACCGGGGTCGCGATGGAAGTCGACGGAGGACGTTGCATATGACCCCGATCAACCTCGCAGAAAAACTCGCCCTGTTCGACACCCATTGGGACCCGCACGTCGTCGCGGACTACAACGGAAACGACGTGATGGTCGTGAAGTTCAAAGGCGAATTTCCCTTCCACCTGCACGAGGACACGGACGATTTCTTCCTCGTGCTCGAAGGCGCAATGGTGATGGACCTCGAAGAGACCAGCCACGACGTCAAGGCTGGTGAGCTCTTCATTGTCCCCAAAGGCGTCACCCACCGACCCCGCGCCAACGAGGAGTGCAAAGTCCTTCTTATCGAGCCAAAAGGAGAGCCTAACACGGGTGATCCAGCCACCGCGGCCAAGAAACCGCACATCTAACCTTCACTTGGCAAAGAAAACCTCCGCCGGAGGCACGAAATCAAAATGCACCCTGGTCCCAAAAATCTCATCACCGACGTGCCCGGCCTCAAGGTTGGCAACGCGCAGGATCAACACCTGAAATCTGGCGCAACGGTGCTGACCGCGGACACACCCTTCACTGCCTCCGTTGCCGTAATGGGCGGCGCACCAGGCACGCGCGAGACCGACCTTTTGCAACCCGACAAATCCGTGGCACAGGTCGATGCGCTAGTCCTATCGGGAGGAAGCGCCTATGGCCTCGACGCCTGTTCAGGCGTGTCCGACGCCCTTCGCGGGGCCAACCGTGGCTACCGCGTCGGCCCCGCGATCATCCCACTTGTCCCCGGAGCAATCATCTTTGACCTGCTCTCGGGCGGGGACAAAGCGTGGGACACAAACCCATACCGCGACCTCGGCCGCGCCGCGTTTGAAGCCGCCAATAAAACCTTCGAAATCGGCTCCCACGGCGCAGGCACCGGCGCGATGACGGCCATGATGAAGGGCGGGCTCGGCTCCGCGTCGCTGGAAGTCGCTGGCGGAACCGTCGGCGCCCTTGTCGCGGCCAACCCGATGGGCAGCGTCACAACTCCCGGCGACAAGCATTTCTGGGCGGCCCCGTTTGAGGTGGACGGAGAGTTCGGCGGGCTTGGAACAGACCCTAACACAGGGCTTGGCCGTTCTTTGGAAAGCCGCAAGATGTCCGCAATGCTCGAACGCGCCAACACGACCATCGCCATCGTCGCAACCGACATCGACCTGACGAAAGCACAGTGTCAGCGCGTCGCGTGGGCAGCCCATGACGGCATCGCCCGCGCCTGCGTTCCGGCGCACAGCCCCGGCGATGGCGATCTGGTCTTTGCCATCTCGACCGGGGCGCAGCCGATGAAAGCGCCGGAACGCGACCTCGCCCTGATCGGCCACGCCGCCGCGGTGTGTTTGACCCGCGCCATCGCCCGCGCGGTCTATCACGCAACCCCCGCCCCTGATGACCTGCTACCCTGCTGGAGGGACCTCAATGCCTGAGATCGACCTGAACGGCATCACGATGCACTACGAGGTGGGCGGCTCGGGCCCGCCTTTGATCCTGCTGGCGGGTATGCTGTCGGACAACGCCAGTTGGGGTCCGCTGGTCGAACCCCTCGCCCAGAACCACACGGTAATCCGCCCCGATAACCGCACGACCGGCCGCACAACCCCGTGGGATGCCCCGGTCAGCGTTGGGCAAATGGCCGAAGACGCCGCGGCATTAATGCAAGCGCTTGGCCATACAGACTACCACGTAATCGGCCATTCGATGGGCGGCCTGATGGCGATGGAGCTTGCGGGGCTGGCCGATCTTGCCTCGCTCACCATCCTCTGTTCGGCGCCCGTCCGCGTCCCCCGCACGATGGCGATGTTCGATACCCTCACGGCCATCCGGGCCGAACCAAACGGGGAAGAGCTGTGGCTACGCGCCCTCTACCCCTGGGCCTTCCAACCCACCTTTTTTGCCGATCCCATTAATATAGAGACGGCTTTGAAGGCGGCCCGCGCCTATCCCTACGCGCAAACCTTGCCTGCAATGCGGCATCAGATCGAGGCACTGCGCACCTTCAAACCCCGCACACGTCCCGCCGACATCAAAGCACCCACGCAAGTGGTGTTCGCAGAACATGATCTGATGATCCCGGAGGCTGCAGGCCGCGCGGCATTCGCTGCGATCCCCAATGTCACCATGCACACGGTCCCGGATGCGGGTCACTCGATCCACTGGGACAACCCGGCAGCCGTGCTCGAACTGATCCTCGCCCATACCGGAGACACGACATGAACGACCTTTATGGCTTGCCCGTGACGGGCGCAGACGATGCGGCACTGGGCGGGATCAACGATTTCGTGCACGGATTCATTAGCTTTCAGCCCAAGGCGGCAAACGTCATTGCGGCTGCAAAGGCAGCGCCAGAATGTGGTTTGGTCAACGCCTATGCCGCGATCCTCTACATGCTGCTCGAGGCGCCCATCGCGCCAAAGCTGGCCGCACCGTTTATCCAAAAAGCCGAAGCGGCCACTAGCCTCACCAAACGCGAGGCGGCAGCGGTCAAGGCCGCACGGCTTTTCCACGATGGGGACGTCCCGGCACTGATTGCACTTTGCGAAAAGACGGTTTCGGCTCATCCGCGGGACATGGTGATGCTCAAGCTTGGCCAGTATCACACGTTCAATATCGGCGATTTTCCGGCAATGCTTCGTATTGCGCAAAAGGCCATGCCCGGCGCGTCAGACATCGCATATGCCCACGGAATGCTCGCCTTTGGCTATGAGGAGTCGCATCTGCTCGACCATGCAGAACAAGCCGCGAAACGGGCGCTAAGGCTGGACGAGTCGGAGCCTTGGGCGCACCACGCACTGGCCCATGTTTACCTGACGCGCGGGAAGGTAGCCGAAGGGACAGCTTTTCTGGAATCGGTCGCGCATCACTGGGATGGGCTCAATTCCTTTATGCATTCGCATAACTGGTGGCACCTGGCCTTGTTCTACATATCTGCTGGGAGGACCAAGGATTTGTTGAGCGCATACGACACGCACGTCTGGGGCCTATCGATGGACTACAGCCAGGATCAGGTCGGCGCTATTTCACTGCTGGCGCGAATGGAATTCGCAGGCGTAAACGTCGGGGACCGCTGGCAGGAAGTGGCCGATTTCGTGGCAAAGCGTGGCGCCGATACCGTCTCGCCCTTCCTGACGCTGCAGTACCTCTATGCCCTAGGCCGCGCAAAACGCCCCGAGGGCGAGGCGCTGCTTGCCGCGATAGAGGCGCGCGCAGAGGATGACGGCCAGCACGACCACGCAGTCTGGCGCGACGTGGCGCTGTGGGCGGCGCACGGCATCGCGGCCCATGCGGCGCGGGATTACGATGACTGCATCCGCTTTCTGGGCAAGGCGCTACCACGGCTCGCCGAATGCGGCGGCAGCCACGCCCAAAGGGACTTGTTCGAGCAGATCCACCTTGATGCGTTGATCAAATCCGGCCTGACAAGCCGAGCTCAGCAAGTGATGGAGATGCGCCGCACCTTCGATCCGGACGGCGTACCGCTGAACCGGATGCTGGCCGAAGCCTACGACAGCCTCGGCCTGCCTGAGCAGGCCGAAGAGGCACGGGCGCGGATCAGCGCGTAATCTGAACCACTTTCGGGTCTGTGATCCCCAGCGCTTGACGGGCCAAGCGGGCGATATCGCCCCGCGTCAGAGCCGCATTGGCGTACATCTCATCCGGGCTCGCCTGATCGATGTAGCGGTCGGGCAAATACATCGTGCGCACCTTGCACGCCCCATCAAGCAAGCCCGCGCCAGCGGCTTCTTGCAGAACCATCGCCCCAAAGCCGCCCATCGCGCCGTGTTCCACGGTGATAAGGGCAGCATGGTTTTCAAGAAGGCTCGCTATCAACTCCATGTCGAGCGGTTTAGCAAATCGCGCATCGGCGATCGTGACGTTCAATCCCTCGGCAATCAGGCTTTCGGCGGCGGCTTCGCAAGTCGCAAGCGGTTCACCCAACGCGAGAAGCGCGACATCCCCTTTGCCGCCCCAGACGATACGCCCCTTGCCGATCTCAAGCACCTCGCCGCGCTCAGGCAGCTCAACGCCTCGACCTGCGCCGCGCGGATATCGAAAGGCGATTGGGCCGGCGTCATGCGCCGTCGCGGTTGCCACCATGTGCACCAATTCGGCTTCGTCGGACGCCGCCATGACGACCATCCCGGGCAGCGCCGCGAGGTAGCCAATGTCAAACGCGCCGGCATGGGTCGCCCCATCGGCGCCGACCAGCCCCGCACGGTCTAGCGCAAAGCGCACGGGAAGACCTTGCAGCGCCACGTCGTGCACCACCTGGTCGTAACCGCGCTGAAGGAAGGTCGAATAGATCGCGCAGAATGGTTTGAGCCCAGACGCAGCCATGCCAGCCGCAAAGGTGACGCCGTGCTGCTCCGCAATGCCGACGTCAAAAACACGCGAAGGAAACACTTCCGCCATCTTGTCCACGCCTGTGCCTGAGGGCATCGCGGCCGTCACCGCAACAACGGACGGATCGCGCCGCGCCTCGTCAAGCAACGCTGAGCCAAAGACAGATGTGTACGATGGCGCGTTGCTCGCGCCCTTCTTCTGCTCGCCCGAGGCGACGTCGAACTTGGCCACCCCGTGATACTTGTCGGCCGACCCTTCGGCGGGCGCATAGCCCTTGCCCTTCACCGTGCAAGCGTGAATGAGGACCGGCCCCGTTGCCCGCGCGCGGACAGAGCGCAGAACGCTCAGCACCTCGGCCATGTCGTGCCCATCGATGGGGCCGATATAGTCAAAGCCAAGCTCTTCGAAGAACGTGCCGCGCGATTCAATCCCGGTGACCATTTCCCGCGCGCGCCGTGCCCCGTCGCGCATGGGTTTGGGCAGCGCGGCCTCCATCCCTTCGGCCAGGGCGTGAAAGGGCGTCATGCGCGACAGGTTCGACAGATAGTCAGACATCGCGCCAACAGGCGGAGCGATCGACATCTCGTTGTCGTTCAGGATCACGATCAGGCGGCGGCCCTCGCTACCTGCGTTGTTAAGCGCCTCATAGGCCATGCCCGCACTGATCGACCCGTCGCCAATCACGGCAATCGCATCGCCGACCGGCTGGCCCAGATCCCGGCCCGTGGCAAAGCCCAGCGCCGCAGAAATCGAGGTCGACGAATGCGCGGCGCCAAAGGGGTCAAAGTCGCTTTCGGACCGCTTGGTGAATCCGCTGAGCCCATCCTTCTGGCGCAGGCTGAGCATCCGGTCGCGGCGGCCAGTCAGGATCTTGTGCGGGTAACACTGGTGGCCAACGTCCCAGATCAGCTTGTCGCGCGGGGCGCTGAACACCGCGTGGATGGCAACCGTCAGTTCGACCACTCCCAATGATGAGCCGAGATGCCCGCCTGTCTGGCTGACCACCTCGATCACTTCGCGGCGCACCTCGCCCGCAAGGCGCGCAAGGTCGCCGTCGGTCAGGCCTTTGAGGTCGGCAGGGCCGGCGACGCGGTCCAGAAGCGGTGTATGGGTCATGGCGCACTCCAATCAGATGTCGCCTCTTGCCAAAGGCGTTTTGCAAAAAGGCGCCGCGCAGAGGGGAAACTCCGCACGGCGCCAGGTTCCTGTAGCCAACAGGAAGGGAACCGGGGGCAGAGCCCCCAATTGTCCGGACCAAGGAAGCCAGCGGTCCGAACCTGGCGTCAGGCGGGCGCGTGCGGGCGTCCGCCTGAATTCCTTATTCGCTCGGCGCGGCCTCATAGACCGGCGGGCCTTCGGTGACGGCCAGTTCCGGCCAGTCCGCGATCACGTTCAGGCCCTGCAGCGGCTGTTGATAGCCCTTGTGACAGGTCCGGCACGCGGCCTTCGGCGCATCGGCGTGGATCGGGCCAAGACGTTCCGGCGGATACACATCCCGCAGCGGGATGAGGTATTCCTGGTTCATCTCGATCACCATCTGACGGCCCAGCAAGGCCGTCGACCATTGCGGCGTCACCTGATCGAAGTCGTAGAACGCGCGGCTGTTGTGGCAGAACACGCAGTTCACACCCAGCGAGTTGCTGAAGTAGTTCATCAGCGAGAACGTCATTTCCGTCTTCTGGATAGACGCCACGTCGATGTCGTTCGGCACGCCCGCAACACGGCTTTCCAGGTCGTGCACGTTCACCGCTTCATACTCGGTCAGGTAAACCTCCATCGCGCTGGACGGCAGCGATGTGGAACCCGACAGCGTCGTCGCCCGGTTCTGCACCGCAGCCCAACCTGCGACCGACTCGTTCACCGGGGTGATGTTGAACCAGATGTTGCTGGGCACGTTCTGACCGCGGTGACAGGTGTAGCAGTTCACACCGACCTGACCGTTGGCATTCACGTGACCGTCCCAGATTTCGTTGATGTTCTGGGTCATCTGGATCATCCGGCGGCTGACAACCTTTGTGTACAGATCGTCAGAGGCATAAAGCCCCTCATCCGCGCCAGCGTGACAGTAGGCACAGCCTTGATCCGGCGCGATCCAGAGGGTCATTGCCGTCATAAGCCGGTTGAAGTTCGCCTCTGTCAGCTCACCCAGGACTTGGACATTCTCGTAAATATCCTTGGCCAGCGGCTCACCGGGCTCCGGCGGGATCGGCGGCTCGGTGTAGTACTCTTCGAGCGTTGGATCAGGCTTTGACACCGCGAGCTGGAACTCAGGCACGGACATGCCTGTGCCCCGCGGGCCGGTCTGTAGCGAGTCGGTGGCAAGGGGCTGGCCCCAGGTCACGATCATCGCCGCCACGAACAGGGCACCGCCCACCGCGCCGACCAGGATGGCCGGCCCGAAGATATCCGTCGGGTTGGCCTTGTTCCAATCATCAAACCACTTGGGAAGCATATCAGTTCTCCTTCCCGATAAAGGCTTCGTAAGAGCGGTAGTCTTCGTAGCCGTAGCTTCCATCATAGAGCGGAGCGAAGTTGTGCTCTTGTGCCCAGATGAACCAGTTATCGACGACAGTGCCGGTCAGCAGGATGCCGATGCCGCCCGTGATCGCGGTGAGCATGGCGAACCAGATGGCCCAGCGGTGAATACCCTCCATCGTCGCGTTGAACCCCATTGTCCAGCGCCAGAACAGGGCCGCACGCTCGGTCGCCGTGCCGCGGTCATAGATCTGTTCCAGCTCCCGGTCGCCGCCATAGCGGGTCACGGCCAGGATCGTGCCACCATGCATGCAGAACAGCAGGACAGAGCCATACAGGAACACGATGCTCAGGCAGTGGAAGGGGTTATAGTAGAGGTTGCCGTAGCGAATGGAGAACGCCGTGGTCCAGTCAAGGTGCGGGAAGATGCCGTAAGGCACCGCCTCTGACCAGCTGCCCATCAGCACCGGGCGGAAAAGGCCCAGAACAAGGAACAGCCACACGGCGCTCGCAAAGGCCCAGAAGATATGTTTGCCCATCTTGTGCTGCTGCGCGAGCAGGTAGCTGCGCAAAAGCCAGGTCATCACCGACACTAGCAGGAAGAAGCTGGCGATGATGTACCAGCCACCCTCGTTCAAGGGGGGCATCGACAGGCCGTATTCCGGGCTTGGCGGCTCCAGCGCGAGCCAAAAGAGTTGCCGGATGAACTCGGGCACGGACCAGCCGACCTGCGCCAGCATGTTCAGACCCACGATATTCAGCCAGAGCGTCCCGGTGATCAGCGACACAAGACCGGTCCAGCCCAGGTAGATCGGGCCGATCTGCGCGTTGCCGAGGAAACCCGCAGCAACCGAGAAGAAAGGCCGGCCCACCCGTTCGGCGGTCATGGTGCCGTTGTCGTCCATGCCCATCTCGGGCACGCCCTGCACCTGAACCTGGGTAAAGATGTTCTGGTATTCTCTAAGAGCCATTATTTCATCCCCCCAAAGCCAGCTTGGTACACGGGCAGCGGATCAGCGCCCCAGATCGGCAGGTTCAGCCACCAGTTCCACCATTCGGGCCAGCCTGCGGTCCAGACCGGGCCAGAGATGATGATGCACACCGCGCTCCAGAAACCCGCGTTGATTGCCAGCAGGTAGCCGACACGGTGAATGCCCAGCGTGCCGACCGAATACCCGATGAAGTCGCGGAAATAGGTATCTTCGTGGTCGGGCGTCTTGGCCTCTTCGCCTTCTTCCGGGTTGGCGGCCGACAGGATCAGCGCGCCATGCAGCGCCAGCGCCAGAGTGGTGGTGAAGAACAGCGTCACCGCCAGCATGTGAGCCGGGTTGTAGTGGAAGTGCAGATAGGCGTAGCCGGTGTTGCTGACCCAGTCGAGATGGCTGAAAATCCCGTAGGGAAAACCATGCCCCCACGCGCCCATCAAGAGCGGGCGAAAGATGACCAGCGTGACATAGGCAAAGATCGCGAACGCAAAGCCGATGGGCACGTGATAGCCCATGCCGAGCTTTCGGCAGATCTCGACCTCACGCAGCGCCCAGCTGACAAAGGCGCCGGTCGCGCAGATCGTGATGATCTGCCACAGCCCGCCATCCAGCAGCGGCGCAAGGCCCAGACCATAGCTCAGGTCGGGCGGCGCGATGTTGATAAGCCAGGGGTTGAACGTGCCTTGCTGGGATGCGCCCCAGAAGATCAGCACGGTGCCCAGAAGGGCAAAAAAGGCGGTCGTGACCCCGAAAAAGCCCACATAGAACGGGCCAACCCAGAAATCGAACAGATCGCCGCCGATCAGCGTCCCTCCGCGGACGCGATACTTTCGTTCAAAGGATAGCAGGGCCATCTTATGAATCTCTCCGCGATTGGCGGCGCGCCCCGGATTCGGGGTCGTAAGCCGTCGTTATTGTCAGGTTTGTTGCGGGCGAAGGGCCGGGGCGCACTGACCGTCCGCCCGCAACGTTGCTTGGGTCCGCTTCAGCGGGCCGTTACTGGGCGTTTTTAGCCGCTGCCAGTTCGAACCAGTTGAAGCCTTCCGCTCCCGTGCTCAGCAGGACGAGGTGAATCATCGCTGCCAGCAGGAAAAGGAAAACGCCCTGTGCGACAAACACACGGCGGGGATCAAAGATGAGCCAGATCTTGTAGAACTTTGCCATTACTCAATCCCTTCTCAGAACCACGGGCGCCAGATGAAGACGGCCAGGTGAGCGACAACGGCAACGGCTGTGAAAAGCCAGAGCCCGCTCATGTAGACCGAGTGCAATTCCTGCGCCTGCTCGTCTGTGAGACCTGTGAAAGACAGGTTTTCAGCCATAAAAAATCCTCCGGAGATTTATGCTGACACCGCGCACCCCGCGGCTGGGTCCTTTGGGGTTCATCCCCTCGGGGCTCTGCCCACCCGTTGCCAGGCAGCCAGTTGGTGATCTCAGCAGGCGCACATTGCCGAGAATTCCGTTATGTCGAACCGCGTGGATCACGCGGAGAAGATCATCGGTGTGATGATCCGGGCCTGTGTCCACGCGCGGGCCATCGGGCCCTTGTCCGTGAAACTGCGCGACCGGATTGCGGCCAGCGCCCATGTCAGGCAGGCCAGTGGCAGTGTCGCGAGGAAGATGATCGCAAAGTAGACAGCGAATTCGGTTTGGCCGGTTTTGCGCCGCGGGGCGGCCGCACGGGCCTCCGTCTGGTTGGTCAGGTCAGTCAATTCGTCAACTCCTTACAGCGCGGCCCCGGCTGCGGCCGGATCCAGGGATTTCACGGTTTCGATCACGACCCGCTCGTCGCCCTGCGCCAATGCGGCAGCTTCGGCGGCGTCGCGCAGCGTCTTTGCGGCGCTGATACGGGTCAGAATGGGGTGCTGCGCAACCAGCCGATCCAGAAGCGCCTGCGCGTCCGGATCCCACGGGAAATCGCGGCGCAGATTTGTCGGCGTTGCCTCTGCGGCATCCATGTCGGAACCCAGAGGCAGAATGTGGAACAACGCGTCGAACAGTCCGTTGCAGACTTCCTGGATCAGGTAGGTTGCCCCGGCATAGCCCATCATCGGGGTGCCAGTGGCCCGCCGGATCGCAGCGCCGGGGAACGACGCGGGAATGAACGCAGGCGCAGGCCCGTGCCCGCCCTTCAGCTCGGCCAAGTACATCTTTTCGTTGATAGACCCGAACACCACGAGGGGCCGCTTTTGCCCCATCAGGGCGCGCACCTCTTCGTTGTTGGTCTTGGAGCCGGCCACACGCGCCACGGCAAAACCACAGGGCAAGCCCATGTCTTCCTCAAGGAACAGGCGGATGCCGCGTGTGTAGGTTTCATTCGCGACAATGGCGAAGGACGCTGTCGCAAAAAAGTCCTGCGTGACTGACCGCCACAGATCCCAGACCGGCTTGAGCGTCGAGTGTTTCTCTTGCTCGATAAAAGGGTCGGGGTCGAGATCCACCAACTTCCCCAGTGCGCGCAGGAAGCTGGTCGTGCTCTCGACCCCTATCGGTGCTTGCAAATACGGCTTGGCAAGAAGCTCGCACAGCCCGCGACCGAACTCGCGGTACATGCAGATATTAACATCTGCATTCACCAAATTACGCATGTCGGCCAAGTGGGCGCCCATGGGCATCACCATATTGACCTCGCAGCCGATCCCTTCGACCAGTCTGCGGATCTCGGCCAGATCGGACGGCATGTTGAACGTGCCGTACATCGGGCCGAGGATGTTAACGCGAGGACGCGCACCTTCCTCGCGTTTCTTCTCGGGCGGCATCCGACCTTTGGTCATACCGAATTCGGTAAAGATCCAGGTCATCGCCCGATCCGCCGCTTCCCACTGATCCTCATCAATGGTGCGCGGCAGGAATCTCTGAATGTTTGTGCCTTGAGGCGTCACGCCCCCGCCGATCATCTCGGCAATTGATCCGGTCACCACGACCGCGGGCAGCGCAGGGTCCAGTGTGCCCCAGGCCCGTTTCATGGCGCCCTCGGTCCCGTCACGGCCCAACTCTTCTTCGCCGAGGCCGGTTGTGACAATCGGCAGCTCATGCGGCGGCAGCGCGTCGGTGTAGTGCAGGACGGACGTGACCGGCAGGTTTTCGCAACCCACAGGGCCGTCGATAACGACCTGCAAGCCCTTTACAGCACAGAACGCATAGACAGCGCCCCAATAGCCCCCGGCCCGATCATGATCCTGGATCAGCATCAGATCATCTCCGCCGCTTTGGCTGCGCGGGCCTGCTTTGCCAGCTTCTTTTCCTGAAGCGCGCGGAAGTCGGGGCGCAGGTTCGGGGCACCTTCCCAGACGCCCGCGGTATCGCCGCTGCCTACGCCTTCGAAGAAGGCCTTCATGCGGTCCATGCGTCCCTTGTTGCCGATGGCCGCATTCACGACCTGAGCGAGGGAGCCTGCACCGGCAGGGCCCATCAGGGGCCGCGCGGAAATCAGATTGGTGAAGTAAAGGCCGGGAATGCCCAGCTCTTTGGCCTTCTGCACAACCGGGGTCGTGCCAATGGCGAGGTCGGGCTGGAACGCCTCCATCGCCGCGCAATCATCTTCGAGCGAGGCGCGGAACTTGACGCTGACGCCCTTCGCTTCAAGCCACGCCTGGTCATCTGCGTTCCACGGCGTGCGTGGGCAGGCGGTACCAACGTAAGGCACCTTCGCGCCGCTTTCGATCAGCAGGCGTGCAACCAGAAGTTCCGAGCCTTCGTAACCACTTAGCGTGATCGTGCCATCAATCGGCGCACCAAGAATAGCTTCCTCAACCGCAGGCAAGAACGCATTCTGCGCGGCTGCGATCTGGGCCTCGGGCGCGCCATGCGCCTCACCAATCGCACGCAGCCATGCGGCGGTGCCATCGCGGCCCACGGGTGCGCTGCCCACAACGGGCCGACCTGCGGCCTCAAACTCGCGCACGGATGCGGTGTAAAATGGGTGGATGGCGGCAATCACCGCGCCATCAAGCGCCGCATAGAGTTCACGCCACTCGCGGCAGGGGACGGTCGGACCAGCGGCAAGACCCATCGGGTCCAGCATCGCGCCAATCATCATCGGGTCAGCCGGGAACATCTCACCCAGCAAAGGAACAGTCGGGCGGTCAGACTTGCCCGCAGCGGGCGCGGCGACAGGGCCAGCCTCAATCTCTTGCCGCGCGTAGTTCAGCATCGCACCGGCGAGGACGTCCTTCGCCTCCGCATGGGTGGGGATGCCAAAGCCCGGCACATCAATGCCGACAATCCGCACGCCATTGATCTCGTCCGGCAGCAAGCGCAGCGGCACACCGGAGGCTGTCGGCACGCACAGGTTCGTCACCACGATTGCATCGTAACGGTCGGGGTCTGCCAGCTCATGCACGCTTTCGCGGATGTCCTCGAACAGCTTTCCGGTCACCAAAGTCTCGGAATTGAACGGCACATAGCCAACCGACCGCCGCGCGCCGTAGAAGTGGGACACGAAGGTCAGGCCATAAACGCAGCAGGCTGAACCCGACAGCACGGTCGCCGTGCGCCGCATCCGCAGACCCACGCGGAGCGAGCCAAAGGCGGGACACATCGATTGCGGCTTGTCATGGGGGCCTTGCGGGTAATCGGCCGCGAACTGGGCCAGCAACTCGGGATTGGCCTGCTCCGCAGCCGCCTTCATCTCGGACCCGGAGTGGCAGCCAAGCCCATCGGTTGGAACGTCCGCAGACGGCTCCGCAGCGATCACCTCGACATTGCCGGAGGCGTCATAGCCAACTTCAAAGCCTTCGCGCGTATGATCGTCCCGATCATGCATCGTCGTAGACAACCTCCAGCGACGGTTTCGGCTCGGAATTCTTGCCCCGCATATCGACATCCGTGGCAGGCTCCAGCACGACGCCCGCACCTGTGTCAGAGCCGTCAAACAGCTCAAGCAGCTCGTCCTGCGTCAGCGCGGTGGGGCGCATCGGCGGGGCATCGGCGACATTCTCGCCCAGCGCGGCGAACAGGGCGCCCCACTGGCTTTCTGAGGTGCCGACGATCTGGTAGTTTGCGGATTTCTTGCGCAGGTCGTCATCCTGCGGGATCGACGCTAGCACCGGGATGTCGACAGCCTTGGCAAAGGCCTGCGCCTCGCCCGAACCGTCATCCTTGTTGATCACAAGGCCCGCGACGCCAACATTGCCACCTAGCTTGCGGAAATACTCCACAGCGGAACAAACGTTGTTTGCGACATAGAGCGACTGGAGGTCGTTCGAGCCGACCAAGATCACCTTCTGCGCCATATCCCGCGCAATCGGCAGACCAAACCCGCCACAGACCACGTCTCCCAGGAAGTCGAGCAGGACGTAGTCAAAATCCCAATCGTGGAAGCCGAGCTTTTCCAGAAGCTCGAACCCGTGGATGATCCCGCGCCCGCCACAGCCGCGGCCAACTTCGGGCCCGCCCAGCTCCATGGCGAAAACGCCACCGCGCTTGAAGCAGACATCGCCGATCTTCACCTCTTCGCCCGCGAGCTTCTTCTTGGTCGAGGTCTCGATGATGGTCGGGCATGCCTTGCCACCGAACAGCAGGCTGGTCGTGTCAGACTTCGGGTCACAGCCGATCAGCAGCACACGCTTGCCCTGCTCAGCCATCATGTGGCTGAGGTTGGCGAGCGTAAATGACTTACCGATGCCGCCCTTGCCGTAGATCGCGATGATTTGCGTCTTGGACGTCGGCTCTTCGGTGACGATGTCGGCCAGATCCTCGTTCGCCTCATCGCGAAGTCGATCCGAGAAATCTTTCAGATTTGGTACTTCGTCTTTCACGCGGGGCGCTCCCAGTTGAGGATCATTTTCAGGCACGCGCCATCGGTGAAGGCTTGGGTATAAGCCTCCCGTGCGCTGCGGGCCTGGCTCGTGTGTGTGATGAGGCCGTCAAGGCTTAGCGCGCCGCATTCGACCAGCGCGCGTGTCGCCACCAGATCGTCACGCGTCCATTCGGCGGCGACGCGAAAACGAGCCTCTTTCATGAAGGCGGGCGGGAACGCAAAGCTGAGCGGCTCGGAATAGAAACCGGCCAGAACAACTTCGCCGCCCTTGGCAATGCGGCCGACCAGATCGTTCAGGATCGGGCCGTGGCCGGAAGCGTCGTAGATGGAGCGGTAATCGCGGCGTTCGTCCTCGGACGGGTCGATGACCTCGTACCCTTGCGCGCCCGAGCGGCGGGCCGGGTCGATTTCCCAAACCGTAGGCGCAGGGGCGCCAGCGGCAATTGTCAGACGGGCCAGGAGGCGGCCCAGAACGCCGTGGCCCACGATCAGGTCAGGCACTGCCTTGTTCATTCCCGCCATCGCGTGACGGGCCGTTGCGGCCAGCGCCAGAAGCGCGCCCTCGGCCCCGAAAGCCGGGTCAATTTTCACAACGCGGCCCGAGTCGCTCACCAGCCGCTCTGCCGCACCGCCAAACAGGCCAAACGCTCCGTCAAAGCAATTCGCGCCGGGGACAAAAACGTGATCGCCGGGCTTGAACCCGCTGAGCACGCCCGCCTCCACCACTTCGCCAGCGGCCTCGTAGCCGGGCACAAGCGGGTAGCCCATGCCGGGGAACGGAGGCATTTCGCCGGACCAGAACAGCTTTTCAGTGCCTGTGGAGATGCCCGAATGGCGCACATCAATCACGACGTCGGTGGCACCCGGCGCGGTCAGCGTCAGGGTTCCGATGTCGAGGTCCTTGGGACCTTTGAGCAAGACGGCGTCGGTGTGCACGCGTGCCTCCGGGATTGAGTGGCGCCTGATGGTCCGAATCTTTCGGACACAGAACGGCGGGATGTCACACTGTCATTCTAGCTGGACAGATCAGAGTGTCAATTAGTTTAGACAGTCGCTCTGTCAGGCTGGCTTGCGCGCGCAGAGCGTTCGCGTGACGTAAGGCCTTGCAGGACGGGGGCTTTGAATGGCTTCAAAGCCGACTTCTGCGCACATCTCACCAATTCGGGCTGCGCTGCGGGCCCGGCCCGTCTGCATCGCCATCGTGTAGAATGCGAAATAGACATCGCCCGCCCGTTCGGGCTGCGCCCCGCCCGCCATCGGCTCGGACACGATCAGGCGGCCACCGGGCGGCAAGGCGTCAAACACCTTGGCCAGAAGCGCCATGACGGTGGCGTCGGCATGGTCATAGAGAACCCGGATCAGCGAAATCGCATCGGCCCCCACATCCGGCAGCGGATCGTCCCTGAAAGAGCCCGCATGCACATGTGCGCGGTCCGCAAGGCCAGCCTGGGCAAAGTTCGCCGATGCGTCCGGCACAACTGCCGGCAGGTCAAAAAGGTGCAGCTCCGGACCCGCATGCGCCTGGCCCACCGCGGTCAAGAACGCCCCCGTTCCGCCCCCGATATCCAAAAGGCGCGTGATCCCGTCCATCTTGACTGCGCGCAACGTATCCTCGGCCACGAGGTGCTGCGATTTTGTCATCAGGTCCGAATAGGTTTCTGCTGTGGCCGGATCTTCGGCCTGCGCCGCGCCAAAGACATAGGGCCAGAACGCGCTAAGCTGCGTGTCCTGCGGGCCGCGCAGCAGGCCAACCGGGTCCGACAGATCGGCATAAAACGCGCGGTGGTGGCGAATCATCTCGGGCAGGCCCGGCACACCCATCAGCGCAGCACCTTTGCGCGCCAAGGCAAAACGCCCGTCCCGGCGGCGCTTCAGCAGGCCCAGCGCGGCACCCGCCTGTAGGGCAATCTCCATCCGGTCTGCCGGCACATCAACCGCTTTCCCCATGGCAGCAGCCGACAGAGGACCCGCCCGAAGCCGGCGAAACACGTCCAACTCCACCAGCGCCATCAGCACCTGAGAGGACACAAAGCCCTGAACAAGATCGAAAAGTTCCGCCCCGTCGCGGCGCGCGGTGCCCCGGGTCAGGAAAAACTTGCTGGCCCAGCTTTGAAAATTCGGCTTTGCAATAAGGCGGTTCAGCCCGCCGCCTTTCCAGCCCGGCAGGTCGCTTGTTGCATCAGACATGTTGCGGCGCCACCGGGGTCAAACGTTCGGCATACATGCGGACCATTTCAGCCAACTGCGCCTCCCCCTTGCAGGACGGGATCGAGGCAATGGCCCCGCCCAGAATGTCCTTCAACCGGGAAATTGCACCCTGAACGCCAAGCTCGGACACGGCATTGGGGCGGCCATGAAGATCATCCTGCCCCGCCGGCTTTCCTAAAGTCGCAGAATCATAGAGCGCATCGCGCAAATCATCGGCGACCTGAAAGGCCTCACCAATTCGCGCGCCCAGCTCGAACCACGGTTCGGCCTCCTGTCCCGCGGCAATGGCGCCCATCTGGGTCGCGGCAATGAACAGCGCTCCGGTCTTTGCAATGTGGTAGGCCTTGAGGTCTACCTCGGGCTCGCTTTCCCAGCCCTGACCGGCACAGATACCGCCCGGCATTCCGGTTCGTTGTGCAAGCGTCATGATCAGTTGCGCCACCCGGTCCGGGGCAAGGCCAGACTGACGGGCAAGGACTTCAAACGCCAGAACGATCAGACTGTCACCGGCCAGAACGGCCAGAGGTTCCGAATAAGCGCGATGCACCGAAGGCTTGCCCCGTCGCGTGTCGGCGTCGTCAAAACAAGGCAGATCATCATGCACGAGGGATGCGCAGTGAATGATCTCAAGCGCCGCAGCGGCTGCATCCGACAGCCCGGGACGATCATCACCGCACGCGAGTGCGACAGACATACAAATCGTCGGACGGATCCGCGCGCCGCCGGGCGCCGTGGCATAGCCAAGCGCCGAGGACAGGCGCGGCGGTACCGGGCCACGGCCCTGCCCCAAGGCGACGGCCTGCGCGATGGCGGCTTCGATACGGGGGGAGAGATTCATGCGCGCTCCTGTCGGTTTGTAAACATGCTGATACAGCAATGTGTCAATCATACTGGACATATTGCGCAGACGAGTCAACAATCGGTGCATGTGCGCGTCTTCCCCCTCTGACACCTCCCACGTGGTGATCATCGGCGCCGGCATTGCCGGGCTGGCCTCGGCTTTGCGGCTGGCTGGTGCGGGTGTGGGAGTTACGGTCCTTGAGCGTCATGCAGCGCCAGGCGGAAAAATGCGGACCGTCGACAGCCTGGCCGGTCCGATTGATGCGGGCCCAACGGTGCTGACCCTGCGCGGGGTCTTCGATCAGCTATTTGCAGAGGTCGGCGAGCGGCTCGATGATCATGTGGATTTGATCAAGCTGACAACGCTGGCACGGCACTTCTGGCCTGATGGCAGCAGGCTCGACCTGTCGGCGGACGAAGAAACAAATATCGCAGCGATCACGGAATTTGCCGGGTCCAAGGCTGCAAAGCAGTTCGATGCGTTCTGCGCCAGGACGCAGCGCCTTTTCGACGCCTTCGATGCGCCCGTCATGCAAGCCCCCGCGCCAAGCCTTGGGTCCCTGACAGCGCATGTGATGAAACAACCAACGTTGATTCCCGCGATGGCGCCGCTTGCGTCTTTGCGCAAGCTGCTGGCCCGCAGCTTTGATGACCCGCGCCTTGCCCAGCTTTTCGGCCGTTATGCGACCTATGTCGGCGGGGCGCCGCACCTGTCACCGGCGATCTTGTCACTGATCTGGCAAGCCGAAGCGCAGGGCGTATGGACGCCGCGCGGGGGTATGCACATGCTGGCACGCGCGATCGAAACACTTGCCCGCACCAAAGGCGCCGATTTTCAATATGGCGCACACGTTGCGCGCGTGTCTGTGCAGGGCGGACGCACGGACGCCGTGATGCTGGCAGACGGCACGCGCATCCCCTGCGACGCGGTCATTCACGCAGGCGATCCGCGGGCGCTTGCTGCGGGCGGCCTTGGCCCGTCGGTCACCGGGGTCGCCGCACAGACGCTAAAGCTAAGGCGCAGCTATTCGGCGCGGGTGCACAGCTTTGCTGCCACGCCCGAAGGTCTGCCGCTGGCCTATCATAACGTCCTGTTCGACGCGGACCCGATGGCGGAATTCCACGCGTTGGAACGCGGCGAAATCCCGCAAGACCAGACCCTCTACATCTGTGCACTCGACCGAGCGGAAGGCACGCCGCCGCCCCTAGAACGCTTTGAAATAATCTCGAACGCCCCTGCGACCGCAGCGGCGGAACAGCCACAGGAAATCGACCAATGGCACCATCGGACAATTCACAAGATGACGGCGCAGTTCGGGCTGAACTTCAGCCCGAGGCCGAGCCCGCGAACCGTGACGACGCCCCAAGCCTTCGGCGCACTGTTCCCGCACAGCCAGGGAGCGCTTTACGGTCAAAGTCCGCACGGGCTGATGGCGGCATTCCAGCGCCCGACAGCGCGGACGCAGATCCCGGGCCTCTACCTTGCGGGCGGGGGGACCCATCCGGGCGCAGGCGTGCCGATGGCGACACGCTCCGGCCTGCATGCGGCCGAAGCGATCTTGAGCGACCGAACTTCAACGTCCATGTCGGCCCGAACGGCTATGCGTGGTGGTATGTCGACGGCCTGAGTGACTGCGGCACGCGCGCCGTTTCGGTCATCGGGTTCATCGGGTCGGTGTTTTCCCCTTGGTATCGCTGGTCGGGCCGCAAGAGCCCGCAAAACCACGTGTGCATCAACGTCGCCACCTACGGACCGGGTGGCCGGTTTACCATGACCGACCGGGGCCGGAGCGCGCTACGCCAAACAGCATCACGGCTTGAGGTTGGCCCGTCGATGATGCGCTGGGAAGACGACCGGCTGATTATCGACATTGACGAGATCTCGTCGCCCCCACTCATCAATCGGATCCGTGGGCAAATCGTGATAACTCCGAGCGCGCTTACTTCGGTCGAGTTGGCGTTGACCCCAGACCATGCACATGTCTGGCGCCCCTTTGCCCCACGGTCGCGTATCTCTGTCGAAATTGACCGTCCCGGCTGGCAATGGGAGGGCGAGGGATATTTCGATGCCAATTTTGGCACCCGCGCGCTTGAGGAAGATTTCAGCTATTGGACCTGGGGGCGCTACCCCAAGGGGGACGGGGCCACGTGTTTCTACGATGCCACGCGCCTTGACGGGTCCGAGCTGGCCGCCGCGTTTCACTTTGGCCCTTGCGGCAAGGCTGAGGTCATCGACTTGCCGCCGAAAGCGCCCATGCGCCGCAGCCTTTGGACAGTGCGGCGGGAAACCCGCGCGGACGCGGGCTACAAACCGCGGCAAGTGCAGGCGATGCTAGATGCGCCATTCTACACCCGCGCGGCCGTCCGCACGCAACTGGACGGGGAAGAAACTGTGGGCGTGCACGAGGCATTGGATCTGCGCCGGTTCCGGTCTCCACTGCTGAAACCGATGCTGGCAGTGCGGGTTCCGCGGCGGGCACGTTGGTCGTTCAGCTAGGCGTTAGCCGGCAGGCTGCACAGCCTTTCGCGCCTCTTCTGGGTTCATACGCCAAACCGCGGCGTTCAGCGCCGCGGCGATAGTCACCCAGACAAGGTAAGGCACAAAAAGTGCCCCCGCGATCCCGTCGACCTGCCACAGCGCAAGCATCGCGCTGAACACGGTTAGCCACAGGACCCCGATAATAGCCATGCCGAGGCGAATGTTGCGCAACCCAAAAAACACTGGTGTCCATAAACCGTTGAATGCGATCTGCATCGCCCAAAAGGCCATAGCGATCCCGTTGTCTGGCTGCATCGCGGCGCGCGCGCCGGCAACGGCCATACAGGCATACAGCACCATCCACGTGACCGGAAACACCCAGTCGGGCGGCGTCCACGATGGTTTTGACAGCGCGCGATACCAAGGACCGGGAGGGAAAAGACCACCCGTGACCCCAGCGCCCAGACAGGCCGCAAAAAAAATGCAGAACAAAAGCCAAAACATAAGGTTAACCTAGACGCGCCTGCGAGCGCATCAAGCGGTGCTGCTCAAGCGCGGCAAGCGCTTCGAACAGACTGTCGGACCGGCTGCGCGGCATCGGGTTGCCCGCCGCCTCGACCAAGAACGCGACCTCAGGCAGAGGTTTTGCATACAGCACCGCAGACCTGGGCATCACCGCGGTCAGGCCCGCACGCGCGCCCGACGCCGCAAGCCAGCCCAGCTTAGCCGCCTTGCCCGTGCGCGCCCGGGAGGAGAAGGAATCGTAATCCATCGCGCGCAGCCGCCCACCGATCCCGGCATAGATCAGCCGCGCCGCAAAAATACCCGGGCGGCATGACAGTGGCAGCGCCGCAATACCCGCTTCTGAGCGATAGTAGAGCCTGTTTGCCTCCATCACGAGGCGGCGCGTCATCGCGCGCAGCGCTTTGGTTGGACGCGGATTGGCAAAGAACGCATCCCGGTCGATCCCGGCCTCTTCCAGCCAGTCAGTCGGCAGGTAAAGCCGCCCTTCAAACGCGTCCTCTCCCACGTCGCGGGCAATATTGGTCAGTTGCATCGCCGCGCCCAGATCACAGGCGCGTGCCAATGCGTTCTGATCGCGCACGTTCATCAGCACGCACATCATTGCACCCACTGCAGACGCCACGCGCGCCGAATAGTCCAGAACGCCCGACAGGTCCTTGTAGGTCCGCCCCTCGGCGTCCCACGCCAGCCCTTCCAGAAGCGCGTCGGGCAAGGTGCGGGGCATGTCGAACTGTTCAACCACAGCTGCGAATGCCCGATCGGGCGCGGCGTTGGCTGGCCTGCCTTCGTACACGGCATCAAGCCTATCGCGCAGGTTCAGCACGGACGCGACCTTGTCTGCCTTCAGATCCACTTCGTCATCCGCCAGGCGGCAGAACGCATAAAGCGCCAGCGCCGGATCGCGCACCTTTGCTGGTAAGACTTTGGAGGCCGCATGAAAGGAGAGCGAGCCATGGCGGATCGCCTCGCGGCAGGCTTCCATGTCGGCGGGGGCAATCATGCGCGCACCGGATCCGGCACAAGCTGCGCCAGCACTTCGGCGGTCGAGATCACGCCGGGCACACCCGCGCCCGGATGCGTGCCAGCGCCGGCCAGATACAGCCCATCTGCCTCTTCGGAGACATTGTGCGGGCGGAACCACGCGCTTTGCAGGATGCGTGGCTCGATGGAGAACCCTGCGCCATAGGGCGACAGGTAGCGGTCGCGGAACGTCTCTGGCGTGAACACCTGTTCGGAGCTGATTTTCGAGCCTAAACCGGGCAAAAGCTGCTCTTCGAGCACTTTGAGCATCTTGGCCTTGTACGCCGCCTCTTCGGTCTTCCAGTCGACGCCGCCATGGCCCAGATGCGGCACCGGAGACAGGACATAGAACGTATCGTCCCCCTCGGGCGCGACAGACGGGTCGGTGACCGAAGGGCGGTGCACGTAAAGGCTCATGTCATCCGCCAGCTTGCCCTTGATAAAGATGTCCTTCAGCAGCCCCTTGTAGCGCGGCGCGTTCAGGATCGTGTGGTGCCCGACATCGGCCCAATCGCCGCGCGTGCCCTTGGTGCCGAAATACCAGACAAACAGGCTCATCGAATAGCGGGTGCGGTTCAGGCGTGCCTTGGTCCAGCGCCGCTTTTTATGGCTCCGCAACAGGTTGGTGTAGGTGTGGCCGCTGTCCGCGTTCGACACCACGACGTCCGCGCCCATCTCAAGCCCGCTGGACAAGCGCACGCCCTGTGCGCGGCCACCGCGGATCACGATCTCGTCCACTTCGGTGCCCATCAAAAGCGTGCCGCCCTGATCGGCGATCACGCGGGCCATCGCCTGCGCCATCCCGGCCAGACCGCCCATCGCGTAATGCACGCCGTATTGCTTTTCGAGATAGCTGACGAGGATATACATCGACGTCACATGCAGCGGGTCGCCGCCGATAAAGAGCGGGTGAAAGCTGAATGCCATGCGCAGTTTGTCATTCCGGAACCGCCGCGCGGCATGGGCGTAAACCGATCGGTCCGCACGCAGCATCGCGAATTTCGGCAGAACTTTCACCAGATCCCACAGCTTGTGCATGGAGCGGCGGCCAAGATCCTCGAACCCGAAGGCATACCGCGCTTCGCTATCTTTCAGAAAACGGTCAAAGCCGGCCACGTCGCGCGGTTCGATCTTGGCGACCTCGCGGCGCATCGCCTCGGTGTCTTGTTGCGCGGTGAACACCGTGCCATCCGGCCAGCGGATCTCGTAAAACGGATCAAGCGATTTCAGCGTGACATCCGCATCAAAGTCGCGCCCGCACGCGGCCCACAGATCGCGGTAAAGCTGCGGGACCGTCACGATGGTCGGCCCCAGATCAAACCGGTGCCCGTCCTGCCAGATCGCCGATCCGCGCCCGCCTGGCACGTCCAGCTTGTCAATCACGGTGACGCGATAGCCTTTCGCGCCCAGCCGCATCGCCGCGGCCAGGCCGCCCAGCCCGGCGCCCACAACAATCGCATGAGCTGCGCCGCCGGTGCGCGATTCGATCTGATCAAGTCTTGTCATCCTGACCAAACAGTACTGCTGTCTAGTTTAGTTGACAATCCTGCATCTTCGGTTAGGCTCCCTCTGGCGCAGACTCATCGGCGCACAGTGCGAACCCATGACCCAAACCACGAGCCTTTCTTTCTTCCGTTATGACCGGGCCAGCGACCGTGCGTGGGCCTTTGTAATGATGGGCATCACGCGGTACCTGCTGCCGCGCGTCCCGGATATCGGGTTCTGGAAGCTGTGCGGTTCGGGCAAGGACGAAGGGTTCACACCCGTCCTCTTCCCCCGCGTTTTTGCCATTCTGGCCGTCTGGCCCGACGAGGATACCGCCCGCACCCGCACCGCGGAACACCCGGTCTTTCGCCGATACACCCGCCGGGCGAACGAGGCGATGACAGTCTTTTTGCACACCACAAGTGCCCGCGGCGAGTGGTCGGGCGCACAGCCGTTTTCGGCAGTATCAGAGCCTGATCACGGCCCCCTTGCCGCCCTAACCCGTGCCACGGTCCGCCCCAAGGTCGCCCCGCAGTTCTGGGGCCGAGTGCCGCGCATCAGCGACGTGATCGGCAACGACCCGCACGTCATGTTCAAAATTGGCATTGGCGAAGTGCCCTTGCTGCAGCAAGTCACCTTTTCGATCTGGCCCGGCGCCGCAGAGATGGCCGCCTTCGCCCGACAATCCGGCCCCCACGCCGAAGCCATCCGCGCGGTGCGCGAAAACGGATGGTTCCGCGAAGAACTTTACGCCCGCTTTGCCGTCGTCGGCCACGCCGGAACGTGGGAGGGGCGCAACCCGATGGAGCCACGCAGATGAGCCTTGCCTTTCCCTTTACCGCGATTGTCGGACAGGACGACATGAAGCACGCGATGATCCTGACGGCCATTGATCCAGGCATTGGCGGTGTTCTTGTGTTCGGCGATCGAGGAACCGGGAAATCCACCGCAGTCCGTGCGCTAGCTGCTTTGCTGCCGCAAATCGAAGCCGTCAAAGGGTGCCCGGTGAATGCTCCGACGCGCGCCGACTGCCCGGACTGGGCCAATGTGCCCGGGGAAGACACACACATGATCCCGACGCCGGTCGTGGACCTGCCACTTGGCGTGACCGAAGACCGCGTGCTGGGCGCGCTGGATATCGAACGTGCCCTGACCCGTGGTGAAAAGGCGTTTGAGCCCGGTCTGCTGGCGCGGGCCAACCGCGGCTACCTCTATATCGACGAAGTGAACCTTCTCGAGGATCACATCGTCGATCTACTGTTGGATGCCGCACAATCTGGCGAGAACGTCGTGGAACGCGAAGGCCTGTCGATCCGGCACCCCGCGCGGTTCGTTCTCGTTGGCTCCGGCAACCCCGAAGAGGGAGAGTTGCGCCCGCAATTGCTGGACCGGTTTGGCCTTTCCGTGGAGGTCCGTTCGCCCAGCAGCGCGGCAGAGCGGGTGGATGTGATCAAACGGCGTGATGCGTTCGAGCGCGCCAAATCGGCATTCATAGCTGAATGGGCTGGAGAAGAGGCTGCTTTGCGTGCCCGCATCGTCGCGGCACGCGCGGCACTGGGCAAGGTCAAGACCACGGATGGCGCGTTGGAAGACTGTGCCGAACTGTGCATTGCGCTCGGCGCGGATGGCCTCCGCGGAGAGCTAACCTTGCTTCGGGCCGGACGAGCCTTGGCAGCGTTTGACGGGGCCAAAACCCTGACGCGGGCACATATCCGTGCGGTTGCGCCCATTGCCTTGTCACACCGTCTGCGCCGCGATCCACTGGACGAGGCCGGATCGACCGCGCGCGTTGAACGCACGGTCGAGGATGTGTTGGGATGAATGACCTAAGCGATGACTGGGCGCGCGCCGCGCTGGCCATCGCCCTGCTGCGGATCGATCCGGTGGGCCTTGGCGGGGCGCAGGTGCGCATGCGAGCAAGCCCCTTGCGCGATCAGGTCACAGGCGCGCTCCGCACCGCGCTTCCCGATCTGCACGCGATACATCCATCGATCAGTGACCAGCAACTCTTTGGCGGGGTCGATGTGGCCGCAACCCTCGCCGCCGGGACAACCCGGCGCACGGCGGGCATTCTTGACGGGCGGGCGGTCCTGCTCAGCATGGCGGAACGTGCAGAGCCAGACCTTGCCGCCAAACTTGCCGCCGCGATGGACGACGGGCGTGCGCCGGTTGTGATCGCGCTGGACGAAGGCGCGTCAGACGATGAGGGCGCACCAGCCGCACTTTGTGACCGGCTCGCTTTTTGCATTGCGCCAGAGCATCGGTTTCCCAAAGGCTGGCAGGTTCCGTATGCGCCGCACGGTTCGGCAACTAGTATGCCAACCGACGCGGAAACGCTTGTCTTGCTAAGCGCGCGTATGGGCATCGAAAGTTTGCGCGCCCCGATGCTCGCCTTGCGGGCCGCACGGGCGCACGCCGTGCTTAACGGGCGCAGCGCCGTTGATGCGGACGACATCGCCGCTGCCGCCGCACTGGTTCTGGCACACCGGGCAACACAGATGCCGGATGTGCCCCCAGAAGAAGACGCCGCGCCTGCGGCTCAGGATACGGCAAAAGGCCCTGATGACAGAAACCAGCAGGACATCCCCGATGCCGACATGCTGGTGGAGGCCGTGCTGGCGCGCCTGCCCCCAGACCTGATTGCCGCACTGACCGCAGGCGCCACCCAGCGCGCTGCAGGCTCAGGCGCCGGGCAAAAACGGCAAAGCAACCGGCGCGGACGGCCCCTGCCCCCGCGCCCGGGCCGTCTGGGCGGGCGTGACCGGATCGACCTGATTGCAACCTTGCGCGCCGCTGCGCCGTGGCAGCCCCTTCGCCGCCAGTCACGCCCGGGCGCACCCGGCCTGATCATTACCAAGGACGACATCCGGGTGAAGCGCTTTGCCGAGATGTCAGATCGCGTTCTCATCTTTGCGGTCGATGCCTCAGGCTCCTCTGCCGTGTCCCGCCTGGGCGAGGCGAAGGGCGCGATCGAGCTGCTGCTGGCAGAGGCCTATGCAAAGCGGGATCACGTCGCGCTGATCGCCTTTCGCGGGACAAGCGCAGAGCCGCTGCTGATGCCGACGCGGTCGCTGGTTCAGACCAAACGGCAGCTTGCCGACTTGCCGGGCGGGGGCGGCACGCCGCTGGCCGCCGGGCTGCAAAGCGCGTTCCGGCTTGGGCAGGTCAGCGCGACTCGCGGGCTGTCCCCGCAGGTTGTCGTGCTGACCGATGGGCGGGCCAACATCACGCTGGACGGAACCGCCGACCGCGCCCGCGCCGGGCAAGACGCCCAGACCATTGCACGGCTTTACCGCGGCGCGGCGCTGCCCGGCCTTGTGATCGACACCGGCAAACGCCCCACGCGCGAGCTGGGCACGCTGGCACAAGAGATGGGCGCGCCTTACCTGCCGCTTCCGCGTGCGGATGCCAAACGGCTCAGCGCAGCGGTCGCCGGATCGCTGAGCGACGCGTGAGCCCGTTTCCCGATACCTGGCCGAATGCGCACCTATCGCATCGGATCACAGGGCCAGTGCACCGCTGGCATACGCAAATCGCCGGGGCCGGGGATGACCTTCTGCTGCTTCACGGCGCGGGCGGATCGACCCACAGCTACCGGGATATCCTGCCGATGCTGGCCAAGCGGCACCGGGTGATCGCGTTGGATCTGCCGGGGCAGGGCTTTACCCAGCTTGGCGCACGGCAGCGCTGCGGGCTGGACACAATGGCAACCGATATCGCCGCGCTGATCAAACAGGAGGGCTGGATGCCCCGCGCGCTGATCGGCCATTCCTCTGGCGCGGCCATCGCGTTGCGGCTCGCCCGAGGCGACCTCCTGGAAGGCACGCCACATGTCATCGGCATCAACGCCGCGCTCGAAGAGTTCTCGGGCCTGGCCGGGCTTGTCTTTCCGGTGATGGCCAAGGCGATGGCAGCCATGCCGGGCGTCTCCAGCTTGTTCTCGGGAACGGCGTCGAACCCCGCGCGCATCGCGGCACTTTTGGACTCCACAGGCTCCAAACTGGACCCGGCAGGTGTCGCGCTCTACCGCGCGCTTGTCAGCCGGCGCGATCATGTCAGCGGGACGTTGATGATGATGGCCCAATGGAACCTGCGCCCGCTGCTCAGGGATTTGCCAAACCACCGCGGGCCTGTCGATTTCATCGTCGGGACGGCAGATGCGACGGTGGCGCCTGACGTATCCTTTCGGGCCGCCAAACAGATGCCAAACGCCCGCACGCACCGTTTCGAAGGGC